>CP097971.1:0-614910 GCA_023703615.1 SAR86 cluster bacterium | reverse complement strand
TTTAAATAGAGATTGGATATATGTTACACAACCCGAGACACGAGGTAGAGTTAAATTAATTAATGAATGGAAACCACAAATATTAGTAGACGCTCACGAAATGGGCGCACAAGATACATTCATGACTGGTCCTCCCAGAGAGCCTATCAATAAAAACATAGATAAAGATCTAATTAAATGGGGTAATGTATTTGCTCAAGATCAAGGAAATGCATTCGATGATAAAAACTGGCGTTTTTATACTGGGGAATGGCATGAAGATTTGTATCCTGGATATTCATTTTATGCTCAATTTAGAGGTACTCTTGGGATTTTATATGAGCAATCTAGAATGGCAGAAGATGGTGTAAAGCGACCAGAAGGAACAATTCAGTCTTATAAAGAATCTGTACATCATCAGTATGTAAGCACAATGGTTAATTTAAAAACACTTCTTAAAAATTCAAAAGCTATGTATCAAGACTATTGGGAAGGCAGAAAATATAATGTATCAAGAGATAGTGAATATGCAAATAAAACTTTTGTAGTATTACCGACTAAAAATATTGGTAGATTAAATACATTAATTGAAAAATTAGAATTTCAAGATATAAAATTATATAAGAATGATAAACCAATATTAGTTAAAAATGCTCTCAAACAAACTGGGGATGTAATAGAAAATTTTACAATTCCAACAGGTAGTTTAATAATTCCAAATAGGCAAGCTGAGGCCCCTATTCTAGCTGCAATGATGGAATTTGATGCTGAAATAGATGAAGCAGTACTAATAAAAGAAAAACAAGCTAATCTTCGAGATGGTTCATCCATCATGTACGATACAACAGCATTTAATTTATCTATGATGTATGGATTGTCTGCACTAACCGTGCCAGAACATATTAATTCTAACTTAATAAAATGGAATTCACTGCCAGTTAATTTTGAAATAAGTACAGATGCATTAATGTGGTCAGTTGATGGTAATGATGATCGATCTGTTGCATTTGCTGCTCGTTTAATGGAGCTTGGTGTAAAGGTTCGAATTATTAATAAAGAAACTATATTATCAGGCCATAAACTATCCAGAGGCAGTGTTGTAGTTATCGCAATGGATAATCCTCTATCAAGCTCACTGCATAAAATAATAGAGGAAGTTGCATATAAATTAAATATTTCAGTTGTATCAATTGAGTCAGGATTTGGACCTGAAGAGTTACCCGATTGGGGCGGTGAACACTTTGAATTACTTGAAAGACCACAAATTGCAATTATTAGTCACGATGGATTTAATTCTTATGACGTTGGTGTTAGTTTATGGTCTATCGATCATCATCTAGGTATCAGACATAGTCAAATAAATAAATCAATTATGGATTATACTGATTTAAGAAATTTAATATAATATTCTATTAGTTAACCTCAAGTTATTAAATATATGTTTTAATAATAATATTGTTATTTTAAATAATTAAGGGAGAGGAACAATGACTGAATATCAAATTTTAAATTTAATGTATATAGCGTTCATATCGAATTCTATGTATTTTGTGGCTATGGTTTTGTTAACATGGCTTGGTTTTAGAATGGCTAATAATGTTAGATCCTTAGAAAACCCACCAATGATAGGAAAAATAATGACTTCTATATATTGTCTATTTGTGGGATTTTTCTTTTTTAATACTAGTCAAATAGGTGGAGGTATATTAGGTTCTTATGTTGGACAACTCGTTGACATGGGAGCTGCATCTGGTGATAGATTATCTGTATTAATTGATACTCCTGGAATAATTGGTGGATCGTTACAAACGGCTTTTCATGCATTTATCGTAATCTTCCAATTACTACTTGTTTGGGTTAAGGACTAATACTTTTTAATTAAAAAGAGGGCTATATGCCCTCTTTTTTTATGTGGATGAAAATTAGAATGCTTTAACTAATGTAACCATTTCTGTATTTATGTTACTTCTAATATCTTTAACCGTTGAAAAAAATTCCTTAAAATCGTCTGTTGACGTTACCTTTTTAAATGATGAAGTTAATTCTTCTGTTGAATTTGCACCTAGATATACCATATGACTAGCATAACCATTTCCATAAACAACAGTATTAATTCCAAACGAACCTGGTACATTATCCATTTGTGCTTTCATCAATTTTTTCCACGCTGCAGCATAATCACCGGCCATTCCCTCTTTAACATTAAAATTAAATTTTGAAAAAACTGTATTATCTTGCCAAGTTCTTCCAGAAAGTGCATTTTCAGTTACCCAATTCCATGATCTTTCAGAATTAGTTGAATCATCAAATGATTTAACCATATTAGCAAAGGCAGGACACGAAGATAACACTTTGCTACCTTTATCCATAGCATCCCAACTTTCATAACTAACTAAGACAAAATGACTATAACTAGAACCACGAAGAGACCACAAACTATAGGATCCGTTTGATGCTTCCCTCCATTTATTTGCACATTTTGTGTCGCTAAATGAAGTTAAAGCAGAAACAAATTCTACTGGGTCTGTGACCGAAAAGTAATTAAATTCACCAACTGATCCATCACTTTTAATATCTGATGAATGGTCATCAGCATATACATAAAAACTCATAGAACAAATTGCAAAAAAGCTTAAAAATATATTCTTATACATAGATATCTCCCTATTTGATTAATAAAAAATATTGTACTATTCAATATATATAATTAGTAAAAAATAATGTATAAATTATGAATAAATTATCATAGAATTACGTTGAATAAACTATGATTTACAAAAATATACTAAATACAATTGGTAATACGCCAGTTATAAAAATAAAAAATCTTGCGCCGAAAGATATAAATTTATATGTGAAAGCAGAATATTTCAATCCAGCTAGCTCAGTTAAAGATAGATTAGCAAAAAGCATAATTGATAATGCTGAAACTGATGGATCACTAAAACCTGGCCAAACTGTTGTCGAGGCAACTAGTGGAAATACAGGTATAGGCTTAGCTATGGTATGTGCTGCTAAAGGATATCCTTTGGTAGTCACAATGCCTGACAGTGTTTCTATAGAGCGAAGAAAATTGATGAGATTTCTAGGTGCAAAAGTTTTATTAACTCCCGGTTCAGAGGGCGGCACAGGTTCATACAATAAAGCACAGGCTTTGGTTGAGAAAAATGGATGGTTTTATGCTAGACAGTTTGAAAATCCAGCTAATGCTGATATTCATGAATCAACAACAGGTATTGAAATCGTTAATGATTTTAAAGATCTTGGGCTAGATTATTGGGTTTCAGGATATGGTACAGGTGGAACTTTTACAGGTGTTTCAAGAATTCTAAGAAAAGAAATGCCAGAAACAAAATTAATAATCACTGAACCTGATGTAGCACCATTAATTGCAAGTGGTATTGAACAAAAACGTTCAAATGATAATTCACCCTCTTCGTCTCATCCTGAATGGAACCCGCATCCTATTCAGGGATGGACAACAGATTTTATTCCATATGTTTTACAAGAATCTATAGATAACAAATATTTTGACGAAAACATACCTGTAACAGGAGCTGATGGTATTTTATGGTCAAAAAAATTAGCATCTAAAGAAGGAATTATTACTGGTATTTCTGGTGGTTCAACATTTGCAGTTGCTATGAGCGTTGCTCGTGATGCAAATAAAGGAAGCAATATTTTATGTATGCTTGCTGATACAGCTGAAAGATATATGTCCAGCATCTTATTCGAACAAATTGATCCAGAAATGAATGAAGAAGAAATAAAGATTTTAGATACTGTAAAATAAAAAGGGAGCTTAAAAACTCCCTTTTTTATAATTAATAATTAATTAAAAATTATATTTCAAACTAACTGTTTGAATTTGTGGTGAATTCATGAACATTCCATTCAAACCACTTACTCCACTAGTTGTTAATACCAATCTTACGTGTTTTTCATCAGTAGCATTTTTGATTGAATATGCAACTTCAAAATCATCATTAGCCCAACCAAGTTTAAAATTTAAATTCTCTACTTCAATTGGTTGAGATATTTCTGGATAGCCAGGAACACCAGACCAGCCAGATGTACCTAATGGTTGTGAACTATTTTGATAATTACCCTCATCATAAGTATAGTCTAATCTAGAAAACAGCTTTCCACCCATGAAAGGCTGAAAGTATGATAATCCAAGAACATATGCATCATCAGGTGAAACTCTGTTTTCAGCATTAGTTTCAGGTGCAGGGTCACCATCATCAATTAAAGTAAGGCCTGCATTAAATATTAAGTTTGGTAATATTTTTGCAATTACAGATGCTTCAAAACCTAATCTTTCAGATGGTACTGTAGCATTACCTACAACTCTTCCAAGACCTGATGCATCTTGAGTAATATAATGTTGTCCTTCAACTTCGAAATCAAAAATCGCTGCATTAAATTGAACTCTATTATCAAGAAGTCGGGACTTAATTCCTATTTCAAGGTTATTACTCTCAGCTTTATCAAATCCTCTCGTATCAGCTGTTAATCCAAAAGTAGAATTGAAGCCACCTGGTTTATAACCTGTAGCTGCCCTAGCGTATAACATAACGTCTTCTTTAATATCTTTTTGGACACTTAAGGACCAAGTTGTTGAACTATCATCTCTTGAAAAAACTGCATCAACATCTTGTGATACTAAATTAAGCGGCCAGATAGGTGCTACTAAAGTCTGTCTTGAAACTGTGACCCCAGCTAGTTGTGGTTGCCCTGCTGCAGCTGCAATAGATGGAGCAACTGTAATATACCCAGGTGTAATAGTCTTTGTGTACATGTCGCCTTGTCTTTCTTCTGAAGTATATCTAAGACCAACTGTATATCTTAATGTTTCATCAATATAAGTTGTAACTCTGCCAAATACGGCAAAACTATCATCTGACCATACGTGATGTTGAGATATTCCATCTCCACCATCAACTAGTGCATTCAAACCTCCTAAAGCTTGTGCTTGACCTTGCAATGCACCAAGAGTAGCTATTTGTACTGGCGTAGCTAAATTTTGAGCTACCAGTGTTCCTAGCTGAGTAATTTGTTGAGTTAGTCCTGCAACAGTTGCGTTTAGTACTGCATCAAAATCGGTGCCAATACCAAAGAAGTATTCATTTTGACCAATACCTTTTTCACCAACTTCAGCAGTATAAGTATATGTACCAAATGTGTATTCTCTATTATTTATTAAATTTGAATCAAATCTTGTTTCTATTGTCATAGAATCTCCATACTTTTCTGAATGAATTGTTGCCATGTCCAAATGTGAGTAGTCAGCATCATTTGAACTGTATGTAGTGAAATCATTCGTTGCCATTACTAATGTTAAAGTCCCATTTTCTAGCTCAGTATCAATTTTAAGAGAAGTTAAATCTGAATCTAAGTTAAAGACAGGTATTCCGGGTGTTGATCTATACTCGTAATTGTTATATTCGGTATCGGCTAGTGCTCCAGCTGGCCCACCAAGCGCACCAACACCTGCCAAAATTATTGGACTTTGTGTATATATAGAATCAACAGCGCAACATGAAGAATTTTTTGATGTATCAGTATGAGTAAAATAAACGCTACTAACATCGTTATCATATGAAAGTTTTAAACTTACTGTTGAATCATCAGTTCCGTTTGCAGAGGATCCGTCCGTCATATTTGTCATGTATCCATCATTTTCGTTGACATTTGCACTTAATCTAAGCGCTAGAGTATCTGATAAACCCATTGTTGCTGCTGCTAATATTTTTGTGTGGTTGTAATCACCACTTTCTATTTCAACATATGCATTTGCATCACCAGGAACAGGTTTTTTTGTTGTAACGTTGATAACACCTGCAGTTGTATTTTTTCCATATAACGTTCCCTGAGGTCCATATAAAACCTCAATTCTTTCAACATCAACTAGATCATTTAAACCAAGACCAGTTTTATTTAGATATACACCATCAACTATAAAAGCCACGTCTGATTCTAATGCAGTATCACTTATACTCACTCCAATACCTCGCAAACGCATTGAAGCAAACATTGGATCAATATTATAGTTTACAATCAAAGATGGTAAGTAAGATGAAATATCTCTAGCTGTATCGATATTTTGATCTTCAATTTGAGAAGCAGTAAAAACATCAAGTGCCATTGGAACATCTTGCAGGTTAGCTTCACGCTTTTCTGCTGTTACTATAACTTCTTCGATAGCAAGATTATCTTGGGCTATTACGAAAGATGAGCTTACAGACACAATACAAATAAACAAAAATAATTTTTTCATGTGTTATCCCCTAACATATATTTATGTCATTTTTAATAATCAATGCAGTTATGTCAAGTTTGATCGAACTTATATTTATGTATATTGTTTATATTTACTAAAAAATTACGTAAAATCACGTAATGAATCATCAACCAAGCGTATGGGAAAAAGTTATATGGGTTTCTGAGAGATGCATATTAATGATAATTGCTATTGCTACTCTTTTTGCAACTGGTATTGAGATCTGGAGACTCATTGAAACAAGAACTGTTAATTTAAGTGATTTATTTTTACTATTTATATATGCAGAAGTCTTGGGAATGGTGCTTGCGTTTTATGTAAATAATAGATTACCTGTAACGTTACCTATTATTATTGCTATGACAGCATTAACAAGAATGATTATTCTTCAAAGCAAAGACCTACCTTCCATAAATATAATATATGAAGCATCAGGTATTTTAATTTTAGCCGGTGCAGCATACATAATGTCTTTAAAAGATAAGATAAGCCTTCAAAAATTAGATATAAGAAATAAATTAGAAGAAGATTAGTTAATAAAACTCTAATGTTAAAAAATAAATTCAATAGTTTATTGACTTGCTTATTTATTTATTGTTTTACCTTCTACTTAGCTTATATATTAGTACCCGAATCTATCATTAATATTTGGCTAAAAATTCTAGTTTGGCATATTTTAGCAACTATATTTGTTTATATATTTAGTGTTATTTTAAAAAATTCGTCTTTATATGATCCATTTTGGTCTGTTGCGCCAATTCCTATAGTTATTTTTTTGTCACTAGCAAATGACTTTTCTATGAATCCAGATAAACATCTTTATATATTAATACCTGTAATTTTTTGGGCACTTAGGCTGACACATAATTGGATTATTGGATGGCCTGGATTTAAACACGAAGATTTTCGGTACGTTGATTTAAAAAATACTACGCCAATTAGATCTGAGTTAATAAATTTTTTTGGCATTCACTTAATGCCTACACTTCAAGTTAATCTATCATTACTACCTTTGTATTACATTTTTATTTCGAATACATACAATTCATTCTTATTAATTTTTGCTAGCTTAATAGCAATTATTGCTGTGGTAATTGAAACAGTATCAGACTATCAAATGAGGCAATTTAAGTCAGATATAAAAAATAAAGGAATTACAATGAAAGATGGTTTGTGGAAATATTCACGACATCCAAATTATTTTGGTGAAGTTCTATTCTGGTTTTCAGTTTATTTGTTTGGTTTATCGTCAAACATAATTCCAATATGGACATTTATATGCCCTCTTTCAATGTATTTGTTGTTTATATATATTTCTTGTCCAATGATGGATAATAGAAGTTTAAAAAACAGAAGTGATTATCAAAGCTATATGGATAACACTTCCCAATTGATTATTTGGTTTAAGAAATAATGAAAAGTTTACTAAATAAAAAATATTTTTCTTTAACTATTTTTTTTATACTAACTGCATGTGTCTCAACTGAAAATATGAATATACCCAAAGCAAAAAAAATACCAGTTGAGCTTATTCAACATGAAGATGTAAGAATAGATAATTATTATTGGCTTAGAGATGACTCTAGATCAAAAGAAGATGTTATTTCATATCTTAAAGAAGAAAATGAATATGCAGACATGTGGTTTGAATCAAAAAAACCTTTTAAAAAAGAATTAGTTGAAGAACTTTTTCAACAAATACCAGATCAAGAGATAAGTTTTCCCATAGAAAATAATGGATTTAGTTACTATGAAAAAATTAATAAATCTGATCAGTTAGAAAAATACTATCGCAAAGATTCAAATAACAATGAAGAGTTACTTTTAGATCCTAATATAAAATTGAAATCACAACAATTCTATTCAGTAGGATCTTTGTCACCATCCCATGATAATAATCTAATTGGTATGTCAGAGGATAACAACGGTAGACGCGAGTATACAATCAAATTTTTTGATCCTAAAACTGGTAAGTATCTTAATGATGTTATAGAAGATACAGGAGGCAGAATAATATGGACAAAAGACAATAAACATATCATTTACACAAAGAAAGATCCTGTTACGCTCATATCCAATTCAGTATACGTTCATAAAATTGGATCAAACGTAAGTGATGATGTCCTTATATATAAAGAAATAGACACTGAATATAATATGTCGATATATCCATCAAGATCAAAAGAATTTATTTACATAAATATTGAAGCAACAAATTCTAATGAAATTAGATTAATTGACTCATCATCCCCTATGGAACAACCAAAGATCTATATAAAAAGATCTGATGACCATTTATATTATTTAGAACATGTTGAATCAAATGTGTTTATAGTTCTTAGTAACAAAAACGCACCTAATTTTAAAATATTAAAATCAATATCTGATAATAATAGAGATATCGATCAAATGGAGGAAATAATTCCTCATAGAGAAAATGTATTTATAAATGATATGTTGCTGGTAGACAAATTTTTGGTCCTAGAGATTAGAGAAAATGGTTTACCAGAAATAAATATATTTGATCTCGAATCAAAGTCTACCAAGTCCTTATTAATGAACGATGATGCATATGATGTAGCACTTTCATATAATAATGAGGTTAAAAAAACTTCATTTAATTACTCTTATTCAAGTTTAACTACCCCATCAACTATTTATTCTTATAGTTTTAAAGTTAACAAATCTCTTAAATTATGGAATAAGGATATAAATAATTTCAATTCTAATGACTACACTGACAACAGATTTTTTATTGAAGCAAGAGATGGAAAAAAGATACCAGCTGTTGTTATCTCAAAAAATACTACAAACCCAGAAAACGCACCCATACTATTTTATGGATATGGATCCTATGGAATAAATATCGATGCTTCATTCAGATCTTCTTTAATACCACTTCTCGACAGAGGTTTTATTTTTGCCATTATTAATGTAAGAGGTGGTGGTGAAATGGGCAAGGAGTGGTATGAAGATGGCAGAATGTTCAATAAATTAAACACATTTTATGATTTTAATGATGGGGTAAGAGCAATATTAAACAAAGGTATTGGAGATAAAAATAATGTATTCGCAAGAGGTGGAAGTGCTGGTGGTCTATTAATGGGCTCAATCATAAACCTGGAACCGTCTCTGTATAAAGGAATAATATCTAGTGTACCTTTTGTTGATGTTTTAACAACTATGTCAGATCCATCCATACCACTTACAACTTTTGAATATGATGAATGGGGAAATCCAGCCAATAAAGAAGAATATTTTTATATGAAACAATATTCTCCATACGACAATATCAGAAATTTAGATTATCCAGCAGTATTTGTCACATCGAGCCTTTATGATTCTCAAGTACAATATTTTGAGCCAGCAAAATATATCGCAAAATTGAGAGAATTTAATACTTCAGATTATCCAATTTTGATGAAAATGAATTTGATTGGTGGACACGGTGGATTAAGTGGAAGGATTAATCAATTTGAAGAAATTGCCGAAGAATATAGTTTTATTTTAAATCTAGTAGAATAATTTAAAATTTAATCTTTCCCATATCTTTACAAACTTTATTAAATTCATTAATAGTTTCATCAATAATATCTTTAACATTTTTTACTTGATCTATTAAACCGACCGATTGACCAGATAGCGCAGGCGCAGCATTCATATTACCATCAAAATATAATTCTTTTATTTTCATTAACGCTGACATATCCATTTCACCAATTTGATCAATTTTTTCAGTAAGTTCAGTTTTAAGAGCTCTAATTACAGGTTTAGCTTTTTTATTTAAAATTAAAGTTCCATCAATAGAAGAATTTACAATAGTATTTTTGAAATTAGAATGAACGGGACTCTCAGCAGATGAAACAAATCTTGTTCCCATTTGAATACCTTCTGCGCCTGCTGCGAATACAGAGGCCATTCCCTTACCATCAACAATTCCACCAGCAGCAACTATTGGAAGATCTATTTGTTTAGATATAGATTGGATTAATACAAGCAAACCAATTTCAATTGGACTTTTGAAACCACCTCCTTCTGTGCCTTCAACAACTAAACCATCAACACCAGCTTCAGCTGCTTTTAAAGCGCCTTCTAAATTAGGAACTGTATGATAAACAGTTATTCCAGAATCTTTAAGAACTTTTATATATTTTGTAGGATCTCCAGCAGACGTGGTAACAAATTTAACGCCTGATGATACACAAAATTTAACCATTGAATCGTCTTTAAGAAATAGTAAAGGTAAATTTACACCAAATGGCTTATCAGTGAGTTTCGACATCACCTTTATTTCATTTTTACAATTATCTATTTCACCAGATGAGGTTTCAATAATACCAAATCCACCTGCCTCACATACAGCGGATGCAAGTTTACTCCTTGCAATCCATCCCATCGGCGCTTGTATAATAGGATATTTTGAACCAGTATGTTTTATAACTCTATTATTGATAATAATCTCCAAGAATTGAATAGGATATAATAATATAATATGTCAAAAATTAATAAATATGAAAGTAGAAAATAAAATCATACCCAATAAAGAACAAATCGATGGCTTTTTAGAAGATCCAGATTTTGGACCAATATCAATGGTAAATTTACTTAAATATAAGGATAAAGCTATTTATGATGATGGCAGGGATTCAAAACTTACAGGTGAGGAAGCATATGCACTTTATGCATCAGAAGTTAAAAATTTGATAAAAAAATATGGTGGTGAATTTTTATTTGTTTCAAAAGTTAGTAGAATGATGTGCGGGGAAGTTGAGGATCTATGGGACACTGTTGCTATTGCAAAATATCCCAATAGAAAATCAATGTACAACATGATAATGGATCCAGAGTATCAAAAAATTCATATTCATAGAGATGCTGGTCTAGAGGGACAATTAAATATAGAGACAATAAATAATGATTAATAAAATAACAGAATTCTTTAGAGTTATTGGTGAGCTAAAATATTTGGTTCCGAGTATGAACTATAAGTGGCCAGAAGATAATGATAATGCCTCTATGGCACATAGCTTTTTAAAACAAGTTAATAAAAATCCAGATAAAACCTTTATTTTGTATGAAGATGAAACACACTCATATAAAGATATTGATGATGCATCAAATGTTATAGCAAATTATCTAGATAATAATGGAATTAAACACGGTGATAAAGTTGTTCTATTCATGGAAAATAGAACTGAATACATAACCACACTTCTTGCAATAAATAAGCTTGGAGCAACCAGTGTACTCATTAATTATAGTCTTACTGGAGACCCACTCATTCATTGCATAAATTCATCAAATTCTAAGAAGTGTATTTTTGGCAATGAACAATCTGAGCCCTTACATGAGGTTTTAGATTCTATAAATATTAAGAATAAAAAAGATATTCTATGGGTTAAAGAAAATATAAATCAACGCTGTCCAGAATGGGCAACTAACATTGATGAGGAAGTCGATAACACAGATGTTCAATTACCTAATACACTTGATAATGTTACAGCTAAAGATACCGCATTTTATATTTTTACATCAGGAACAACTGGCGTACCAAAAGCGGCTATATTTCCAAATGTAAAACTTGTTGCGGGTTCAACTAATATTGCTGAAGCTGGATATAGAATGACATCAGATGATTGTCTTTATAACTGTTTACCTCTTTATCATTCCACTGGCTTGATACTAGGGCTTTGTGCAGTTATACATTCTGGAGCGTCAACATTTATAAAAAGAAAATTTTCTGCGAGCAGCTTTTGGCTTGATGCAAAAAAATATAATACAACTGCATTTGTTTATGTTGGTGAATTATGCAGATATTTAAGTTTTCAAGAGCCTTGTGATGCAGAAATAAATAATCCAATAAAAGCTATGGTAGGTAATGGTCTTCGTCCAGATATATGGGACGTTTTTACAGATAGATTTAAAGTAGAGAGAATTATTGAAATTTATGGAGCTAGTGAAGCTAATACAATGTTTTTAAACTTATTAAATAAACCAAAAACAGTAGGAATGACAAGTGGAACTGTTGAATTGATTGAATATGATATTGCTACTGATGAGATTTTAAAAGATAAAAATGATCAATATATAAAGGTAAAAGATGGAGAGCCTGGATTGTTAATAGTTAAGGTTAAAGAAAATGCGGAATATCATGGATACACAGATAAAGAAGCAAGTGAAAAAAAATTAATAAGAAATGTATTTGAAAATGGTGATGCGTGGTTTAATTCTGGTGATTTATTAAAGACAGTCGATGTAGGATTCTCATTAGGAAAAAAACATTATCAATTTGTTGATAGAATAGGTGATACATTTAGGTGGAAATCTGAAAATGTATCAACAAATGAAGTAGGCGAAATTTTAAATAAATTTGATCAAGTAAATATGGCTAATGTTTTTGGTGTTGAAGTACCAAACTGTGAAGGTAGAGCTGGAATGGCAGCTTTTAACTTTGACAGTATAGAAAAATTTAATTGGGATGAATTTTCAAAGTACGTCATAAATGCATTACCTAAGTATGCCCAACCTTTATTTATCAGAATAACAGGTGATTTAGACACTACTGGAACATTTAAGTTAAAAAAGAATGATTTAAGAAATGAATCTTATCATTTAGATAAAATTGGAAACGATCATATCTATGTATTAAAAAATGGGTCAACCAGTTATGAACCATTAAACCATGATTTTTATCAAGATATTATTCAGGGCAATTCTGGATTTTAATAAATGAAGTTTTTAAAAATATTAATTTTAATATTATTAATAGTTGTATCTATTGGATTTTATCTTGTTAACAACTCTTACTATGTTCAGGATAGGTTGTTAGAGAGAGCTATTATTAATTTAGTGCCAGACCAATTTCTTGACGAAGATGATACTCTTAGGGCGATAGTTTGTGGCTCTAGGTCACCTGTTCCATCTCCAAATAGAGCTCAAACATGTGTATTAGTTGAGGCAGGAGATGATATTTATATTGTTGATACAGGCGATGGATCGTTTAATAATGTTAATAGTTATGGTATTCCATGGACTAATGTAAAAGCTATAATTTTTACCCACTTACATTCTGATCATATCTCAGACCTTGCAGATTTTCATTTACAAGGATGGGTTAATGGGAGAGATGGTAAGTTATTGGTTCATGGTCCTGAGGGAGTAAAGTCTGTAACAGATGGTTTTGAATTAACTTATTCTCAAGATTATATATTCAGAAATTCACATCATGGTGATGATGTAACACCAATAAGTAATGCTGGTTACATTGCTAATACTATTAGTTTAGAAACACCTACATTTGTAAACACAAATGATCTTAAAATTTCAGCATTTGAAGTTCAACATTCACCTGTAGAACCAGCATACGGTATTAGATTTGATTACAAAGGTCGATCAATAGTTATTAGTGGCGATACTATTTACAGTGAGAATCTAATAAACAAATCGAAAGATGCTGATGTATTAATTCATGAAGTTATGTCAATCCCTCTTCTTAATACATTAGAAAAAACAATTAGAGCTACTGGAAATACAAATCTATCAAAAATTCTTTTTGATGTTCAGGATTATCATGCTACAGCAATAGAAGCTGCTGAATCTGCAAAAAAGGCTAATGTTGGGCACCTAATTACATATCATGCTCTTCCAGCTCCTAGAAATAATATTATGGAAAGTATTTTTTACAGAGGTGTTGATGATATATTTCCAAACTTCACACCTTCAATTGATGGTACTATGGTTACACTTCCTGTAAACACAGATGAAATTATTATTTCTCATTTTGGCGAATGAAAATATTAACAACTATTTTTCCTAAAACAGCAAATAATAACTACCTAGGTTCTAAAATTGCTTTTTACGGTTTAATACCAATTCTCTTTGTTTATACTTTTAGAAGTTTCGTTCACTTCTTAAAAAATGATTCTGGAGTGAATGATATTGCTACAATCAAAATTTTTAATGAAACTAATGGGCTTGATCCTAATGTTGTAATTCATATGTACAGCTCACTATGGGGTGGAGTTCAAGTATTATTACTAATTTTTTGTATGATAATTTTTATTAGATATAAAAGTTTAATACCATTTCTATGGATTATTATTTTTTTAGATTATGTATTTAGACTTATAACTACTTATCTACACCCTCTCACACCAGAATATTATATATCCAGACCACCTGGTGGGATTACTAATATATATTTTCTTGGATATAGTATTATTATGTTTTTATTGTCTATAAGAAAAAGAGCTAAGTCTCTATGAAAAAAGTTATCTTAATACTTATACCAATAATCCTTCTGCTATCTTTGATAAACTATTTTAGGGCACCCATTGCCATTAATTTAATATCTTTTATTAACAATCAAATAAACTCTGTTAATGAGAATATCAATATTGAATGGGACATTCCTGATAATATAGATATCGATAAATCAAAACCAAATATTATTTTAATATTGGCAGATGATTTGGGTTTTAATGATATATCATTTTATGGTGGTGGAGCTGCTGATGGAACACTAATGACACCTCATATTGATAGTATTGCAAAAACAGGGATTGCTTTTAATAATGGTTATGCAGCGAGTGCAGCATGTTCGCCTTCAAGAGCAGCAATTTTGACTGGAAGATACTCTACCAGATTTGGATTTGACTTTACCCCGTATCCTAAAACAGCTACAAGATTGCTTAATATTATTGGTAATAGAAATTATGATAAGTCTCTTCCACCTTTAACATTAGATAATGTAGATTGGGATCAGGTTGGTTTGTTTGTTGCAGGTATGCCAAGTGAAGAAATTACTATTGCTGAATTACTTCAACAAAATGGTTATTACACAGCACATATAGGTAAATGGCATTTAGG
This sequence comes from SAR86 cluster bacterium, assembly GCA_023703615.1. NCBI lineage: Bacteria > Pseudomonadati > Pseudomonadota > Gammaproteobacteria > SAR86 cluster bacterium. Next base: position 599,780 of record CP097971.1, on the reverse strand, counting down.
TGCTTTTGTTGATGGAAAAAAACCTAACGATCAAGGTTTTGATGATAGCCTGTTGATGACTTCAGGTTTATATTTACCAAAAGATCATCCTGACGTTGTTAACGCAAAAAAAGATCACCCCGTAGAGGATATGATTTGGGCTTCTACATATTATGGTTCAAACTTTAATGATTCTGATGAATTTAAACCAAATGGTTATTTAACTGATTATTACACTGAAGAAGCTGTAAAAGTTATCAATAACAACAAAGACAGACCGTTTTTTTTATATTTAAGTCATTGGGCACCGCACAACCCCCTTCAAGCTCTAAGAAGCGATTATGAAAAACATTCTCATATGGGCGATCATACACTAGAGGTTTATTCAGGAATGATTACTGCATTAGATAGAGGTGTAGGTAAGGTAATAGAAGCTCTAGAAAAAAATGGATTATCAGATAATACATTGATAATTTTTACATCTGATAATGGTGGTGCAGGATATATTGGTTTAAAAGATATAAATAAACCATATAGAGGTTGGAAACTTACATTCTTTGACGGTGGTATTCACATACCATTTTTGGCTAAATGGCCTGATAAAATCAAGCCTGGATCTGTATATGATAAACGAATACATCATGTTGATATATTTCATACTATATTGGGTGCTGCTAACATCAATCCACCAAAAGATGTAATTTATGACGGTGTTAACTTATTGCCATATATAGATAATAATTCAGATCTTGAACCTCATGAAACTTTATATTGGAAAGATCAAAGTTATCAGGCAATTATTCATAAAAATTGGAAATTGATTAGATCACAAATTCCAAAAAAACAATATTTATTCAATCTAGATACTGATCCTTATGAAGCCGTTAATCTTATTGAAAATGAACTTGAAGTAAAACAATTATTAAACATGCTTTTAAATGAGCATATAAGTCAACAGATTGAACCAATATGGCCGCCATCAATTGCAACTCCCGTATTAATTGATAAAGTATCAACTGATAAATATGTTGAAGGTGATGAAGTTAATTATTGGATAAATTAAACTAGTAACAAAGAAACATACTATGAGCATGACATTTAAAATTACTTTAACTTTATTGATACTTATAATAATTTCTATTATTGCATTGCCTCATATACTAACTACTGCAGGTCTACATCCCAAATTTACATATGACTTTGATGTGCCAAACTTTGAAAATAAAAAAGCTTTAATAATTGCAACTAATCATGGAACTTTAAACAAACCTGGTGAAACAAATGGGAAACCAACTGGTTTGTTTTTATCTGAATTATCTATACCCTACTTTGATTTGCTTAAAACCAATATGAGTATTGATATTGCATCAATCAATGGGGGATTTATTCCTATAGAGCCAGTTCCGTGGTTTATTAAAGCTCCAGAGGATAAAAAATTTGAAAAAGATAAAAAATTAATGAATAAACTTAAAAATTCTTTATCAATAAATGATTTAGATTTTACAGACTATGATGTTGTTTTCTTAAGTGGTGGTTGGGGAGCTGCTTATGATTTAGGGTTTTCAGAATTGTTAGCTACAAAAATTTCAGAAGCTTACTATGACAAAACAATCATAGGTGCAATTTGTCATGGTGTATTAGGTCTTATAAATGCAAAAGATAAAGATGGTAATCTACTGATATCAGGACGAAAAATGACTGGAGTAACGGACAAACAGCTAAACCAACTTGGTATATCATTCACTCCTCAACATCCCGAGGAGGAACTAAAAAAAGCTGGAGCTATATTTATGGCTCAAACTAAAAGAATTGATATATTTGCATCAATGACTGTAGTAGATGACGAAAAGAAATTTGTAACAGGCCAGAATCAAAATTCAGGTCATGAAACTATATATGAAATAGTTAAAATTTTATCAAACAATGATTGATTTTTACTTTTCATATAGAAGTCCTTATTCGTATCTTATTCTTCCTCGAATGTTGAAACTTAAAAATGATCATCAAATTAATATAAATTTCAAAATAGTTTATCCACTTGCAATAAGAATGCCTGAGTGGTTTAAAAATAAAAATATCTTTTTTTTCATACCTTTTATAAAGGACTTTAAAAAGAAAGCTAAAAAATTAGATATGCCACTAAATATGCCAATCAAACCAGATCCTATTAGACAAAATGTTCTAACAGGTAAGATATCTAAAGATCAACCATATATTTTTGAAGTCTGTCATATGGGACAATTAATGACTAACAGAGGTAAAGGCATTGAGTTTGCATTTGAACTTTCTACATTAATATGGAGTGTAAAAAATTGGAATAATGACGACCTTCTTAAACCGCTTTTTGCAGATTTTGGAGAAGATTTAGATGAAGTTAGAGAAACGATAAAAAATAATGAAAATCAACTTATTGAGGAAATTAAAATAAACGAAAAAGATCAAAAAAAAGCTGGCCATCACGGTGTTCCATTAAATGTTTATAAAGAAAAATACTACTTTGGACAAGATGAACCGTTCGAAAGTTTAATTTCAGAATTGATATCTGATAATGTTATTACAGACTTTAAATGAAAATACTAAGAACTCCAGATAAGTATTTTAAAAATATTAAAGAATATTCATTCAAACCAATATATACAAATATTATTGCAAAAGATGGAAGTGAAATAAGAATTCATCATATTGACGTAGGTCCATCAAATGGACCAATTTTGCTAGCAATGCATGGCCAACCAGTATGGAGTTACCTATACATCAAAATGATACCAATATTAAATAAAGCTGGCATAAGAGTCATCGCGCCAGACTTAGTTGGATATGGAAAATCTGATAAACCTGCGTCGAGAGATGATTACTCTTACCAAAATCAGGTTGATTGGATGAATCAATGGTTAAGAAAAAATGATCTTAAAAATTTAATTTTTTTTGGCCAAGATTGGGGTGGCTTAATAGGTTTAAGAATGATTGCTGATAATTCTGAAAAGTTTATAAAAATATCTATGGGTAATACGGGTTTACCCTACTTTCCAAATACCTCACAAAGTGTAATTGATGAAGTTATATCATTCAGAACAAGTAATAAAAGATTATCTTTGTTTTCTATGATGAAAGAAGTCAAAAAGATGGATAAAGGTGGGCATCCAGCACTTAAATTTATGTATTGGCAAAAATATACATGGGATGCAAAAAATCTTCCGTCAGGTTTTCTTTCATCATCAATGATGGAAAAAAGAAATCCTTTTATTACATTCCTTGATTACATATTTCATATAATTGGCTTAGGTAAATTCTCTCCTTTCTCATCAAAACTTGTAAAAGCTTTTGAATCGCCTTTTCCTTCCCCTGAATATAAAATGGGTCCAAGAGCAATGCCCTCCCATGTCCCTATGATTCCAGATCAATCCTTGGAGGCTGTTGGTAAAGCAAGAGATTTTTTCAAACAATCAAATATTCCATTTCTAGCAGTTTTTGCTGGTAATGATCCTGTAACAAATAATATGGAAAATGACATTCGTGAAATGGCACCAAATGTTATATTTAATAAAACCATTGGTGGCGGACATTTTTTTCAATGGACTAAACCAGAAAAATTATCGAATGTTTTAATTGATTTTATATATAATTAAATAGTGATAGATCTATATACAGCGCCTACTCCGAATGGTCATAAAGTATCATGCACTTTAGAGGCATTAGAAATTGAATATAATGCAATTTTAGTAAATCTTAGAGATGGGGATCAACATAAACCTGATTTTTTAAAAATAAGTCCAAATGGAAGAATACCTGCAATAGTTGATATATCTAATGATGATTTATCTATTTTTGAATCTGGTGCAATAATGATTTACTTAGCAGAAAAAACAAATAAACTCATGCCTACTGATACTCATGAAAAATCAAAAGTTATTCAATGGTTAATGTTTCAAATGGGAGGAATAGGTCCAATGATGGGTCAGGCTAATGTATTTTTTAGATATTTTCCTGAAAAAATTAATGCTGCTATAGACAGATATCAAAACGAAACTAGAAGGTTATTTGAAGTTCTTGATAAAAGATTAGAGAAAAATCAATGGCTTGCTGATGATTATTCAATAGCAGATATAGCTAATTGGTGTTGGGTCAGGACACATAATTGGTCTGGTGTTACCACGGATGGTCTTATTAATTTAGAGAGATGGAAAAATGAAATGTATGATCAACCTGGTATGAAAAAAGGAATTAAAGTTCCTGTTGATGTTGAAAATTTATTAAAAGATGCAGATAAAGCAAAAGAATTTGCTAAAGAAGCTGAAAAAATGGTAAAAAAATAATGTTAAAACTACACTTTGCACCGCACTCAAGAGCTGAAAGAATTCTATGGTTGTTAGAAGAATTAGAATTACCGTATGAATTAAATATAATGAAGTTCCATCCTGAAGATCTTAAATCAGATGAACATAGAAAAAGACATCCACTTGGAAGAATTCCAGTATTAGAAGATGATGGTATAAGCATATATGAATCTGGCGCTATAATTGATTACATATTAGAAAAACATAAAAATGGTGGCTTAAAACCATCTGTTAACTCCTCTGAATATCCTTACTATCTTCAGTGGTTTCATTTTTGTGAAGGTATGATCGCACAACCTATGAATACAATAGTTGTGCATACTCTCTTATTGCCACCAGACAGAAGAGATGATGTGGTCCTTGGTCAGGCTAAAAGACTTGCATCAAAATCCTTGATGGCCATAGAAGAAGCATTAAATGGTAAAGATTATTTAATAGGGAGCTTTTCTGGCGTTGAGTTTATGACAGGGCATTGTTGTACTAAACTATCTGATTTAGGATGTGTATCTGATGAAATGCCAAATATTCAGTCTTATGTAAAAAGAATAAAAGAACGGCCTGCATTTCAAGTAGCAATCAATACAAAGTAATGCAGCCCATTAAAGTTTTTGGTAATCCTGCCTCGCCTTATACACGTAAAATACTTAGTTATTTAAGATATAAAAATGTACCTTACAACGTCACTTGGGGTGACGTTAAATCTAATTTAAAACTCATTAATAAATCTGTACCCTCACCTATTCTATTACCTACAGTAATTTTAGATGAAGATTCAGACCCCATAACAGATTCCACTCCTATAATAAGAGAAATAGAACAAAAATATCCAAATAAATCTGTTATACCAAACAATCCAACACTAGCTTTAGTAAATTATCTTATAGAAGATTATGCTGATGAATGGCTAACTAAATTTATGTTCCATTTTAGATGGGCATTTGATGAAGATATTAATAATGCAAAAAATAAATTAACACTCTTACATGGAGTAACAACTAACGAAAAAATAAAGAAAACTATATCAGATTTCATTTCAGATAAACAAACTAATAGACTTTGGGTAGTTGGATCTAATAAATATACTGCAGAATTTATAGAAAATAATTATCAAGACTTTCTTAGAATATTAGATGGTTGTCTATTACATTCACCATTCATTTTAGGTAGTAGACCTTCTTCATGTGACTTTGCTATATATGGACAATTAACACAATTAATTAACTTTGATCCTACCTCAAGAAAGATAGCACATAAAATATCAATGAGAGCTGTCGCATGGATTGAATTGATGGAAGATTTGTCTGGTTGGCATGATCAAATGAATGCAAATTCTTTGCTAGGAAATAAGTTATCATCAAAACCAAATTATTTTAATAACAATAATGAAGGATGGATTGATGTTTCAAATTTAAATCACATAAAGCCCTTGCTTAAAGAAATAGGAAATATATATGTGCCATATCTTTATGCTAACGATACTGCAATTAAATCTGGTGAAGATACTTTTGAGTTAAAGCTAAATAATATAAATTGGAAACAAAAGACTTTTCCTTACCAAGCAAAATGCCTTTCTTGGATCAAGAATGAAGCAAAGAAATTAAACAAAGAAAGTATAAAAGAGCTTTTATGTGTATTAGATAAAACTGGCTGTGAAAAATTATTTAATTAAAGTTTGTGATCGGTAATGATAAAAGAAAAATAGACATGCTATAGCAGACAACAAATGCCATAGACCATGTGCCTGTATTAATGAATCAGGATTACAAGATGGATGATCTGGTACTCCTGTAAGCCATACACTAAATGCGAAATAATAGGCTATTGAACCAAAAATGAACCACTTAATAGATCTCTTGGTAAATGGCTTCGTATTTGCTAAAAGGCCTGGTAACCAAAATAATAATATCCACCAGTATTCTGAAAAGTTATTAAATATGTCTGTTAAATTCATGCCAAAAATCATCATTACAAAGAACCCAATAAAACCTGATGCAATTCTCATTAACGGTGACCAAAAATGATATAAAAACTCTGAAATTATCCAAAGACCAATTGAAACACCAAAAACATTTAAATTTATCCCTAACTCCCAACCATATAAACCTCGAAATAATCCATACAAAAAAATCAATATAATATATGTGTGTAAAAAGTTATTAATGGATTTTTTTCTCATCAATAAAATGTTATACAGCCAAGGAATTACTATGAACATAATCATGCTCAAATTATCTACCCAATTTCCCCATTCAGTGTTTGTACCATGCATTAACATAGCACCAGGACCTAAAAAAATTACAGCGATTACATAAATGATTGATATTGAATTGATCCCAGTAAAATGATTTATATTATTTTTATGTTTATCATTTGAGATTACATATGCTAAATAAAGACCAATAGCCATAAAACCGATATTACTTATTGTATTGATTGGTTCACGAAAAACATTATCAGATATTCGTTCACACCACCTTGATGCCGTTCCGATTAAATTAATAGATTGCTGATCTTGAATTAAATTAAAAAAACTAAGTAAATAGAAAAATAAAACAAAAATAATTGATATAGCAAAACAAATATAAAAAAAATAGGGCTTTGGCGCCCTATTTTTATGAGTATTTTTCACTATGGAGTAGGATCATAAACTATTGTTCCATTTACAACAGAAGCATTACCACCATTGATTATTTCTGTCGGCAATGGACCAATTGCTTTACATCTATCCTGTTCTCGACTGAACCAAGACATGAAATTCTCATCTTCAGTATAATTTGCAGGCCCATCATATGTTCCACCATTTGCTTCTTGATTTGCTTTATCTTGAGCAATTTGAGCATTTCTTTCATCAATCCAATATTGAAGTTTTTCGTTACAATTTGCAAAAGTATTTGTTAATGTCCAGGCAGCATTGTATTCATCAGTATCTGGTTCCAGTGCGTGGCAAGCATCCCAATCAGTTTCAGTAAATGTTTCGGTTTGAGTATTACCATCACTATCCGTATATGTTTCAGTTCGCTCGTATGTAAGATTACAATCATACCAATTATCAACTCTTTGACTAATTTCAAAATCAACATCTAAATTAGTAAGTAAATCTGAGGCTGTTTTGGTAGTCAGTAGGCTGCTAAGTGTTCCAATGGCGCTATCTTTTTTACCAAGCCATTCTTCACCAGCCAAGGCTTTTACAAGATACTCTGTGTTATTGCCGTCAGTTAAAATTGAGCCATCAGGAATTACCCATCTTTGGACCCATCTATAGCCATCTTTCCATTCAGTTACATATTCACCAAGATCTTGACCAGTATTAATATCTATAACACTTCCAGGGATACCACCTAAATGATCACCATGGTAGTCCAATCTAAATTTTTTGTCTGCGTCTTTACCATACTTAGCTGCGTCATTTGGCACTCTATAGTAAAGTGTTTTTGGAGGATCAAGAGCAACCTTTGTGCCATCACTGTTATAAATATCATATTGTTTTTCTAATCTTACATTTACATTGTAGGAAGTTAAGATATTATCATTGCCCCACAATTTATTAACACAATATCTGGTTTCAGTTAATTTACCGTTTGCAGATGTATATTCTGGATGATAATCCGTGTAGACCTTATTGTTACTTGAATCTAATGTGTAATCACACTCAATATATTGAAGATTATCTTGAGTGATTAACATACCTGTATTAATACCCCACTCTGTTTCTCTAGTCCAACCATCTGGATTTGCAAATCTGGCACCTCTTATTAAATCGCCAGGACGTGAAACACCCCAATCAACACCCACAGTTAATGCAGATCCAGCTTTATCGGTAAATATATCGCTGGGTGACGTATATGTATAAACGTCGCTAGCAACAATTCCATCTTGCCAATCACCACGAGTATAAGTTACTGATTCTGACCACTCATATTCAGTACCGGCATCGTATGTTCTTGTAACAGTTTGAGTTGATTTAATATATGGCCCAACATCTGCATATGGGGTTGGTGATGGATTAACAACTGATGCGGTATAAGACGCATCACCTAAAGGATCAGCTTGAGTTTTTACATCAGCATAATGAGCGTTTAAGTTAGATGCTGTCAAACATTCACGGATACAATACAAAGTATCTGGTAATTCAGAAGGATCTACTCTAGTCCATTTAGTTGTTGAGACACCAGCTGTTTGTGTTGCTGAAGTGGGATCACTCATTGCTTCTTTGGTTATTGTGTAATCTTGATGAGTATCGTCTGAGTAGACATTTAATTCACGGTAATCAGTAAACTCCCAATCTTCACCTTCACCCCAAATTTTCTTCATATGGGTAATCCATTCTGTTGTTGTAAAAGTTATTGGCGCAGGAAGATCTTCTCTTACATAATCAGGATTATATTTAAGACCTTCTGTTATAGAAAAAGTGTTAGAGGCTGCATCGTAAGATCCATAATAATCTTCATAAACAACTCTATTTGTATCTTGATCATAGATATATGTTGTTGCTGTACTTCTTCCTAAAACAGCATTGGTAGGATTAGATAATGAAAGTATTATCTTTTCATCGGTTTGACCCTCTGCTATACCATCGGCAAGAACGTTATATGAGATAGATGCAGTTGTATCACCTGCTGCTATTGTTACAGTTCCTGCAGTTAAAGACGAATAATCATTTGCATCAGCTGTGCTTGCTGCTGAAATAGCATAATCGAAACTTACCGCAGATGATTGAGCACTTGATAAAGTTATAGAATGAGTAATCGGAGTTGATCCAGTGCCCAAAGGCTCATTAACTTTAACATCATCAACAAAAACAGTAGCAGGAGGTGTATCTGATACTTTAAATCTTCCCATAACTTTTCTAAATCTATTACCCTCATGGTCGTACAAGTTAGTACTACCTGATATTAAAAAAGTAAAACTATCTGAGCTATCCAGGAATGACTCTAAACCTCTTTGAATATCTCCACCATCGTTATCACCCTGAGCTAAACTTCCGAAACGCGTGAATAAATTTTGTAATTTTAACTCCATACCTGCTGGTCTCTCTATGCCATTTAATGAAATTTTAAAATCATATGTATTACCACCTTGGTTAAGAAGATTGTCTGGTAACATTAATTCTAAGTTAGATTCAAAGTCTTTAAATCTTGCAAAGTAGTATTGTTCATTAGGATCACTTGATAATGTTAATTCATTTCCGTTAGATGCAGATGATGCTTTTACTCTACCTTCAACACTTAAACAGAGTCCAGTAGATATGCCTAATTTTGAGAAATCATAAACATCAGCTGCTGTTGGAGGTTCAAAATGTGAATTACATAAATAAATTCTAACCCAGTCGTCAAATTCATAAGCTTGATTTTCATATGTTGGAAATTCATTAAACTCCATTGTTAAATTCATGGGCTTACCAGGATCACTTGCATCATTTTTGATCATTTTTCTAAGATTATCTTTATCAATTTTTGCACCAGTTAAATCAGCTATAAAAGTATTTGCTCCATCGTGATATCCATATAAACCATATGTCAAAGGCTCTGAAGCTGATCCATTGTTGTAATCAGTAAAAGTAGCTTTACTTGATTTAAATTGAATTTTACCTTCATAGGGCTCAACTTTAGGAAATCCTAGTTTTTGATATTCATCAGACCAGTATGAATCGTTTACCCAAAATCTAAATGAAGTACTGTCTAAATCATTTAATGCCATAAAAGATTTTTCTCTTTTATCTATTTCTATGGTTTTTACTTTTAATTTAAATTTTGCTTGATTTTCACTTTCAGCAGTATCATCGTCTCTAACCCATTCTGTTGCATCAGTAATATATTGCTGATATTCATCATCAACCCAAACACCCCAATAACTTGCATATCCATGAACTCGTCTTGAAGAATCACCTACTGTAACAGTAGATCTAATAGGAAATGATTGATTTGTTGTGGCATAACTAGAGCCATCTGAGTTATAAACACCATAATCCCAGATATTCTGAATTGCATCAGCTCTATCTATAGAAAAACATTTTTCTTCAGTATCCCAAGAATTACTTTCACCAAGATATCTTTTTCCTGTTTCTGACAGCGTATAAGGAGTTAGTGGAGGTCCGCCAATTGTTTCATCATATTGCGTCCAATCAACACTATAAAGTTCTGACATTTTGGTGCAATATGATTTTGATGTATCTGAGATACCAAAGGCAAAAATACCTAAGATTTGTACCTCAGAATCTCTATAAGCTTGTGGTTGACAATTCCAAAATGCATCTCCATCCCAATTACCATTAGAATCATAAGCTTGTTCATCACATGTTGGATCATAAAGAGACTCATCTCTAAAACCTGCAGATCTAGAATATATTCCAGCAATATCTCCATTAGAAAGATAGTCAGCTACTACATTTTGCTGTGGTGAATTATGTATATCACTTTTAAACTTGATACTTCCACCTTGAGCTATAAGAATGCCTTGACCAAGTGGCGCACCATCTGAGCACCATGAATATTGATAATCATTTGAAGTTGGGTCAGGACATGAATACCATTCTGGTAATTCTTCATTTGTATTACCAAAAGCTGTTGCTCGTTGATATCTAAGAGTAAAGTCACCATATTTATTTGTATCGCTTGCTGGTGCTGTTTGTTCACCTAAAAGATAAGTAATATTTTTTGGTTCTGGATTCGATCTTTCATCATAAGGTTTATCATTCAACAACCAGGCTTTAGTTGTCTGCATTGTAGGAGTTGTAAATCCAGTATTAACAATTACAGTATCGATTTCTCTTGCAGTATTATCAGAACCAGCAGTTGCAGCTGTAGATGAAGAAGATGAACTCGATGCGCTTGATGGTGCTGTTGTGCCTTGAGATGAATCAGTAGAGGCTGCTCCAGCCTGTTCACATTCATCTGAATATAAAGTGGCTTTATAGGTTCCATCACCTGAGAGCTCTTTTGTACCCATCTTAGCCATTGAGCATATAATAAATTGTGCTTCAGCCAATACTTCATTCACTCCTTGGCCACTTACAAAATTATCAAATTTTGCATTGTCATAATCGGTAGCATGTATTGATACAGAAAGTATTGATATTATTAAAAATTTAGTGATTTTTATATTTTTCATATTTTTTAGTCCTTTGTTTCTATAACGTCGATTGAAGATGGAACTTCATAGCCAGAAAGATCTGACAATCCTTGAATAATGATTGTTACATCTTTACTTACTGTTTCAACGCTATCGGTAGCTTGTAAAGTAATTGAATATGTATCTTTTGTTGCTTTTACAGGTGCATTTACAAAATAAAGAATATTTCCATCTAAAAGCATTAAATCTTTATCTGTTCCTTCAAGTGAAAGTACAACCGTATCTGTTGTGTCAACATCCGTAGCACTAACTGTAGCCACTGGATCTGTTGAATTTTCTAAATAATTAAATGTTGAAGCTATATTAATTACTGGTGCATCGTTTATAGGTAGCACAGTTATATTAACTGGAGCAGATGCAGACTTAGTACCTTGAGTTACTGTGTAAGTAAAAGTATCTGTTCCAAAGTAATTTGAGCTCGGCACATAGGAGATTGAAGATCCATTTATAGATATCGAACCATTAGATGGTGAAGTCGCTGTTAATGTAAAGCTTGATGATGGTGTAAATGAATCATTAGCAAGAACATTTATTTGTATAGATGTATCTTCATTGGTTTGAACATTATCATCAAAAGATATTATACCAGGTTCAATATCAGCAGAATTTATGGACTGATTGTCAGCAATGTATGCCAGAACGCCTGTTTTATAATTATTTATTAAAGTAGCATCTGCAGTACCAGAACTAATAGATAATATATCTGTTTGAAATTTATTTGTTGCGAAACGAATTACTGAAGTAGTGAGATCATCTGTAGATTTTACTTCAACAACAGGAAGTAAAGATGAAAGTGCTGAAATTACATTTGATTTATTGTCTGCAGATAACTCAATTGTCTTCACACTTATTAGATTATCCAATACTTTTTCAATGAAGGCTGATCCTTCTATATTGACTCGTGATGAAGTAGAGGCGTATTCAGCATTCAATTCCTCAGCAATTGCTTTAAAATAATCCTGAGTTGAATCAGTAGTAGTCTTGAGATTATTGGTTAAATTCTGTAAGGAATAAGCTAGGACTGTTAATTGGTTTCCCTTCTCATATAAATAATCATTAATTCCATTATCACCTTTATTTGCAACAGGATCAAAAGACGAAATATCTATAGATGAATCAATACCTAAGAGCGTATTTATATCTGTATCAGCAGAAATAAATGCAGCGACTGATGTTACAGGTGTTATTGCTTTTGTACCCTCATATCCAGATAATTCATGAACAAGAAGAAAGTTATTTAATTGTGTTTGAGTATCTTGATCCATACCACCAAGACTAATTAAACTTCCATTAGTAAATTGAACTTCAAAAACACCATTATTACCAGATGTAGTCGATTGCTCACTAGAATCATAAGAAAAATTATCGTTAGTATCTATAAATATACTAGCGCCCGAAATGTAACCATCTACAGTTATACCAGCAACAGTTGTAGTACCAGTTACTGATACTGAACTTGATGCGTCTCCACCTCCACCACTACAAGTTAGATTATATGTGTTTGAACCAACGACAGATACTGTTACTGACTCAGTGCCTTCAGTTGATTTTGCACCTGACCAAGCACCTGATGCAGTACATCCAGTTGAATTTTCAGACGTCCAAGATAATTGAACCTCTGTTGAAATTGGGGTTGTATTAGTATTTACTGTAAAAGAATTAATAATTGCAGCTGGGCCAGCTCCGCCACCTCCACCACCACAAGAGGATATTAAAAATATTACAGTAAGAATAGTTAGTAATTTTAAATTAGAATTCATGTTATGTTTCCCTAAAAACAAAAAGAAAAGTACCAATAACCTTATCAAATTTATATACAAAAAGTAAGTATTTATCTAAAAATTATATTTTAAAGATATACCTATTGAAGCGAAGTTTTGGTCAAAATGATGCTCTGATCTTTGATTAAATGAAATATGCTCGAATCCGTATAAATTATTTTTATAAGCCTTACCAAAAATCTCTAATGAAAGATCATTTATTTTTAATCTTAAGCCAGAAGTTAAGGACATATTTGAGCTAGGAATATTATTAATCTTGTCGTAATCAGACTGTTCAATACTTAAAAATGAATATTCATTAAAAAAAATAAGATTTTTATAAAAAATAAAATCTTTTTTTATATCTATTCCATATATATAAGTATTCCAAGGTGTTCTTTGAGGCATATTAGTTAGAATAGACTCAATTATATTACCTAATTTTTCTCCACGATAAGTCAAATTATAGAGAAAACCTGATTTTATGTCCTCTACTGGTGATAACCAATCAAATTCATTCTCAGTGACATTAATAAATAATTTAATCTCGTCGATCAATACACTATCGAGTGCTTTATAAAAAGCTAAACCTACTGATGAATTTTCTCCTTCAATAAGAAAAATTGAATCATTCATTCTGTTATATTTATCTCTTGAGCTAGTTAAGTTAATTGTGGCATTAGCACATGAACCAATTGTAAGACTGGAAAATGTATAACAATCAAAATATTGTGTGTCGGCTTTTTGAGTTGACAATAAAAGTGAGATAGCAGTGTCATGAGATAGAATATAATAAAATTCTGACTCAAAGGTATTTGCAGTTAAATTAACAAGTTTTGGTTCAACAGATCTTTCAAGATCTAACTCGTATTTAGCAGATGAAATTCTTACGCCATACGAATCATTATTTAAAAAAATATTAACACTTGAATTAGAACTGCTACTAAAAGAGTTTGTAAGTTTAGGTATAAAATCCCAGTCTTTATCTGCAATATTTGAATTTATTTCAACATAACCAGTTAAAGCACTGATATTTAAAGAATAGAATAATAATAAAAAATATATCTTATTGATAGAATGAATTCTACCTAAAAAATTACTGTTATCAAAATATTTTATAGTTTAGCTTCAAGTTCTGGAAGAGAAGTAAACAAATCTGAGACAAGACCGTAGTCTGCTACCTGAAAGATAGGTGCATCTTCGTCTTTGTTTATAGCAACTATTACCTTTGAATCTTTCATTCCTGCAAGATGTTGAATAGCTCCAGAAATACCAACAGCAATATATAAATCTGGTGCAACAATCTTTCCGGTTTGACCAACTTGATAATCATTTGGAACAAATCCAGCATCAACAGCAGCTCGAGAAGCTCCGACTGCAGCGCCTAACTTATCAGCTATTGAATCTAATAAATGAAAATTATCACCAGATTGCATCCCTCTTCCACCTGAAATAATAATTGAAGCTGCCGTTAGTTCAGGTCTATCGCTTTTAGCTAATTCTTCTGATACAAATTCACTTATTCCAGCTGAACCAGCTACGTCTATAGTTGAGACTGGTACATTGGAATTATTTTTTTGAACAGGATCGAATGCGGTAGCTCTTACAGATATAACTTTCACATCATCATTAGATCTAACAGTTGCAATACAGCTACCAGCATATATTGGTCTTTTAAATGTATCCTCTGATTCTACAGAAATAATATCTGATATTTGTTGAACATCTAATTTAGCGGAAATTCTTGGTAACAAGTTTTTACCAAAAGTAGTAGCTGATGTCATAATATATGAATACTCGGATGAAATAGTACAAACTAACTTTGAAAGATTTTCTGCTAAGTTATGGGCATATAAAGAATCATCACAAGATACAATTTTACTAATACTATCTATGTTTTTTGATTCTTCAATAATAGTTGATATATCGTCACCAACAATCAATAAATCTATATCAGAACCCAATTTTGAGGCTGCAGCTATAGTGCTTAAAGTAGCTCCTTTTATTTCTTTGTTGTTATGTTCTGCTATTACTAGAATACTCATTGAATTACTTTTGCCTCATTTTTTAATTTATCAACTAACTCATCTACTGACTCAACAATTATTCCTGCATCTCTTGCGGGAGGAAGATCAACTGATATCAGTTCAGTTCGGGATGACACATCAATTCCCATTTCAGAGACAGGCTTAATAGTTAATTCTTTTTTCTTAGCTTTCATGATGTTTGGTAATGACGCATATCTTGGTTCATTTAATCTTAAGTCAGTTGTAATAATTGCTGGTAAGTTAAGTTTAAGCGTTTGCAATCCACCATCTATCTCTCTTGTTACATCAACTGTATCACCATTGATTTTTACTTCTGATGCATTAGTTGCTTGAGGATAATCTAAAAGAGATGCTAACATTTGACCTGTTTGATTATTGTCTCCATCAATTGCTTGTTTACCTAAAATAACAATTTCTGGTTTTTCATCTTCAACAACTTTAGCCAAAATTTTTGCTAATGCAAGTGGTTCAAGTAAATCATCGCATTCAATCAGAGTTGCTCTATCAGCTCCTAAGGCAAGAGCAGTTCTTAATTGTTCTTGGGACTCAGTTTTACCAATAGATAATGCAATTATTTCAGATGCAGTACCTGCTTCTTTTAATCTAACAGCTTCTTCAAGTGCGATTTCACAAAATGGATTTACAGACATCTTTACGTTATTTAGATCTACATTTGAATTATCAGATAAAGGCCTTACCTTTACGTTATAGTCGACAACTCTTTTAATTGGTACTAAAATTTTCATGATGTTGTTATAGATTTATTTATTTTGCAAATTGTACTTATTTTTACGCAAATTTAATATAAATTATGATTATTAATCTATGATTTTAATATAAATAATACTTATAATACAGTATAATTATAATGTATTTCTTTTAACTATTACAATATAAGATCCTATGCACAGAGAAGAGATGGAATATGATGTAGTAATTGTTGGTGGTGGGCCATCAGGACTTGCTACTGCCATAAAATTTGCACAACTCAATAAAGAAAATAATACTGATTATTCTATTTGTCTTCTTGAAAAAGGATCAGAAATAGGTGCTCATATTCTTTCAGGAAATGTTTTTCAGCCTAATGCATTAGATGAACTAATACCCAATTGGAAAGAATTGAATGCTCCTCTAAATGTTCCTGTAAAAAAAGATAAAATTTTTTATTTCCTAAAAAATATGGGTATACCCGTCCCACCATTTGTTATGCCTGCTATGAATAATCATGGTAATTATATTATTAGTTTAGGAAATCTTTGTAGATGGTTGGGTGAACAAGCAGAACAACTTGGTGTCGAAATTTTTCCTGGTTTTCCTGCAAGTAAACTTTTATATGAAAATGATAAGGTTATTGGAGTTCAAACTGGAGATATGGGCATATCAGAAAATGGTGAACTTAAACCAGCAAATGAACCTGGTATTAATATCAAAGCTAAACTGACTATTCTTGGTGAGGGATGTAGAGGTCATTTAGGTAAAGAAGTTATAAATAAATATAATTTATCTGAAGATAAAGATCCTCAACATTATGGTATTGGTTTTAAAGAAGTGTGGAAAATTGATCCTAAACTTCATGAAGAAGGCTTGGTTATCCATACAAATGGTTGGCCTACTCCAGACATAGCTGCTGGATCATATTTTTATCATGGTGAAAATAATGAAGCATATATAGGATTTGTTATCCCATTAGATTATCAAAATCCACATCTAAGTCCTTTTGATGAGTTTCAAAGATGGAAACAACATCCTGTAATAAAAAAATATCTTACAAATGGAGAAAGATTATCATATGGTGCCAGGGCACTTATTAAAGGAGGTCTTCAGTCATTGCCTAAAATGGATTTTCCAGGTGGTCTTTTGATTGGATGTAATGCTGGAACTTTAGTTTTCTCAAAAATAAAAGGCTCTCATACAGCAATGAAATCAGGTGAATTAGCAGGTAAGCATGCCTTTGATAAAATTCATAATAACATTGAAACAAGTTTCGATTCAGTCATAAAAGAATCTTGGATATATAATGAACTATATAAATCAAGAAACTTTGGTCCAATCTTTCATAAATTTGGTGCTTTGTTAGGTGCAGCCATTAATGTAATAGATCAATTTATATTTAGAGGAAACATGCCTATCACTATGCGTCATGCTACTCCTGATTACGCCTGTCTTAAAAAAGCTAATGAAATGCCTAAAATAGAATATGAAAAACCAGATGGTATTTATTCATTTGATAAACTTTCATCAGTTTATCTTTCCAATACAAATCATGAAGAAGATCAACCTTGTCATCTACAACTCAAAGATCCGAGTATACCCATATTAGTAAATTTACCTATGTATGATGAACCAGCACAAAGGTATTGTCCTGCTGGTGTATATGAGGTTGTTGAAAAAAACAATGAGAAAAAATTTGTTATAAATGCACAAAACTGTGTGCATTGCAAAACATGTGATATTAAAGACCCATCGCAAAATATAAATTGGGTTAGTCCAGAGGGCCCAGGTGGGCCAAATTATCCTAACATGTAGATGTTGTTTACTTTTTAGATCTTTTACATCTCTCACTACAATAAAGTACATTAGGCCAATCTCTTTTCCATTTTTTTCTCCATGAAAAGCTTTTATTACATGTTAGGCATATTTTTTTTGGAAGGTGCTCTTTTTTATGCAATTTTTCCTACTACTAAATCATTATGCTTTGTTCTCAAGATAAGGATATCCTTTTTATAGTGATTATTTCTAATAGATAGATTTATGAGTTTATAGTAAATAGACCTACTGAAAAAACCTTCGATTTCGTTTCTGACTTTTACAATAGGTATTAAAGAATTATTATTATGAATAAGTTTTGATTCATTAGATGATTTTAAAATAAATGAATAGTTTAAATTTGTGATTAATTTTAACGAATCATCTTTATTAAATTCAAAATCAACTATCATATAAGGAGCTATATCAACAGTAACTGGAACTTTTTCATATGGTGTTACCAAAAAATATTCGTTATCTTCCTTTTTAAGAACTTTTGAAAATAAATAAACTAATTTAGGGTTTTCTATTAAAGAATGATTAAAAAACCAATTACCATCTCTATCAATTTTTATTTCTTGCCCTTCACATAATTCAGGATCCCATTTATCTACTGGAGGAAAGTCAGAGTCATCTATTTGACCTATATCGTTAATAATTTTATTAATACTCATATAAAAAATTTATGAAAATAAATAAACCTAATAAACATAAAAAAAGTGAAGTGCTATATCTAAAAATTTTATTTTTATATAAATTAATATTTTCGTTAATAGTTAATAAGTAACTCAAAAAACAAAACCAAACTAAAGTTAAAAAAGAAAAATATAATGGGAAAATTATAAGATAAATGCCACTTATTTGCTCGATTAAAATTGTAAATATAGATATAAAAAATAAAAAAGCTTTGAAATTAAAAATATTTGTAATAAGACCAACAAGAAAACTATTTGAAAGGCTATTATTTTCATTTGAATTGTTATTTTCATCAAACGAAAGTGTTTTAAGACCTATAAAAATAAGATAGAAGCTTCCTATAAGAGTTATAAAAAATTTGTTTATATCACTGCTAATTATTAAAATAGAAATACCATTAACTGCTAGCAAGCAATGAATTAAAACTCCTATAGATATACCTAGTGAAGCTCGATAACCAGAGCTCCTTCCATAAATATTTACCTGACGAATTACTATAGCAGTATCAGGACCAGGACTTGATACTGCTATCATATGTGCAATTGTTGACCACAAAAACATTATTTTAATATAAGAGGTTCTACCACAAGATTAATCTCAAATTTTTCAAAGATCTTGTTTTTAATAAGCTGGATATATTTGATTAAATTGTTAAATGATGCATTGCCGTTAGTTGTAATTACTAAGGAATGTTTTTCATAAATACCTACATTATTTATTATTGGTAACTCATCTTTTATAAGTTCTATTAATCGAGCTGCACCGATTTTAAATGTTGAGTTATTGATCTTCCAAAAAACAATATCATATTTTTCTAATTTTTTAAAAGTCTCAATCGATACAATAGGGTTTTTAAAAAAACTTCCAGCATTTGGTAATTTTATTGGATCTGGTAGTTTTGATTCTCTTATAGAACAAATTATATTAGACATAGTTTTAAGTGTAATTTTGTTGGGGTCAATCCTATTCACGCTTATATAATCAGTAAGAGATTGATATTTAAAATTTAATTTCTTTAGTTTATTTATATGAAAATTGATATTATAAATTAAATATTTTTTTGATTTAAAAATTGAATCTCTATAAGAAAATTTACAGTCAAAACTATCCAAATTTAGTATTTTTTTATTTTCAATATCATAACAATCTATGCTATCTATTAAATTAGAAATTTCAGCACCATACGCACCGATATTTTGAACTGGAGCAGCACCTACTGAGCCAGGAATTAAAGAAAGATTCTCAAAACCATAAATATTATTATCAATTGCATAAAGAACTAATTTATGCCAATTTATTGATGATCCACACTCAAGTTTATTTTTACTTAACTTAAGATTGTTAAATTTGCTTCTAATAACAATACCATTAAAAAAATCAGAAGGAATAATATTAGTGCCCTCACCTAAAATAAAATAATTTAATTTTTTTGATAAGACAAATTCACTCAACTCATCAAAATCGTCAACGCTGTTAACTAGTAAATGATACTTAGCTCTAGACTTTAATTTTAATGAGTTTTGTATAACTGCATTTTCTTTAATCTTCATTATTTTTTATATACTCAATAGCATTATTTAAGTCGTCCTGTGTATCTATACCAGAAACAATATTTTCATAAAATTCACTCACGTAAATACTCATTCCATTATCCAAAAATCTTAATTGCTCTAATTTATGTTCTTTTTCATTTGCTGTTGGTTCTAATAAAACTATTTGTTTTAAAGTTTTAAAACAATATCCATAGATTCCAATATGTTTTTGATAATCTCTTGATTTTGCTGGCAATCTACAGAAATTATCCGCATAGCCTTTTTTGGCATAAACTTTTACGGAATTTGGATTTATAAAATCAACTTGATCAAGTTTATGAGATGCTGTTATTACATCACATTTGTATTGATAAAAATCATGAATAATTTGATCTATTAATTCTCTTTTCATGAATGGCTCATCACCTTGTAAATTAATTATAAATTGTTCATTTTTTAAGTTTAATTTTGTAGCTGCTTCAAAAATTCTATCTGTTCCAGAAATATGATTTTTGTCTGTTAAAATACATTCAGCATTGAATTGCTTACAATGATCAATAATTTCTTTCGAATCAGTAGCTATAATTACATTATTGGTAACTTCTTTTGCTTTGTTAAATACTCTCTGAATTAAAGTTTTGCCATTCAGATCTGCAAGTGGTTTATTTTTTAGTCTTGTAGATCCAATTCGAGAAGGAATAATGATAAAAATATCATTATTCATTTGAAGAATTTGTTAAAGATAGATTGTCTATAACTGAATCGATAAACTTATCATTTACTGCAGCTTCGATTGCAAGATACCAAATTTTATTGTTATCAATTGTTTTGCACTTAGAGGCATCTTTTTCAGTCATTACAATGGGTAAATGATCAAGAAAATGTAGTTCATTTTCATTAAAATTATGATGGTCAGGAAATGGATGGCGTATTAGATCAAACCCTAATCGCTCCAATAAGTCAAAAAATCTACCCGGATTACCTAATCCTGCTATGGCATGGACTTGTTTATGCATAGGCCAACTATCAATCGAGTAGGATTTACCAGATTTTAAGTGAACAAATTTTGATGGAGTGATACTCATTAAGTATTCATTTTCTTGAGTTGGGCCGCCATTATTAACAATAAAATCTGCATCATTAAGTCTATTTACAGGTTCTCTTAGGGGTCCTGCCGGGAATAATAAGTTATTTCCAAAACGCCTATTCCCATCTACAACTATTATTTCTAAGTCTCTTTGCATTTTGTAATGTTGCAAACCATCATCTGAAATTATTAAGTCACAATCATTTTCTTTTTCTAGTTTTTTAACTGCTCTAACCCTATTTTTGTCAATATAAAATGGCACATTTAGTTTTGATAAAATCTGTGCTTCATCACCAGTCTTTTTAACTGGTGTACTCATATCAACTTTTAATGTTTCTTTAAATTTGCCTCCATAACCCCTACTCACGAGCCCTGGTTTAAAACCATGATCAATTAGTTTTTGTGCTAAATATTTTACTAATGGAGTTTTGCCTGTTCCACCTATATTAATATTACCAACGACAATTAATGGTATCTTTGATCTATATGTAGATTTTGTATTTTTAAGTATTCTTTGTTTTCTACTTTTTATTAAAAAAGAGAAAATTAGTGAAAAAGGATAAAGGATGTATAGCCAAATACTTTTTTTATACCAGCTATCTATAACAAAACTAGAAGATGGTTCATTTTCATAAGTAGGAACAAGTATTTGATTAGATTTATTTTTTGTATCTTTACTTGGTGATGAATCCTCAAATGCATTTTTATAGAGTGATTTATATATACCATCACTATTTAATAATTCCTTATGTGAACCAGATTCAACCAAATTGCCATTATCAAGGACTAAAATTTTTGAGGCATTTTCTATCGTTGATAGTCTATGAGCGATAACAATAGTGGTTCTGTCTGATATTAATTTTTCTAATGCCTCTTGAACAATAAGTTCAGATTCTGAATCAAGTGATGAAGTAGCTTCATCTAAAATTATGATTGGAGAGTTTTTATAAAATGCTCTTGCAATTGCTAATCTTTGTCTTTGACCACCGGACAATAAAACTCCATCATCTCCAATTTCTGATTCAAAGCCTTCTGGTAAGTTTTCAATGAATTCTGTACAACCAGACAACCTTGCCGATTCATAAATTTTTTCAAAATCTATATTTTTATCACCATAGGCAATATTTTTAGCTATTGTGTCATTGAATAATGTTGGAGATTGATTAACTATAGATATAGAAGATCTTAAATATTCGAGATCATATTTATCTATAGGTATTCCATCAATAAAAATATTTCCAGAATTATTGTTATAAAAACGAGGAATAAGATTTGCAAGAGTAGTTTTTCCCGAGCCAGACTTACCAACGATCGCAACTGTATCATTTGTATTAATTTCAAAATTAATATTATTAAGAACTTGTTTACTGGAATCATAGGAGAAAGAAACATTTTCAAAGGATATATTACCCATGATAGGATCTTTTAATTCACCAAGATTTTTCTCTTCATTTTGGTCAAGTTGTTCAAAAATTTCACTAGCAGCGGCTAGTCCTTTTTGAATAACAATATTAACATTTGATAGTTGTCTTACTGGTTTAGCCATTAATCCAGCAGCAGAAAAAAATGCAACAAAAGTTTCAGGATCTAATGTTATACCAAGCTGTTGACCAAGTGCAAAATATGCTACTAATGATAATGATACTGATACTAATATCTGTATTATTGGAGTGGCAAGATTTCCAGTAGCTTCTAACTTCAAATTTTGCTTCCTATTTGATTGATTGGCATCTTTAAATCTAGAATTTTCGTATTCTTCTGCATTAAATGATTTGATCTCAACATGACCATCAACTGCTTCCGATGCTATGTGCGTAACATCACCCATTGCTGTTTGAATTCTTGTGGCTAATTTTTTTAATCTTTTGCCAGCAAAGTAAACAATTATTGCAATTAGCGGTGCAGTACCAATTAATAATAATGTTAATTTCCAATTAAGAAACAACAAGTAGAAAAATAAACCAATTAATAAAAAACCTTCTTTAACAATGGTTTTTACCGCATTAGAGGCAGCGCCTGATACTTGTGTTGTGGTAAATGTAATTCTATTAATAAGTTGACCAGACTGATTATCGTCAAAATAACTTTTCGGTAAAGAATGTAATTTTTTAAATAGCTCGCCCCTCATATCATGAACTATTCCAAAACCTACTCTAGACATAAAATAATTCCCAATAAAAAATCCAGCACCTCTTCCAATTCCAATAAAAATTAATGACAAAGCCAATATTGAACTAAAATTAGTTTCATCTGAACTAATATATCCAATAATTCTTCTAATCCATTCAACTGCTGCAATATCTGCAGATGCAAATAAAATAAAACCAATAATGCTTATAAAAAAAGATATCTTATATCTTAATGTGTATTCAAATAGTCTTCTAAGATCACTTTTTTTCATTTTTCAAGAGTTCTTATTTGAACTTCATTAAAACCATTTTTATTTAAAATATCCATAATTTGAATAACCCACAAATGAAATGCATTTGCATCAACACTTAAGATAATTGATTTATCATTATTAATATCAAATATCAAAGATTCAATCATTTCAAGATTATTTATATCTTGAAAATTATCATTAATATAAACAGATCCCTCAGATGTTATAGTAATTTCATTGTAGGTTTGGACAGAGTTGTACTTAAATGATTCAGTTTTAGGTAAATCTAAAGATAAAAATTGGGAATCTCCAACCTTAGACGTTACAACAAAAAAAATTACTAATAAAAAAACGATGTCAATTAAAGGTGTTATTTCAATACTGAAATTAGATTTAGTTTGATTAAGGAATTTCATTTATTAATAACATCGATAAAGTTTGATACTTCCGTTTGAAGTGCTATTAAGTGATATGAAACTTTTTGTTCAAAATATTTATGAAGTATTAAACCTGGGACAGCGATAAACAGGCCTAACGCAGTTGTTATTAATGCCTGGGAAATACCTGATGCTAATAAATCAGGATTAGCACCTGATACTTCAGTCAAGCTAGTAAAAGCTGTTATCATTCCAACTACAGTACCTAACAAACCAAGTAATGGACTTATCATTGCAATTGTTCCAAGCATTGTAAGATTTCTTTCAAGGGTATACTTAACCTCAATAGCTTTTTCTTCTAGTTTTGATTCTAAATTTTCTCTTGGTAAATCTTTATATTTAATACAATTTATTAAAAGATATCCAAGGGATGAAAGTTGCATAATTTCTAAGGATTGTTTTTCTGAAATAAGATTTTTATGAAACAAGTTTATGATTTGATTGGTTAATCCTTTGGGTTGCACCAATCTATTTTGTAAAAACCACAACCTTTCAATTGTTATTGAAATTATCAAAACACTACAAATCAGCAAAGGCCACATGAACGGCCCTCCTGCTATTATAAATTCAGACATTTTCAACCTCATAAAGATTAGAATTCTCTATTTTATATAGTTTTTTAAACTTAGTCATAAAATCTTGATCATGAGTAGCAGCAATGATCGAAATATTCTCATCTTTGGCAATTTTTAAAATTAGTTCTTGTAAAATTTTTGAGTTTTTAATATCTAAGTTGCCTGTAGGTTCATCTAAAAAAATAATATTAGGCTTATTAATTAATGCTCTTGCAACAGCAACCCTTTGTCTTTCACCTCCAGACAATTTCCAAGGTAAATGATTTAGTCTTTTTTCCAGATCTAGAAAATTAATAATAAAATATGCATATTCCAATAAAACTTCTTTTTTTGTACCTAAGATCTTTCCTGGCAATATTATATTTTCTAAAACAGTTAAGTCAGCCAATAAATGATGAAATTGATAAACAAAACCAAAGTTCAACAACCTGATACTACTTAACATAGATTTAGACATATTATTGACTTGTTTGTTTTTAAAATAAACACTGCCAGTTGTTGGAGAGTCTAAAGAAGCAAGAATATGCAATAAGGTAGATTTTCCTGATCCTGATGCGCCTGTAATTGCTATTAGCTCACCTTGATTAATCGATAAATTAATATTTTTAAGTATCTTAAGTTCATCATGTTTAATAAAAAATGACTTTGAAATATCTTTTGCCTCGAGATTAATCATGTCTAAGAATTTCTGCTGGAATTATGCTTGTTGCTTTTATTGCTGGAATTATAGAAAAAATTATTCCAAACAGTAGTGAAAAAAATGCAACTGTCACGATTTGAGAATTATTAAAACTATAAGGAAAATAATTTATAAAATATTCAGCCAAGAGACTTCTATTTAAAATATTTTCAATAAATTCAACCAAGTAGGTAATATTTGGTGTTACTAATAGGCCAATTAATATACCTATAAAAACTCCAATAGTACTGATGATAAGTCCTTGATAAAAAAATATTAATATTAGAGTTTTGTCATCTGTACCAATAGTTTTTAATATAGCTATTTCTTTTTCTTTAGATTTAACTGTCATTAAGATTGTAGACAGAACCATTATTGATGCGACGAATACTATTAAAAAAAGCATCATTCCTATTAATAATTTTTCAAATTTAATTGCTTCAAACAATGTTCCATGTGTTTCTTTCCATGAAATATAACCAAAATCTTGATTTGATCTATCAAGACTTGATATAGCTTCTATTGAGATTTTATCTGCATCAAATAAGTTAGAAGTTTTTAATCTTATTGCTTGAGTACTAGTATCTAATCCTTTTAATTTTTGAGCTGTTTGATGAGAAATGAATGTAAGAGATTGATCTATTTCAGCCCTTAATTCAAAAATAGCAACTATTTCAACTTCTATTGATTTTGGATAAGAGCCAATAATTGAAGTTTTGATATCTGTTGTGGTTATATTTATTTTATCGCCTAAGAAAACTCCTAAATCGGCAGCTAACCATGAACCAATAATTATAGAGTTAGGTTTTTCTAAAAATTCTATTGATCCATCAATGACGTATTGAGGAATTATGGATATTAATTTTTCTTTTTTATGATCAATTCCAGTTACCATAACGCCTCTATTCGAATATTCAGATGAGCTTATGGCTTGAAATGATATATACGGTGATGCTTGTAAAATATTATCCTGTTTTTCAAGATCTGTAATAATAGATGCATAATTCTGAATTGGTTCATTTGATGTTATTAATGTGTGGGGAACAACACCAAGTATTCTATTTTGCAATTCCTTTTCAAAACCATTCATTACAGATGTAACAATAATTAAACTTGAGACACCAACACATAGACCAACAATTGCTAGTATTGATGTAAAAGAGAATAATCCGCCCTTGTTGGATTTTAAGTATTTAAGAGCAAGTTCAAACGGCAAAGAAATCACAATGAATTATTTCATTAATACTTTTAATATTTTTTCAATGCTTTGTTTATAAGGAGGCCTTATAGCTCCAAGTAATAATTTATCCCATCTTGAATCAACATCTTTGTATATCGCTCTAGCATTTGAGAAATTTTTAAAACCATCATGAGATTGGTATCTGCCTGTTCCAGAATTTCCTACACCGCCAAAAGGAAGATCCATTTGTTGTATATGTCCAACAACATTATTTATGGTTACGCCGCCAGATGAGGTTTTTGATAAAACATTTGCTTGCTCTTTGTTATCTTTACCAAAATAATATAGTCCAAGAGGTTTATCTTTTGAGTTAATTAATTCAACAGCTTCATCTAATTCGTCATAGGAAACAACTGGGAGAACTGGTCCAAATATTTCTTCGTGCATGATATTCATACTATCATTTGCGTTTACTATAAGAGTTGGTGGTATTTTATAGAACTCTTGTTGGGTAAAATCTTCATCAGCTGGATTAATTTCTATAACCTTAGCACCCTTTTCTTTTGCATCTGTAACTAATTCATTTATTCGATCATAGTGTTTTTGATTAATTATTGAAGTGTAATCATTATTATTTTTTATATCTGGAAAAAACTCAGTTACAACATTTTTTGCCTCTGCTATGAAATCGTCTTTTACTTGTTTTTGAACTATTACATAGTCTGGAGCTAGACATATTTGACCTGCATTAAGTGTTTTACCAAACATTATTCTTTTTGCAGAAGTTTTAATATCAGCAGTATTACTAATTATTACTGGAGACTTTCCTCCTAATTCTAAAGTCACTGGAACTAGATTATTAGATGCTGCTTTCATTACGTGTCTGCCAACATTACTACTTCCAGTATATAACAAATGGTCAAATTTGAGATTTGAAAACTCCTCTCCAATATCTGGACCACCTAAAAATGTTGCAAGCTCATGCTCATCGTAATTTTCATCACATAGTTTTTTAATTAGTGCAGCAGTATTTGGTGTTATTTCACTTGGTTTATGCATAACCTGGTTTCCTGCAGCAAAAATAGCAACAAGTGGGTTTAATGATAAATTAACAGGAAAATTCCATGGCGAAATCATACCAACAGTTCCTAAGGGTTCATATTGGATGTATGATTTTGCTCCGAATAAATTAAATGGAAAATTCGACGATCTTTTTTCTGACTTAGTCCAATGATTTAAATTCTTACTAGCATAACTAATTGATTGAATGATCATATATATATCACTCAATAAAGAGGCATTGTCTGACCTATTTCCAAAATCATCATTAATTGATTTTATTATTTCTGTCTTGTTATTAAGAATTAAATTCTTGAGTCTGTTTAATCTATCAATTCTCAATTCAAGTGAAGGTGGACCATTTTTTATAAAATAATCCTTTTGCATTTCAAGCACGTCATTCATCTTAGAATCAGTTGTTTCAATATTTTCCATACTATTTCCTATCTGCTTTATCTTTATTATTTGCTGACCTTATCATGTTTCTCATTTGTTCCCAATCTGAATCTGACAATCTGTCTAATTCAGAAAAAGTTCCCCCACCTGTAAGATATTGAGCTCCATCTATACCAATAGTCTGGCCTGTTAAATAATCACAACCATCAGCCATTAAGAATGTTGCAAGATTTTGTAATTCATTCATTTCACCAGTTCTTCCCAAAGGCACCTTGCCCATCATTGCTTCATCTTCGTCACCTGGATTTAGTCTTTCCCACGCTCCTTTAGTAGGAAATGGTCCTGGTGCTATAGCATTGACTCTTATGCCATACTTTCCCCACTCAGCTGCAAGCGACTTAGTCATAGCATTTAAACCAGACTTGGACATTGCTGATGGAACAACATATGGTGATCCAGTCCATACCCATGTAGTTAATATTGAAATGATTGTTCCTTTGTGGTTTGTATCAATCCATCTTTTTCCAACTGAATGTGTTATATAAAAAGTTCCATGAAAAACAATATTAGCAATAGCATCAAATCCTTTGTGTGAAAGATCTTTTGTTGGTGAAATAAAATTACCTGCTGCATTATTTACCAGTCCATCAAGTGGACCAGTTGTAAAAATATCTTCTATATAGTCATCAACGTCTTTTGAAGCTCTTATATCCAAAACTTTACATTCTACTTTTGTACCAAATTTTTTAAATATTTCTGAGGCAGTTTCCTCCAACATATTGAGCCTTCTTCCACATATAAACAAATGAGCGCCATGTTCTGCATAATGAAATGCCATCTCTTTTCCAAGACCAGTTCCACCGCCAGTAATTAAAATTCTTTTATCTTTAAGCAAATCTTTTCTAAACATTTAGCTATTATCTGATTTAGATGAAACGATATCAACAATTGCGTCAGTCCATTTTTCAGAATAATTTAATGACGGAACAAAATCTAATGTATCTCCACCGGACTCAATGAATAATTCTTTATATTCATCGCCAAGCTCAATTATTGTCTCAAGGCAATCAGCTGTGAAAGCTGGCGAAAAGATTAGTACTTTATTAACATCTTTAGTAGGCATTTCTTTTAAGATATTATCTGTGAAAGGTTCTAACCACTTGTTAGTAAGTCTAGATTGAAAAGTTACTACATAGGAGGATTCATCAATATTTAACTTCCTAGCAATTAATTTTGTTGTTTCATAGACGGTAGCTTTATAACAAAATTTATTTTCATTGGTAATCACATCTTCACAATTATTATCCATACAAAGTGAATCAGGGTATACATTATCTACATGACTATTTGGTACACCGTGATAACTAAAAATTATTTTGTCATAATTATCCATATTAAATGCTGAAGCTTTATCTACCCAAGCATCAATGAATTTAGAATTATCATAAAATTGATTAATGAATGTTATCTTAGGTACAACCCATTTTTTTGATAAACATCTTGCAATCTCTTTAAAAACCGACCCTGTTGTAGCTGCTGCATAATGAGGAAATAATGGCAATATAATTATTTCATCAGGATTTGATGACAATAATTTATTAAGCCTAGATTCTATAGATGGATTTTGATATCTCATTGCATATTCGATATCCATTGAAGGTAATTTTTTTGAAAGCTTATCAGCCAACATTTGAGTATTGTAAAGAAGTGGTGATCCAGTTTTTGAATCCCAAACTTTTTTATAAATCTTTGAAGAACTAAATGATCTAAATGGACATATTATAAAGTTTACTAGAATAAATCTTAATATAGGATTTATATTTAAGACGTTTTCGTCAGATAGAAATTCCCTCAAGTATTTAAAAACATCTAAATAAGATGGAGTATTCGGAGTTCCTAAGTTAATAATTAATAAACTTTTTTTCATATCTAATATTTATTTTTAAAAATTGGATGCACTATTATAAATATAATTAAAACAATACATAAGATTGAACTGAAATAATACAAGTATGCAGGATTTAGAGCATATATGGGCATCGCTACAAATGGTGTTAACATATGTCCAATAGGATATACAGATCCAAGGTAGCCCGCTGCTGAACCTTGGTTAGAAGGATTTTGTGATAAGGACAAAGCTGATGATATGCCTGGCCTTAGCATTCCACCGCCTAAACCATTAATAACTATAGATATGTAATAAATTAAAATTTTATTAAAAAATGCCATAATGAAAAAAGATAATATTATTAAAAAAACTCCACATAACAATAGTTTGGTTGTGTTAAGAGGATAGAAATCTGTAAAAATATATTGGCTAACGATAGTTGATATTGCTAATAAGGCAAACGTCATACTGACTATAACTGGTAATCTATCAAGATAAGAAAAAATATCATATACATAAAAGCCTATGGACTGAAGTAAAGAAGCTTGGCAAAGACTTCCAATTGATGCAACTAATAAAAAAGGCCACACGGTATTTGATAACCATGATATTTTACTTGTCTTTGAAGAATTTGATTTTTCTTTTGATGAATTATCAACGCTAGAATATATTCCACATGTGGCAATAATTGCTAGAAAACTAAATACATAAAATGGTGTTTCTTTTGTAATTAAAATCAAGAATCCGCCAATTAATGGTCCCATGACAGTTCCTAATAAAAAACTTGATTCCAGCCTAGCAAATTTTACAGTTCTATTTGATGACGTTGTAATATCTGCAATATATGCAAAGGAAGCAGGTCTCGTTGCTGAACCTAAAAGTCCATTTAATAATCTACCAAATATTAAGAGAGGAAATAAAAAAATTACATCTAATATATTTCTTTCAACAAGAAAAAGAGGAGTAATCATAGTTATCAATGAAAGCGCGTAACCAATGAGACCTAACATTGCTATATTTCTTCTGCCATATTTGTCACTTAATCTTCCCCACGAAGCACTAGTTAATGCCCATGCCAATGCTGAAACTGCAAAAATTAAAGATGTTTGAAATTCTGATAGGCCTAGGTCTCGAGCAAGTGGAGGAACAATAACAAAAACAAATGATTGACCCAAGCCAACTGAAAATAAGCCAATCTTAAGCCATAATGATCCAGAAAGAGTCATTATAATATATCTGAAATACCGATAGATTCTCTTATATTATCTAATGCTTCTTTCGCTAAGGGTCTAACTTTTGTTGATCCATTATAGAAAAGATCATTGATAAGTTTTTTATTATCTTTTAGCTCTAAATATTTTTCTCTTATTGGTGCAATCTCATTATTAATAAGTTGATATAACTTATTTTTTGCATCACCCCAACCTATACCATTCATATAATCGTCCTTAAGCTCTTTAATCTGATCTTCATTTGAAAAATATGAATATAATTTAAATACGGTACAATTTTTTGTATCTTTTTTTTCACCAGGTTCTAGAGAATTAGTTATAATTTTTGCGATTGATTTTTTTAATTCTTTTTCTGAAGAAAGCAAAGGAATAACATTACCATAAGATTTACTCATTTTCTTTCCGTCAATTCCAGGAACCGTATCATTAAGATCTTGAATAATTGGCTCAGGTAAAACAAAAGTTTTTTTGTAAATATGATTAAATTTGTTTGCGATATCTCTTGTCATTTCTAAATGTTGATTTTGATCAGAACCTACAGGAACATGAGTTGCATTAAACATTAAAATATCAGCCGCCATTAGAATAGGATATGAAAACAAGCCCATATTAATTCCCTTATCAACGTCTTTCGTATTAAGAGAAGTTGCTGCTTTATAGGCATGCGATCTATTCATTAATCCCTTAGCAGTTACACAAGTTAATATCCAACTCAATTCAAGTATTTCTGGAATATCAGACTGTCTATAGAAATAGGATTTTTCAACATCTAAACCAGATGCAAGCCATGCAAGAGCTACCGATTCAACAGATTTAGAAATATCTTCAGAATAAGTATTTTTTATAATTGCATGATAGTCAGCTAAGAAAAAGAAAGATTCATCATACTCCTTGCTGAGATTTAGTGCCGGTTTTATAGCCCCTAAATAATTGCCAATATGAGGTATACCAGTAGTTGTAATGCCTGTTAGAATTCTTTTATTCATTTAGTATAATTATAAACACCAAAAGGAATTAATGTGGAAACTACTGAAGATTTATTTAAACATCTTGAAGAAGCTGAAGATTTATTTTCTACAGGAAAAATAAAAAATGCACAAAAGATTCTCAAGAATGTAATCAAAATTTCAAGGGATATGAATAAAATTCCTAATAAACTCAAACATAAGATTAACTTTGCTATTGGGCAATCCAGATACTATGACGATATATCATCTTTTGCCGCAAATCCTAAAAGAGAACAGTTGATTAATGATGTTAAAAAATTAATATCAAAACCAAACGAAAAGCCAAGAAAACAGGCACATAATATCAATAGCATCCAAACAAAATGGCAATTATTGGATCTTACAAGCAAACCAGCTTCAAGAGATCAATGGAATAAATTTAAAGAATTAACAAATAAAGCTTGGGTTCCCTGTAAAGAATACTTTGATGAAATTAAAGAGATTAAAGTCCAAAATGCTAAAAAAAGAGAAATGATAATAGATGAAATCAATAATTATACTAATGAGTGCTCTAATAAATGGCCATCGACTAAAGAGTTAATATTATTTCTAAAAAATACTTATGAAAAATGGCAAAAATATGCACCAGTTCTAGATAAAGATATAAATAATTTACAAAAAAGCTATTACGAAGCAAAGAGACCTATTAATGAGCACATTAAAAAAGACGAGATTAAAGTAATTAAATTAAAAGAATCTTTAATTAGTCAGGTAACTGAAATCAATTCAGATAACAATGATTTAAATATTAAGAAATTTAATGATATTAAAAACCATTGGAAAAAAATTGGTAGTGCAGGAAGAAAGAATGATAAGAAACTATGGGATAAATTTAATGAGGCTGGAGATAAGTTTTTTAAAGTAAAAAAAGATGCTGTTAAAAATGAAATAAATTTATTAAAGGATTTGCATAATAAATTTAATAACGGTGATATCGATATTAATAATATTGAAAAAGAATTAACACAATTTGTAAAATTAAATAAGTTAAAAGAATATAAAAATCTTATAAATGATATTTCTACAAAAAAATCAAAACTAATTGCTGATTCTAAAAATCAAAAAATTCAAAATTATATTTCTATTTTAAAAAACCTCGAAAACAATAAAAATATATCAGATTTTCCTAAAAGCATTGAAAATGCTATTAAAAATTGTAAGAACAATGCTAAAAGTAATTATGATGAACTTCTCAGAATATGCATAAGACTAGAAATGATGGCTGGTCTTGATTCACCAAAAAAAGACTTAGAAACAAAAAAATTAATTCAATTAGATATGTTAAAAAATAAATTTAATAAAGGAGAAAATAAGGAATCAATCAAATTGTTAATAGGAGATTTTTTAAAAAATTATTCACTAAAGGAAGCAAACAAAAGCGATAAAAATTTGTGGAAAAGAATTGAAAAAACCATTCCTATTATAATTTCTTAATGTCTAACTTTCTTAAAATTGATGTGTGTCTTTCTTTTGTAAGTCTATAAAAAAGAAAAATTATTAATGGAATCATAAATAATAAGGTTACCACTGGTCCTTGAATAATCGCTAAGGTATATGCCTGTTCAGGTGTATTGTTTGATCTATCAAAATTTATGTAATTTAATACCTGACCTGCGAAAAAAGATCCAATGCCTGTATTTAACTTTTGCATGAACGATACTGTTGCAAATAAGACCCCCTCTTGTCTTTTTCCACTATCAAGCTCTACTTGATCCGCGATGTCACCAATCATGGAGTCTCGTGTCATATTACCAATAACATTAAATGTTATTAAAAATACTAGAAAACAGGCTATGAATAAAACTAGAGATAAAGTACCTTTTTCTGGTGTATATCCAAGGTTAAACATTAAAAGTGGTATTGGTGCGAAAAATGCAACACCAAAAATACTTAATAAAACTATATTTTTCTTATCTAAAAATTTTACCAATCTAGGTGTAAAGTAAAAAGCTAACAATGTTGATATTAGGTATACAGGTAAAAAATATTTAATTTGTGATGCTTCAAACTCCCAAAAATAAGTATTAACAAATAATGTTAATGAGTTTGAAAGTCCCCATGCTAGAGACAAAAATAGATTTCCAAAGAAAAATACTATAAAAGACTTGTTACCAAGAGCTATTTTTAATTCATTGAAAATATCATAAATACTAATAGACCCTCTCCATTTTGATAAATTTTTAGATTCATTTCTTGTTGATATTGATGAATAAAGAACTGAGAAAATCATTAGAATTGCACCTGTGATTGCAAATGGCAGCCAAGCATCAGGATTTAATTGTCCCTTAGGATATTCTGGAGTTGATGTAAAAAAAATTCCATAACCAATAAAAGCATTTCCCAATCCTGCAATCCAGGAAATCATTTCTCTCCAAGACATTAACAAAGCTCTTTCTTCATAATTTTTGGTAATTTCACCACCAAAGGCTCTATGAGGAATATCAAAAAGTGTCATACCTAGTCTTGTTAAAATAGTGAAGATCGTCATCCATACAAATAAATCTTCCTGAGACATATTCCAATCTTGACGAGGAGCAAATAATAATATGTAACCAAT
This sequence comes from SAR86 cluster bacterium, assembly GCA_023703615.1. Classification (NCBI taxonomy): domain Bacteria; kingdom Pseudomonadati; phylum Pseudomonadota; class Gammaproteobacteria; species SAR86 cluster bacterium. The sequence goes on along the minus strand of CP097971.1, from coordinate 565,297 downwards.
GGACATAGGAATGAACGATAAAAACATATAAGGATGTCTTCTACCATAACTTGATGAGGTCCTGTCTGATATTGTCCCCATAAGAGGATCTGTAATTGCATCTACACATAACGCAATGAAAATTGCTAGTCCAGCAAGACCTGGGTTTAAACCAATAATATTACTATAGAAAAATAGAAGAAAAAATGTAAAGGTATCTACTTTGACACCATTTGGTATAGCACCAATAGAGTAATTAAATTTAAATGAATTAGATAACACTTATGTAGAATGCAAATGTTTTAATAAATCTAATTTAAATTTATCAAATACAGGTGGCTCAATTAAATGTCTCATTTTAGGAATTATTTTTAATTTGCTATTTTTTATTAATCTATGAGAAGCCTTAGCATTTTTAACCCTAATCAAAGGATCATCTTCCCCATGAATTATTAACGTAGGCACATTGATATTACTAACTTTATCCAATCTATCTTTTGACGCTAATATTGCTGCTATGTGTCTTCCAAATCCTCTGTCATCACCACCTCTTTTAAAATTATCTAATAGTTCTTTTTGGAATTCAGGTGTATTAAATTCATAATCTTTGAGTCCAATTTTTGAGACAACTTTAACAGTTCGATTTATTCTTTCATCAATAGATTCTTTGTATGCTTTTGATCTAGACATTAATAACTTTCTAACTTCTCTTGATGGACCATTCCATGGTGATGGTGTGTATGGAGTTGAAGAAATTTGAGTATAAGATGAAATTCTATCTCCATAATTTGATGCTACTATCTGAGCAATCATTCCCCCCATAGATAGACCCAATAAATGTGTTTCAAAAATCTCTAAATGATCTAATACAGCAATGGCATCACTTGCCATATCATCAATCAAATACTCAGATTTGATTGGTATTCTTGCAAAATATTTTAAGTAATTTATCCATGTAACTGGAGTCGAACTCATGCGAGATGATTTTCCAACATCCCTATTATCGTAAACGATCGGTCTGTAATTGTTTTCAATTAAAAATTCAAGCAGATGATCAGGCCAATAAGTTAACTGACCACCTAGCCCCTGAACTAATAATATTGGTTTTGCCTCAATAGGCCCATAATCTCTATAAAATATATCGATATTTTTATTATGAGCATATCCCTCTGTAAAAATATTTAAATTATTTTTCATTTTATAAATGCATTAATTCTATCTTTAATGTTTTGTCTGAAAGATCCCCAAAAAAGAGATATATCAAAGCTATGAAGATCACCAGTGAAGTATTGTACTTTACTAATTCGATCAATTAAATCACCTTTTGCTTCAATTAATCCTGTTTTAGTATTAATTCTTATTTGAAAATCTTGTATTGCTGAAGGGACTATAGATTTCTTTTCACCCGAATGATTCTGAGATAGTCTATCTAAATAATTATAATTTGTAGTTTTAATCATTGTTGATAAATGAGAATTATTAGGCTTTTGCCAATTAACATCATCATTCCATGAAAATGGATTTGTTGATATAAGTTTTTGATTCATTTTTTGTGAGGACCATCCTGAGGGTTTCCATAAGGGAACTTTTTGCCAAGTTCTTTTGTAACCATGCATAATTGTTGCCCAAGTTACAATACAATTTGTATCATTGTATGAATGTGAGAAACTCATATTTGGATAAATTTCATTAAAATAAATTTCTGGCAAGATATAACCAATTGGATAAGCGCAAATAAGATTATTTTTAAGTTTATTATTTAGAACTTTATTATGTATTAGACGACTTAAATGAAGAGCTCCTTGGCTATGTCCTGCTAGAATGAAAGGCCTCCCATTGTTAAATTGGTTGATAAAACAGTCAAATGATTCTTCTATATCTCGATAGGCTAAATCAAATGCTTTAATGCCATTAGTCTCTTTATCAAAAAATGAAAAATAAGTGGCTTGCCTATACTCAGGTGCATATATGTTACAACTGTCATTAAAAACAGATGCTTGATTTGCCATCATAATTTCTGTTCTTTCATAAGCGGCTGATTCTTTATTCATATTAAAATTCCATTCTTTTCCATAGAATCCAGTTCCATGAATAAAAAAAACATCAATGTCATTTTTTTTTGTAGTTTTATAGGAATTATTTGGTATATAAAATTGCTCATTATTTAATTTTGGATGAGCAGCCCAATTGTTTAAATTTGTATAATCAACATCTCTTATTGTTAAATCTTTATCAAAAGATAAATCAGGTTTAATGTCCTTTAATAATTTATAAAGATCATTTTCAGTAACCTCATAAAATACATTTTTAGGCATTTAATTAATTATTTGTATTTGGAATAAGCTTATTAATTGATGATGCTGTAGCAATAAGTTCTTTATTTTGAAACATTTTGGCATTTGTAAAAATAATAGACTTGCCTTCTCTCTCTATGCTTGCTATTACTTTTACCATACTAGGTCTGCATGGAAGTAAGAATTTAACATTAATATTTAAGGTTAATGGTGACATGGTTGCTTTTGATTTAAAGATAAGAAATTGAGCCATCGTTGAGTCAAGCATTCCTGTGATAAAACCACCTTGAACAATTGTGCCATTTGAGTGAGTTAAGTCTTCATTTGGTTTATATTCACAAACAAAGAACTCGTTCTCATCATCATAATATAAATCTAAAAGACCAAATATTTTTAAAAATGGGGGTGCTTCGGTTAAGTATTTTGCAAATTTATTTTTCATTTTTAAAAATTGGCGGAGGGAGTGGGATTCGAACCCACGGTGCCGATGAAGGCACGACGGTTTTCAAGACCGTTACAATAAACCAGACTCTGCCATCCCTCCTACACTAAACTGGTATTCTATCGAGTTTATGAGTTTTATCAATTTAAATAACAGCTTTAAGAGAATTTAGGCAATATTCAATATTTTCTTTTGTGGATGAGTTTCCCATTAAGCCTATTCGCCATACCTTGCCTGCTAATGCTCCAAGACCTGCACCAATTTCTAGATTATATTCATTGAGAAGAATTGATCTTATTTTTGCATCATCTGCACCATCGGGAATATGTATTGTATTTAACTGAGGAAGCCTATCGTCTTCATCTACCAGAAAATTTATACCCATATTATTTAATCCGTCACGAAGAATAACGTGATTATTCATATGTCTATCCCATGAATTCTCTAAACCTTCTTCTTTTACTATTAATAATGATTCATGCAATCCATATAGACAGTTTATTGGAGCTGTATGATGATAAGCTCTTGCACCTTCTCCACTCCAATATGACATAATTAGATTTAAGTCTAAAAACCAACTATGAACTTTAGTTTTTCTATTTTTAATTTTATTTGCGGCATTTTCACTAAATGTAATTGGTGATAAGCCAGGTGAAGCTGATAAACATTTTTGAGTACCAGAATAAGCAGCGTCTATGCCCCACTCGTCTGTTTTAAAAGGTGTTCCAACCAAACCTGTTACTGTATCAACAACTGTGAGACAACCGTGATCGTTTGCCATTTTAACAATTTCTTTCGGATTAGATTTAACACCGGTTGATGTTTCAGCATGAACGAATGCAACCAAACAAACATCTGGGTTTTCATTTAATGCTTTTTCTAATTTTTCAAGGTCCACAGCTGTACCCCACTCATCTTGAACCATAATTGCAATACCACCAAACCTTTCTACATTTTCTTTCATTCTTCCACCAAAAACACCATTTTGACATACAATGACTTTATCACCTGGCTCTACTAAATTCGTAAAACAGCACTCCATGCCGGCTGAACCTGGTGCTGATACCGCAAAAGTAAGTTGATTTTTAGTTTGAAATACATATTGAAGTAAATCTTTTGTTTCATCCATCATTTTTATAAATAATGGATCAAGATGACCGATTGTTGGTCTTGCCATGGCTGAAAGAACTCTAGGGCTAACGTCAGAAGGACCCGGCCCCATTAATACTCTTTGTGGTGGATTAAATGCTTCAATCTTCATTTAAGTTATTATTAGTATTTATAGATAAATATCAAGATTTTGTTATCATTTTTTTTGGGTCATAGAATGGTTTTTCAACGACCTTGCAGTTCAATAATCTTTTACCAGAATTGACTTCAAATTCATTACCGATCTTATAATATTTAATATCAATGATTCCTAAACCTATATTTTTTTCAAGTCGAGGTGAAAATACTGCAGATGTAATTTTTCCTATTTTTTTATTATTTCTTATAATCTCCCAAAATCTTGTATTAGGTCCACTTAATGGTTCACCTATTATCTCTAAACCTACTTGTATTCTTTTAATTCCTTCATTTTGAATTTTTATTAGTGCTGCTTTACCAATAAAATCTATGTCTTTGTCTAAATCTATGAATTTATCAAGACCAAGCTCAAAGGGGTTAGTTTTTATGTCCATATCTGCATGATATGAAAGCATAGCACCTTCTATTCTTCTTATCGTTGATGTATGACCCGGTTTGAGACCAAACTTTTTACCTAAACTCATAATTTTTTCATAAAGTTCATTACCTTGATCATAATTTAAAAGAAATATTTCGTAGCCAAGCTCACTAGACCAACCAGTTCTTGAAACTAATAATTTAATGCCATCTAATTCGTATGTTTTAAACCAATAATATTTTAATTCATTTATAGATTTACCAAACAACGAAACCATTATTTCGCGAGATTTAGGTCCTTGAAGTTGTAATGGAGATGCATCAGGTTCAGAAATATCAACATCATAATTAGTGTTATTTAAAACTCCTAAAACCCAAAATAATACATCACTGTCAGCTAGAGAAAACCAATAACAATCTTCATCAACTCTTATTAAAACTGGATCATTTAAAATTCCACCAAATTGATTAGTTAATATCACATATTTGCACTGGCCTACTCTCATATGCGAAAGATCACGAGATGTTATTAATTGAGCAAACTTAGATGCGTCTGGTCCTTTAATCTGTACTTGTCTTTCTACAGCAACATCGCACAAGATAGCATCATTTATCAAGTTCCAAAAATTTTGAACTGGGTCTCCAAAATCTCTGGGTATATACATATGATTGTATACTGAGAAACCTTTGGCACCCCATTTTACAGTTGAATCAAAAAAAGGACTTTTTCTTATTTGTGTGCCAAAACCAAAATCATTTGATGAATTAAAGTCATTCACAATTAATATATTAAATTAAATGAAAAGAATTATTCTAAAGATAAACTATATCCATTTTGTTCAGCAACAAATAAATCTTCACTCAAGTCTGCATGTAAAGTAAGAAGTCCTTTGTCATTAAATACAAATCTTTCTACAGTCCACATACTAATTTCTCTTCCCTCTGCATTTGTCCATAGCATTTCAAAAGAACCCCAAACTTCATTATCTTCAGCTATTAAAGGGTTAATAGTCTTCATTTTAGGCCTATTTGACCAGCCTTCTTCAGACCAATTTGTAAAACCTGCAACCATGTTATCCTTTGAAGATGTTTGTGTTTGAACGGCTCTCTTCATGGAAACATTTATTATTTCGCCACCTCTTTCTAGAGTAACATCCACAACTCCACCAACAGCGCCTTTAAAAGGTAAATTATCAACACCTGGTTCAGCTTTTATACCGTTGACAGTTATAAACTTATCTCCTGGTTTAAAATGATCAATAGCAGGTGATCTTTCGGCACTAATAACTGTCATATCATCTTGATTGATAGTAAAGCCAAGCCCGACATATCTTCCATTCCATCTAGTGAAATCTTCATCCATCAAATCAACATAATGATTTATAAAGCTGTCTAACGAACCATTTTGAAAGTTCTTGTACATTTCATCAATCGATGCTTTATTAGATTCAGAATCGCCCTGAACATTGAAAGAAAATATAATAAATATTGAGAGTAGATAATTTTTCATGAAGTTGTATCCTTAATAATCATTAAGCCATTAGTATATAATAATTAATATTGTTTATGATAAATAAAATTTATAGTTTCGTTGTTTTATTTTCTTTTTTATTTCTGTCGGCATACACATATGCTGATTTTGATAATAAGTGTTCAGTGATTATTACCAAAAGACTTCAAAACTCTCTTGATCCTTATAATTATGCAATTGAAAAAATTGTACAATGTAAAAAATATGACATTCTATCAGTAACAAGTTTCTTAGAAGCTGACGTCAGTAAAGTATATATTACGGATCTTATTCAGAATTTTTGTATGTTTAATCATGAAATAATTACTCTTATTGACAATGATACTTCAAACTTGAGCTGTGTTCATAGAGGAACAAGAAGAGTTGAACGAGCTCTTAATTAAATATTGATTTAATTATAGTTAATATCAATAAATTTTTTTATTTCAGTTCTTATTAATTCATTTTGACTTTCACTAAATCTATAATGTCGTCCATTATCAATAGTTAACAATTTATGATTTTCCTGAAGTTTAGTGTCTAGTAATACTGCTTGATTATATGGCACCCATGAGTCTTTGGTGCCGTGTATAGTTAAAAAATTTGGAGCTTTAATAACAGTCATATTGATTGGCGAATAATTAAGTGAAATTTTTTCAAGATCTTTATCTGGTAATATCCAGGTTTTAACATAGTTTAATGCAGTAAAAAACTTTTCTGCATCTAAATAGTCAGAAGTTTTTTTTATGTCAGTTATACCAAATAAATTTATTACCGCCTTTGGTTTATTATTAATCTTGCATAAACTGACGTTTCTTTGATCATATAAACCAATAAGAAGAGCTAAATGGCCTCCAGCACTAGCACCTGCAACAATTACATCATCTGTTGAAAAGCCTTCACTAAAACTAATTTCAAGAATTTTATTATAAGCACATAAAACATCTTCAACTGCATTTGGAGCAGTATTTCTACCAATTCTGTAACCTATCATAAATACATTATGATCCTTATTGTCAACAAAATGATTCTCAAATCTATTTATCCATCTTTCTGCTCTTTTGTTACCAAACAACCATCCACCGCCGTGAATCCAAACAAGAACTTTATCTGATTTTCCTCTATACAAATCAATTTTTTGAGAAATATTATCTCCATAAGAATATTCTTCAGGGAAAACTATTTCGTCGGTTATTAGGTATAAAGATGAGATTATAAAAATAAAAAAGATGATTATTTTTTTCACTTTACAAAATCTTAATGGTTACAACTTTATTTATATTTTAATAATGATTCTTTCAGCTGTTCAAGCTCAAAACATGAGTTCGGGCATAGTTCATCAAGTTTATTTAAGTTTTGATATGCTAAATCAATTCTGTTTGTTTGTATAAATAGCTCACCCTGATATTCGAGCGCTCCTTTGTGGTTAGGATCAATTTCAAGAGCCTTATCATAATAAATTTTTGCTTTATCAAATTTACCCATTTTTCTTGATGTATAACCATATAAATTCCAACCATCAGCATCGTTCGGTTGAGATTTAGTGTAAGTTTTTAAAGCTTTGAGTGCTTTTGTAAAATTTTCGTTATCAAGATATTTGACTGCTCTATCATAAAGAACATTTGGTTTTAATTTGTCATATTTAACTGCTTCTAAGGGTATAACGATAATAAAAAATAATAAAAGTGTTCTTTGTAAGTTCATAGTAATAATTTTAAATTTTAAATTTTTAGTAACTGTAAAATAATATATGATTTGACACATTAATATACATAAAAGTGACATTTTCTTCATAAAAATGTTTCACATATATTATCTAATTATAATATCAAAGTTTAATAGGACTTTGATATAGAGCAATCTAGGCAATCCCCCTTTTAAAGCTCTTAAAACAGTAATGCGACCTTTGTTATCCCCTCAAATATAAAGGTCGCATTTTTTATGCAACTAAATTTAACCCCATAGAAATTAAAATACCTATTGAGACAAACCAAAGAGGTGTTCTAATATAAGGATACTTATAAAAGTTCATTATTGCTAAAAATAAGTAAATTACTCTTACTATCAACCAATTGCTTGCAAGTGCTGTGTTGTCTACACTGAGTAGTATTGACAATACCGAAATTACTAAAAAGAACGGAAGTGATTCTTTAAAATTATTTAAGGCCCTTTGTGCTCTTAGTGCTGAGTCTGAATAACTAATTGGCTCTTTAGCTGTTGATAAAAAATCAAACATAGAGACTTTAGTTAATGATAATGTCATCGGTGTTAAAAGTTGAAGTAAATAAAATATACCTGTTATTAAAATAATTTCTATCATAATAATTTTTCCATTTTTACTATCCTAAATTATTTTTAAAATTAATCAATATTTTAAGTTTGATTTCAATTCAGTTAAGTAAGATTCATAATTTTTCCAATAATTAAGTCCACTTTGATAAATAGGTTGTCTTACTTGTTCTGCACTTGGTGTCTTAACAGATCTTTTGTTTTTGTAAAACTCTATGCAATTTTGCTCAAAAGGTAATTTGCAATAATCTAAAATTTCTTTTACTGAATTTTCCAGATCCATTACTACGTCTTCATATTTAATTGACAAAATTTTGCCTGGCAAAACATTATTCCAATGATCCATTAACTCAACATATTCATTATAATAAATTGCCAAATCCTTAAAGTCATATGTAAACTCCTGGCCTTCTGCGAAAAGTTGTTTATAGCATGAAAAACAAGCTGACATCGAGCTTCTTCTTATATCTATAATTTTTGCATTAGGTAAGATTAATTTTATTAGACCAATATGTCTAAAATTATTTGGCATTTTATCAATAAAAAATTCTTTGTCTGTTCTGAAAACTCTAGCGTCATTGATGTATTTCTTACCTATCACTTCTAGTTCAGGTTCTGACATAGCTAACAAAATATCAGGATATTTTGAATTAATATCTTGAACTCTTCTTTGATTTAATTTGTGTGCGGTAGAGATTATATTTGGTAGTTCATGTGTTCCTTCAACTTTTGAATGAGATGCGATGATTTGTTCGATGAGAGTTGAACCAGCTCTTGGCAAACCAAGGATAAATATAGGCTCATCTGATGTAAAACCCCATTCATTTTTTGTACTAAATAAATCTTTTGTACATACAGTTTTCTGATTATTACAGTCATCTATATAGTCTTGGTATTTAAATAAAGATGATTCTTTTTTGAGTTTGTTGGCTAAATGATAGTTGTTAAATGAACTCTGATAGTCTTTAAGGTCCTCAAAAGCTTTACCTAATGCAAAATGCATAAATATCTTTTCATTTTTGGATACATTTTCATCTAATACCATTTTAGTTAAATTTTTTATTTCTTTGTCTGTAAATTTATAGGTTTTTAAATTAGCTAAGCTCCAATAAGAGTCACCAAAATATCTATCTATTTCATAGCATTTTTTATATGAAGAAATTGCTTTATCAATATCTCCAGATGTTTTATATAAATGTCCTTTTGAAAGATAAATATCTGTATTATTTTTTTCTTCTTCAAGAATTGAATCATATAACTCAAGTGATTCTTTATAACCATCTGTTCTAAAAAGACACGTTGCGAGTGCTTTTTTAGCATTTGAGTTGCTTGGATGATCTTTATATAAATTTTTTGCATGTTTTAATGCTTCACCATATTTTTGTCTTTTAATTAAAATAGTTATGTAATCAAATCTAACTTGAACATTTGTTGGATCAAATAACATTGAACTTTCAAGCAAGAACTCAGCATCATCATATATATATAATTCTGAACCAATTTTGGCCAATAATCTCATTGCTTCAATATGATGAGGATTTTCAATCAAAAAATGTCTACATAAATTGTCAGCTTTAGCTAATTTGCTTTCATGAATAAAACTCAGAACAGATTTTAATTCTGGTTCAAGATTCTTAAGATAAAAAATATTTTTTTCTGCATATTCTCGTAATGAATCTGTGATATTTTCATGAGCTAGGATTCCCAACCAAGAAGCATGAAGAGATGGGTTATGCCTTACTGCTCGCATATACGCCTTCAATGACATATCTTTATTCTTTTCTTTAAGATATATATGACCAAATTCTTGATAAGCTCTTCCATACTCTGGTGCAATTTGTATTAACTGATCTAAACAAGTTAATGCTGTTTTAGTATGATCGAGGTAACGATTACAGACAGCACTTAAATAAAAAAAATCTTTATTCGATATTTTATTTCTTTTTTTATTTATGTAATTGAGAGCTTCCTTAAATTTTCTACTTCTAATTAAGGTCTCAGCTTCTTTAAATGTTGTTTTTTCTTCCATGTTAAATAAAAAAAAGGCCAGAATAAACTGGCCTTTTAATTTTTTAGTTTATCTTAAAAACTATATGATACTCTAACACCAACATTCCTTGGTCTATTAGTAGATATTCTAGGAATATCATCTTGGTCATTAAAGTATAGTTGAGCTCTTTCATCAGTGACATTTCTAGCAAAAAATTCTACATCTGTGTTTCCTACTTGAATACCCCAAGCCATATCAAGAATCTTGTATGCATCTTGTTGATATCTTTTTTCCTGTTCAAGTGAACTAAAGGATTCATCAGCACTTTTTATTGCTATTTGTGTATAACTTGGATTACCTCCAAATTCTGAGTCATATCTCATTCTTAAATTCCATTGAACCTCTGGTGATAGTGGTAGCTGACTACCTACAGGTGCAATTTCAATAATTTGAGCTTTTAAACGTGTAACCTCGGTATCATTAACAGTAACGGCACTTGATAACGTAAGATTATCAGTTGGATACCATAATACATCGGCTTCGAAACCACTAACTGATGCGTCAGCTGCATTTTCTATAAATGTTAATATTGAAATATTAACGGGATCAAATCTTGATGTTTGAATATCAGACCAGTCAACATCATAGTATGTTGCATTAAGTCTCATTGAGCCATCAAGCAATACTGTTTTGACACCAAACTCTGTGTTTATAGTATCGTCTGTTCCATATGTTAATGGAGGTGACGCATATGCTGCGTTTCTTGAAGCGAGTAGACCTCCTCTATTAAATCCACCAGGTCTATACCCCTCTGATCTTGTAAAGTAATAGAGAGTATCTTCATCTTGTTGAAAGCTAACAGTAACCTTAGTTATGGTATCACTCATATTTAGCGGCTCTGTTCCATGAACTCCAGCATCATAGTCTCTTCCATTTGCAACATTAGCTCCTCTATAACCAAATTTAGATTGCCCTCTAAAGTCAACATCTAAATCATAATTACGAGCACCAACAGTTATATCAAGTCTATCTGATAATGGATAAGTAACTTCAGCAAAATATGCAGTTTGCTCCTCAGTTCTTAAAATATCATTAAAGAATCTGTATTGCATTGGTCTTGGATTTGGATTTGAAGCATATGCACCAGGTATTGGTGAGTTAGCAATATAATATGCACCCCAGCCTGCTATAGCAGCTGGAGTATCAAGTGTACCTAGGTATCCATAATCGTTTTGAGTAATTAATTGACTATCATCAATAAAAACACCTGCTGTAAAAGTTACTGGTGAATCCCAAAATTCATTTGTAGATACCCTAAACTCATGGGTAGTTCTTTCATTACTATCCATTAAATCTACTTGAACAGTAGCAGAACCACATAATGTATAAACATATGCATTACATACATAGTATGGCAACCATGCACCAACATTTGCATAACCACTATAGTCTACAGTTTGATTAGAAGTTCTATCTAAATATGCTCCAGTATATAAAGCATCAAGTTTACCCAATCTTCCTTCAAGAGTTAATGAAGTTTGTGAGAATGAATCATCAAGAGTATCTTCAACAAATCTGCTTACTAATAAGTCACCTTTGGCAGGGTCATAATCAAAAACACCGTCAGCACTCAGATCTTGATCTAAATGAGTAATAAGCATTTCCCAATCATCATTTATAGAATGAGCTGAAGAAATTCTAAAACCAGTATATTCTGAATCATTGAAGTTTTCTTCTACTAAAGCAGCGTTATCATCTACTTCAAAAGTAGTTGTTCCACCTGATGGGAATGAACCTCTACCTTCACCACTCCATGTTCCTGGAACATTATCAATATAACCACCATTTTTAGCATTATAAAATACGCCTCTTATCGCCCATTCATCACTAATTAAAGGTGCATTGAAATAAACATCATATGATCTACTTACATCACCACTTTTTGTTTCAAACACTGAAGTGTTTATTCCACCTTCAGTTGTATTAAATTTAGGCTTATTTGTTATAAGTCTTACAGTACCTGCTTGTGAACTTGCTCCATACAATGTTCCTTGTGGTCCAGGTAAGACTTCGATTCTTTCCATATCAGCAATATAAATATCCAAATTTCTTCCTGGAACTTGCAATGGTTGCTCATCTAAGTACAAAGCAACGTTAGGAGTTGATCCTTGAGCGGCTGATAAAAAGACATTAACAGGATCAACAGCCATACCTCTAATATAGATAGTTGATTGTCCAGGACCCCTACCAGCGTTTGTAACATTTGGAAGGTATTCAATGTATTCGTCAAAGTTAGATACATTCATTTCCTTTAATGTTTCTTCAGTTAGCGCTGTAACAGTAACTGGTATCTTTGATGCGCTTTCGTCTTTCTTAGTAGCAGAAACAACTACTTCTTCGATTTGACGATCTTGTGCTTCAGCAGTTTGCGGAACAATTGCTGCAAATGAACCTAAAACACCTAAAGATACTTTATTGAGAACCTTATTAAGCTGTTCTTTTGTATTAGTTAAATTAAACATATATATGACCCCTCATATAATAATTAATATTAAATTGCATATACAAATAAGCTTTCTGGTAACCCCCAGTTTCCCCCTGGAGAATTTTAGCTTTATTTATAGACCAGCAATTTCATTAAATCGGTCTAAATATACTATAACACTTATAAAATTCGATGCAAATTTATAAGTACCTTTAAAAAAGAGTCTGATTTCTAGAAAATTTATTATTAATATGTTTCACTAGTTAAACAATTCATTAAAAATTATGCAAAATATAAATAAAGCTCGTTTTTTTATATCAGTATTATCTGTAATATTAATAACTGTATTTGTATCATTAAATTCAGAATTATCTGAAATTTTATTTACAAACTTACAAACATTTTTATCAGAATATCTTGGTTGGTTAATAATACTTTTAGCGAATGGCTTTTTAATTTTTTCGATCTTTTTAATATTTACTAAATATAAGAATATTCGTCTTGGTGGTTATGATGCTGTTCCTAGTTACTCCTATATTAATTGGATAGCAATGTTATTTAGTGCGGGTCTTGGTATTGGGTTGTTGTTTTACGGGGTTGGCGAACCTGTTATGCATCTATCTTCATTTCCTAAAATGATTGACGGTGATAGTTCTTATAACGCTGCAAAAGCTATAAGTTTAGCTAATCTGCATTGGGGGCTTCATGGATGGGCAGTATATTCAGCACTTGGCTTATGTTTTGCTTTCACGTCTTATAATAAAAAATTACCGTTTAGAGTAAGCTCGTTACTTGGGGATAAAGTTACAAGCAATCAAACTCTCTCAATATTCATAGACATCATAGCAATTTTAACTACTGTTTTTGGCGTTGCTACCTCACTTGGTCTTGGAACAATGCAAATAAGTGCTGGACTTGAGCATATTTTTGGCATTGCTCAGTCGGATTTAAATAAGTTTATTATTATTATAGTAATAACGTTTATAGGTTTAATAAGTGTATGTTTAGGCCTTGATAAGGGCATAAAAAGACTATCTCAAGTTAATATGATAATTGCCCTATTTATGCTTCTTGTGGTCTTTGCATTAGGTCCTACTATTTTTATCCTTAATTCGCTTGTACAAAACTTTGGTGCATATCTAAATTCAATTATTCAATCGGCAACCTATACCGAAGCATATGATACGAGCTCTTGGCAAAATGGATGGACGCTTTTTTACTTTACATGGTGGTTTGCATGGGCTCCATTTGTATCCTTATTCATAGCAAGAATATCCTATGGTAGAACTGTTAAAGAGTTTGTAATTGGTGTTCTCTTTGTTCCTTCATTGATTGTGTTTATTTGGATGGGCATATTTGGAAATGCTGCAATACATCAAGTTATTAATGAAACATCTAATTTAGGTGAAATTGTTTCTAATAATTTTCCAGTTGCGCTTTTCTCACTCTATGATGCCTATCCATTATCTAAAATATTATCAATAATTACTTTAATCCTAATTGTAACTTTTTTCGTTACCTCCTCAGATTCAGGATCTCTAGTTGCATCAATGCTTTCCTCAAAAAAACAATTTAATATTAATGATGACTCTCCAATTTTTACTAGAGCAACTTGGGCTATCCTTTTAGGTGTTCTTGCTGCTGTATTACTTAAAGCAGGTGGTTTGGTTGCTCTTCAAACATCAGTTGTTATTTTGGGAGTTCCTTTCGCAATAATTGTTATTTTTGCTATTAAAAATCTGTATAAGTCTCTAGAGGATGAGTTATAAACTTAATTGATTTCTTCATCAATTTTATCTAGTTCATCTTTATCCATTTCATCTTCATATATGTAATCAATATTTTTTTTGGAATTAATTCTTTTAGCTATTAAAATTGCGAATACAACAAATATTAAAATGAATCCTATTTGAATCAGCATAATAAGTCCTTATATTATTAATAACAGTATATTAATATAAAAATGAAAAAACTAGATAACATATTAAAAAGAAACTCTGCTAGATTGCTTCAAGAGCCATATCCAACTAAGGTTGAAATGAATAATATTTATAAGGCAGCTCTTAGAGCACCTGATCATGCATGGCTAAGACCAACATCATTTATTGAAATCAAAGATAAAGGTATAGAAAAGCTTTCAAAAATTTTTGAGGAGTTTGCTTCTAAAAACGTAGATCAAAAAAATATTGATAAATATAAGAATGCTCCATACAGAGCTCCCATGATTATTGCAGCTGTAAATACTTATAAAGAACATCCAAAAGTTCCGAAAATTGAACAAATGCTATCAACAGCCGCATCTGTTCAAAATATTCTTTTAGCTCTTAATGCATTGAAATATTCTTCAATATGGAGAACAGGAAAGGTTGCATTTAATAAATTTGTAGATAAGAAGTTAGGTCTTGAGCCTAATCAAACCATTATAGGCTTTATATATGTTGGTAAAAATAAAGGTAAACAAAAAAATATACCAAAAATAAATTCGCGTGAATTTGTTAAGTATCTTTAAATTTAAAGTAATAAGATGCTACAAATGCAATAACAAAAAATATTATTTCTGCAATGAGTGACGTCACACTTATTGGGGCTTCATAAAATAAACTAACGATAATATGTAAAGTGGTTATTGTTAGAAAAATAATTCCAGATGCAAATATCCACTGATACTGTCTTGTAATAAACGAAATAAAACACAAGATAGATGTAGCTAAAAAAAGTGAAGTGAAATCACGTATTTGTGTATTTAAACCATATCCATCAAACAAATTCATATTTAGAGAATTTGCAGCAGACAATGGATTAAAAAACCAATTTAAACCAATTATTAATAATACAAATGATAATAATAAAGATAAAATGCTTCCAGGGTTCATAATACTACTAACTCTGCATCATTTATTGTAGTTGTGCAAATGTTATCCTCGTGCAGTCTGACGTCAAAACATTTTTTATTATTTTTAAAACTTATTATTTTTGTTGGAATATCATCTATTATATGAAGAGCTGAATATCCTTCCAAGGCAATACATGATTCAATTTCATGAGAACTTAATGATTTTTTCACAAAAGGTATTCTTTCTGGTTCCTCATCATAATGAGGGCAACAAATACCATCAACAAAACCCAAGCATTCGATAATAGATTGTCCGTGTGCCCATGAATCAGTGATTCCTTTATCAAACCAACAAATAGCACCTGCACTTACTCCACTCATAATTGTTCCTTCTTTGTATGCATCTAGTAAAATTTTATCCAAATTCCATTCTTTCCAAACAGAGAGCATGCTTTTTGTGTTACCGCCACCAACAAAAATAATATCTTGACCAGCTATGTGTTTTTCTAAATCTATAGTTCTTTTAAAAAAATTAATATGAGAGGTTTCTGCCCCTAAGGAATCAAATGCTTTATAAAAATTTTCAATGTAATTTTGGTCATCGCCTGTAGCTGTTGGTATGAAACATATATTAGGTTTAGCCATAGATGCTTGCTCAAAAATATACTTTTCAATTTTAAGCTCTACAATTGAGCGACCAAAACCTCCCCCTCCAATAGCTATTATTTGTTTCATTTTCATATTTATTTTTCTTTATTGAATTTAATAAGTCTTGACTTCCATTTGCCAGTAAGAGTTTTAAATTCAATGGGCTTGACTAGAAACTCCTTAAAAATTAAATCTCTATCAACCATTAATATCACTAGCTGTTCTATCTTAGTATTAAACATAACATTATGTGCATTTGCATAGGCACAACACTGAAGAAAGTAATCTTCTATCCACTCTCTTTTTTTAATTTTTTTTGCTGTCTTAAAATCAATAATACTTTCTTTATTTTTATAAATTCCAACACAGTCTGCTGTTCCTGCATAAAGGTTGTCTAAAATTAATCCGACCTCAAGACCCCAAATTTCTGATATATCATTTAAACCGTCTTTTATAAACTTTTGAGAAATTTTTTTCGCTATTTTTTGATCTAAACTATCTTCAAATTTATCCCAAAGTGTATTATTTAAATAATTTTCTATTGCTTCATGAACAGCCGATCCTATATCAGTACTTAACTTAATAATCCTTTCAGCCTCTTCATTGCCAACCCTAACCTTCCATTGATCAATGCCATCAGATTTATTTGAGGTTTTTGATAGCACTGTTGTAACACTTGGTACAGGATTACCTAATGAATCAAGATAATATCTCGCCGAGTCTATTTCAACTCTTTTTAATACTGGATATTCAAATGTTTTAGTTATCATTATTAAAATGCCTTTTAAGATCGCTTAAGTCATCATCAAAATTTTTCCAGTAGTCTAATGCATTCTTATAAATAGGTTGTCTAACTTGCTCAGAGCTTGCAGTTTTGACTGGTCTAGAAGATTTATAAAAGTTCAGGCATTCATCCTCAAACTCTAGTTCTAAAAAATTAAATATTTTTTTGATTTCATTGCTTGAGTCTAGAATAACATCTTCATACATTACAGTATGAATGCTGTTTGGAAATAATTTATTCCAATAATCCATTAATTTTTTGTAATCTTTATAGTAACGAGCTATATCATCTAAGTCATAAGTAAATAATTGGCCCTTTGCAAAATACTGTTTGAAACAACTTAAACACGCATCCATAGGTTTTCTTCTGGCATCAATTATTTTTGCATTTGGTAATATCATTTTTATTAACCCAATATGCGCAAAATTATTAGGCATCTTATCAATGAAGAAGCGTTTGTTGGTCCTAGCCCATCGTGTATCATCAATGAACATTTTTCCATATTTATATATATCGTCATTTGATAACTTAAATAAATTATTCAAGTAATTTTCTGAATCATTAATTAGTTTGATTTGCCTTCCAATACCCATAATATTTGGAAGTTCTTGTGTTCCTTCAATTTGAGAATGAGATGCAAGAATTTGTTCTAGCAATGTTGATCCTGCCCTTGGCAGACCAAGAATGAATATTGGATCATTTGATTGAAAACCACTTTTTAAGTTAATGCTTGCTGCGTGTTCTGAAAAAAAATTAATCAGCAAATCAGTATTATTTTTATTATCCTCTGAATTGTATTCAATTGATTTCCTTTTTAACCAATTACCCTCTTTATAATGAAAAAAAGATTTTTTAAAATTTTTATTAAATTCATAAGCTTTACCAAGGCCGAAGTGCATTTGAATTTTCTCATCAGGATGTATTTCATGAGTAAGACTTGTTTCCATGGATTCAATTTCTTCATCAGAAAACTTGTAAGTTTTTAAATTGGCAAGACTCCAATATGCTTCACCTGAATTAGGATAAAATTTTATTGCGTTATGATAAGAAGATTCGCATTCTTTACGTTTCCCTAAAGTCTTAAGCGCATGTCCCATGCTCAGAAAAACACGAGCGTTTGAAGGATTTATTTTTAAAGAGTCTTTATAGCAATCTATGCCCTTTTCGTATTCAGCAAGTTTTACATATAAAGTACCAAGAGAAACTAATGCTTCATAATTATTTGGATCAATTTTTAATAAATTCTTAAAAGCAATTTTAGATTTCGACAGCTTATTTTGAACTCTAAATACCTTTCCTAAATTATCCCAAGCTAAAGAAAAATATGGATTAATAGAAATAGCTCTTGTGAATAATTTTTCTGCTAGATCATAGTTTTTAGCTCTAAATGCAATTAAACCTAATAACCTAAGCGCATCAATATTATTTTTATCATCTTTAAGTATTTTTTTATAGACATCTTCCGCTAGCTTCAATCGGCCAGCCTTTGCATGTCTTATACCTTTATATAATTCAGAATAATTAGCATTTGTTTCAAAAAAAGTTTGAATTACATTATCAGCCTCATCAACGTTATCCTTTGATAAATGTATATTCGAGATTTCTCTAGCAGTATTAATTGATGGATATTTTTCATGTAACTCTTCTAAAATTGAAAAAGAGTTAATTTCGTCACCGATAAATTTTAAAATTTTATATTTCTTTTCTAATAAAATTTGTTTATTGCTACTAGAAAATAAAGCTTGATTAATAAAATTCAATGCTTTATGTGAATCATTTTTTTTTACATAGATATCAGCAAGCAATGACAATGATTTAACGTCGCTTGGAAATACTTTTAAGATTTCATCAAGTTGTTCAATAGATTCATTTAGATTATTATTATTAAAATAATCAACAGCATTTTTAAAAGCAGCTTTTATATTATTCTCTAAAGTCATATGTTTTCAAAATTAAACCCTGAGTGGAACAAAACTACTATAAGTATAACAATTTTGCTCTCTTTAATTCTTACATTTTTTGTTCTTTACAATCCTATAGAAACAACGATAGCCTTGAACGAAGCATATATTTATTTATCTACAATATTTGAAAATTACTACGTTTATGGAAGCTTAATATTATTATTATTTTTAATCGGTCTTGCCCTTTCAAAATACGGTTCAATAAAAATAAATATTCATAATAAATCAAGTCACTCGTTTTTCTCATGGGGTGGAATGTTATTTGCAGCAGGCATAGGTGCAGCATTACTATATTGGTCTACTGTAGAATGGATTGATTATTATAATGTTCTTGATGATTATGATTATGAAGAGAGGATTACGTATTCGAGAGTCTACCCATTATTTCACTGGTCGTTTACTGCATGGGCAATATATTGTTTACCAGCTGTAGCGTTTGCTCTTTCTTTAAGTATTCGTCCAAAATCTAAACTTACATTTTCTGGTATTTTTAATGTAAAAAATAAATTCAATGAGCTTGTATTAGATATAGTTTTTATAGGTGCAATTATCTGTGGAGCAGGAGTAGGACTTGGATTATCTTTTCCGCTCATATCAACACTAATATCTAAAGTTTTTTCTGTTGATAAAAGTATTTATCTAGACTTTTTTACTATTTTTTTATGTTTATCTATTTTTGGATCAAGTGCTTATGCAGGTATTCAAAATGGCATTAAAAAACTTAGTAATTTCAATGTAATTTTAGTGATTATTTTTTTATTTCTTGTTTTTATACTCGGTCCAACAAGCTATATATTATCTAATTCTTTTGAAAGCTTTATTTTTATGATGAAAAAATATCCTGAATTAAGCACAGCAACTGGAACTGAAATCAGCAGAGATTGGAGTGTTTTCTACTGGGCTTGGTGGCTAGCTCTTGCTCCGATGGTAGGAGCATTCATTATAAATATTTCTAACAATAAATCTTTAAGGCAAATGATACTAGGAACCATATTAATTGGTGGTTTTGGATGTATATTTAGCATGGCAATATTATCTAACCTATCAATAAGCTTATTTGAAAGTAATACTTATAATGCACCAGATTTAATATCAAACTCTCTACAAACTAGAGAAGAGATAATAGTTAGAACTATTGGCACACTATCGTTTGGAAAATATATTCTTATAGCATTTCTAATTATTTGCATTATATTTCTATGCACTACTTATGATTCAACTTCATATGTTCTTGCAGGAGCTTCTATGAAAAGCTCTGAACAAGCTAGCTCAAAAAGCTTAAGAGTTGTCTATGCAATTATATTGGTAGTTCAACCCACCCTTTTAATGTTCATGGGAGGAGTTGATGCTTTTAAATGGATAATGGTAATTGCATCAGTTCCATTGCTTTTTATTAATATGCTTTTAATATACTCAATAATTAAAAATGTTTATTCAATTAAAAAATCATAAAGTTCATATTTATTGTAAAAAAGATATAGATGCATCTAAAACTAGTATTCTTTTTATACCAGGAGCTGGGATGGATCATAGAATTTTATCAATGTTTAAGTTTGGTGGTTTAGAAGATAAATTTAATATTCTAGCTATTGATCTTCCAGGTCATGGGTATACTACTGGTCCTCTTTTTTATGATGTAGAAAGTCATACTAAATTATGCATTGAAGTTCTCGATAATCTTAAATTGCCTGAGGTAATATTCACAGGACATAGTTGGGGTGGATTAGTTGCTCTCGATCTATCTACACAGTACAAAAATAAAATGACTTTTTGTATGAATATTGCGTATCCTTTTTTAGTTGGTGACATGTTACTTGATTTTGCTAAAGGAAATTTAGACCAAGCAGTAGAATTCTTAATGAAATATGGAGTTTATAAATTGCCAGATGTGGAAATTAAAACAACTGGTTTTGGTGTTAAAGGTTCAGGTTTTTATGGCCGATCGAAGGGAGAAATAAAATCACCTTATGGGACTAAAGTTGTTGAAGGTGATCCAGAAAGAGAAATAAAACTATATCCATTAAAGAGACTTTTTAATCAAACAGAAAAGGAGATTAGTTCTATTGATCTCAAGTCATGCAATAAATTTAGACTTTCTGATACAGGTATAGCAAAATTAAAAAATATAAAATTTATTTTTTGTGATAAAGATAAACTAGCCAGATTTAACCCTGACAATGCTATTTTTGCTAACGTTGATCATGATAAAGATATATTTACATTAGAAGGAACTGGACACTTTCCATACTTTGAAGATCCAGATCAATTAGAAAGAGTTCTTAATTCTTTGCTAAACGAATACTAATATCTATATCTTATTCTAAATCCAATTACTCTGGGTCTATTAGGTGTTCTTCTAATGTTATTAAAGTCAGGATACCTAGTTAAATACGCAACTTCATCTGTAAAGTTTGTGATGTAGAGTTCCATTGAAGAGTTTTCGTTCTCAACACCCAGTCTCATATTACCAATGGAATATTCTGGTAAAGTAACAGTATTAGCTTGAGAATCATATCTATCTCCAGTATATGAATAATCCAAGTTGAAATAACTAGGTCTTCCCATAATTTCAAATACTTTATCTAAACTTAAAACGTAAGATGTTTCAGGTACATATGCTAATCTATTTCCTGAACTTGCCTGGAGAACTCCAGACACATCAAAATAATCCTCAGATAATGTTGGATCATTTGATATTACAAATGCATTCAAGGTTAAAGTATCATCTACCTTATATGTAGCGTCAATTTCAATACCATTTATTTCTGCATTTCCTACATTATCTACAAATGAAACAGTTGAATAAGCAAGATTATATTGAGTGGATTGATAGTCATTCCAATCCATAAAATATGCAGCACCATTTAAAATAAGTTTCCCATCAGCTAAAGTTGATTTAAAACCAAACTCAAGGCTTTCAAGATAATCAGCATCAAAGAGCTCAGGAATGAATGCTGTTTGCGCTGGTCTTACTCTATTTATACCGCTGGCTCTAAATCCTTCAGAGTAAACTCCATATATCATAATATCGTCATCAACATCGTAAGAAACACTAACTTTTGGGATAGTTCCTGAATCACTATTTCTATATACTTTGTTGGTACCGTCAAATACACCATAGTATCCATCTTTTGCATCAACAACGGTGTCTTGATCATAATTTCTAAATCCAACAGTTATATTTGTTTTATCATTTATGTCATAAGAGGCTTCACCAAATACAGCTGAAGTTTCCTCTTCTCTTGTATTATCAAGATTCCACCAATTACCATTTGGTACACCAAACGATAGATTGCCTGGATTTGAACCCGGCCATTGGTAATCCATTTCATAATCTCTTCTGTTATCTTCTGAAAATGCTCCAAGAACCCACTGAAAACCGGAATCAGAATTTGATTGAATTCTAAATTCATTAGAGGTTCTCTCGTATTTATCATTTTGCATATATGACATTCTAGGATCTTGGCAACCTGAAATATTATAGTAATAGTAATAGTCATAATAGTCACAAGTATAAGTTGGTCCATCATAATTATAATATTCAACATATTCCGAGTAGTCATACATATACTCAACATCTCTTTCAAAAAATGAAGATGTAAAAATGTATTCGATATCATCACTTATGTTTCCTGCAATAGTTAAAGACATTTGTTCAAAATCATCATTAAAATATTCTTCTATAAATCTTGAATTAGATCTTGGTCCATCCGCCTCATCAGTTTCTGGTGAACCGCCATATTTTGATTCTTGTGTTAGAAAAGAGAAATCAAGATCAGTTGATCCAATTGATGTAGAAAATCTTGTTCTTAGTCCTTTCTTATCGTATGTATTGTAGTCTTCTTCAGCGACATCGTTATTATCTATAGTCACCCCTGAATTAGTAAATGTCATAGTTGAAGGAACGTTATCAATGAATCCACCATCTGTTAAATTATACGCACTTACTCTCATTGCTGAGTCATCACCTAACGGAAGGTTTACAAATGCTTCTAAAGATTTATCCATATCACCACTGTTAACTGTTCCATAATCTATATCAAATCCATAGTCTACAGAGCTAACATCTGGTTTTTTTGTAATAATTTTTATATTACCTGATGTGGAACTTGACCCATAAAGTGTACCTTGAGGACCAGCAAGAACTTCAACTCTCTCAATATCATAAACATGAAGATCTGGGGTCTGACCTATTGTGGTTAACGGCTGTTCATCGAGATATAAAGCAGTTGTTGTTGCTGCACCTGAAGGATTTCCAAAACCGCCATCAGAGACACCTCTTATATAAAAAGTAGAGTTTCCTGGACCACCTGCATCTAATGTTACTGCTGGTGATAAAAATGCTATATCGCTTAAATCTTTAACATTTTTTGCATCAAGATCTGCTGCAGATATTGCTTGAACGCTCATAGCCACATCTTGAAGATTCTGTTCTTTCTTAGCAGCTGTAACGATAACTTCTTCAATGTTGTCTTGGGCTTGAATATTTGATGAAACACCAATACCCAAACTAAGTGCTCCCAAATAAGAAAGCGCAAAATTGTTTTCCTTAAAAATATCTTTTAATAAGTTCGTTAATGGATCAGATTTTTTTTCGAATAACGGCTTTAATAAAATTCTAGACATAGTATATCCCCCTTTTTGTAATACTACTCTAGTTATATTACTAAAAAAGACGACATATTCAAGGTATTAGGTGTAGTATTTATGTATAAAATTTATAAATATTCAAAATAATTTGTCCAGTAAGTATTTATTACCCCAAAAATTTTCTATATCACTGCATGACTCTCTTATATCCTTATAGTCAGATATCTCATCTATTGGATAAGCGCAATATCCAGTATTTCTCTCTATCCCAGGCCATGTATGAAATCTTTGAGTATTTAATAAACTAATAATTTTGACTCCATTTAAACAATCGAAATATTCTTTTTCAATAATCTTATCAAATTCATTATTAGTTAAGGTTTTTTCATTTCTACATTGAAATTTATTTGACCAATCTTTGGCTGTTTTATCCATTGGTTCATATAAATAGCCATCATCGGCTTTAATATTTATTGGAGGAACAGTTTCGTCTTTTGATGCACCGTAAATTATAAAATTTATTGGTTTCTCAGGGATGCAGCTCAAACCAAGATGTTGCATACCAACAACATTAATAACTCCAGAAAATAATTCAGGATACTCACAAGCTAATGCTTGAGCCATCATTCCACCATTACTCATTCCAACAACATAAATGTTTTTTATGTTTTTTGTAGTTTTAAGTTGATCAATAATAATTTTTATAAAATTTAAATCATCGCCACAACTTGCCCATGCACACCTTCCAACGTCTCCACAATTTTTATATTGTGCGTAAAAAAATGCATTAGCTAAACATATCTCACCCAAAGGTCCTGAAGATTTTGAGCCTGCTAGATCATTCCATGAAGAAATAAATTCATTCCCAAAAAAAGTTTTTTGATAAAAAAATTTTCCTTGGGGATAAACAGCAATAAAGCCATAATCATCTGCTGCTTTATTAAATCCCCCTGTTGTTTCTCTCTCAAATCCAAGAGCAGTTCCTGTATATCCATGTAAACCAATCACAAGGTCAATTGGGTTTGTTTCTATAGTGTTTGGGGTATATATATAATAATGTCTATCTTCATTTTCATATGGAAGATCTACTCTTACCATATCTTTAGAGACAACATTAAATGATATAAACAAAACCAATAGAATTTTAATCTTAATCATTTAATTTTTTATAAACTTTAAGAATGAATTATAAATTATGTCCTTATCTATATCACTAAAAACCTCATGCCTACAATTTTTTACAATCATTGCATCTACATTATTAAAAATATTTGATAAAAATAATCTGAGTTTTTTTGCACCTTGACCATTAGAACCTACAGGATCTTTTTCACCTGAAATAATTAGTATAGGTAGAGATTTATTAGCCAATTTATAACACCTTTGATTAAAAACTGTTTTAAGACCATCAGCTAGATTTTTCCAAATATTATTAGTTACTTTGAAACCGCATAGAGGATCATTTACATAATTATCAACATTTTCTTCATCTGTTGAAATCCAATCTTTTGGAGTTCTGTTAGGTTTAAAATAGTTATTAAAAGATTTGATTATCATGGTATCTAAAATATCACTAATGCCCGTATCTTTTTTTAAAAAAATTTCAATTTGTATAATTAATTTTTGGAGTCTAATTAAATTTAGTGAAATGAATGATGATCCAGTCAATATTAATCCACTTAATTTTACTTTTCTTTGAATCAAAGACAAAGCAACATAAGATCCCATGCTATGACCGAGCAAATATTGTTTTATATTAGGGTATTTATTATTTGTAACTATAATTAATTCTTCCAGATCATCAACAACAGTCTTCCAACCATTTTTTCTATTAAAATATCCAGGAATTTCACCTCTCTTGATCCAAGTCCCGTGGCCCCTGTGATCTATTGAAATTACATGAAATCCATCACTATTTAGTTTCTGGGTTAGCCATTCATATCTTTTAATGTGCTCTGCCATTCCATGACTGATATGAATAATGCCTCTAATGTCTTTATTTAAAGATTTATTTTCATAAATATCAAACTTATTAGTTAATATGCTGTCCATAATTTATAATGATAAAACATATTTAATATGAGGGGATCATTTATGGAAGAAATTCACATTGCCGGTACTGGTATTTGGCATGGAGAACATGAAATAACAAATGACGAAATTGTTGCTTCTTTTAATTCTTACGTAGATAAATTTAATAGTGAAAATAGTGATGAGATCTCAAAAGGTAATATAGAACCATTACTTCACTCATCTTCTGAATTTATCGAAAAAGCATCAGGCATAAAAACAAGATATGTAATTGAAAAAGAAGGCATCCTTGATATTAATAGAATGATGCCGTACGTAAAAAATGAAGATGAAAAGAGTTTATCAATTCATGCTGAATATGGAATTATTGCAGCTAAAAAAGCAATTGAACAAGCTAATATTGAGGTTAAAGATATCAATGCTGTAATAGTTGGCACATCACATGCAGCTAGAAACTATCCTGCAATAGCAATAGAAATACAAAAAGAATTAGGTATTGATGGGTATGCGTACGACATGTTAGTTGGTTGCTCATCAACTACTTTTGCGATAAATAATGCGTACAGTGACATTTCCTCAGGATTAGCTGAAACAATATTAGTTATAAATCCAGAAATATCAACACCGGGAGTTAACTATACAAAGAGAGATAGTCATTTCATTTTCGGTGATGCATGTGCTGCTTCTATTATTAAAAAAAATAGCAAGTCTAGTAAAAGTTTTAAAATTTTAGATAGAAAACTCGTAACTGAATTTTCAAATAATATAAGAAGCGATTTTAGCTATATAAATAGAGTAGCTATTGATAAGAAAACGGAAGACGAACTTCTTTTTTACCAAAATGGAAAAAGTGTATTCAAAGAAGTATGTCCTTTAGTTTCTAAAGTTGTACTTGAACAACTTGAAAAAAATAATCTTGCACCTGAAGAGATTTCAAAATTTTGGCTACATCAGGCTAATGGAAAAATGGTGAAATTTATTGTATCTAAATTGCTTGGTCACGATAACTTTGATGAAAACTTAGTTCCTTTGCCTCTAGAAAAGTTTGGAAATCTTGCATCTGTTGGCTCTATGTTTGCCTTTAATTTAAATAATGATCTTGAGAAAGGACAAAAAGGTGTAATTGCATCTTTCGGTGCAGGTTATTCATTATGCTCAATGATTGTTGAAAAAGTATAAATATTTACAACAATTAGGCTATAACAATTTATAATAAAGCATGGGTGAATATGACGCAGTCTGGGTTTTCATAATATCGGCAGTTTTTGTCGGATTTTATATTTTTATAGAAGCAAGGCCGAAAGGCTCAACTTTTTTATCAGACATTAATTCCGCTGTTCAAAGATTCTTTAGAAAGAGATAGTATTGCTTTTTAGCTCTAAGTATCTTGTTTTTCCATTTGTATTAATTGCTCTAATAATTGGTGGATTTGCATCATCGAATACAGGTGACGATATTTGGTATATCAATTTGAATAAATCTAGTCTAAACCCTCCTGGTTATATCTTTGGTATTGTTTGGCCAATACTATATATCTTAATGTCTATATCAGCTTATTTGACTTTTAATGATACCTTTAGATTATTTATAGCGCAGCTTTTTTTCAATACAGCATGGTCATGGTTATTCTTTTATTTTCATATGCCGATTGTTTCTTTGTTAGATATTTTTCTTTTAATTTTCTTAAATTTATACATATTAAGAAAAATGCTTAATGTGAATTATGTTGCAGCATATCTTTATATACCCTATTTAATCTGGCTGTCATTTGCTTTTTATTTAAATCTTTATATTGTTATCAATAACTAAATAACACAAGCAATTATAAGACCAGTAAAGCAAGATGAAAGTGTTGCACCTACGAGAGCTTTAAAAGCCACATCTATTAAATCATTTTTTCTTTCAGGTACCATTGAGGCAATACCTGATATTAATATTCCCACCGAAGCAAAATTTGCAAAACCACACAAACCATAAAATGTAATCAACATTGATTTTTGAGAAAGAATTCCACTTTCTATTTGTGATAGTTCTTGATATGCAACAAATTCATTTAAAGCAGTTTTGATGCCTAAAAGCTTTCCGGAAATCAATGCTTCATTCCATGGAATACCCATCAACCATGCTACAGGCGCAAAAATATAACCAAGTATAAGTTGAAGAGATAATTCAATGTCATTAGGTAACGGAATTAATCCTAAAAATGAATCAACTATATAAACTAAAGCAATAAATGTAATTAAAATTGCGCCAACACTAACTGCGATATTTGTTCCATCCTTGGTACCTCTTGTTATTGCATCCATAGTACTTTCATAAATCTTTGGTACATTGTCGTTCTCAAAATCTGTTATTTCATTTGAGGGAATCATAATGTTTGAATACATAATTGCTGCCGGAACAGACAAGATTGATGCAGTTAAAAAATGTTGTATCAAAATTACATCTTTGAAACTATCTTCAAGAATATTTACATAAGCTACCATGACAGATCCTGCTACGGTAGCCATTCCTGTTGTCATTATTATTAATAATTCTTTCTTAGATAAATTTTTAAGATAGGGTCTAATTATTAATGGTGCTTCTACTTGACCAACAAAGATATTTGCTGCTGAGCCCAAACCAATAGGACCACCTATATTAAAGAGTTTTTGGCATATCTTAGAAAAGATATTTACTATGAAAGGTAATATACCCCAAAACCATAAAACAGCAGATATGCAAGACATTACTATAATCACAGGCAATATAGCAAAAGCAAAAATGATAGCTGAACTGCTTTGTGAATCTCCTAGGAATCCAAATACAAATTTACTTCCCTCATTTGTAGCTTGTTGCAAAACAGAAACACCATTGGCTAAATATGAAAATAGATCAGTAATAAAAGGCACTTTAAGTAATAAGAGCGCCAATACAATTTGAAACAAAATGCCTAAGAATATATATCTATAATTAATAATTTTAATGTTATTTGAAAAAGGAATTGCTATAACAATAAAAAATAAAAAGCCGATTATAATTTGAACAAAAAATGGAATCATAGGTATCAGTATAGCTTAATGGCTTTCAATCTCTCATCGAGAAAATCATCAGCTAGCACGCCCTTGTCTTTATTATTATATATAGACTTAAGTATGGTGTTTGGTGAGGGATGTAAGAAAAAAGGAATGCTATATCTTGATTTAATTTCTTGATTTTTATACTTTATTACTCTGTGGCTTGTGCTTTTTAATTTATGATCAGTAACAAGCTGCATCATATCTCCAATATTACAAACTATTTCATCAAAATCTGTTGTAACAGGTATCCATTGACCGCTTTTGTGCTTAACCTCTAATCCTGGTTCATCAGCACCTATTAATAATGTAATTAAATTAATATCGGCATGCTCTCTTGCTCGGTGGATATTTGCATTATTAACAGGTGGGTAATGAATAAGTCTAAGAAGAGAGTTTCCATGCTCAACCCAATTAAAAAAATAATCTTTTTCTAAGTTTAGTGATAATGCTATAGAGGATAGTAAATCTATACCCACTTTGTTTAATTGATGAAATAATTCATCTAAAATCTTATTAAATTCTTTTAACTCAGCAATTTGTATATTTTTTTTTACTCTGTTATCAAAATTTTTATTAATAACGGGTCCATGATGCCAAAATTCTTTAAGATCAGGCTGTGTTTCGCCTAAGGCAGTTTCTTTTGCAAACGGCGTATAACCTCTTGCGCCAGCATTTTCTGGAAATGCGTATTGAGTTTTTAAATCGTCATCCAAATTAAAAAAAGATTCTGAGATTTGATAAGATTTTTTAAAAAGTTGTAAATCAATTTTATGATTGTAAATTATAAAAAAGCCGTGGTCTGATAAAGCTTCAGATAGCAATCTAATTGATTGCTTGTTGCCACTTAAAAGATCACTAAGATTTAATTTCGGAATGGAATTGAATTTCATATTTATATTTTAACAAAAAAAAAGAGCGACTTAGTCGCTCTTTTTAATAAAATAATACAAATTAAAATTTATAAGAAATACCTAAGTTCATTTGCCACTGAGATTGGCCATAGTCAGTTGAATATATAAGCCCAGCATCTTCATTAACACCAGTTATATATAGCTGACCTGAATCAGTTGTTTGATCAAGATCAACTGATACAGCTCTACTGACGGAATTTGTATCAATTTCAGTTTGCCAACCTTTATCATCATCAAGGAAATTGATAAGATTTTGTATATCAAAGTAAATCACTATTTTTTGATCATCATTGACTTGAAAATCTTGAGTGATTCTTAAGTCAACTCTAGTTGCATAATCACCTTTACATGCATTTCTTGTCATGATTTGTCCTGAGAAACCCGCAGCACATCCTGAATTCAAGAAATTCATAACAGATGAAGCGACAGCATCACTCGCAAAAACAACATTTGGATCATTAACACCTGTTGGTACATAAATCAGATCATAAGCTTCCCAATTTCCATCTGTTATAGAAGCTTCAGAATCACCAGTTTCATAAACTAAACTATATCTTCTTCCTGATTTTCTATTAGCCAATACAGAGAATCTTGTATCGTTGGTGCCAAAAATTTGTGTTGTATAGTCAAGACCAATAATAAGCTTATCATCTACCATAAAGTCAGATGGCGCAGCTCTTAAGTTCTCACCAGCTAGATCATGCGGTTGCTTATTATAAGCTGAATCAGCTTGGGCAGACGCTACTCTTGAAGCATCTTCCATTTCCATATTAGTATAACCAGCATACAAACTCACACCGTTATCAAATGCCTTAGTTGCGATAATACTAAAAGCTTCTCCACCGCCTTCACCTGTGTTTGTTAGGTATGGATTGTCGCGTTGATCTAATAAAGCTCTTCCATCAGCAAGGGTGCCCTCTTCAGAATAACTTAGATCTTTCCACAAAAGTGCTTTGTTAACACTATCTTTATTATATTCAAATCTCACATCATACCCATTAGCAAATTGAAGATTTAAAGCTATATTAGATTTATAGGTTGAAGGACCTTCAAAGTTTGGATCTGTGAAATGTGTAAATGCATATAACCTGTATCCGTTCTGACCATAAACATAATCAGATTGGCTGCTTCTTGTCCAAAAAAATCTTGGATCTGTTATTCCGGTAACCGCTCCAGTGCTTAAATTTGGTATTGGGCCTGCGCTTGGTCCAAATTGACCAATGTTATAAACATAATCGGAATCAACATTGGTTCGTGAAAATGCATTACCGAAATATACACGCGGAAGTCTACCAGCAAATAAACCATAACCACCTTCTATTGAAGAGGTTACAACTCTATCACCAAACCATAAGCCTGTAGTATCAATGTTGAAAGAAAATCTTGGTTGAGTGATTGAATAATCAACCGTTGAATTATTAATTACGCCATAACGAGATTGGAAATGTGTGTTGATGGTTGCTTGTTCTGGTATTTCAAATTCTTGATGCCTTATACCATATTGAACAGATAACCTATCGCTAACTTGCCATTCATCTTGTATATATATATTTGTTTCTTCAATTGAAAAACTTGGTCTAAACATTTCAGGATCATCTACTATTAAGCTGTTTCCAGTTGAAGGAATGTTAGCTCTTAATCTCGTATAGTTAGTTTCACCCGTAGCTTCCCAGACACTAAAATGATTATAAAAATCGTCTAAACTAGCGAATCTAATTTCACCACTATATCGAGGAATAAAAACGTTTAATAAATCTGAATTATCTGAATCAATACCAAAAGTAATTTGGTGATCATCTAAGTCATAATTTGCCTTGAAAGATATTAAGCTACTCTCAACGTCAATTAAATTAGCCCCTCTATATCTATCAGGTCCAACATATAAAACATGTCTTTCAGGCATGCCACTAATTCTAAATTGAGGAAACAATCCACCATAACCACCATCTGCTTGAGCATCATCTTCAAGAAAATCGTAATTAGAAATTTTTAGGCTTGTAGAAAGTCTATCAGTTATGTCTGAGAATAAAGTGAATGAAATTCTTTCTTGTTCAATAGGTTTTTGATACCAACCAGTTTTAAAAGTAATGTCTGTGGCGTAATTATCATAAAGTTCCCAAAAAGAATCTTCTATATATTGATATAAAAACTCAACTCTATGTTTGTCATTTACTATGCCGTTTAGTTTCAATATTGTTTGTTCTTGTGTCATTGGGTATGAGACCATATTAAATGGTCCAGTGTTATATCCGTATGTAGAAGACATAAAATCCGAAACTGCTTGCATTTCAGCAGTAGTGACTGGCCAAGTATTTGCAGCTCCAGAGTCTGACGTACCCCATAGACTTGATGAGGTTAACTCGCTTGATTCAAATCCAACAAAAAAGTGTAACCTATCTTTTATGATGGGTCCTGAGAAGGTAAAAGAGTATAGTTCATCATCAAACGCAGTTGGAGCTGAGCCATTTGGTAAGTCCCCTACATTACTTTCATCCCTTGATGAAAAATAAACAGACCCTGTAAATTCATTAGTACCGGATTTTGTAATAGCTATAATTGAACCACCAGTGGCTCCACCGACGGATACATCATATGGAGTAATATCAACTGAAATTTCTTCAATAAAGTCCATGCTTATAGGATTTTTCATTGTTGCAAACCCATTATCATTTAAACCGAATGGATCATTAAAACTAATACCATCAATTGAAAAATCATTAAATCTTGCATTATTTCCCATAACTGAGATTTCAGCATCTCTGTTATTTTCACCATCAAAAGAAACTCGAGGATCAAACTTTACATAATCACCAATATTTCTTGAAACTGTTGGAATTCCATCTATAGCATATCTTGATAACGCAGTACCGCTGCTGACACGTGTTCCACTAAGTTGAGCTGCTGTAACTACTACATTTTCTAAGTCATCAGATGATAAAAGATTTACTTTGACTTCTGCCGGCGCACTAACAGAAAGATAATTAATAGTTACTGATTGACTAATATATCCATCAGCAGAAATAGTAACTTCATAAGGACCGCCAATCGGCAAGAAGCTTAGGTTGAATCTTCCTGATTCGGATACTACATCAGTTTTTGTAGTACCAGTTGGAAGATGAACAGCTTGCACTGAAGCACCTTCAACATTAACAGAACCTCTTATTTTTGAAGTAGTATCAACGTCAGCAATTAACTGAAAAGAAAGAAATAATACAGGGAGTATATATAAGTAATATTTATTCATTTTATCCTCTTAAGATGAATTATTGTTAGTAGGGATAATAATACATTTAATTAAATTTAAAAACACAAAAATATGTGAAATCTTTGTGAATTTTATGTATATTTTTAAAGTTTAATTTTATTTGATTGAAAGTAGTCTTCTAAGACTTTTGGAATACTAATAGTATTTGTATCATGATCATAATTATTTTCAATTAAAGCAACCAATGTTCTACCTACAGCAAGGCCTGAGCCATTAATGGTATGAGCAAATTCCTTATTTTTGCCGGTATCAATTTTAATATTTGATCTCCTTGCCTGAAAATCTGAAAAATTTGAACATGATGATATTTCTCTATATTTTTCTTGGCTTGGTATCCAAACCTCTATGTCATAAGTTTTACAAGAACTAAAGCCTAAATCACCTGCACATAACTCTACAACTTGATATGGCAATTCAAGTAACTTAAGGATATTTTCAGCGTCACTTAATAGGGTTTCTAAACAATCAAAAGAACTTTTTGAGTCTGTTATTTGAACTAATTCAATTTTTTCAAATTGATGTTGTCGAATTAATCCTTTAGTGTCTTTGCCGTAACTGCCAGCTTCTGATCTGAAACAAGGCGTATGAGATGTTAGTTTTGACGGTAATTCACTTAAAGGAATTACTTTATCTCTATTTATATTAGTAAGAGGAACTTCAGCAGTTGGTATTAAGTATTGATTATCAGAAACTTTAAATAAGTCCTCTTCAAACTTTGGGAGTTGTCCAGTACCTATCAATGATTGAGTGTTTGCAACAAAGGGAACATAATATTCTTCATAACCCTTCTCAATTGCTTGGTCTAACATAAACGCTATAAGTGATCTTTGAAGTTTGGCTATTTGGTTTTTTAAAACAGAAAATCTAGCTCCAGCCAAAACAGCAGCCAAATCAGTATCAATTAGCTCAGTAATTTCAAGATGATTAAGTTTATTTTTAGTATAAATATCACCCTCTTTTCTTAGAACTACATTTGAAGATTCATCATCTCCATCTGGAACGGTGTCTTCTGGAAGATTTGGTATGTTTAATAAAAAACTCTCAATATCTTTTAAAATAACGGAAAGAGAAGCATCTTTTGATTTTAGTTTTTCGTTTACTAAATCTACTTGTGTTTTTAATTCACTAGTATCTTTTTTTTGTGATTTTAGTTTGCCAAATTCTGTAGAAAGTTTATTTCTCTCAGCCTTTAAATTTTCAACATCAACTTGAAGATCTTTTCTTAATTTATCTTGTTTAGTAAAAAAATCTTTATCTATATCAAAACCCCTTCTAGCAAGGGATTTTTGCACATCACTGAAATTTTCTCTTAAATTTTTTATATCAATCATCTATTTTGAAATTTGAATACCAATGTAAGTTGCTAACAAAGTAAAAAGTATAGTCAATATTATATATGATGCGGCTAAGATAAAATTAGAATTAAAAAGATTAACTGATTCAATTGTGAATGCTGACATGGTCGTGAATGACCCTAAAAACCCAATAATTAATAAAAAATAAGCACCGTCTTTATTCTGCATGTAACATCCAACAAATACACCGATTAGAAAACAACCTAAGAGGTTTACAAAAAATGTACCACTTGGAAAATTAGTTGGTATATATTTATGTATGAATTCTGTAAGCGCATATCTGCACATGGCTCCAAGACTTCCACCAATACCCACAAGTAAAAGATTTATCATGACTTTATTAATTTAAAGATAATATAATTTTGTATATTCATATTGTCATCAAATGTTACCGAAAAACTTTCAGGATTAATATTTTTAAATTCAATGTCATTGTGATCAATCAAAGATAATTTAAAAGTTTTATCATCAATCAAATCTATGTTTACTTTTGATTTATCAATTCCATAAAGAATAATATCGAAAACCAAGTTATCTATATTTGAAATTTCTATTTCTGATGTATTATTAAATTCGAAATCATAAACAATGATTTTATCTTTGTTAATTACATATTTTTCTTTGTAGGGACTAATAACTTCGATTATTGTCTCACCGTCAGATTTTTTAATTACCCCTGTTGATATTTTTTTTTCATCATTAATCGTAGTAAATTGTTGATAACTTAAATCTTTTTTTAATA
The DNA here is from genome assembly GCA_023703615.1 of SAR86 cluster bacterium. Classification (NCBI taxonomy): domain Bacteria; kingdom Pseudomonadati; phylum Pseudomonadota; class Gammaproteobacteria; species SAR86 cluster bacterium. Next base: position 530,461 of record CP097971.1, on the reverse strand, counting down.
CTCTATTTACCTCTTCAACTGCATCAGAATATGAAGAAAGTGAAAAAAATATTAAAATTGAAATAAGTTTTTTCAATTTTGTTTTGGGACTAAGACTTCTCTTGATCCATTCGAACTCATTTCAGAAACTAAACCGGCCTCTTCCATTGTCTCGATTAACCTTGCTGCTCGGTTATATCCAATTCTTAATTTTCTTTGAACCGCTGATATAGATGCTCTTCTTGATTCTATAACAAAATTTACAGCCTCGTCATAAAGCTCGTCACTATCCTCAGAATTTCCACTATCCGAACCAGACCATCCTGGTATAGGGCCTGTTTCTTGTGCTGAAGATACAATTTCGTCAATATAATCTGGCTCAGCTCTAGACTTCCAGTCATTTACAACTCGATGAACTTCATCATCACCAACAAATGCTCCATGAACTCTAACTGGTACACCAACACCTGGTGGAAGATATAACATATCGCCATAACCTAATAGTTGTTCAGCTCCACCCTGGTCTAGTATTGTTCTTGAATCAATTTTAGTTGAAACTTGAAAACCGATTCTAGTAGGAATATTTGCTTTTATTAAACCTGTTATAACGTCAACAGATGGTCTTTGAGTTGCTAAAATTAAGTGAATACCTGCAGCTCTTGCCTTTTGTGCTATTCTAGCTATTAAATGCTCTACTTTTTTTCCAACAAGCATCATCATATCTGCAAATTCATCAACAACTACCACAATTGAAGGAAGTGGCTCAAGATATTCTTCTTCATCTTCTTTTAATGGATTTAAAATTTGCTTTCCATTTTTAGCAGCTTCTTCGATTTTTTTGTTAAAGCCTGCTAAATTTCTAACGCCCATAATAGACATTAATTTATATCTTCTATCCATTTCAACAACACACCATCTCAAACCATTTGAAGCATCAGTCATATCAGTTATGACTGGAGTCAATAAATGAGCAATGCCGTCATAGACAGATAATTCAAGCATTTTTGGATCAATTAATATTAAACGAACATCTTTTGGATCGCATTTAAATAAAAGACTTAATAACATCGCGTTAACACCGACTGACTTACCTGAACCAGTAGTACCTGCAACCAGCAAATGTGGCATTTTTGCAAGATCAACAACTACTGGATTACCTGCAATGTCGTGACCCAAAGCTAACGACAAGTTAGAAGGCGAAGATTTAAATGCTTTTGATGAAAGGATTTCAGTAAGCCTAACCATTTTTCTATTGGTATTAGGTATTTCAATTCCAACATATGATTTGCCTTCAATTACCTCTACCACTCGAACACTGCTGACTGACAAAGATCTAGCTATGTCTTGTGCAATTCCTGTAATTTTACTAGCCTTTGTACCAGGAGCTGGCTGTATTTCAAATCTGGTGACAACAGGACCAGGTAAAACTGATTCAACAGATGCCTCAATACCAAATTCTTGAAGTTTATCTTCCAGAAGAGACGCTATTTGATTTAATTCTGTTTGATTTAATGAGGATCCGTCATCAAGAGCTCTATCTAAAAGCTCTGTACTTGGCATAACTGTTTGCTCTGGAGGTTCTTCATTATTGGTTGGTTTTTTAACTTCTTTTAATAAAGGTTCCATTACATTTGAAAGTTCTGGTTGATTTTCTTTAGCAACTTCATTTGCTTCAATAGGCTCATCAGTTACTTTTGTTTTATTAGTGTAGTCTTTAGTCTCTTTCTTTATTGGTTTTTTTATTTGAACATTTCTTAATAAAGGTAGAAATTTTTGCAGTTGATGATATTCAATATTTTTTATAAAAGAATAAGTTTTTTTTATAAACTCTATTAAAAGTTTGTTTATTAAGATTACGCCCCTGCCAGTATGATCTATTAAACTTAACCATGAAAAATTTAAAGACAATGATGCTGCTGGAACAATGAAAATAATAAAGAAAATTAAACTGCCTATAAAACCAATATAATTTGATAAGTTGAAGAATATTTCTTTGCCAATAAAGCCTCCTGCATAACCAATAAAGTAATACTCTAATATTGAGCAAAAACTTAATAAGAGAATAAAAGAACTTATAAATCTTACTAAAGACTTCACAATAGAACTGTAAGCATCTTGATGAAAAATACTTTGATACGCCCAAACGCATCCTATAAATAGAAGTAAATATGCACCTAAACCAATTAAGGTGAATAAGAAATCTGATATATTTGCGCCAAGTGGACCACCTAAGTTTTCAATAGTTGTCGAGGAGGATTTATTAAAAAAACCTGAATCACTTGGATTATGTGAAACTAAAGATATAAAAATATATAAAGAGATAGCTATTAAAAAAAAACTTAAGAAGTTAAGTAAAGTATTTTTAATATATCTTGAAGCCATATATAAGGTTATTCTATATTATTAATAAATTATAGGTTCAATCAATCACAATTTTCTTAATATTCAATTATAATCTGAATGATGTCAGTTCATAAAAAATTAATTATTCTTGGTTCAGGGCCTGCAGGTTATGCTGCAAGTATATATGCTGCTAGAGCTGGATTAAATCCTATTATTATTGCAGGTTCCCAAGAAGGTGGACAATTAACTACAACAACAGATGTAGAAAATTGGCCTGGGGATAGTGACGGTCTACAAGGCCCAGAGCTCATGGATAGAATGAAGAAACATGCTCAACAATTTGATGTTGAAGTATTAAATGATCATATTAATTCTGTTGATTTAAAACAAAAACCATTCTTACTTAAGGGATCAAATGAATATACATGTGATGCATTGGTTATCTCAACTGGAGCTAGTGCAATGTACTTAGGTTTGGATTCTGAAAAAAAATTCTTAGGTAAAGGAGTATCTGCTTGTGCAACTTGTGATGGTTTTTTTTATAGAGATCAAGAAGTTATAGTGGTGGGAGGAGGAAATACTGCTGTAGAGGAAGCTTTATATCTTTCAAGAATATGTTCAAAAGTCACTCTAATCCATCGAAGAGATAGTCTTAGAGCAGAAAAAATTCTACAAGATAGATTATTTAATGAAGAAAAAAATGGGAAAGTTGAAATACTTTGGGATACTCAATTAAAAGAAGTTCTTGGTGATGATATGGGCGTCAATGGAGTTGTATTAGATACAAAAGGTGATGTTTTTGAAAGATCGGTTATGGGTGTTTTTATAGCTATAGGCCATAAACCAAATACAGACATATTCATTGATCAATTAGATATGGATAATGGCTACATCAAAATTACCTCAGGCACTGATGGAATGGCCACTGCAACTTCTATTGATGGAGTTTTTGCTGCAGGAGATGTTTCAGATCAAATCTATAGACAAGCAATAACATCTGCAGGTTTTGGATGCATGGCTGCACTAGATGCAGAAAAATTCTTGTCGGAATAAGAATGAAATACAAAGCTTATTTGGTTGAAGAGTTAAATAATATATTTACAGGCTCTATTAAAGAATTAGACACCCCGTCTGTTGAAGATGGCAATGTTTTGATAAAAGTTCATTATTCTTCATTAAATTACAAAGATGCACTAGCAGCTACAGGCGTAAAAGGAGTTGTAAGGGGATATCCATTTGTTCCGGGTATTGACGTAGCTGGAGAAATAATTGATTCAAAATCTCCCGATTTTAAGATTGGTGAAAAAGTAATTGCAACTGGTTATAAAATAGGCATGTCTGTTTTTGGTGGGTTTGGAGAAATTGTTCATCTGCCCTCTAAATGGTTGGTTAAATTGCCTAAAGAACTCACTCTTCAAGAATCAATGCAAATAGGTACTGCTGGAATTACAGCTGCCGCATGTGTAAAAGCTATTTGTAATGCAAATGTTACTAAAAAATTACCAATTATTGTTTCAGGTGCAACTGGAGGTGTAGGCTCTGTTGCAGTAAATATTCTATCTAAGCTTGATTATAAAGTTCATGCATTAACTTCAAAGGAGAACGAATCTAATAAATTAAAAAAGATGGGTGCGTCTAGTGTTATAAATAGAGACAAATTTATGCACGATCCTATTAGACCTCTAGATAGAGCTGAATATGCTGGCGGTGTCGATACAGTAGGCGGTGATATATTATCTAAAATTATTTCTTTAATATGTCATAAGGGATGTGTTTCATGTTGTGGAAATGTGGCAGGAGCAAAATTTACATCATCGGTTTTTCCATTTATTTTAAGAGGTGTTTCACTTGTTGGAATTGATTCTGCGGAATCGGATATACTCTTCAAGTGTGAATTATGGAATCTTTTAGCAAATGAATGGAAAATAAATCTTGAAGATTATTCTAAAGTAGTTTCACTTGAGGATATTGATATTGAAATACAAAAAATTTTAAATGGTCAACAGGTTGGCAGAGTTGTAATTAAACATGAGGTATAAAAATGAATGATGAATTTGAAAAATATTACGAATCAAAAGAAGCTAATGAAGACAGCAAATCTGATACTAAGGTAGTTCTTTTTTTAGTAATTGTTAGTGTAATCGCTGCAACATATTGGGTGGCAATACAATAACAATTATCTTGGTGTCATTCTCATACCAGAATCTAATCTGATAGTTTCTCCATTTAAGTAACTATTATTAACTATGTGTTCTGACAAAAGTGCAAATTCTTGTGGATTTCCAAACCTATGAGGAAACTGAGTTGAGTCTAATAAAGGATCTCTAATTTTATCTGGCGCCATTTTCATCAAGGGCGTATCAAAAATACCGGGGGCAATTGTACAGACTCTTATTCCATGCCTAGCAAGATCTCTGGCTGCTGTAAGAGTTAGACCTATCACACCTGCTTTTGAAGCGCTATAAGCAGATTGGCCAATTTGTCCTTCATAGCCGGCAACAGAGGCAGTATTTATTATTACTCCTTTTTCACCATCAATTGAAGGATCATTTTTATCAATAAGTTCAGCAGCTAATCTCATTACGTTAAAGGTACCAACAAGATTAAGATCTATGATAAATTTAAAATGGTCTAATGGATGAGGTTTATCTTTTCCAAGAATTCTTGCTCCGTATCCTGTTCCTGCACAATTAATTACAAAGTGTAATTTTTTGTATTTATCTTTTATAGCTGTAATAGCATTTTGAACAGACTCTTCTTCCATGACGTTTGTTTCAATAAAACATACGTTATCTTCACCAAGATTTTCAATTATTTCCAGTGCGTTTTCTTTATTTAAATCTAAGATTGCTACTTTTGCGCCATTGTTTACAAAATGTTCAACTGTTGCTCGACCAAGACCAGACGCACCACCTGTAACTAAAGCCACATTATTTTTTAAAATCATCTTTGAAATGCTCCGTTTGCTTATAATAACTTTGAAATTATAGCTTTTTCTAACATATTTTGTTTTTTGGCATTGATCTTGCATTAATAGTATTGAACTTAATTCATTCTTATATAAGGAGAAAATATGAAAAAGTTATTTTTAATGTTAGCTGTCATGTCTTTACCTTCATTTGCTGCTGTTAGTGCAAACGTTGGTATTACATCAGACTACATTTGGAGAGGAATGACCCAATCAGATGGTATTTCTGTTTCAGGTGGTTTTGATTATGAAAATGACAGTGGTTTTTATGCAGGCGTATGGGGCGCAAACATCAATTGGGGCTATGCAACAGATGATGCTGGTGTCTTAACAGAATACGGCTCTGGAAACGAATTTGACGTATATTTTGGTTACGGAACTGAAGTTGGCGGCATTGGAGTTGATATTGGTTATGTAATGTTTAAATACCCTGGAATTGATGCGTATGATTTCGAAGAAATCGTATTAGGTCTAAGCATGGGTGATTTTGGAATTACATATGCAGCTGGTCAAGATGATTTTACTGATTATTTAGAATTCTCATATGCAATCGGTGCGGTTGGAGTTTCATATGGTCAATATGATGATATGGGAGATAACTTCTTGATCTCTTATGGTTTTGGTTGTGGATCATATGACTGCAGTATCGCTTATACAGACTTCTCTGATGAGGGATATAGCGGTGTAGACGAAGATGCATTAGTTTTTTCAATAGGTGCAAGCCTCTAAATCATAATTTATGAAACTAATTACAGCGATCATAAAACCATTTAAGCTTCAAGAAGTAAGAGAAGCTTTAGTGGCTTCTGGTATAGAAGGTTTAACCATATCAGAAGTTAAAGGTTATGGACGTCAAAAAGGCCATACAGAAATGTACAGAGGTTCTGAATATTCTGTAGATACCTTACCAAAGATAATGCTTGAGATAATTGTTGAAGATTCAAAGACAGAGTCAGTTACTGACACTATCGTGAAAACTGCTCAAACAGGCAAAATCGGTGACGGAAAAATCTTTATTACTAATATTGATCACGTAGTTAGAATCAGAACCGGCGAAACCGGTTCTGAAGCAATATAAATTTATAAAGGAGTATTTAATTATGGAAGAAGTAAAATTTGCATTAGACACTTTCTACGCCATTATGGCTGGAGCACTTGTTATGTGGATGGCAGCTGGTTTTACCATGCTAGAAGCAGGACTTGTTCAAAAGAAAGATGTCTCAGAGATAGTTACTAAGAACTTAGGACTATATTCAATAGCATGTATCATGTATTTAACATGTGGATTCATGCTTATGTATCCAGGTGGTGGAGCATTTGGAGGTGCTTTAGAGAGTTATTTACCTGCGATTGGTACATCATGGAGCCTGTCAACATCGTTACCTAACGAAGAAATTGGAATGCCGTATGGTATGGATTATTCACAACAAGCTGACTTCTTTTTCCAAGTAGTCTTTGTTGCTACAGCAATGTCTATCGTATCAGGTGCAGTTGCTGGAAGAATGAAATTATTACCATTCTTTATATTTGCCATTGTGCTTACAGGCTTTATCTATCCTATCCAAGGTTATTGGAACTGGGGTGGTGGTTTCTTAAGCCAAGGTGGCTATTCAGACTACGCAGGTTCAGGAACAGTGCATTTATGTGGTGCTGCTGCAGCTTTAGCAGTTGTTACCGTTCTAGGAGCTAGAAAAGGTAAGTATAACTTCGACGGCACATCAAATGCTATGCCAGGATCAAATATTCCAATGGCAGCTCTTGGTGCATGGATATTATGGTTAGGATGGTTTGGATTTAATGGTGGTTCAGAATTAATAGTTAGTGATGAAGCGAGTGCTATTGCTGTCAGTCAAGTATTCTTAAATACAAATATGGCTGCTGCAGGTGGAGTTGTTGCTGCATTATTTACTAGTCTCTTTTTAACAGGAAAAATGGATGTAACCATGGCTATTAATGGTGCTATAGCAGGACTAGTTGCAATTACTGCAGGTCCAAGTGCTCCAAGTGGTGGTACTGCTGTGCTAATTGGTGCTGTTGGTGGAGTCATTGTTTATTTTTCAATTTTATTCCTAGACAAGACACTTAAAATTGATGATCCAGTTGGTGCTATTTCTGCTCACGGAATTGTTGGTATTTTTGGTGTTATGGTTGTACCTTTAACATCAGATGCTAGCTTTGGTATGCAGTTTGCTGGAGTAGTTGCAATCGGTGGATTCACTTATGTTGCAAGTTTAATAACTATATTTGTAATCAATATGGTTATGCCAATTAGAGCAACTGATGAAGAGCAAGACATGGGTCTTGATGCTTCAGAGATAGGAGTTGAATCATATCCAGAATTTAAATAATTTATTAAGGCAGCTTATCCTCCCCCCTAACTAGCTGCCTTTTAAATTAACTAAATAGAAAAGAGTTATTGCCCAAACAATAACTCTTTTCACCTTTCTAAGATCTTTATTTTTTTTATTTAACTTAAATACTTTTTTTTAGTATTTTTTTTATATATAGTTCAATTATTAAATTCTTATATATATTTATCATATCTAAATTTAAGGGGATCACGATGAAACATAAATTTTTTCTAGTTTTGTATTTAAGTTTTTTTTCACAATTGTCATTGGCTAGCGAATCTAATTCTGGTGATACCGCATGGATACTTACATCAACAGCACTTGTTTTATTTATGACTTTGCCTGGGTTAGCTCTATTTTATGGAGGATTGGTTAGATCGAAAAATGTTTTATCTGTACTAATGCAATGTTTTACTATTGCATGCCTTATATCGGTTTGTTGGGTAGTTTACGGATACTCCCTAGCTTTTAAAGGGAACGGGATGATTATTGGAGATTTAAGTGCTCTTTTTTTAAATGGAATTGGCAGAAATGCTATGAGTGGAACGTTGCCAGAAACCGTATTTATTACTTTTCAAATGACTTTTGCAATAATTACTCCTGCACTAGTTGTAGGTGCTTTTGCTGAAAGAATGAAATTTTCAGCAATGTGCATATTTTCTGTAGCTTGGTTTACCCTAGTTTATTTACCAGCGTGTCATATGGTTTGGGGTGGTGGCTATTTGGGCTCTATTGGAGTTATCGATTTTGCAGGAGGTTTGGTTGTTCATGCAACATGTGGGATTGGAGCATTAGTCGCTGCAATTTTTCTAGGAAGAAGAAATGGATTTCCATCTGCGCCGATGCCTCCACATAATAGAACAATGGTCATGATAGGAGCATCCATGCTTTGGGTTGGTTGGTTTGGATTTAACGGTGGTAGCGCTGTCGCAGCTGATTCTTCAGCAGGTATGGCTATGCTTGTTACGCATATTAGTGCTGCAGTTGGTGCTCTCACATGGATGGCTATTGAGTGGTTTAAATCAGGTAAATCAACTTTAGTTGGAATTTGTACTGGTATGGTTGCAGGCTTAGCAACTATCACTCCAGCATCAGGTACAGTTGGTCCAGCTGGTGCATTATTAATAGGTCTATTGGCAGGATCCATATGTTTTTATGCAACACAATTAGTGAAGGCATATTTTAAAATTGATGACTCCTTAGATGTTTTTCCAGTTCATGGGGTTGGAGGGATTTTAGGTGTTTTAGCATTATGTTTTGTAGGAAATCCTGATGGCTTTTTAGGATCTGGTGCAGCAGGAATTTCAGATGATGGTCTTATGGATCAATTAAGAATACAAATTATTGGGATTGTAGTTATTGGCCTTTGGACTGCGGTAATGAGTTATGGAATATTAAAAGTTTTATCGTATTTTGTTCCTATTAGAGTTTCCTTGGATGAAGAAAATGAAGGCCTTGATATTAATGAACACAATGAACAAGGCTATAGCTTATAAAACTGGATTACTATATTGATTCAAAAGAAATGGTTGCATATCTTCTGGTATATCATGCAACCTTTCTTTAAGCCATTGCATTGATTCGTCTATTTCATCATTAGTAAATCCGTGTTGAATTGGAATTTCGATGCCTTGAAGAATACACGCAGCAATATTTGTTGCATGAATTTTATACATAGATTTAATTTTTTTAGTTGTTATCTTCGCAATTTCGTCATAGTCTTCTTTGTTACTGAAAAGCATAGGCTCTCCAACTTCGATGTGAACATTTCCCTTATGGCCTGAGATGCCAACGAAGATACTTTTTAAGTCTTCATTTTTTTCTTTAACATAATCTGTATTTACAGATCTTAAATACAATTCTTTTGCTTTTAAAATATCATTAGGATCTTTTTCATATGAAACTGATACTGGTACAAGCTTTAAATTATTAAAATATTCACTTACTTCAGTTTTTTTTCTTGAATTCAGATGAATCATTTTTAGTACTGATGGATCAGTATAGTCTACTCCATCTTTTGATCTACCTTGCTTTTGAGCAATCCATATAGATTCATTTTTGGAAGTTATGCAGTCATAAATGAATTCTGAAGCTAATTTTAAGCTTTTATATATATCCTTTTTAAACTTGTCACTTCTATCTATAATGAAACTTTTATTTAATCTCATTAAATCCGACGCCCACTTTTCAGTTAAAAGATTATTCCCAACAGCATTATTGGTAGTTTTTAGATTGTTTTTGTGAAGTTGAAAATTTAATAAAGCTGAGTCTAATGTAATGTCTCTATGATTTGATATAAAAAGATAAGCATTGGAATTATCTAAATTATCAATACCAGTTACATCAAAATTTTTAATTGAATTTTTGATTATTTTTTTTACAAGGTTTTTAAATATATTTTGATACTCTACTATTGATTGAATATTCTTAAATCTATTTTTTAAGAAAATACTCATTAATAATTTTGAAAATGGAATCTTCTTAATGAAACTATATTTGCTTGATGCAATAGCTGCTTTAATTACGTTTTTGTTATTGCATAACTCAAGGATTACTTTATTAACCTCTTCATCCTTATATGGTCTTATAGAATCAAATTTATTCATTAAAATAAAAAAAATTTTAGAATTTATATTTTAACTCATTAGCGTTTACAATTAACCTATATGAACGCATATTTAGATTACTCTGGTCTTCAAATTTTATCTCATAGAGGTGGTTCAATTGAGTCATATGAAAATACAATTAAATCATTTCAATACTCTATAGAAGTGGGTTGTAAATACATTGAGACAGACGTTCAGCTTTCATCGGATGGGATACCTTATATATTTCACGATGATGATCTAAAAAGATTGTTGAAAGATGACAGAAGGTTTTACTCACTGCATAGTTCAGAAATAGATGAGCTGAAATTGTTTGATAAGTATGAAATACCTAGACTAGAAAAAGTTCTTTTAAGTTTCCCTGAAACTTATTTTCAAATTGACGTTAAAACAAATGAAGTTGCTTCACCTGCAATTGAAATTATTAAAAAAACAAATTCACAAAATAGAGTATGTGTTGCGAGTTTTAATAGCGCCAGGTTAAAAAAAATTAGAGAGAATAATCCTGATATATGTTTATCAATGGGTCCTCTTGAAGTTATGAAAATGCTTCTGGCTAGTTTTAATTTATATAACAAAGATATACCGGGAGAATGTTTACAAGTACCTATTTATTATTATGGAATAAAAGTTGTTACGAAAAGGTTTGTAGATTTTGTTCATTCAAGGGGTTTAAAGATAATAGTTTGGACAATTAATGACGCTGATACATTTAAAAAACTTCAAAGATATAATGTTGATGGTGTTATAACTGATGAGCCAAAAAAGTTATTAAATCTATTAAAATAAAAAGGAGGCTTTCGCCTCCTCTTTTTTTTCTATAAGAAAATTAAGCAACCCATTTGTTACCACGGTAAATTCCTTCACGTGATTGAGTTGACTTTTCTTCTACTGCAACATTTTTGTTACCTCTGTAAATGCCAGAAAAAACTTTAGTAATTTTTTCTTTAACACTTTCAGGAGTTACTTTGATGCCTCTGTAATGAGTAGTCATATCGTTTCCTCCAGTTTTCGTATCGATTTCGTACATACACCATATAGGTGTACACCCTTCTCAACGCGTTCCTTCGGCAGATATTCGGTCTCGTTCCCGCCTATGATAATTAAACCTAAGCGGTACTTGCTTGCCTTTCTTTGAAAAAGAAAGAGGTTTTCCTATCTTCCTACTTCCGTCTTATTATAAAAATAAGATGAACGTTTGATTACTATTATCCAAAAAATGTAGTAAAAGTCAAAAAATATAAATATAGAAAATAGGTATATTTTCGTACTCTATTTTATAAATCTTTGTAATAAACGTTTAGCAATAATATACATAGGAATAATGATTGCAGTAGTAATTATTAATTCTGTTGTTGTTGAATAATCTAAATAACTTCTTATCAAAGGAGCGATTACAAAGGCTGTTATTGCTCCAAGAATACTATAAAAAATAATAGACTCTTTGCTAAAAATCTTCATTTGTTTCCTTTACAAAAAATAACATAATTCCGCCTAATATGAATAATAAAATTATAGGCAGCAACGCAATTCTTATATTGCTTGTTAATACAAGCATTGACCCAACTAACAATGGCCCTATTATTGCGCCAGCCTTACCAAACACATTAAATAGTCCAAAAAATTCACCTGATTTTTCTTTGGGTATAAGTTTTCCAAATAGGCCTCTTGAACTTCCTTGAATGCCGCCTTGAACACATCCAACTGATGCAGCAATAATATAAAATTCGTAAGACTTTGTTAATAAAGAGCTATAAAAAAGAATTAATATATAAACAATAATAGTTAAACCTAAGACTAATTTATCTCCATACTTATCTGCTACGTAACCCCATAGCAAGGTGGCAGGAAATGCCACGAACTGAACAAGAATTAATCCTTGTATAATCGCACTAGATTCTAGTCCAAGATTTAAAGCAAATGTTGATGCTAGATATATAACTGTATGAGCACCATCAATAAAAAGAAAAAATGCAATTAAAAAAATAAAAGCGTTCTTATACTGATAAATAGATTTAAATGTTTTGACTAAATTTTTAAAAGTATTAGCTACTAGCGTTGTCTGTTTAGTTACTATTTTTTTTTCGTTATAGTTAAAAATTAAAGGCAGTAAAAAAACAAACCACCAGACTCCGACCATTAAGAAGGAAACTTTTATAGCTTGAGCTTGGCTCTCAAGGCCAAAAAAGTTTGGGTATAAACTCATTAGTGCATTAATTAAAAATAGAGTCCCTCCTCCAAGATAGCCCCAAGCATAGCCTTGATTAGAAACTATTGAGTATTTATTAGGTGTTGTGACTTGAGTAAGCATTTTGTCATAAGGGATTTGGCTAGCAGAAAATGAATAATTAGCTAATCCATAAAAAATAAGAGCGAAGATCCAAAGACCTGAATCTAAAAAAAATAATAATGAAGTAAAAAAAATAGAAGTTAAAGTAAAAAATACTAGTATATTTTTTGTTGATTTATTAATGTCAGAGACTGCACCTAGAATTGGAGCCGTAATAAGAATTGCTATGTTAGTTATGACCAATGTCCAATTTAAGTAAATCGAAGCATCTACCTTGCTAATACTTGATGCCCAGTATTCTATATAAAATATTGGAAAAAATGCAGCAATGACAGTAGTTGCATATGCAGAATTTCCCATATCATAACAAATCCAAGATTTAACTTTTTTTGTAAAAGTTTTAGTTTCAGTAATTTCCAATTGTTTGTTTATAAAGTTAGATAGTTTTATTTTATATTAAATATTTACTTGTAAAGGAATTATTTTTTGATATATTTTTAACAGGGAGAATTTTTATATGGATGATTCAACAGCATTAAAGCAAGGTTTTATATTTGTAATAATTATTGGAGTTACAGTATTTATTTTAGGCCTAGCTGCTTATTTATACTTTTAGCCTGGTGGCCAACTAAGTGGTCTTCCAGAAAGAAGATGTAAATGTAAATGGAAAACACTCTGTCCTGCCTTAGCACCATTATTAACTACTAGTCTAAAGGTATCATCAAGATCTAAGTCTTTTGCAATTTTTCCTGCTAAAAGCATTAAATGTCCAAATATTTCTTTATCTTCGTCAGTACCGTCAGATAATTTAGGAATTGGTTTTTTTGGAATTATTAATAAATGTGTTGGAGCCTGGGGTTGAATATCTTTTATTACAATAGAAACTTCATCTTCAAACAAAATATCAGCGGGAATTTCTTTATCTATAATTTTTTCAAAAAGAGTTTTAGACATTCTTTATAAAAATGCTCTAAAGAATCGAAACCCAATATAAAAAATAGCTGCAGTCATTAAAATTGCTAATATTATAATCATTAAGTCTCTTAAGGTTTGTAGTAGCTTTCCTTGACGTTTAGCCTTTATTAATTGAAATAACAAATAGAGTACTGCTATTGAACTTACTACTAATATAAATATTGTTAACATAATCTTTTATCCAAAAAGTGATCCTACACCAGTAACTAAAAAAGCTAGTGCTATTCCCCAAGCTATGCAGGCTATGAGATCAGCAATATAGAATCTTACAGCTTTTAAATCTGAAATACCAAGTAAAAAAGGCACTATCGGTCTAACTGCTGGTACAAATCTGCCAAAAATAACTGTGTATGGACCCATTTTATCTAAAAAGTTTTGCGCCTTAGCTATTATTTTCTTTCTTTTTACAAAAAACTTAGTTGCTAAAAGACTTGGTCCAACAGTTTTTCCAAAGAAGAAACCGCATAAGTCTCCTGAATGTGCACCAAGAATGGCAACTGGAACAATTGTGAACAAAGACAAGAGTTCGGTGTTGTAGGTAATTATGCAAACAGAAAAAAGTATTGCACTTGAAACAACCACCCCAGAAAGAATAAATGACTCTAAGAAAGCAAATACAAAAATTGCAATCCATGCAAGTTCAGAATTTGTACTTAAAAATGATTCTATATTTTCAATCATAAAATTTTTTAAAAAAAAGATATTTTACTTCAAAATATTTAACTAATGATATAAATTAAACTAAATAAAATACTATGGAAAACATCGAAAAATTTATCGTCAATATTCCAGAAAAGGAAATTGATCTTTTGCATAAGAAAATTGATCTAACCAGATGGCCTGATGAGATTAATAATAAATGGTCTCATGGCACAGATCTAAATTTCTTAAAAGAATTAACAAAGTATTGGCGAAATGAATTTAATTGGCGAGAGCATGAAAAGAAGATTAATGACATTGGTAGCTATAGATATACAACACACTCCGGCCTTAAGCTTCATTTCCTGCATTCTAAATCAGACAAACATAACGCGATTCCATTAGTCATGACTCATGGATGGCCAGGAAGCGTTCAGGAATTTTTAAAAATAATACCAGTTTTGCAAAAAAACTCAGAGGTACCAATTGATATTATTTGCCCTGCTCTTCCAGGATTTGGATTTTCTGACAAACCAAAAGAAGTTGGTATGGATTCCAAACAGATTGCTATTTTGCAACATGAGCTAATTATGGCTCTAGGATATAAAAAATATATTGTTCAAGGTGGTGACTGGGGAGCTACTGTAAGTAAATGGATGGCTGAACTTTATCCAGATCATTGTATTGGCATTCATCTTAATATGATTATTGCTTGGCCACCTGCTGATAAAGACCCATTAGAAAATACCTCACAAGAAGAACAAAAATTAATGGCAAATTATGAAAAATATAAAGAACAAGGAGTTGGATACTATGAGATACAAAAAACAAAGCCACAAACACTTGGTTATGGTTTAAATGACTCTCCAGTTGGACTGGCTGCTTGGATTGTAGAGAAGTTTTATGGTTGGTTTGATGGTGAAGAGAACAAATTAGTTGTTTCAAACGATGAAGTTCTAGGAATAGTATCTTTATATTGGTTTAGTGAATCAATAACTTCATCAACAAGATTGTATAAAGAAAATGGAGACTTAGGTTTTTCTTTTGAGAACATAAAGCAACCTATGGCAGGTGCAGTTTTTGAAAGAGACTTTATTGCACCTCCAAGAGCATGGGCTGAAAAAATCTATAATGTAGTTCAATGGAATTCTCACAAAGGCGGACATTTTGCAGCCTTAGAGCAACCTGAATCACTTTCTAAGGATATTATAGAATTTATAAAGAAACTAAAGATCTAATTTTTCTAGAACATCAGCAAAAGAAACGTATTTAAAATTCTGTCTCTTAACCTTATTTTTACCATCATTTGTTCCGTCTTGGACAACAAATAAACCCATAGGATATTTACTACCAAAATTAAAATTAATAACGTCAATACCATCAGTATCATTAACATTATCAATATCTTTATTACTCCCAACTTTGAAACTGCCTAAATAGTTGTATGGCTCTTGTCGATTATAAATATTAAAAGAACTATCACCTTGAGATGAAAGAATAAGATATCCATCTTTTTCAGACGACTTATAAACCGTTACTCCTTCAGGATCACCATCTATATTTCCAGATCTATTATCAATAATAACTGGATTTGAAAAATCTAATTCGTTATTTATTTTATAGGCTCTTAAAACACCCCTATCTTGTTCTTCAGATATGAAAAGAGTTCTGTTTTCATCATCGTAAACACATCCCTCAGATTGAGTTGCATTTTCGTTATCAAATGTTGTTAAAAGAGTCATTCCAAAAGGACCGTAATTCCACATCTGTACCTTTGATCCCTCATCTTCTGTTAGAAATGCTATCAATCCAAATCTCGAATCAATACCTGCACAAACTCCATAAACTACCATGTTTGCTTTAGCATTTATATAAGGCTCTTTTGAAATTTTAAAATTATTATCCTTTATGGCCTTATCAATATTAGTGTCTTTATATACCCAAATATCAAGTGTGTTTGTAGTTCTATTTGATGCAAAGATAAATGAATAACTACCTATGTCTTTATTATCATCATCAGTAACATTCATTGTTCTAACATCAATATTATTGATATCTCCAATTTCTGTGTAGCCTATTTTTTCGGCCTTTAAGTTATATGTATATATACCGCTTCTCTTATCTGTTCCAAATACTAGAGATCTATTTGGATTTAATTTATTTAGCCATATAGCAGGATCATCTGCAGCATCACCTTTTGAGATTACTTGAGGAGTCTCATCTATCGCAGGTACTATATGAATAATCTTATCTATAGGATCAGATATTGCAGATAACGAATATATAAATAATGTTGTTAATAAGTATTTCATTTCTTGAAAAAATAAGGCAAGTATTTAACTTGCCTTATTATTTAAATTCAGGTGAATTATAGGTTATATCTTATGCCAATTGAATAGGTAGTTCCATACTCATCATATTGAGATAATCTGTTTTGAGTTCCCCAATAATAGAACTCTGGTTCATCAGTTATGTTATTGATATCAAATTTAACACTTACATTGTCATTAATCTTGTATTTAAGATTAAAATCAATTTGAGTGTGATCATCGGTATACCTAATATTATTATTATCTAAATCCTCTTGGATAGTTTCGCTATCATCATCTGCAAGGTAATCTAAATATGGCGATCTTGAAACATATGATAACCTTACATCAAATTTACTTTTATCATAACCTATAGAGATATTTGAAACATCTTCTGATAATTTCCTAAATGGAAATGTTACAGTACCATTATCTACATCTAATGATGACGTTCCATCAGTAATAGTAAAGTTCATCGAAATAAACAAACCATCAAAAGGATCAGGCAGCATATTTAGCTCTTGAAATATATTTAATTCAAAACCATCAACTTCAGAGTCATCTGAATTTACAAAAGTTAATAATTCATCAAAAAACAAGCCATTTACAGTTGTATTAGCGACTGCAAGTGGATAGATTGCATTTTCAATATCTTTCTTAAAATATCCAACTGATGCAAATGAGTCATCACCGTAATATTCAATTGATAAATCAAAATTAGTTGCTTCATACGGGTCAAGATCTGGATTACCCATCTCACCTCGATAATTACCATCATCTCTTTCAGTTATATCTGCTATTAAATTTGCTTTACCAAAGCCTGGTCTGGATAATCCTCTCCATATTGCGCCTCTAATGATAGTTTGATCATCTAAGAAATATTTAACATTTAAACTTGGCGAGACAAATGTGTAACTCTTTGATGCTGTTAACACATCATTTACATCACCATCATTATATCCAAGAGTATCGAAATCGGTATCTTCAACTCTAATACCTGCTATAACAAGTGCCTTATCAAATTCCATTGTACCCATTAAATATAATGCAGTGATATCTTCATTTGTTGTAAAGTCTTCTTCAAAGTTATCATAATCAGGACCGCCAGTGTATTGACCCTTTCTTGCATATAAAAGATTTTCATCAGCATGGGGGCCGTACTGTTGTCCAGCGAATGGCCAAGATCGTGTGTAGGGTCCAAATTCAGATTGAAGTAAAGCTTGCACATCATCATCATCAACTTCTATTGCATTGCTATCACCTTTTTTCTCTCTAGATCTATATTTAAAACCATACTTTACTGTTGTTGGAACATCCATAAATGTAAATCCATCTTTTGTCATATCTATACTAAATGCTGTTTCAGTATCTTTTATTAGACTCCAATCTTCTTCCCATGCGTCAACATTTAAATCAGCATAAAGCACACCTTGAGCATATGATGAGAGAGACAGACCAACTTTTTGAGGGTCTTGATAAAAGAATGAGCCACAGGGACCTCCGCAATCATCGGTATCAATCCTATCACTTCTAAAAGTTACATCAACATTATCTGTATCATTTTCTTCAGCATAAGAGTGGCTAAATTGCACCTCTGCTAACCAACCATTAATCAATGTCTCACCGCCCAATATAGCGGTTTTAATCTCACGTGTTTCTATTCTTTTTCTAACTTCAGCATCTCTTCTAACTCTATTAATCTCGCTTGAGCCTGCATATACGTTACCAGTTCTAAGAGAGCCAAATTCTTCTTTATTCCTTAATTCATCATCATCATATTTGTTATATAAAAAATTTGCATAAATTGATGTATCGTCATCTATAATCATGTCGATATCATATGTAATACCTGTTCTTTCTCTTGTTAAATCATAAAATCTCATCTCCCAATCATCATCAAGAAAGATATTGCCGTCGTCAGTATCCCATGCTGGAAAACCGGTTTCGTTGTTGTAGGTAACAATCTGCTTACTAGCGTATGTAACACCAAGAACATGTCCAACATTTTCATTAATCATTGAACCGTAGGTAAAAGCCATTTTTGGGTTATCAGAATTTTTAGTTTGCTCATTGTAAGAGGTATCTGCTTTAAATTTTAGAAGTGTTCCGTCAATTGAAGTAGCTCTTTTGGTATTAAACTCAATTCTTCCACCAATTGAGTCAGCATCTTTATCTGCTGTTAAAGTCTTATATACATCTATTGAATCTAACAATTCAGTTGGCAGACCGTCGAGCATTACAGTTCTTCCTCCTTCAGGTGCTGGTACAAGAGCACCGTTAACTGCAATTGCATTAAGATCTCCGGATATACCTCTTATATTTACATACCTGCCTTCACCTTGATCGTTTTCAACTGAAATACCAGATAGTCTTCTAATAGCTTCTGCTGCAGTTGTATCAGGAAAGTCACCTAAAGCATCAGAATCAACAACTGAAACAATTAAATTTGATTGTCTTTGTTTTTCAATTGCAGAAATAATACTGGCCTTTGTACCAATTACTACAACCTCTTCAAGTGGTTCATTTTCTGACTCTTGAGAAAATAAAGATAGTGATAGAAACAATGGGAATATGTATTTTTTCATAAGATCTCCTAGGTGAATGTGCACATTTTAAATTTAAAGTGCAACAGAAATAACATTAATTTGTGAAAATTATGTGAACTTTTTAAGTTATTTTATATTTACATTTATAGACATTTGTCCATAATAATATAGTGGATACCCTAGCAAAGCAAAACAGAAGTAAAGAGAGAATTAGTAAAATTCTTGATGCTGCAATCAACATTATTGAAGAAGGCGAAATTGATGATTTAACTCTAGCAAAAGTTGCACAAATATCCGGTTTAAAAAGAACTTCAACTTATAAATTTATACCAACTGTAGATTTCCTTAAAAAGTTAATAATTTCAAAATGTATTGATGAATGTTTAGAAAGCTTTTCTAAGAATGCCTTAAATAACTCTAATGCCTTAAATCTTGTGAAAGTTAGTAATTATATTGTTTATAATATGTATGAATATTTTAATTCTTCCTTAATCGCACAAAAAATAATTCTAGGTAATACTGTAAACCCTCCAATAGACTCAAATTCTATTCATAAATTAGGTAATGTGATTCAAGAAACTTATGAACAATCTATAAGCCTTGAGAATGTCTTTAATAAACAAGGTGTTTGCAGAGTTGTAGCTCAAATTATTCTTTCAATATTTTCATTAAACACTAAAGAAAATGGTAAATTAAATGATATTGGTAAAATTGAAGCATCTAGAGCTGTCATTGCATATATGACTAGCTGGACTGCTAAGTAATATTCAACTATCAATATAATTATAAAAGCCCAGATCACTATTTTTAATAAGCTCTGATAACTAATTCAGGCCTGCATTAAGAATTGTGGGGCTATTCAACATTAGTTTTATTAAATTCTACCATAGATCAAATTTGACATTAATGTCACATTTATGTAACAATAAGTTCATATATGTCACATAATTGACACATATGGGAGAATTTATGAAAAAAATAATCAAATTATCATTATTTTCGATGATTATATTTAGTTTTAATTATATTCAGTCTGATGAAAATATATTTAATGATGTTAAGAATGATCTTCAATTAGAATCGTCTTATATAGATGTTATTTATAATAAAGATCAAGTTTCTGAGATATGCCCTAGAGATTCTATTGGATGCTACACATCGAAAGATGGAGGATACATTGTAATTAGCGACGACGTACCATCAAACCATCATGATGTAGTTTTATATGGACTTTATAGTGATTATCTTCAACACCATAATTCAGGATTAATTAACAAAGTATTAACTTGTGATTTAAAAGTGAACTATCTAAATAATAATAATAAACTTAAGCTTGCAAGGCTATATGCAGGACAATGCGATTCTTTATTTAGAAATAAAGTATTGGTAATGAATTAAAATTAAACAAATAATTTCTAAACCCAGAAATAATTTCTGGGTTTTTTATTTAAATATCAAACGCCAAATATTATTCTAAGAATGACCCAATATAAGATTGTTAAAAAAGCTCCAATTGGAATTGTAACTAACCAGGAAGTAATAATTCTTATTATTGCCTTAGTATTTAAATGTTGTGCTCCTCTTGCCAATCCAACTCCAATAACCCCTCCAACTAATGTGTGAGTTGTTGAAATTGGGAATCCAACATATGAAGCAACAACTACTGTAGTAGCTGTGGCAAGTTCAGCTGAAAAACCAAGACTAGGCTTTAATGTAGTAATTTTTTCGCCTACAGTTTTTATAACATTTTTTCCGAGAATGCTTAAACCAAAAACAATTCCTATTGCCCCTAAAAAAAGAATCCAAGCTTGAACTGGTGACGAAGTATCTATAATACCATTTGAATTTACAGTGGATACGATTGCAGCAAGAGGTCCAATTGCATTAGCAACATCATTTGAACCATGTGCAAAAGCCATTGCACATGCAGAGACAACCATTAAAATTGCAAACGCAGATTCAACCCCATCTTTTTTAATTTTTGTAAAATTTCGTCTTAAAGTAATTGAAGTAACAGCAGCTGCAAGAATTCCAAAAATTGAACTAAATATATATATATCTGACTCAACTAATTCAAGTCCTGTATTCTTCAGTCCTTTTCTTGCGATAACTAATGAAATAATAAAAGCAACATAAAAACTATATACAGGAATTATATTTATAGCTCTTTTACCTGGATTAGAATTATCTAAGATAGACTTTTTCGCACTTAAATAAATTAAAAAGGCCAGTAATGCTGCAATTATAGGTGATGTTACCCAACTTGAAGCTATCCCACCTACTGTTCCCCAAGATACATAACTTATTCCTTTTGAAATTGAAACAAAACCAATTATTGCACCAACAATTGAATGAGTTGTGGAAACAGGCCAACCTCTTCTTGAGGCTACAATTAACCATGTTCCTGCTGCTAATAATGCCGACAACATTCCAATAATAAATTTATTTGCATCCTCATAAATTGTTGGATCAACAATTCCTTTTCTTATTGTTGAGGTAACTTCACCACCTCCGAAATATGCACCAAGAAATTCAAATATTGCAGCAATAATAATTGCCTGTCTTAATGTAATTGCCTTGCTTCCTACTGAAGTTCCCATGGCATTTGCAACATCATTTGCACCTATACCATATGCCATAAAGAAGCCAACTATAGATGCTATAATTATTATAGTTAGAGGACTTAAGAACAAAGTTTCCATATTTATGAATGACTATTTTACGCTTCAAATGTTATCATTTGTGTTAACAATATAAAACTATTAGGCAACATCTAGTTTCAAAAAAAATGAAAATTATAAATTTAGATCAAACTGAGTATAAAAAACTTGCTCCTAAATCTTTTGATCTAGAAAAGATTGAAAAGTATAGATTTGCGACAGATCGTACAGATGTTATTGGGTTTGCTATGCGAATTTATGAAAAAATAATTAAGCAACTAGATATTAAGACTATTCAACAAACTAAATGGGGGGTTTAAGATTCTATTGCTGTAAAAACTTTTCATGAAATTTACTCAGCAAAGATATCAATTTATGAAGATAAGTAAATACATATCAGAATTTTTAGGTACTGCATTTTTATTCTGCGCCGTAGTTGGATCTGGAATAATGGCAGAAAACTTAAGTAATGATAATTCTATTATTTTACTCATAAATGCGATTGTCACTTTTTTTGCACTATATTTTTTAATTACTGCGTTTGAGTCCTTTAGTAATCAATTTAATCCTGTTGTTTCATTTGTTCTTTTTTTAAATAAAGAGATTTCTTTGAAAATATTCTGTATTTTTTCTTTGCTTCAAACATTTGGAGCAATTACTGGAGTTATGATTGCTAATATTATGTTTGACATGAATATTATTGAATTTTCTGAAAAAAATAGATTTGGATCAAATATTTTTCTATCTGAAATTATTGCTAGTTTTGGATTGGTATTTTTTATACTGATATCGAACAAAGCAAAAATAGCATTAGTCGTTGCATCTTATATAGGAGCTGCATATTGGTTCACATCCTCAACTTCTTTTGCAAATCCTGCAGGAACGATTGGAAGAATGTTTTCAAATAGCTTTGCTGGCATAAATCCAGAAAACGTACTTTATTTTTGTATTGCACAAATATTTGGAGGCATTTTGGCTTTCTTAATTTATAGATATTTCTTCAAGACTTATTAAAAAAAGTTTCGTTATAGAGTTTTCGTTATTTGAATAAGATATTTTGCTCAGCTCCCTTCCCAATCTAAAAGCTATTTCGTCTGAAATTGAAATTGATTCTTTTAAATTATTTGTTCCAAAAAAACTATCAGAGAATTCTCTTCTTCAACAATTACTTTTTATAAAATCCGTAACATACAAATGAGCTACCTAGTGTAGCTCATTTTGTAAAAAAAAATAAATTAAAAACTATATTTAAAGCCCAGTGATACTGAAGTGCCAAGATTGTATTGATCATATATTACAGTATCTGCCATAGCAGCATAATATTCTTCATCAAGAATATTTCTTAACTCAAGTGATATCTTAAGATCAGAATCATTGCTCGCATATGATATTGTTTTGGAATAAACAAAATCAACCAAAAGTGGAGGCTCCTCATATATATCTGGAAGAACATCAATACCTCTTGCTCTAACTCTATCGCTTACATAATTAACTATAAGTGTTCCTTGAGTGGCATTTTGTAAATCGTCCCACCCAAGTTGAAGGTTCGCAATTTCTTCAGATTGACCCTGAAGTCTTGTATCTCTTCCATTTGCAAACAAGCTGGCAGCATTAATTTCACTTCCTTGTGTATTTATATAAGTATCTGTATCACTGTAAATTACTTCAGAATCAGTAGCAGTAAAATTCATTTTGAAAATAAATTCCTTTGTGCTGCCCCATTTTGAATCAGGGAGTAGATCTTCATAAATTCTTTCATACTCAATTTCAAAACCAGTCACTTCAGCTGAAGGTACGTTTTGATAAGAAGTAATAATTAAGTCACCAGATTCATTTACAACTTCTTCAATTGGTTTTGAAATATCTTTAAAGAATAAGCCTGCTGTTAAGAACTGATTAAATCCCCAATAATACTCAACTCTTAAATCAATATTATCAATTTCAGAGTTTTCTAAATATAGGGAACCTGATATAACCCTATCAGTATCAACATCTATAAATAATGTTGGAGATAGCTCTCTAAATGTTGGCCTCGCAATAGTTTGGGAAAGACCAAGTCTAATTTGAAGGTTTTCATCAAAGTCAGGTAAGTAAGTTAATGTGAACGAAGGTAAAGTGTAATCTTCATCAATGACTTTCTCTATATTGTTGTCAACCATTTGGAATACATCATAAGTATTTACCATTTGCTCACCATCTTCATTTCTTATACCAGCTGCCAATCTAAAGTTTTCATTTAAATAAGCATCTAAGGTGATATACATAGAGGATATTTCTAAATCACCCTGGTAGCCTGCTGGCGATGAAGCTGCAGTATTTTCAATTACAATTAATCTAGATGGATCAAAATTATTATCTTCAAATATATAATCAATTCTGTTGTCTAATCCATCGGTTGGTATTGGTCCACCCTCAGCTAAAAATCTATAACTTCTGACCTGTGCATCACGATAATTATTTGTTTGATCAAATCCTGTCTTTACAGTCACTTCCTGCTCACCAAATTGAAGTGGGAATGTTAAATCCATACCAAAATTCTCATTGGTATCATCTACGTAACTAAACTGTGTTTGATTTCTGCCAGTATTTACATCATATTGGTAGTAACCTCTATCATCAGTATCTTCGTAGAAGACAACTCTTTCATATGGTGCATATCTTGAGGCTTCGCCATCAGCAAGTCTTATGTCAAGCTCCATATTATTTTGAAAAAGATAATTATAGTTAAGTTGGTGATTTGTAAGCTCTCTTTCAAAAAACTCAGTGAAATCTTCTCTTACATTCCCTGCATCAGAGCTATCATAGCCTTGAAGAGTTCTTGCCTCTTTTGTACCTTTATGAATATACATGCCCGTATACTTAAGTTCTGCTGTATCTGTTTCAATGCCTGCAACAGCCATAAGATATGAAGTTACATTATTTGAGGTTGATTTAAATGTCTTATCATTAGCTCGTATAACTATGGAAGTACCATCTCCTTGACCTTGAATATCACCAGTTTGTCTGATTCCCTCTTGAGTTTCCCAAGAGCTTTTTATGCCAGCTGTAAGAAGAACACCGATAGTTGCAGAATCATTATCGAGAATTTCATCAATGCCTATATCTAGCTCATCTCCATAGGTGAAGCTTATTGAGTTATCTAATGGCACATCACCTTCTTGAATAACCCAAAGTTCTGAATTAACAAACTCTCGACCTGCATTTGCAAGTTCATAAGTTTGGAAATTCGACCTATCGAGCTTTTGATTAGCATTAATTGCTCTTTGAATAAATGACGGAAAATCTCTTGTACCATCATCATATCCAAGATCATCATCACTACCACCATCGTATAAAAGACCATCCGATAAAGATGTTTCAGAATTGTATCCTGAAGAAAATGAAAAATCTAAAATTCTCTCTGAAGGAACAGCTTTAGTATTAATCTCTATGATACCGCCTCCAAATTCTCCTGGCATATCTGCCGAGTAGGTCTTTTGAACAATTGATGATTCAATAATCTGGGTTGGAAACAAATCTAAGGGAACTACTCTTTTAAGGGGTTCTGGGCTTGGAAGACCTGAACCATTTAAAGTTGCAGCAGAATATCTCTCACCAAGACCTCTAACATATACGTACTTGCCTCTAACCAAACTTAAACCTGTAAGTCGTGTTAAAGCAACCGCTATGTTGTCATCACCAGTTCTTTCTATTTCAGATGAATCTAAGATTGCTGATATTTCAGATGTATCTCTTTTTTCATCAGGAATAAAAGAACCACTTACTACAACTTCCTCAATTTCTTGACCAATCATAAAAGGTGCTATTAGTAATAAACTAATAGCAACTTTATATTTTGCTTTATTAAGTTGCTCTATTGTTACTATCATTTGTTTCTCCAATAAAAATTTAATTGTTATCACTCTTATTTATTGGACGTCTATAGTTCCAGAAATTGTCCAGTTTTTATACCAATTATCTGTAGAATTTTTGACAGCACCAATATAATCAGTAGTGTCAAAGAAAGTATCTGCATTGTAAATATCAGGAATCGCAGTAACAGTGGCAGCAGTTTCTGCTGAGCCATTTACCGGACCACTGAGTGTATTTGTATAAGAACCACCTCCAGAATTTGCACCGTATAAGTTGTTAGTGCCTTCTCTCACAATAGCTTCAATTTCAGCTACAGTAGCTCCACCTTCAGATGCATCAGTTTTAACAAAACCATTACACTGCATTGCAACAGAGTTCATGGAAAAATGCGGAGTAACTGCACCGTCGTCAGCAGTTTCAGCATAAGTGGTTTCAATACAATTTGTAGATCCGTCTTTTACAACAGCCACACCATTATAGTATTGACCAGAAACACCTTCTTTTAATTTGAAGACATCATCTTTACCACTACTTAAGAATGTGAAGTTTGAAACAATAGGGTTAGATCTAGGTTCTGTTAAGTATCCGACTGCTTTATCAGCATTAGTGTTATCAGATTCAACTATGTGATCACCAACTCCGTCAGTTTGTTGAACTAAAACGTACTGTAATCTGCCTTGATAACCCCAGTCAATATCTAGATTATCGTCTCCGGCACCTGTACAAATTAAACGTTTCACGTCAACTGTGCCACCAAAGAACTCAACACAGTCATCTTGGTTATTATGGACTTGGATGTAATCAACTAGTGTGCCGTTACCAACTCCACCAAAGGTAATTCCATTAAGCTCATTTCCTGGAAATACTTCATATCCAGCATATTGAACCCTGACATATTTTAGTGATCCACTGCTGTCATTTGGACTTTCACCACCCATAATATCACCAGCTGAACCTTCAACTTCTTTTTCACAAGGACTAACTCTTGTACCAGCTGAAGTTGCTGAACCTGCGGTTGAGAAAGAACATTTGTTTATAGGTGATTGGCCTAAAATTACCAATCCGCCCCATAAACCTCTTGTATTAATTATATCTGCTTCGCCAAGAATATCTTGACGACCAGTCATAATAATTGGAGCTGAAGAAGTTCCAACAGCGTGGATATCTGAGCCTCTCATAACAACTAAATAGTCGTTTCCTGACTCACCAAAAACTGTTACACCTGGCTCTATCGTTAATGTAGCACTAACACCACCAGATGCTGTTCCGTCTGCACCCATATCTTTTCCAACTGCAACTTTTCCATCTAATTTATAGTAGTTTCCAGCTACAAGAGTTAAGTTTGATGTAACTGCTCCAGATAAACTACATACTTTTTTACCTAACATTACTTCTGATTCAAGGGTACCTTCAGGACATTCAGGCGCTTCAAATACACCTATAGTCCAGCCAGATGCCCAGCTGTTCTCAGTATCAGAACCTGGTGAAAATGCACCTATATAATCTGTAGCAGAAAACCATGTATCGACTGCATAAGCATAGTTACCCTTATCATCAGGACCATCTACACTTGGACACAATGTTGTAGCTGTACCTTTTGTGTGAACACCTACCTCACACATTCCAGGAGTTTTTGACCCATTAAAAGCAGAAACAACAGCTGACTCTGCATCACCTAAAAACATTCCAGATACTAAAGTATTTGTACCTAGCACAAGATCAGTAGCTCTAGATGTTAAAGATGCTTCTACTTCTGCAGCTGTAGCTGTAGCGGCAACTTCGGTTCCATCTTTAAGTGGAGGTTCTGAATATTTAAATGGAGATGTGTCACCAGCAGAATCCATAAAGACACTATGATGCTGTAGTTTAGGAGTCAGAGCGCCATCTTGAATAGTTTCTTGATTTGTTGCCTCGACTAAGTTTGCCGAATTCAGATTAACTACAATACCGTTAATATATACACCAGAAACACCTTCTTTATATTTTAATGGCTCATCAATTCCTTGAGAAATAAACGTAAAGTTAGCTACCATTGGTCTTGACCTTGGTTCTGTTAAATAACCAACAGAAGAATCTGAATTAGTATTATCTGATTCAACAATATGATCACCTACATTACTTGATTGCTTGACAACAACAAATTGCATTTTACCTTGGTAACCCCAGTCAATATCTAGGTTATCATCACCAGCACCTGTACAGATTAAATGCTTAGCATTAACTGTACCGCCAAAGAACTCAACACAATCATCTTGATTGTTATGTACTTGAATATAATCAACTTCAGTTCCTGAACCTACACCACCAAAAGTTATACCATTAAGCTCATTACCTGGAAAAATCTCATATCCAGCATATTCAACTCTAACAAAATTTAACTTCCCAGAATTGTCATCAGAAGTTGCTCCACCCATTAGCGCATTTGAGCCTTCTACAACTCTTTCGCAACCAGCTGTTCCTCTAAGAACATTTGAACACTTGTTAATTGGAGCTTTTCCAAGAATTACAATACCACCCCATAAACCTCTTTCATTTTGACCAACTGTTCCTTCTATAGCAGAATTGTGGGTAAATCTAATCGGATTTGAACGTGTACCGTTAGCAATAATTTTTGATCCTCTATTAACAACTAAATAATCGTTTGATGTTCTACCCATTATTACAACGCCAGCTGGAATAGTTAATGTTCCAGATGCACCACCAGATTTAGTGCCATCACCACCCATATCTATACCAACATCAACTTTATTGAGCATTCTGTACATTACATCATTTGTTAGTGTTAGCTCTCCTGTTATAGGACCTGTAATTGCACAAACGGTATTACCTGCTACAGGTGTACCATTTGAAATAAAAGATGATTCGGGACATGAGCCTGTAAGCACAGTGCTACCTACACCTCCTGTTCCAGAAGTTCCACCTGTTGGATCACTTAATGAACCTAACTCTCCAGGTGAAGCAATAGACGTATCTCCGCCACCTCCACAAGATACGAGTATAAATGTTGATAAAATTAAAGTAGTTTTTTTGAAAGAATTAAAAAACATAATAAGTCCCTCCCAGGATTTCATGTTTATATTTAAATCTATTTGGGTTACTGTAGATTGAACTTAATGTAAATTAAACAAACAAGTTTGTTACAAAATATTTCAAGTTTGTTACAAAGTTATGAAGTTGTCAAAGGTAAGGTAAACCAAAAGTTTGACCCCTGAGGTTTTACATTTCTTATACCAACCTCACCATTTAAATTATTTACAAGATTTTTTACAATAGCAAGACCGAGACCACTTCCTTTTTCCTCAATTGCTCTGGCTTCAGCTGTTCTATAAAACCTATCAAATATAAAATCATGCTCTTGTTCAGGAATACCTCTTCCGCTATCTTTTACACTTATTTCTAAATGATCTTTAATTTTTTTTGTAGAGACATGAATTGTTGATTCAGATTCAGAATACTTAAACGCATTTTCAATTAAGTTGTTTAAGATTCTTTCAAGAGCATTTTTATCTGCTAAAACTATTTTTCCTTTAGAACAAGAGCACTTGATAGATATATTTTTTCTTTTACCAAGATTTTTAAGAGAATTTATAGCTTTATCAATATGTTCGTTTATGAGAAGTTCTTCAATATTAAATTTTAGCTCTCCATAATCAATTCTAGATAAATCAAGTAAAGAAGATACCATATCGCTAAGTCTTTCAGAGTTATGCAAAATAGCTTTTGCAAAGACTTTTGCCTGTTTTTTGTCTTCAAGAGCTCCATCGACGAGAGTTTCAGAATTTGCCATGATAACACTTACAGGCGTTCTTAATTCATGAGACACATTTGATATAAAATCTCTTCTCATAGAGCTAAATCTTCTAAGTTGAGTAATATCGTGAACAACCAAAATAAATTCTTTTGTAGTTTTAGATTGATTTATTGTTGCAAGGACCCACCTAGTACTCCTATCCTTTAGCTCGATTTCAAATTCAATATCGGCTCTTTTTTTCTTTTTTGCCCTTTTAAATAAATAATTAAGTGATTTGATATTAAGGTCAGTAATTTTTTTTCCAACTGATTCATTTTTATTTAATATCAATGACACTTGTTCATTTTCATATGTGATTTTGCCATCTATATCAGCAACTATAATACCCTCTCCTAAATCATCTAAGACTGAGCCAAACTGGTCTCTTTGTTTGGCGATTAAATTTATTTTAGATTTAAGCTCTTCTGAGATTTGTGAAACACTTTGGGCAACGTTGCCAAATTCATCAGTCCTCTCAGTAGGAAGTGCTTTTAAATCTTTCTTTTTTGCCTTTCCATCACCATCTGCAATTTTTGAAGTTGCATAAGCTAAATCTGCAATACTTCTATAGGCATAGTTTGCGGCTATACCAGATGCTATTGATGTAACAATAAAAGCAACTAAAGCAATTAAAATTATAGAAAGATTTAAACTTCCTATTACAGAATTAACATTCACATAGGGAACTGCTATTCTAATAACATTTGGACTCACGTTATTATTATCCAAAATAGCGTAATACATCTGCTGTTGTTTTACGGTATCGCTATAACGAATTGACCAGCCTCTTCCTTTTAAAAAAGCGTCTTGAACCTCAGGTCTATTAGCATGATTATCCATGTCATTAATATTTTGAGTGTCAACGTCTGAGTCACCAATTACATTTCCATCAGATAATATCAGTGTTACTCTAGAATTTGATGCACTTCCCAATCTGTCAGCTAAAGAGTCAGCTTCATTAAGATCCCCAATAGAATCAACTTCATCAACAACTTCTACAAGAAGCGAGGCCTGATTTTGTAACTCATTAATAATGTGCTTTTGGAATGTATCAGTGATATCTCTTTCGGCAATAATATATGAAACAAAAATACCTAATCCTAGGGATATAAAGATAATTAAAAATAATCGGGATCCTATTCCCATTTATCTAGTCCGGTGATCTTGAAAATTTATAGCCGACGCCTCTAATTGTTTGAACATATTTACCCATTGAGCCAAGCTTCTCTCTTAATCTTTTTATGTGAGTATCAACAGTCCTTGTTGTAACTTCAGAGCTGTAACCCCAAACGTCACTAAGCAACTGATCTCTAGATTGAACTCTTCCTCTTCTATCAACAAGTTGTCTCAACAATCTAAACTCTAAAGCTGTTAAATCTATTTGATCATTATTAACTTCAACTTCGTGAGATTCAACATCAATTTTTAATTCGCCGAATTGTCTTTCCACTTCAACCACGTCACTTTTTTTACTGCCACGTTTTAGAACTGCTTTAACTCTTAGAATTAATTCTCTTACACTAAAAGGCTTAGTTACATAATCATCAGCACCTAGTTCAAAGCCAACAACCCTATCAACCTCATCATCTTTTGCAGTTAATATGATAATTGGGATTGATTCTGTTTTAGGATTTCCTTTTATTTTTTTACATAAATCTAAACCAGATCCATCAGGCAACATTAAATCTAAAAGTAATAAAGAGAAATCATTATTATTCTGTAATTTTTTTTCGGCATCAGACAAAGAAGACGCAGAAGATACTTTAAATCCCTCACGGCTTAAATTATATTCAAGGTTTTTAAGAATGTCTGGCTCATCTTCTATAACAAGAATGTGATTGCTCATATAAAAAAATTAAAATTAAAATATATATATATTTTCACTCTTTTTTTATCTTTTTGAAAGTAAATATTTATTATAAGTAAATATTTTTCTAAGTGTTGGTTTATCAGATTTTTTAGATCACCAGAATTGAATCTACTCTAATCATTTATTATATCTTTAGTTGCAGATTCATTTCTCCAGTACCCTTTCATATTTAATTGAGACTTTATAGTAATATTTTGTTATAGAGTAGTAAAATATATGCTTTACCAATTATTAAATATTAAATTATGACTCTTATCTCTTTGGACCAAAGTGAATACAAAAGGTTAGATGCTAAAGCCTATGATCGTGAAAAAAGAAGATTAAGAATTGAATTGTTGAAGCTACAAGAAGATGTTATTAAAAATAATAGGAAGATATGTATTATTTTTGAAGGGAGAGATACAGCTGGTAAGAGCACTGCAATTAGATTTTTTTCTGAATATTTAAGACCACAGCATTTTAACTATGTTCAGCTTGGTATTCCAACCAAATGGGAATCTTCTCATTGGTTCCAAAGATGGGAAAAAGCGTTGCCTGAAAAAGGTGAAATTTCATTCCTGGATCGTTCTTGGTATACACGCGCAATTACAGAACCAATAATGGGTTATTGTAATGAACATCAATATAGATCATTTATGAAAAAGGTTAATAATTGGGAAGAGAAACAATTGAAGAATGGTGTTGAATTAACAAAATTTTATTTTTCTTTATCAAAAAATCAACAAGAAATAAGAATGAAGGCAAGAAAGAACTCGGAACTAAAATACTGGAAACTCTCAAAAAATGATGAAAAGATTATTACTAAATGGAATGCATTCACGCTTTACAAAGAACAAATGTTTGATAAGACGGGTACTGAAAATAATCCTTGGGTCTCTATCAACTCAAATAACAAAATGATAGCTAGATTAACATCACTCAGATATCTGTTGATTAAAACAGATTATGAAGGCAAAAAAATACTTAAACCAACAAAATGGTCAAAATCGCTCAATAATTATTCTACAAATTTAGAAGGTATAAGATTTGATAATCTTTCATATGACCAATTCATGGTTATAAGTAAATATAGTGATGATTCATGAAAATTGCTTCAATTGATATAGGCACCAATGCGATTAAATCTAAAATTTTTAATACAAGTCCAACTTCCATAGAATTTATTGACGGAGTTAGAACCCCGATTAGATTAGGATCAGATGTATTCAAAGATGGGCATCTCTCAGAGACTATTCTTGAAGAACTAGTTAATGCTCTTTTGAACTATCAGAAAGAATTTGAAAAAAATGATATAAAAATGTATGAAATTGTTGCAACGAGTGCATTTAGAGATTCTGAAAATTCAGAAAAAGCAAGAAGGTATGTTGAGAATAAAATTAATCATCCAATAAGAATTATATCTGGCCTTGAAGAAGCAAAATTAATACGCTTTCATCCAAGGGCGCAAGATAGTAAAAATAGAATTTACGTTGATGTTGGAGGTGGGAGCACTGAGTTATATATTTTCCAAAACAAAAAACATATTATCCAATCTTTCCAACTTGGTGCAGTAAGAAATATGACCAGAAGTGATACAAAAGAAGAATGGGATCGATTATCAAAATGGCTAGTGAATCAAAAAAATATAACAACTTTAATGGGCTTAGGTGGAAATATAAGAACATTTTTAAATATTAATAACACAAAAAAGATGTCATCTAAACAATTTATCGAAAACCTTAATCAGTTAAAGTTAAAAGATTTTCAAGAAAAGATAGATTTATATAATTTTGCAATGGATAGAGCAGATGTAATAGATTATGCTCTTGAAATCTATAAATTAATTGTAAATAAATTAGGTATTAAGAAAATTAGAGCAACAAAATGGGGAGTGTCTGATTCAATTGCAGTAAAAACTTTTCATGAACTTTACTCGAAGAAAATAACTATTTATCAGGACTGAATTATTTCAAAAACGACATTATAAATATCATTGCCCTTTTTAATATTTAATTTTGAAGGTTGGAGGTAATTATTATTTGTAACAAAGACTACATACTCAATTGCCCTATTTCTATTTTCGGCCTGAAACTGCAAACTTAACCCATTCTCTATTTCTTTTATTGCAAGGTTTTTAATATCAAATATTTCAGCATCCTTATTTAAACTTTGTAAAAATAGATCTAGTTCAAGGTTATTGCTTAGATAAGTTTTTTTCAACATATTTGCTTTTTTATAAACATACTCATAGTCGCTTTTAGATTTATTAAGATTCTGTTTTGAAATTTTAAATTCACCAAACAAGTTACTAATAATCATCCAAAATATAATAAAAAATATTAATGCTGAAACTGCAAGTAATAATTTTTTTTCTCTACTATTAAGATTATTTATAAAATCAATCATTTGAAAAACTCACTTTAATAGAACCAGAAACTTTATTATTTTGAATCGTTGTATTATCTTCTAAAATAAAAATACCCAATCTTGGAGATGTATTTTTTAATGCTTCAAATTGTAGATATGCCATAGCGTTAATTTGTATTTTTGCATTTGATTCTATTATGTTTATTTCAATTTCATCTATAAATTGAGATCCCAATCTGTCAATAATATTCAAATTAGGAATTTCATATTCACCAACAGGTTTTGTATTTATATTGCCGATGAGCTCATCAATTTGTCCTTTAGGATTAACTACGCGTTTAACATTTTTGTCCAAAGATTTAAAAATATTGAAAGTTTCTTCATTATAAGTTTTGGCATAGTTATTACTAATAGCAATAATAGCGCTAGGTATTGATAGTGTAATAAGAAGAGATAAAGTGGCAACTATTAGTTGATTTTTGGTAAAGTTTAACTTCTCTTTTACAAGTTCAAATGATAGTTGTAATTTAAAAAAATTAGGCAAGGAAGATGAGTTGAACTTAAAAAAATTTTCTATGTTATATAAAGATTTTAAGTTCTCAGATTCAAATCTATTTTTCAAAAGTTTCTTATCAGAACATATAAGAGGATTAAAACCTGGATTATTGTTTAGTATTATATCTAAATATTGATCTAAGGACTTTTCATCAGCAGCCGACCCCGTTCCATCTGCAAAAGTGAAGATATATTTTTCTTCAAATTCAATGATTGCATCTTTTCCTTGATAAGGAGATAAGAAAAATTCAGGTAATAACTGAATATCTGATGAAAACTTAGATAAAAGATTATTAATTTTATTTAAAATAGATTTATCAATAACAAAGCCAATAGAGTTGAAGAATAAAAATTCACAATTAGAAATGTCTTCTATAACAAAAGAATCGATTTCGGTAACAAAATTAGCAATATTTATTTGTTTTGAAATTTTTTCATTAAAGTTAAAAGGATAGGCAGTAATATAATTGGACGGTATTGAATAAAAAATTTTTTCAATATCTTTCTGTTCATATAAGCTTGATACATCTGAGACTGTATTTTTTTTAATATCACCATTATTTTGAGTAACTATTAAAAATTTATCAAAAGAATCACTCAATTGGTTTATTAATATAGTTTTCATTTAAATACCATCATAGATTCGTGAGATTATATACCCATTATTTTTATTATAAAAAATTATACTATTCGATAAAGATGTGTAATCTTTATAAGTAACTTTAGTTTCTAAATTAAATATATTGGAGAAAAAAGAAATCTCACCTAGCGGATCTGAAAAATTCTTATCTGGAAATAATTGACTTAACTCCTCAAGACTCCTAATACCCTCGTCGGGAATTGACGAAATAATATATTCAGCTTCGCTTAATGCAATGTTTGGCATGATTGAGCTCAAAAGAAAGGTGTCTTCTGGCTCAAGAGTATTAATATTAATTTTTAAACTTTTATAATATGGGAGTGCACAAAAATTACTAAAAATACTCCAATCTACATTTTTTAATGCGGGTAGCATTTTTATTTCATCGATTGAGTAAAAAATTCGTCTGGACGTATATTCTTTTGGATTATTTAACGGCCCTGTATAATAATAGTCCTCCCGACCAAACGCACGTGGATTTGAATTAGTATCAATCCAATCAATTACTTGATCTATAATCTCTTCGATTACATTGTTGTCGACTTCCATCAAAAAAAGATATCTTTTTAGAGCATTTACAGAATTCTTGTTTGGAACAAAGTCTTTAGTTGTTTTGGTTACTAGGGAATTTATATTAAAACAATTAGAAAAATCTTTAATTTCTGCATCAACTAATCCAAGATCATTTTCAAAGAATATTTTTTCTCTAAATAATGTGTTTTGCTTACTCAATAAAACTTTATTGAAATTGAGTTCGGTTTTAATTCTTTTTAAAGCTATTGATTCTATATTTCTAAATAAATTTAATGAACTAGTTTGAAATTCTAGATATGCCGCTCTTTTTAATGAGATCAGCAAGTTGTTGCCCATTAAGGCTGCAACTGATGATAATAGCATTACTATTAGCAAACATGATATTAAGATTATACCTTTATCCTTGAAATGCATATGTTATGTTTGGTTCAATTAACCAAGAATATTCTTTACCACTTATTTTAAATTCTAATCTTATTAATTTTGGAATTTTTCTACTAGAAATTACATCAATTGGCCACAATCGGTACCATCTATTGCCATACAAAAAACTCATTTCCATCTCAGAAATATCTTTAAGCAAAACATACTCATTGAAATCATCAGCATTATAAGGATTTGATGAATAAAATTGTCTTCTTATGAGCATATTGTCTTCATAAACATAATCTACTTTTTTAATCGGAGATATTTCATTAGATAAAGAACTGATCCTAGTATTAAAACTAAATTTATTGGAATTATTATTGGATATAAATGTTCCGTTTTCAGATTCTCCAAAAAAATCTCTTGAGGGAACATTTATAATTTGTCTAATATCTCTTCTTAAAATTGAGGATGCTAAATTTAACTCTTTTATGCTATTAAGTTGGCTCGTAGATTTTTGTTCTGTATCAATTGCTGATTGTAAAATATTTGATGATATGACAGCGATAGCTGCCAAAATTACCAATGACACTAAAACTTCAATAATTGTAAAACCTTTATTCATTCACTATATATCCTGAAAACTTGTAAGCGTAACTTTCTGAATCTTCTCTTTTTACCATAATCGTAAATTCTAAAAATTCTTTAGAAGCGCTAAGAATATATTCTTCTTCCCATATCCATTCCTTCCCACCCATAATCATTTTTCCATCCCTTGTTTGAGGTCTTAGTGGTTTCTCTAAGGTATTCATAAGGGCCACCCTATTGTTGGTAACTTCTTTAGCAAGATATTTATCTTCTATACTGTATACAGAAATACTAGTGGATAAAATTACTTGGTATATAACAATAATTGAAGTACTCAATATTACTAGAGCTACAACAATTTCTATTAGACTAAAACCTTTAGTATTCTGAGATTCTTGTTTCAATTGTTCCATTTTTTTTAATTATTATTTCTTCAATTAATTCACTTTTAAATATTTTTAAAATGCCACCAGAATTCTCTCCTGAAGGATAAAAAATTATCAAAGGTATTTGTCCTGAATCTTTGCTAATATCGATTTCTATACCATCAAAATATTTAAATGTTTTTTTATAGTTTGTGCTAATTGTATTGGTACTTGGCATTTTTGTGATTCTGCTTTTATTGTCACTTGTGCCATCAAAGTTAATATAATTTGACCACTCATCATTTTCATTTATATACCAACCAATAATCTTACCGGTCAATATGCTTTCTTCACTAAGATAATTAAATGTTCTTTCGTAGGTCGAATTTTTTTTTATGAAAGTACTTGATAGGTCTGAATTTATTACTATTAGAGTTGTTGATATTCCTATTATCATTAAAACTACAAGTAGCTCTAATAAAGTAAAGCCATTTTTAGTTTTCTTGCATCCAATTGCCAATGTCTGAATTCTCACCAGTACCTCCTTCTTGACCATCTGCTCCTAGTGTATATAAATCAAACTTTAATGAACGCCTTGGAGGATATTCATAAATATATTCTCTACCCCACGGATCACTTGGAATGGATGATATGTAACCACCCTCAGGGTATAAAAAAGGATTATTTAATTCATTATGAGGCATAACAAGAGCATCTAAGCCTTGGGAGGTGGAAGGATATGTTAATTCGTTAAATTTATACAATTCTAGAGCTTTAGATGTCTGAGCCATATCAGCTTTAATTTTTTCAAGATTAGCTCTTTGAAAAACTGGTGATACATTTACAACAACAATGGTGGCTAAAATTCCCAATATAACTAAAACAGCCATGAGTTCAATTAACGTAAAACCTTTATTTTTAGTTCTATTCATTTTTATCCTAAGGCTAAAGTATTCATTTGCATTATTGGTATTAGTATAGCTAGAACTATTAACATAATAAATCCACCCATAAAAATAATAACAACTGGTTCTAATAATGACAGGAATATCGACCTTTTTGAATCGATTTCATTTTTAAAAAAATTAGATACTTTATCAAACATTTTTATTAGATTACCTGATTTATAACCACTCGATACAAGTTGTATAAAAATATCAGGAAATATATTTGTGCTCTTTAACGAAAAAATAAAATCTTTACCTTCTACAACATCATTTTTTGCATTTATGATTAATGAAGATAAATATTTATTAGAAAATATTTTTGATGCCTCGCCTAGAGCTTTATCTAAATTTGTTCCAGATTCTAATAATAAAGACATTGTGCTAGAAAATCTCTCAAGTTCAGATATTAAAAAAAACTTACCAGCAACTGGGATTTCTACTAAAAACTTATGCACTTTCAATAGGTTTTTCATATTTGATACATATTTTTTGTAAGCAAAAGTAGCTACAAATATTATTATTAGTAATCCAATTACTATAAAAAAAATGTTATTTGATAGAGATAGTAATATTTTTGTTATTAAAGGTAGTTCAGCGCCAGCTTTAACAAATTGACCTACAACCTGTGGCAAAACAAAGACTAATAAAGAAATAATCACAACAATAGAAAATCCGATTAATACAATTGGATATGTTAATGCAGAGAAAACTTTTTGTTTAATTTTTGCAGACTCTTCTAGATAATCTGCAAGATTATTAAAGATAATATCTAAGTTGCCAGATGCATCGCCAGCTGAGACAAGGGAAATATATGTATCTGAAAAAACTAATGGATATTTTGACATACATTGCCCTAGTCTTTTTCCCTGAATTATATCTTCACGAAGTGAATACATAATAGTAGCAAGTTTTTTATTATTTATCTGATCTGCAGTAATTTTAATCGCATCAATAATGGGCGTACTTGCTTCTAATAATGTTGCCAATTGACGCGTCATTATAACGATATCTTTTGATTTTATTTTAGTTGATTTATTAAAAAAATTTGTAGGTTCAAAGATATTAAGAGGTGTTAAATTTAAACCCTTGACTAGCTTTCTGGCCTCTCTTTCTGATGTTGCGCTTAATATCCCTTTCTTTTTTTTTCCATCGTTATCAAGCGCTGTATAGTTATATGTCGGCATCTTCTTTTAAATTATTTATTCTTATAAGTTCCTCGCATGATGTAATTCCATTTACAACAAGATTTTTTGAAGCATCATCAATTGATGGATTGTCTTTAAAAACATAATCAGATATTTCATTTTCTGATGCATTTTCATGGATCATATCTTTTATTTTTTTATCTATTTGAATACACTCTGCGATTGCTATTCTTCCTTGATATCCTGTATGAGAACAGGACTCACATCCAAGTGAAGTATATGTTTTTTGTTTAGGATCTAAATTTAACAGTTTAATAGCCTCAGAAGATGGCGTAACTTCTGTCCTACAGTTTGTACAAATTCTTCTAACTAGCCTTTGAGAAATTATTGTTCTTAAAGATGATGCCAAAAGAAAAGATTCAATGCCCATATCACGCAGTCTTGTTATTGCAGCGATAGCGCTATTTGTATGAACTGTTGATAAAACAAGATGTCCAGTTAAGCTTGCTTGAATACCAATTTGAGCAGTCTCAACATCTCTCATCTCTCCAACCATTACCACGTCAGGATCTTGTCTCAAAATTGCTCTTAATCCTTTTGCAAAAGTATAGCCTGTCTTTGAATTTACTTGAGTTTGACCAATTCCATTTAAAGTATATTCAATCGGATCCTCTACTGTAAGAATGTTTTGTGAGGAATCGCTTAAGTATCTTAATCCAGCATATAAAGTTGTGGTCTTTCCAGAGCCCGTAGGTCCTGTAAACAATATTATTCCTTCAGAATTTTTAAGCGATGATTTATAG
The DNA here is from genome assembly GCA_023703615.1 of SAR86 cluster bacterium. NCBI lineage: Bacteria > Pseudomonadati > Pseudomonadota > Gammaproteobacteria > SAR86 cluster bacterium. Next base: position 490,994 of record CP097971.1, on the reverse strand, counting down.
TTTTTTAAAATAACATCAGGCAATCCAAGATCTTGGATATTTATCTGCGCAGATTGCTTATCTAATAACCTTAAAACAATTCTCTCTCCATATGATGATGGTAAGGTAGATACTCTAACATCTACATTTTTGTCTCCTAAAGATAATGAAACTCTTCCATCTTGAGGTAATCTTCTTTCAGATATATCAAGTCCTGATATTATTTTTATTCTAGAAATTAATACTGAAGCTATCTTACTATCTTGTTTAAGCACTTCTTTAAGTATTCCATCTATACGAAACCTAACTACAATTTCTGATTCATATGGCTCGAAGTGAATGTCAGATGCTCTTTTTTTTATTGCCTGACTTATTATTCCATTAATTAATTTAATGATTGGGGTGTCATTATTTCCACTCAAGAGATCTTCAGTTGCAGATATGCTGCCAGCAAAGGATTCAAGATCAAATTCATCTGATAATTCTTCTGAGATGTCAGAATTTGAACTATCATTACTAAAAGTAGATGTTAATAGTTCATTAAATTCGTCAGGTGAGCATATCTCAATATTAAATGGATTAATTAAATACCTTTTTATTTCATGATACAGAGGCAGACTTATGTTTTTTGGAGTTATAACTTTATAATTACCATCTTCATTCACAATGATAATTTCGTTTTCTCTTACAAAATCATAGGGTAGTGACTTTAATGTATTATTTAATTCAGAAACTTCTTCCATGGTAAGTTAATTATCTGGATTTGATAAATCAATTATTTCGCGAGAGCTATCATTAATTAATCGCTGGGCTTTAATATAATTATATTTTTCAGTCGAAATATCTTGAGATGATTCCGAATCAATCAATATAGTTGGTTTTAAAAAAACCATTAAATTCTTTTTTTGATTAGTCGTGGAGGAAGATTGGAATAATCTACCTAATAATGGTATTGAACCCAAAATTGGGACCTTTGAAATTACTTCCTGACTATCTTCATCTATTAAACCACCAAGAACAATTATTTGATTATTATCAACAAGAACAGTTGTTTCTATTTCTCTTTTGTTTGTTACAAGGTCTAGTCCACTTGCAGCCACCCCTGCAACACCTGAAACGCCTTGTTTTATATTTAATATCACTGAACTTCCTTCATTAATTTGAGGAGTAATTTCAAGTTCAATTCCCACTTCTTGACGTGATGTTGTTCTAAAGGGGTTTGAATTATTTGTACCCAAACTTTCGCCAGTCGTAATTGGTATTTCTTGTCCTATAAAAAGTCTTGCAGGTTCATTGTCCATTGCAAGAATAGATGGTGTAGATAAAATATTTGAATTTGTATCGTCTGCTATTGCATTTAGAATACCAACAAAATTATCTTTACCATTTGTTAAATCTCCAAAACCAGCAACTAGACCTTGAGTATTCAAAAGAGATGAAATTGCAGTTGTAGTTAGAGTTACATCTTGCTCGTCTGCTGCAGCACCAGTAATTGCAAGCAAATCAGGTCCAGAACCAGAAAATCTTGTTATTCCAATTGGTATACTCTCGGTATCATCACCAGTATAAACAGACTCAACACCTAACCGTTTTGCAGCTGTCTCGGAAAGATCTACAACAATTGCCTCTACGAGTACTTGAGCTCTTCTTATATCTAATTTATTTACAATATTTCTTATAGAGTTAATATTTTCTTCAGCAGACGAAATTATTATAGAGTTAGTTTTTTCATGATGAGTTATAACTGTTTTTTTACCTTCGGTATCTGATACAAAAGTTCCTGATACTGAGTTCAATATTGATGAAATATCCTCAGCTTGGGCATATTTTAAGTAGATAACGTCAAGAGAATCATTCAATGTTATATCTGCGTCTAGCGATTTTAATGTTGAAGATATATTATTTGTAATCAATTCATTAGCAGAAATAATTACAGAATTCGATGGAGTAAATGGAATTGCAACAAATTTATTTATAGTTGGATTATTTTGAGCCTTGAGTTTATCTAATATCCTAACCGCCTCAATTGAAGACAAATTTTCTAATTTAAAGATAGAAATTTTTGCAGTATTATTTTTATCAAGATCTACCAGTAAATCTTTAATTCTTGAAACATTACTCACCTTATCAACCAATAAAATTGAATTTATAGAAGGTATGCTCGATAAATGAGACTGTCTCCCAGTAATTGGTTTTATCATAGGTAGTATTTCTTCGGTTGATCTATTTTTTAAAGGAATTACAGCCGTTTCGTAATCACCACTTAAAGCTGACTTATTATTATCTCTAGTGGCTTCATTTTCAGGAACAATTCTAACAAAACCACTATCTGTAATGGCACTAAAGCCATTAACTTGTATTGTTCTAAGATATACATCCCATACCTGATTTCTATTTAATTGTGCATTAGAGTAAATAGTGATCTTCCCTTTAACTCTGGGATCTAAAATTATGGTTTTTTTTGCAAACTGCGCTATGTCCTGGGTAACTTTCTTAATATCAACATCTTCGTAATTAAGTATAAAGCTTTCTTGGGATTGAATATTTGGTATTACGAGCAACAACCCAAAAATTAAAGTTATTAGATATTTATTCATTTTTTACTTTTTCCAACAAGGTTGGTAATTTTATATAATTTATCCTCATTTCGAAACACAATTTCCTTTTGATTTACATCAATTAATGTATAAAGACCTTCTAAATCCTCTCCAATAAAAACAACAAACTCTTTATTACCTTTTTTTACTATAACAGATGAATCAGTTTCACCAATCCTATAACCAATTAATTTATACTCGAAATTAGAGGCTTCCAACACATTTTCAACATTTCTTGGAGTTTCGGTAACTATATTTGTGTTATTTATTACCTCTCCTGCTTCAGGAAAATCGAAAACTTCAATTTTAGGAGAATTTATTGATGTAAAAAAAAGTAAAACACTTAAAAGTATAGCTGGAACTATTAAAAGCCCTAACAGTGTGTATTTTATATAATTAAAATTTATCATAAAAAATTGAGCTAATAGTTTAGCTTATTTTAAATATTTTTCATGAATTATATGTTGGCTTAATACTTTTTCAACATTTAGAAAATGATTACCGTTGATAATTCTTTCTCAGTGAAACTTTGTCAAATTTACCTGATGCTAGCTTAGGTAATTTTTCTTTAGTTAAAGTAATTTCATTTGGAATTTTAAAAGCAGCTAATCTTGTTTGAAGAAAACTAATAATGCCATCTTTAGTTAAGCTAGAATCATCTCTTAAAACGACCACAGCGTATGGTATTTCACCTAGTCTTTCATCAGGGATACCAAATACACAATTTTCAAGGACATCTGGATGTTCATAAATTGCAGCTTCAACTTCAGGACAAGCAATATTTTCGCCACCCCTTATAACCATGTCTTTAACTCTGTCAACAATATACAATAAAGGACCATCAAATTTGCCAAGGTCTCCGGTTTTAATCCACCCATCATCATTCATACATTCAGATGTAGCTTCAGGATTTTTCCAATAACAAGTCATATTGCCAAGTGACTTAATAGCTACTTCTCCAATATTACCTTCTGGTAAGGTATTCCATTTTTCATCAATTATTTTAATTTCAGTTAAAGGAGGAACAACTCGTCCTGCTGAGGAAGGATTGTTAATATACTCTTCTCCATTGCATAAAGTGCCTAAAGCATTTGTTTCCGATAATCCATAACCAATGCCAGGTTTGGCTTCAAAGCCTTCATCTAATAGTTTTACATGTTCTGGTGGTCTTGGCGCCCCACCAGCACCTAGAGTTTTTAATGACGATAAGTTGTATTTGTTTCTATTAGGATGATTTAATAATTCCCATGTTTGAGTAGGAACCCCAGTTACATCACTTATTTTTTCTTGATCTATTAATTGCAGAGCATCTTCAGCATCCCATTTTTTCATCATAACGATTTTTCTTCCAACCAAAATTGACATAAATAGACCTGCATGGCTTCCAGTAACATGAAAAAGTGGGATACAAAGTAAAATTGCTAGATCCTCACTCAGTAAAGGACTAGTATTGGTTTCGCTCATACTTGATATTTCACTAAAAATTGATGAATAACACGCCCAGCTGAACATAGTTGCAATTACTGCTTTATGAGAACTCAATACGCCTTTTGGTTTTCCTGTTGATCCAGATGTGTAGTAAATTGTTGCATCATCATTTCTATCAATGCTTACATCTGGCCAAGAAGATGAGTGATTGTCAATAAATTCTTTAAATGACTGAAAGTTTTTATCTGGTGTGTAACTAGTTATTATTTTTTTTACGCTTTTGACTGATTGAAGTCCCTGTAATCGTTTTGAATCACCAAAAACCAATTTAGCGTCCGAATGTTCTAAACCATAAATGACCTCTGTTGGGACCCACCATGAATTTAGTGGAACACAAACTGCACCCATGCCAACAATTCCCATATAAGCAAAAATATATTCAGGATTGTTTTGCATGCATATTGCAACTTTGTCGCCTTTTTTAATACCTGTTGCAGATAATGCATTGGCTACTTGGGCTGCCTTATTAAATACCTCTTTAAATGTGTATCTTTCGTTTTCGTATACAAGCCAATCTTTATCTGCATGCATAAGACCAAACTCAAAGTACCCTTTTAAACTGTCAGGAAAATTTACATATTCGGTATATTCAATACCCTTTGAATTGACCATTTTTTTTGTCTCAAACATTTCTCCCTTGGCAGTTTTTTCACTGAGTATTTTTTTATATAAATCATTCATAGTTAGTTAAATATTTTTTTTGGAAAATTTTCTATTAGAATACTTATTATAGTCTATTGCATTAAGTTAATGGCCTTAAAATTAATTACAAAATGGCATTTAAAAAAAATATAGCACTTTTAGTATTTCTACTTAATTCTACTGTACTAATATCACAAGATATACAACCCATTACGACAATTGAAATTGGTAAAAGCTATGAGCCGGCACAAAAGCAAATCGCTAAAGGTAAAAATGGAATGGTTTCTACTCAGCATTACTTAGCAACTGAAGTAGGTGAGGAAATATTAAATCTTGGTGGTAATGCTTATGACGCATCTGTTGCTGTTAGCTTTGCCTTAGCTGTTGTTTTGCCTCGAGCTGGTAATATTGGCGGAGGTGGATTTATGGTGTTGTATGATTCTCAGAATAGCAAAAGTTATTCACTTGATTATAGAGAAAAAGCACCATCAAAAGCATCAAGAGATATGTATCTTCAAAAAGATGGTTTATATGATAGAAAAAAAGCAACAAGAGGATACCTAGCAAGTGGTGTTCCTGGAACTGTTGCAGGTTTATGGGAAGTCCATAAAAAATTTGGTTCGATGCCATGGAATGACTTAATCCAGCCTGCTATTAAACTCGCTGAAAATGGATTTAGAATTTCTCCTTACATGGCAGAAATGTTACTTCGAAATAACAAAAAGCTTTCTGAGTTTGAGTCATCTAAAGTCATCTTTCAATCATTTTATCCAAAATTTGAAAATAATTTATTAATTCAAAAAGATCTAGCACAAACTTTAAAACTAATTGCAAATGAAGGCAAGGATGCCTTTTATAGAGGTTCCATAGCTAAAAAGATATCAATGGATATGAAAGCTAATGGTGGAATAATTTCTATGGATGATTTAAAAAATTATTCTCCTATATGGAGAGAACCACTAAAGCAAAAGTACAGAGACGTAGAGATTTTTACCATGGGCCCACCATCCTCCGGGGGTGTTCATGTTATTCAAATGCTAAATGTTTTGAAACAGAGTAATCTTAATGAACTAGGCCATAATTCTTCAAAATATATAAATCTTCTTGCTGAAGTTATGAAGTTTGCATACGCAGATAGATCAAAATATCTTGGTGACTCGGATTTTTATGATGTTCCAATTGAAATGCTAACGAGTGATAGTTATGCGAAACGAATAAATCAAAAAATATCTTTAGGTTCGTCCTTAAAATCAGAGGATATTTTTCCTGGTATGTTTGCTAAAAATGAAAGTTTTGAAACAACACATTTTTCAGTCGTTGATAAAAATCTTAATGTAGTTTCTTCAACCACAACTTTAAATTCAAGTTTTGGATCTGGTGTTGTTATAAAAGGAACAGGTATTTTAATGAATAATGAAATGGATGATTTCTCTTCTGCACCTGGTGTTCCAAATATATATGGCTTATTAGGATCTGAAGCTAATGAAATAGCACCAAATAAAAGACCGTTAAGTTCAATGACGCCAACAATAGTACTAAAAAACGATTCTCTTTTTTTTACTACAGGTTCTCCAGGTGGATCGAGAATTATTTCAGCAGTTCTGCAGTCTATTTTAAATATTGTTGATTTTGGAATGAACCTTGAAGAGGCAACATCTGCTACGAGAGTTCATCATCAGTGGCAACCTGATATTTTAGAAATTGAGCATGCATTTAAGTTAGATGATATAGATGAATCTCATAAACTTAAGAGTGGAACAATAAATGAATTATTGAGTTATAAATATAGAATAAAATCTATGCCTCCGGTGACAAATATCCAGACTATAATGTATGAAAATAATATTTTTTATGGTTATGGAGATTATCGAAGACCAGATTCATTAGCATCAGGAAACATATATGATAGATAAACTTATGATTATTTTAGCCTATGCTATACCTGCTTTATCTCTATTGTTTTTTTGTTTCTGGATAACAAAAAAAAAATAAGTGTGACCGTTTTTTTTATATCTTTAATTTTTTTATCTATTGGTAGTTTTTCGTCTGTATTAATTCATAGATTGCCTTTGATGGAATCAAATAAAAAAATTAATTTATTTACACCAAGATCTCATTGCGTTTTTTGCAAGAAAACTATTCCTTTTTATTTCCTTATACCAATATTCGGGTTTATGCTTCAAAAAGGTAAATGTAAATTTTGTAATAATAAAATTAGTTCTTTCTATCTAATAAACGAATTAATTCACTTATTAATTGGATTAGCTCTCTATTTTTATTTTGGCTTATCTTTAATTTTTTTATTTTCATATTTAATTTTTTTTTGTTTTTATATACTTTTTATATTAGATTTTAAGTTCTTTTATCTACCTTTTAATATCAATATTTTATTGTTAATTCTAGGTTTGACCTCCAATGGTATTTTTAATACATTTGAAGAGGTATTTATTGAATTACAATTTATATCTCACTCATATTTTTATGGAGCAGTATTAGGTTATTTATCACTATGGATAATAAATTTTTGCTTTAAAAAAATAAAAGGTAAAGATGGAATTGGTGGAGGTGACTTTGTACTTTTTGCTGGTATTGGGTCTATATCAGGTATTCTTTCTTTAGCACCTATTTTGTTAATTGGAACAATTTCAAGTTTGTTTTTATATGTTTCTAAGCCAAAAATGTTTTCAAAACAAATGCCACTTGGCTCATGTTTAATTTTTGGATTTTTAACTTATACATTTTTTAATATTATTGAACTTTTTTAAAATTCTACTGTCATATATAGTAAGGACCTGCAACTAATCCCTCTTAAGTTAATCCCCAGGTCAATAAAAAAGCAGACTTGTTCTGCTTTTTTTTATTAAATGCTTGGAAGCCTATAGAAAATGATATAAATTATCAGTATTAAATAACTTTTTTAAAAAATGAAAAAAATACTATTATCTTTACTTACTATATTTATAATCCAAGGATGCTCACAAAACTCTGAATCCGAATCATCTACAAGTTCTTTTGTTGAATACGTTTGGCATACAGCTGGTCCAGATTTTTCTTCTGATAATCTTGCTAAGCTAATTAGTGACTGGAATTCAATTATCACTTCCTCAGGATGTGACATGGATGGTGCAAATATCCTTACTCCACTAGAAGCAAGTCCTGATTATGATTTTATTTGGGTTTTGCTCTGGCCTTCAAAAGATTCAAGAGATGCATGTTGGTCAGATTGGATGGCAAATTATGATGCTGACTGGAGAAAAAATATCTCTGGAATAATGGATTTTGATGGTGAAAATGCATACTTATTTCAAATAAAACCTAACTACATGCCAAAAGTTCAAAATACCTCTGGTAGTTTTACGAATAGATTTAATTTTTGTAATTATAATGAAGGTCATTCTGAATCTTCTCTTGAAGAATTTAGTGACTCTATCAGGTCTGTATATTTTACTGATAGCTATTGGAATGTTCTTTTAGAACCTCAATTTGAACCTGAAGCAAAACCAGATTTTGTATGGTTAGATTTATGGGCAAGCCTAGAAGATAAAGATAAAGCATATAACATATATCTTCAAAATGAATCATTAACTTCCATGTCTGAAGAAATGTTTTCCTGTCAGTATGTAGATTTTGCCGGAACTGTTATAAGAAGTTAATTGGAGCGGGTGACGGGATTCGAACCCGTACCAATAGCTTGGAAGGCTATTGTGCTAGCCGTTAACACCACACCCGCTAAAGTTGTAGGATTATAATAAAAAAGGGAGCAATAAGCTCCCTTTTTTTATAATTATAAGAACTACTTAGGCATTCTCATTATAACCCCCATGTAAGTTCGAGGATCTGAACATGAAAAGCCAGTCAAATTTACATCAGCTTCTGAGCCATTAATTTTATCCAGGTATATTTCTTGATTAACACCTGCTGCAGATATTGGAGATGATGATAATAATCTTACAAAATCTGCATCTCCAGTGTAGCCTGACGAAGGAACAATAAATTTTCTCCCAATAGTATCACCTTGAGATTGAGCGTATTTTGCAAAATCCATATATAAGTCATAAACCTGTCTTAAGTTATATCCTTCATCCAACATGCAATCTGAGTATGTTGCTGTAAACATATCTCCAACTTTTGAAGCGCTATTTTCAGAAATAACCCACTGATAAGCATTTATTTGTTGTGAATTTGTAGCCGGAAGAGTTTCTAAAAGTTTTCCACCGCCTTTCATCCAAGCATCAAGTCCTTCAAACTGTTTTGTAGGTGTAGACCAATTATTAACCCATATAACATCAACGCTATTCATATCACTATGAAAATATGGTGTGAGCAAGCCTACACTCATTTCATCATAGGTACTAGCTTGTGTTTTTGTCCATGAATCAAATTTACTATACCAATCAACCATATCACTGAAGTCTTTACCTTTGTTATAAGTACCAATATAGTATTCAGCTGAATTGCCCTCAGGTTCATATTTGTATTCAACCTCATCTTGAGCTTGAATTCCTACAACCATAAGCAGCAAAAAGCTTATTTTTAATTTTGACATATTATCTCCTATTAGATTTGTAAAAAAATTAACATAACATATTAAAATTTAATTAAAAGTATATAAGTTAATTATAAAAAATAGCTATTGCTAGAAAAAATAATTTTTATATCAATGTAAATGCTTTATAAGATCTTGATTCAAAACATAAAGCATTGGCTTGAAATTCTTTTTGAATATCTAAAGACAACATCGACTCTGTCCAAACTTGACTTATATTGTCTTTATAATTTTCATCTGCAAAATAATTAATCCATATAAAATTTGATTTATTGAATGTATCCTCTACCAATTGAGCTGAGTATTTTATTTTTAGATTCCTGATTTCTGAAAAAAATCTCTCCAGAGAAATCTTAAATGATCCAAAATTATATCCTTCTGCATATGAACATTTCAAAATCTCAACAATTAATGAATCATAATCATCAAAATCCAAATTACTGACTGCATTTATTCCATCGTTTTGATTAATAGCATATTTGCAATATGCAAGATTATTAAAATTTGAAGATTGAAGTGAACTAATAAAATTAGCTACATCCACAGCTTTTTTATCAGATGAAAACATTAAAATAAAATTATTAATCTCGTCAGAATTTATAGGAAATAATATCTTTAAATCTATACTTTGAGAATTAAAATCAGTATTAGTCAAAAAATTGGAAAAAAACGTTTCTAGTCTTAACGATGAGATATTCTCATTTAAATTACAATCAAATAAATCTTGTGAAAATTCAAAATTAGGTCTCAACAATGACGTTAAAGATTCTGGTTCATTGTTATTTCTATCACAAGAGACAATTATTGAGATTAAGATTAAATATTTTATACTTTTTATCATTTCTAATATTTCTGAAGATACAATGAATTATGAAATTATATACCTTTAAAATTATTTTTTTTATTGCCATCTCTATATCACCGTTGTATTCAAATGATTACGTAATAGCTTTTGGATCATGTCTTGATCAAGATGCAGATCAAGATATTTTTAGATCAATTGAGAAAGATGAAATAGATTCATTTATTTTTTTAGGAGATAATATATATCCTGTTGAAGATAAAAATATTATCTCGAACTTAAAAAAAGCCTATAAAAAACAATCTGAAAAAATTCCAAGCTGGATTTATAGTAAGAATATTTATGCTATCTGGGATGATCACGATTATGGAGATAATGATGGTGGTGAAAGCTTTCAATTTAAACAAACTTCACAAGAATTTTTTTTAGAATTTTGGAAAATACCTAAATATGATGAAAGATGGCAGAGAGATGGAATATATTTTCAAGATAATATTAAAATTAGTGGTTTAACTATTAATATCATTGGATTAGATACAAGATTTTTTAGATCAGACTTAAAGGGCTCAAAGTTTTTTTATAGGACGAGTGATGATGATACATCTTCAATTTTAGGTAATGATCAATGGAATTGGTTAGCAAATGAATTAGAGAAGGAAGCAGATTTAACTATAATTTTATCTTCTATACAGGTTCTTGCCGAAAATCATAGATTTGAAAAATGGAGCTTATTTCCAAAAGAAAAAACTAAATTAATAAATATGCTTACACAAAAAAAAGATCAAATAATTGTGTTATCCGGAGATAGACATAAAGCTGGAATTTATCAGAAGGATAATATATTTGAAATAACTTCATCGTCATTAAATAAGCCAATACCTTTAAGTAAATATAGTTTTGAAACTGATCCACTTTTGCTAGGTAGTACATATAACAAAGAAAACTATGGATTAATTGAAATTAACTCATTAACAAGAGAAGTTAATTTGAGTATCAAAGATATTAATGGTCAAAAACAAATAGAAAAAAAAATAAGTTTATAAAAAAACGAAGATAAGTTGCCTTTTTATCATGATATTATTTCGCTATGAGTGCTTTAAAAGTAATATTTCCAGATCAATTATCTAAAGAAAATCCACTACTTCAAGAGTTTGATGCTAGTGATACTCTTTTATTTTACGAACCTTTAGATAATTTTTATGAGATATCGCAACACAAGCATAAGCTTGTATTTTTAATTTCTTCTTTTAGAAACTTAATAAAATCGATAAACCATAAAAAATTAATTCACGTAAAAATTTCTAGGGGAAACAACACAACCTTTTTATCTTGTTTAAAACAAATTCAAATAGAAAATAATTTTTCATCTTTGTATGTAAATAAACCAACAGATTTTAAAACTTATAAAGATTTGCTGTTTTTTTCACAATCAAACAATATAAAAATTGAAATGCTTGAAGACAAAAAGTTTATATCAAATGATGATGATTTTATTGAATGGTCAAAAGATAAAAAAACTACAGTTCAGGAATTTTATTATAGATGGCTGAGAAAGAAATATAACGTATTTATGGATGAATCTAATAAGCCAATAAGTGGAATTTGGAATTATGATAAAGATAATAGACAAGGTGCAAAAAAAATTAAAGTTGCTATTCCTTCAAGAAAAAAATTTAAGCCGAATAAAATAACAATTGATGTTATGGTGGATGTTCAAGAATGCTTCCCCTCTTCTATTGGTGATCTTGAAAACTTTCATTGGGTAACGACCCATGACGAAGCTGAAACTCTCTTAGAAGATTTTTTAGATAGATTCTTAGAAAATTATGGATCATTTCAAGATGCAATTAGCAAAGATGATTCTTTTTTATTTCATTCCTTGCTGTCTCCCTATTTAAATTCTGGATTATTAGATCCAATGCAATGTATTGAATCTGCTATAAAAAAATATGATGAATCAAAAGGAAAAATACCAATCAATTCCGTAGAAGGTTTTATCAGACAAATATTAGGTTGGAGAGAATTTATTAAGGGAGTTTATTGGGATAATATGCCCCAATATAAAAACTATAATTTTTGGGAACATAAACTAAAATTAAATGATAGTTGGTATGAAGGAAATACAGGGATTCCACCATTAGACGACGCAATTAAAGAATCAGTAAATTTTGGCTACACTCATCACATCAATAGATTAATGGTTATAGCAAATATAATGAATTTAGTGGGAGTTCATCCAGATAATATGTATAAATGGTTCATGGAAATGTATATTGATGCTTATGACTGGGTAATGGTACCAAATGTTTATGGTATGGGATCTTTTGCTGATGGTGGAATCTTTTCTACAAAACCATATATTTGTGGCTCAAGTTATCTTTTAAGAATGTCAAATTATTCTAGAGGAGAATGGTGTGACATAGTTGATGGTTTATATTGGAGATTTATTAACAATAACATTAAATTTTTTGAAACTAATCCAAGGTTATCGTTAATGACTCGAGCTTTAGAAAAAATTGATAGAGAAAGAAAAAAAATGATTTTTGAAAAAGCAGAGAATTTTATTAAAAACAATACTCATTAATTAACATCGCTTAATAATATTTTAGATGCTTCTATAACCATTTTTTTATTTTGATGGCCTACCCCTTGAACAACTTTAAACGTCCATCTTAATGGAATATCAAATTGATCAGAAATAGATATTAAGTTGTTCATAAAATTATTAGCCCTTTCGAATCTGTTGTCTCCTTGATTAAGAATGCCTTTAATTTTTGTGTTTGAAAAACCACGATCTTGTTCGCCAATTAAAAGATAAACCTTTTTTGAAAAATATCTTTTAATATGCTCACTAGATAAATTAGAATTTTTAATTCCATAAGGAAATTTATTGTTAGTAATTGATGTATACCATGTTGGATTAGCAATTACTGCCTCTGAGACTCTGTCAGAGTTATTAAATAATAGAATCCTTTGGACAAACATACCTCCACCTGAATGACCATAAATTTTGTATTTATCAACACTAAGATCATATTTTGATTTTATGAAACTAAAAAAAATATCAATTGATTGATCTAAATAATCATCAGTATTTTTATTTATTTTTCCAGTATCAGATGCTCTTTCAAGAATATAATAAAATTTATAATCTTCTTTCGTAAATTCTGGAGCAACAAGAATTATGTTTTTATCAATTGCATATTTCTTCCAAGCTTCTAGGTACTCTTCAGCATTTCTGCTTCCACCATGAATAATAAAAAGCACTTTAGTCGTCTTATCTATTTCTGCAGGAAGAGAATAATAAAGATTAACATCTGGTTTGTTCCAAAATGCAAAAGTAACTTGATGATTCGATGAAAATGATTCAAGCGAAAAAAGTAGACCTAATGTTAAAATGAATTTCATTTTCATTTGTTAATTCTACCAATGATCAATGATACTTAGGTTAAAATATAAAAAATTCTTACGTTTTAATGAGCAATAAAAAAAATACAATTCGTAAAATTCATGAATCAAAGTTTAAAGCCTCTATTGTTGCAACTGGAGGTGGGGCTAATTTTATAGCAGACTTGTTAAGTATTTCTGGTGCCAGTAATACAATTCTTGAATCGTATGTACCTTATTCAAGAAAATCCATTGATATTTTTTTGAAAGCCTCTCCTGAAAAATATTGTTCTTTACCTACAGCACTTAATATTGCGTCTAAAGCATATAGAAAGTCATCTATACTAAAAGAAGAAACAAAAAATAAGCATTTAATTGGTCTAAGTATAGTTGCGAGTTTGGCAACATCTTACAAAAAAATAGGCGAGCATAAATTTTTTATAGTTATTCAGACAAATAGTTATACTAAATGTATAAGCTGTGTTCTTGAAAAAAATAAGAGGTCTCGAGAAGAAGAAGAAGAATTGATCTCTGAATACGCTTTGTACCTAATTGCTTATGCTTGCAACGTTAAATATGAAACTCCTGAGCATAATGAAGTTGTTGATATTGTAACTATCAAGGCAGAAGATGCTTGGATAAAACTATACAATGAAAAAATAAAAACTGTTTTTATAGGTAATAAAGATCCTAAAATAATATTCTCAGGTTCGTTTAATCCTCTGCATGAAGGTCACATTAAGATTAAAGAGCTAGCTGAAAAAAGATTAGGTAAAGATCTATCATATGAAATATGTATTAATAACGAAGATAAGCCACCTCTTAGTTTTTATGAGCTAAAAAATACTATCAATCAATTTCAAGAAAATGAGAGTTTAGTTATTACCAATAAAGGCAAATTTTCAGAAAAAGCTAAAATTTTCCCTAATTGTATTTTTGTAGTTGGTGTTGATACATTACTTAGAATTTTTGATCTAAACTACTACTCTTCTGAAAAAGATATGGAAAAGAATTTTCAAAATTTTGTTGATTATGATGCAAATTTTTTAGTATTTGGAAGAAAAATTAATGATAAATTCATTACTTTAAAGGAATTAGATATTCCAGATATTCTTCAATCAAGATGCACTGGAATAGACGAAGAAAACTTCAGAGAAGATATTTCATCGACAATTATAAGAATGGAGGAAACTTAGTTATGAGGCGGGAGCTTTGCTTCAACAAACCATTCGTGAATACGCTTGACAGGATTGAACTTTTTTAAACGCATCTTTTTGTTTTCAAGCGTAAACTTTCTAGTTTTGATAGCAGTGTAATGATAAGTATGACTATCCCTAGTTTCGTTTTCTGGTATTAAATATACCTTGGTTTGTTTTTTATCAGCCATTGTGCAAGCAATTATACAAATTTCTTATAAAAAAGATATCAATTTATTCTTAACTTTCTTTCAAATTAAAAAAATTTAAGTTACCAAAAAGTGGTGTGTGGTGTTTTTTTATTACTCCAATTGATATTCTTTTAAGCATATCTTTATGAATATTTTTTTTATTAGAATAAAAACTTTGAATAAACAAATCTTTATCTATAATATTTTGTAAATCTCTCATAAGACCTCCAGCTATATAAATACCTTTACCTGTTAGATATCCTAACGCTAGATCAGACAAAATTTGACCTAAGGAAATTGTAAATCCTTCTATGACCTGATTTGCAGTTTTGTCATTTTTAATAGATAGATTTACAACCTCTTCCGGAGTTGTTTTAGCTTTGATTAATTTAGAGTAAATATCGCCAATGGCAGAGCCTGAGATAAAATCTTCAAGACAAAGATCTTCCTCAAAATTTTCTAACTTATAATTCTCAGACAATTGTTTATTAAATCCTGAAATATGGCCAATTTCAGAAGGTATTACATATTGTTCATCAATAACAAGAGCTGCTCCAAGACCAGTACCAGGGCCAATAAAAAGAGAATTTCCATTAAATGGCATACCTTCTTTTATGAATTCAATCTCATTTAGATTTATTGACGCAAAACTGTAACCAATTGCTTCCCAATCATTTAAAAGATAACAGGTATCTAATGAATAGGTTTCTTTAAGATGTGCTGCACTAATTTTAAAATTTCTATTTGTCATTGTTATTGATTCATCTATTTTTGGCCCTGCAACAGATAGAACTACATTTTTAATAGTATTATTTTTTAATAATCCTTCAAAAAATAAATCAAATTCAAGCATTTTTTTTAAAGATGTTTTCTGGGAATCCTCGATCACACTATCACCAGGATTGGCATATGCATATCTTATATTTGTTCCACCAATGTCAATTAACAGAATTTTATTCACAGTGAATCACATTTAATATTCTTTTCATTTTCGTACATATTTATCATTTTTAAAGAATGAATATCTATATCTAAACTAGCACTGGTTTTTATAGAAAAGACCGAGCTAATCGATGAAAGATCAAAGTCTTTTTCTGTAAGACATTTAAATGGAATTTTAAGAGTTTTCCAATCTTTATTTTTTGATTCTTTAAGAATATCAGTAATATCAAAAGTTGCAGAACACTTATCGTTACCAGTTACATGAATATCATAGTCATTTTTAGTACATTTAAAAGAAATGAATACTTTGTTATCTTTTGATTCAAATTTATTCTTTCTAAAGACTAATTCGAATATTGCATTTGAGGTATATGAAAGATCATATAAATATTGATTTTCGATCCCCCACTCGTTTATGTTGCTTGTTGAATAAAATTTAATATTTTTTGCATCGTCTTGTTTTTGATAATCAATTTTTTGAAGTAATACTTTACTATTAGGGCTCTTATAAAAATCTGCGTTAACTTTTGAATATTTTTTGTCTTCGATTATAAATTCGTTGTTAGGTGGTAATGCAGAGCCAGCAAAAAACATTATTTTATCTAATTGAATGAATGGCTTTTCTTCAGCATAATTGGGTAGATTTACGGTATCCTTGTATGAAAGACCATAACCATAGGCAAATAAAGGATCATAATCTTCATCATCCATATTTATGCTAGTTTGCGCAGAATTACGAGGCCATGAATATGGTAATTTTCCATGAAAATCGTACTTTACCTCTCCTTGTTCAGTACTAAAAATAATGTCACTAATACCCTCAACTGCACTTCCTGGCAACCATAACTCTACAAAAGCTTTCGAAATATTAAGTTCACGGTTAACAACCAATGGTCTACCAGATATGAATAAAGATATAATATCAATATTTTGATTTGAAATTTTTTTCATTACTGAATAATAATTAGTATCAGGATTATTAAAGATAATTGATTTTAAATCGCCATCACCTTCGGCATAAGGCTCTTCTCCATAAACCATAATAGCCGCATCTGGTTTTTGTTTGTAAGAGCCATCTGAAGAGTACTCAACAGTACCTCCATCTTTTTCAATATGAGTTTTGATTGCAGTAAATATATTTTTTGTACCAGGAAATTCATTATTTAAATTATCTCTTCCTTGCCAAGATATAGTCCACCCACCCATTTGATTTTTTATATCTATAGCGCTTTTACCGACAACTAAATAATGTTTCTTAGGATTAAGAGGTAACACAGAATCATTATTTTTTAATAGCACGATTGATTGCCGAACAGCTTTTCTTGCTAATTTTTTGTGATCATCGTTTCCAACGAAATTTTTTGGAAACATATGTGGTTTTTTTTCATCAAATAAACCAAGAATTGCTTTTACTCTCAAAATTCTATAAATAGCATCATCAAGTCTTTCACTTGATATCTCACCGTTTTTAACTTGCTTTAATGTATTTATATATAAAGCCTTCCATTCATCTGGAGCCATGAATATATCAACACCTGCATTAAAGGATTGAGCACAATTGGAATTTGTGCAATTTGGTAATTGGCCGTGGCCATTCCAGTCTCCAACAATTAGGCCATCAAAATTCATTTGATTCTTTAAAACATCTTTTAGTAAATATTCATATCCATGTAGTTTTTTTCCGTTCCATGAATTAAAACTTGCCATGATCACTTGAATACATGAATCGATTGCAAAATAATATGGAAGTCCATGAACATCCCTTAACTCTTTTTCACTAATTTGAGTATTGCCTTGATCTATACCCTCAGAAGTACCGCCATCACCAATAAAATGTTTAGCAGTTGAAAGTACATGATTATTATCAAGATAATTTTCATCAATACCCTGAAGTCCAAGGATCATAGCTTGTCCTAATTCTGCTACAAGATTTGGATTTTCTGAGTACCCTTCATATGTTCTTCCCCATCGATCATCTCTAGGTACAGCAATAGTTGGTGCAAAAGTCCAAGATATGCCAGTTGAAAGTAATTCTTTTGCGACAGCCTCCCCAATTTCTTTAACTAGACCAGGATTCATTGATGCTCCTAATCCTATATTATGGGGAAAAATAGTTGCTCCAATAACATTATTATGGCCATGAACTGCATCAGTACCCCATAAAATTGGAATTTTAATTCCATTTACTTCAGGGGATGCATCATAAAAAGCTTTACTAATATTTTTCCAATCATCTATAGAACTATTTTTGTTCTTATTTGGAAATTTTCCACCACCATTTAAGAAAGTTCCTAATTGATATTTTTTTGCTTCAGCTGGTGTAACCTCATCAATGTCTGGCATTATGATTTGACCAACTTTCTGCTCAAGAGTCATATTTTTCACTAATGATTTAATAAGTTTTTTATCATAAGAATTTATGGAACATGAATTTTTATGAGACCAATTGTCAGAAGCACTTATATTGAGTGCAAATAAAAAAATTAAAAATCGCTTCATCTTAAGTTATTAACCAAGAGCAATATAAGTTGTCAATAAAATTATTACTATTACAGAAACATTAGTGTTAAAAGATTTTGAAGTTGAAAAATTTATATCATTTAAATTAATGGCATTTTCTTGATCATTATTACCTTGCGCAATGGCTGTAAGAAAACATGCAAGCGCTGATGCACAAAAAACAATAGTCATTCTATGTATAAATGGTAAATCTGGATAAATTACGTTTATCAAAATTGACAAGCTAACAGAGCCAATAGCAGCAACAAGAACTGACAATGCAGTTGCTTTTTTCCAAAACAAAGCCACTAAAAAAATAACTACAATTCCAGGAGTAAATAAACCTGTAAAATTTTGAATAAATTGAAATATAGAATCAAAACTTCCTAATAAAGGTTTTGCTATTGAAACCGCAATTAATAAAGAAATTACGACGGCATATCTTCCAACAGAAACTAATAATAATTGGTCAGATGAATTTTTTGAGAATTTCCTATAAATATCCATCGTAAAAATAGTACTGATGCTATTTGTCATAGAGGCTAATGAGGAAACAATAGCTGCTATTAAAGCAGCAAATGTTAGTCCCAATAAACCATTAGGAAGAAGTTCAAGCATCATTTTCGGATATGCTGTATCAGAGTTCTGAACAGAAAGCGTTGGAAATAATAAAGCGGCACATATTCCAGGTAATACAATTACAAACGGCATTAATAATTTTAAGTATGCTGCAAACATAACTCCTTTTTGTGCTTCTTTAATCGATTTTGCCCCTAAAGCTCTTTGTGTAATATATTGACTAAATCCCCAATATGAGATGTGTCCAATCCATACCCCTAAGCCTAAGAGTATCCATATTCCAGGAAGATCTGAATAAGATGGATGATCAGGTGACAAAATCATATCAAATTTATCAGGTAACTCATTGAATACAATTGAGAATCCACTAATTATGCCCGCTTCTGGTCCTGAAATAATATTTAATGCAATATATGAAACAGCTAGACCTCCAAAAATTAACAAAACAACTTGAACTATGTCGGTCATAGCTACCGCTTTAAGACCACCAGATAATGAATAAGCTAATGAAAATAAAGCTAAGACTATTAAACCGTATATAGTATCAAGACCCGTAAGGGTATTTATTGCCATTGAACCCAACCATAAAACACTTGTAAGATTTATAAATATATAAACAATTAACCAAAAAAAAGATAAAACTAAGCTTACTCTGCTATCAAATCTCTGTTCTAAAAATTGAGGCATTGTGTAAATTTGCTTATTTAGATAGATAGGAAGAAAGAATTTAGCCATAATTATTAGAGCAATTGCCGCCGTTAACTCCCATACAGCTATTGCCATGCCAACAACAAAACCTTGTCCTGACATTCCAATAATTTGTTCAGCTGATATGTTTGCTGCTATTAAAGAAGCTCCTATTGCCCACCAAGGTAAAGAACGGCCAGCCAAGAAATAATCTTCAGTACTCCTAGATTCTCCAGAAGGTTTTCTTGATACATAATATGCAAGAGAAATTAAACTAATGGCATAAAGTGCCACAATGAACCAATCTAAATTATTAAACATATTTCCCCTTTATATATGATTATTGTATCAACGATTACCTAAAAAAAATTAAGAAATTTATTTAGACAAACTTTTAAATATTAATTATTTGTATGGCTTCTGAATGTTCCTCAGAAAAAATACCCGATGCCAAAATAAATTTTAATTTAGTTTTTTTATCGTATTTATTTTTTAAAATTTTAATAACTTTATTCAGCGTCTTATCATGATCCTTTAAGCTTCCTATCATGTACGAATAAGAGGATCCTACTAAAGACAATTTCTTATAAGTATCTTGGTTATTTGTAAATGTATATATCGGAATTCCATTAGGTTTTGCATTTGCGACGTATGTTGCAGTGTTTCCAGTTCTTGTGATTGCTATAATTCCATCTGCATTAGTTGCTTCTGCTAAATTTTTTGCCGCGACACCAATGTGTTCCCAATCAGTAGTTGAGATTAAGTTTTTTTCATAGCCTAAAGTTGGAAACTTTTCAGTTTTTATTGCAATAGATTTCAAAAATTGAACGCATTCTTTAGGATATTTACCAATACTAGTTTCACCAGAGAGCATTATTGCATCTGCACCTTCATAAATAGCGTTTGCAATATCACTAACCTCTGCTCTGGTTGGTGTAGGATTTGAAATCATAGATTCAAGTAAATGGGTTGCAACTATTGACCTTCTGCCCCATTTTGCACAAGCATGCATAATTTTTCTTTGTATATTTGGCAAATCCGTTAAGCTAGTTTCAATACCTAAATCTCCTCGCGCAACCATAACACCCCAGGAAAATTTACATATATCATTAATATTATCAAGTCCATCTTGATTTTCAATTTTAGCTATGATTTTTGCATACGATTTCTTTTTATCTAAAATTTGTTGGAGCTTTTTTAAATCCTCTTTATCCCTTACAAATGAAAGCGCTATAAAATCTACTTTATTTTTAATTCCAAAATTAATGTCATCCATGTCTTTAGATGTGATTGAGGGTAGATTAATTCTTACTCCAGGAAGATTTACGTGTCTTTTAGATCCTAATTTTCCTCCATCTAAAACTTTACATAACAAAGTTTCAGATTCTTTTTTAAGCACTTTAAAATTTATCAAGCCATTGTCTACAGAAATTTTAGATCCTGGATTAACACTTTCAATTAGATCTTTATAATTTATTTTGATAGACGAAGTTTCAACATCAACTTGATCTCTCACTGTTAAAGTTACTTCATCTCCGACTTTTAAATCTTGCGTAATATTTGTATCACCAGTTCTAATTTCTGGCCCCTGAGTATCTAATAAAATACCAATTGGTCCAAACCTTGATTTAGGGTCAGCATTTATCTTGTGTATTCTGTCTATAATTGACTTGGCAGATCTATGATCAGCATGTGACATATTTATGCGCGCAACATTCATGCCATTGTTATACAAATTTTTTAGTGTTTTTAAATCTTTTGTTGCAGGTCCTATCGTGCAGATTATTTTTGTTCTTGAAAATGTCATTAAATTGCTGTTTAAATACTAAACGAGGATTATATAGAAAAGATAGGCAAAAAAAAACAGAGCTAGGCTCTGTTTCTCAAACGAGTTTCGAAGGGGTCTAAAGTGAGATTCTCTTTAGCTCCTTGAGGATTCTCTCTTTTCCTCTTGGTGGTTCACTAAGCTCTTTTTTATCGTCGACTCTTAGTGATGCTTTCGCCCTTCGGTCTCTTCCTCCTGATTCTCCCCAGCTCCCGTCTGCAGTTGCTTGCTGGTCGGTTTCGTTCGGTACTAATAATAATACTCTTTTTTTTTCTATGGTCAATACTTTTTTTTAAAAAAACACTTTTTTTTTCAAAAAAATTAAATTATGCCCTCAACTATAGAAACTAACCGTTTTGATGAGTTTTTGACATGCTGTAGAGCGGTTTGATATTCCTCAGATTTATAACATTTTAATGCTGCATCATATGACTTGAACTCAATTAAAACCGACCTTTCGTAACCAGTAATTTCAAATTCCTCTTGTTGACCACCTCTTGCTAAAAAGATTCCATCATATTTTTTTATAATTGGCCCAGCAAGATCGATATATTTGGAATATTCTTCAAGATTTAATATATTGCCTCTTACTAACCAGTAACCTTTTGCCATTTTATTTTATTTTAAAATTCAATCTCATCTCATGAAGTATTGGTTCAGTATAGCCACTGGGTTGCGATCTGCCTTTAATGGCTAAATCACATGCAGCTTGAAATGCTATTCCATCAAACGATGGAGACATTGGGATATATGATGAATCATTTGAATTTTGTTCATCAACTACAAGCGCCATCTTCTTCATTGCATTTATAACATCATTCTTATTACAAATACCATGATGAAGCCAGTTAGCAATGTGTTGACTAGAAATTCTGCAGGTTGCTCTATCTTCCATTAAACCTATATTATTAATATCTGGAACTTTTGAACAACCAATGCCTTGATCAATCCATCTTACGACATATCCCAATATGCCCTGACAGTTGTTTTCAATTTCATCATTTATATCATCTTTAGAGAGATTAAAGTCATGAATAATTGGAATGTTTAAAATATCATCGATTTCAGCTCTGTCTCTAGATAAAATTTTATTTTGTTCTTTCTCTACAAATATTTCATGATAATGCATTGCATGAATAGAAGCAGCTGTTGGTGATGGAACCCATGCACAGTTTGCACCAGCTTTTGGATGCATTGTTTTTGTTTCATACATTTGTAACATTTCATCAGGCATAGGCCACATCCCTTTTCCAATTTGAGCATTGCCTTTAAAACCTGATTCTAGACCAATATCAACGTTCCAGTTTTCATAAGCTTTAATCCATGGCTCTTTTTTCATATCATGTTTTCTTACCATTGGTCCTGCCTCCATACTAGTATGTATCTCATCACCAGTTCTGTCTAAGAAGCCTGTATTAATAAAAATAACTCTGTTTTTTGCAACTTTTATACATTCTTTTAAATTTACTGTTGTGCGTCTTTCTTCATCCATAATCCCAATCTTTACAGTATTTGGTTCTATATCCAATGCCTTTTCAATTGCTTCAAAAAGATCACAAGAAAATTTTACTTCTTCAGGACCATGCATTTTGGGTTTAACAATATAAATACTTCCCTTACGGGAATTGTTAAATTTACCATTATTTAGTAAGTCATGTTTTGCAATACAAATAGTAAATAATGCATCAAGAATCCCCTCTGGTACTTCCTCTCCTTTCTTATCAATAACTGCTGGATTCGTCATTAAATGACCAACATTTCTTACAAGCATTAAACTTCTTCCTGGAAGATAGAATTTTTCGCCTTTAGGTGAAATATACTTTCTATCCTTATTTAATCTTCTAATCATTTGTTGCCCATCCTTAATAAATGTTTCTTGTAAGTCTCCTTTCATTAAGCCAAGCCAATTTCGGTAAACTATAACTTTATCTTTGCCATCAACTGCTGCAACCGAATCCTCACAATCTTGAATAGTAGTTACTGCTGATTCCATATAAATATCTTTAATGCCCCCCACATCCGATCTACCAACAGGATGGGCTTTGTCTATCTGAATCTCAAAATGCAAATTATTATTTCTGAATAGAAGTCCAAAAGAATCATTTTCATATCTAGAATAACCAAGATATTGCTTGGCATCTTTTAGCATTGTATTTTTTCCATCATTCAAGATCATTGATAGGAAGCCATCTTTAAAGTTAAATTTTGTAACATTTTTAAATGAGCCTAATTCTAAAGGGATGGTTTTATCTAAAAACTCTTTTGCAAAAGCAATGACTTTCTCGCCTCTTGCTGGATTATAGGATCCCACACGGGAAGCTCCGTCCTCCTCTGAAATAATATTAGTTCCATATAAAGCGTCATACAAGCTTCCCCATCTTGCATTTGCTGCATTTAAAGCAAATCTAGCATTCATTACAGGAACAACTAATTGAGGACCAGCAATTGAGCTTATTTCAGGATCAACATTTTTAGTAGATATTGAAAAATCATCAGATTCAGGAACGATATAACCAATTTCATATAAAAAATTTTTATAATTATCAAAGTTAAAGTTTTTATCTTTATTATTTATGTGCCATTCATCTATTTTGTCTTGCAATAATTTTCTTTTTTCTAATAAACTTTTATTTAGTGGCCCATAAACATAAATAAGATTCTCAAGCGTTTGCCAAAAAAAATCAGACGTAATATCTAAACCATTTAATAATTCATCATTGACAAAGTTTTTTAAATCCTCATCGACTTGCATTGCTGGCGATTTAAAAATATTAAGAAATAATTCTTTAATTGATGAGATTAATCTTGACATGTTTAAATTATAACAACTAAAGAATGTTCGCTAGAGTAAATTATCAATTTTTTGATTCTAAAATAGACTTGTAACTCCATATATCACTGAGACGATAGTTAATTAGCGAAGGAAAAGTTCGCATAATAAAGTTTCTTATACTTATAAAAACTGGATTTGATATGTGATTTAAAAAACCTTGTGTCTTGGAAAATTCTTGGATTTTTTTTATTCTTGGAATTCTTATATTTTCGTATTCTCTTTGAGCTTTTTTAATGTTTTTAATATTTTTAATTAACAATTGTGCAAATATATGAGCATCTTCTAATGACATGCAAGCGCCCTGACCTAAGAAAGGCAATATTGGGTGAGCTGCATCACCAAGTAAAGTAAGATTTTTTGAACAAAAATTCTTTGAATCAGGCGATATATAAATACCCCATTTATAATAATCATTTTTTTTGTTAATGATAGAACTTGGTAAATTTTTAAAAGGTGAAAATTCTTTTAATACTTCACTATATGCTCCTTTCCTTTTCCATGATGAATCTAATGTATTTGGTGTTTTTACAATTCCAACAAAGCTTACTTCATTTGAATTAATTGGATAGGTAACTATATGTTGATTAGGTGCAATAAATAATTGAATATTTTCCTGTTTTGCAGGAATGATAGATCTCCATGCTGAATATCCGCTATATGTTGGGTAAAAATTTTTATTTAGAAGATATTTTCTGCATACAGACTTTATACCATCACATCCAACAATGTGTGCAAATTTATATTCTTTAAAATTTTTAAAAATTAACTTAGTTTGTTTGAGATCTACATTGGTTAATTCATGATCAAAAGAAATTTCTCCGCCTAATGATAAATATTTATCTTTAAGGGACGAATATAATGTTTTTCTTGAGGATGTTATTACGTTCGAAGAAATTTTTAGAATATCTTTACTTGTATCATTAATTATTGTTTGTGAAGGTGAAAAGGAATTACTTATAAATTGATTATCAATATCAAGATATTTGAGAATATTTATACCATTAGGTGAGATTGTAATTCCAGCGCCATAATTACTAACAGAGGATGATTTTTCAAAAATAACAACAGGCAAACCTGATTTTTTTAAAAAACAACCTAAACAAAGGCCAGCAATACCGGCTCCTATTATTGCTATGTGATCTGAAAAATTATTCCTGGTATTTTTCATGCTTTCTCTAATTTATTCGGCCATGAATATTGTATTTTGATAAAAAATTCCATATTTCAATAGAAGCACTAACACCATAAGAATATATCGATGGCCAATCATGTCCCATTTCAGGATGAACTATTAGCTTTACATTTAAGTTGTTTAAACAATTTTCATACGTATCAAAGACAATAAAGTTGTCATTTATAACTCTATTTGGCTCTAAATTGCAGGAATTATAGTTTACCCAATAATCAACTACATCAGGTATGCTTTTTGATCCTGAATTTCCATTATACGGAACAACAAAATCCAGCAAGCCGTGAATTTGTAGAACAGCTGTTGGATGTGATGGGTTACAATCATTAAACGTATCAAAAGACATTGAGCCAGTTACCGAAGCAACAGCAGCAAATTTATCGCTAAGATTGCATGCTAAATGATAACTCATGTATCCACCATTGGACATTCCAGAAGAGTATATCCTTGTTTCATCTATTTGAATTTTGTCTTTCACTAAATTAATAATAGTTTCTATGTAATTTAAGTCATTTATAGTGCTCTTTGATGTCCAACCTCCAATATTCCAATGAGTAGATAAGGTACTTGTTGTAGCACCCTGAGGATAGATAACAATAAAATTATTTTCATCAGCCAGCGGCATATAATTTGTATAATCAAGATGCCTCGATGCATACGATCCATATCCATGAAGAGCAAATAATACAGGTATGCTTTTGGTAGTATCTAAATTAGGTGGTACATAAGAAAAATAATATCTATTTATACCATCATGAATAAGGTTACATCTATGGATATTAGTTTGATATAGAGAACAGGATTCTCCAGAAATAGGTGCGCTAGTCCCACTTTCAGTGGTGGCATTTGACAATATGTTATTTATATTATTAGTGGGGGACGAATCACCACCACCTCCACCACATGATGACACAATAAATAATAAAAATATAAAAAACAAATTTTTTAGCATTTATTATTTAATTACCTGCTCAAAACTATATGCCATTTCAATAATTTCTTTGTCCGACCAAAGTGAACCAATAAAACTTACGCCTACAGGCAAGCCATCAATTTTTCTGAAAGGAACTGTTATATGAGGCAAACCTGCAATTGCTGCAAAATGTCCGTTACCCCACCTTCTTTGTTTACTCATTGCTCCGTCATCACCATTTTTATAATCTATTTTCCAGGCAGGATTTCTTGTAAGACCTATCATTGCATCTAATTTAAATTTATTAAACAGATTATATGTTTGTTTGTTTATTTGATTAATTTCTTTGATAGATTGAATATATTTATTTGGATTTTTTGATGCTTTATTACTCTCATAAAATATATCCTGATCAAAATAGGTCATGACTTTTTCCTTATTTTTTTCGTTAAAATCAATAATATCCTTAAGTTTAGAATACTCACTATTTGAATTGATTAAATAATTTTCAATACCAGTTTTGAATTCATATAGAAGCAGAAAATATGAATACTCTCCTGGATATTTTCTTGTATCGTCTATTTCAAAAATGATTCCGCCTTCTTTTTCAATAATTTTGATAAGGTCGTCTATTAATCTTTTACCCGCAATATCATCATATCCAGATTTTAAAAGGCCAAATCTTTTTCCTTGTAGTGAATTTTTATTTAAATCTTTAGTGAAATTAAAATTAAAAGAAATGGGTATTTTATGTGTCAAAAAATCTTTTTCGTCTCTGCCAGAAATAATTTCAAGCACTTCTGCAACAGATTTAACATCTTTTCCCATGGGCCCTGCAGTATCTTGAGAATAAGAAATTGGAATTATTCCTGATCTGCTCACGAGTCCAACTGTTGGTTTCATTCCTACTATTCCGTTAACAGATGCAGGGCAGCTAATTGATCCGTTAGTTTCAGTGCCAATAGATATATTCAAGATTCCAGAGGAAACTGCAACAGCTGAACCAGAACTTGAACCACATGGATTATTGTTTTTTCCATGCGTATTAAAAGTTTGTCCACCAATGCTTGACCAACCACTAATTGACTTAGTAGATCTGAAGTTAGCCCATTCTGATAAATTTGTTTTACCATAAATGATAAAATTATTTTTTTTTAGTTTTTGAATAATAAAAGCATCTTTGGTTGGAAAATTATTTTTAAGAGCTAGTGATCCAGCTGTTGTTGCAAATCCAACAACATCTATATTATCTTTAATAGCAATTTCAGTCTTATTATCAACATTTTCCAAATCAGTCTTAATTGCTATAAAAGAATTGAATTTGTCTGAATAACAATCAATGCTTAAGACTAAAAATAATATGGTAATTAAAATTAATTTCATTTAAATATTTTATCAGATGAAAATAATGGTGCGGCACGCCGGTCTCGAACCGGCGGCCTTCTGCTTGGCAAGCAGACGCTCTACCAACTGAGCTAGTGCCGCTAGGTTGTGTAATATAACTTTAATGAGATAGGCTTTCAAGAATATTAAATTTCAAGCTATTTTAAAAATTAATCTTTTAAATCAATTCTGTGAATCTCTTGAAAGTCTTCATAGGAATCTCTTTTGGAAACAATAATTGTCTTGGGAGTAATATGACTAGGGACAGCAAAATCAAATATTGCATTATCTCTATAGCCTCCAGAAACCGGTTCATTTTCATATCCAATATGTTGAGCTCTAATAAAAAAAGGATTACCTATTCCAATCATATATACCTCTTTATCTTTGTCATTTAATATTTTTATAGCGTAGGTATCTCTTTTTGTGATTAAATGATGTTTTTTAATATGATGTTTAGAAGGTTTGTTTAATGCGAAATCTTGAAGAGCTGCTGTTGAATTATTAATCTTAATCTTATATATTTTTGCAACTTTAGTTTTTGTAGAAATATGTAATTTTTCAAAATCTAAATCTTCAGTAATAATTTTATCTACATTTGCTGCATGCATATTTATACAAAAAGCAAATATTACAAAGAAAAAATTAAATTTTAATATACGTTCCAATTTATTCCCCAAGTTCCGCCAAGTGGTCCATTTACATAACCATAACTACATTCATTTTCATATACAGGATTAGTTGTCCAATCACCTGTTTGAGGAGTTCCACCTGCTGTATCAGAACAGGAGTTCCACCAAAAATTTGTATTAAATAAGCCCTCATAGAAATCATTGATATTTGTAACATCATCAGGAGCAATTACAATTCCTGTATTATCATAAACTCTCCATGTATATTTTTTTATACTTCCATCTGTAGGACGTTGAAATGTTACAACTAAGTCATTTTCAAAGGCAGGTACTTCAATTCCATCTTCATACCATTTAAGTGTAAGTTTAGTATCGTCATAAACAGCAGCAATGGTAATTTTAAATCCGGTATTAACTGAGGTATCTGCACCAGTAACTAATTCAACCGTATCATCTAAAAATCCTTGATTTTCAATAGAGGCTATTGCAAAACCTTCAGCATTAACTTTGCCATATTCTAAATAACAACATTCCATAATTGACCAGTCATAGGGTCTATAATGATATTGATCATAATTATCATTTTCATCATAAGAGTAATAAGTACCTTGAAATAATCCAACACTTTTAAAGCAATCTGGCAAAGTTTTATTTACTAAGTCGTCCCAAATATAATAAGTACAAGTACATGAATCTGCATTATTGTCATCATCATAAGGATCATCACTATCATTATAATAACCACCACTACTAGCCCATACCGCGCATACTTTTGATTGGAGACCAGGAACATAGCTCATGTCACTAATCCAATGCTTCCATTTAACTTGATTAGGGTCACTTTGAGTTGTGGTATTAATATTTAAATCTGCAAAACGTGCAACATCTCTTCCATGTTCCTCTAAATATTCATCACCTGCATAGGCATGTGAATGACCTAACTCATGAACAAGCGTAAATTCTGTTCCCCAGGTATTTTCATCGTCCTCTCTAAGCTGTTGAATATTAGTTTTTCCTAAAGCAACTCCTCTTCCAGGCGTTCCAGTTAGGACTGAGACTAAATCATTGTCAGGTAAAAAGTCGTCAAAAACCGACATATTAATATCACCATCTCCAATACAATACGCTGTGGGAGACCAGTCATAACAATCTGTTCTTATTCCAGCGGAGGAGGATCCATCCATATTCTGAGGAACAACAAAGGCAAGACTAAAATAATCAGTAAAAAAAGGTTGCGCATCTGATTCATATATTGCATTTATTGAATCTAGTAACTTCTTTTTAAATAATGATAATTGAATTTCTGATTGAATTGCATCTGCTACAAATAAATATAACGTTCTTGCATTAGAAGTTTCACTACCGACTAAGAAATATCTATCATAAGTGACTTGAGTGGAAGAGCCTTCATTAACACCATCTTCTGGATCGTCATCTTGAGCTATTGTAATAGGCGTCTTACCAACTCCAAACCAGGTTCTAAAATTTAATGAAGTCGACAACATTCCGTCAGAAATTGTAATCAATGCTTGTTTGAATCCACCATTTATTAAAGAAGATGTATCCACTGATAAATTAACATTACTGGTATCAGGAATAAATTGACTTGTTATTGGTAATGATTCATTGCCAACTGTCATAGAAAAAGTCATCTGCTCTTCAGATGAGTCAACATCGGAATAAGAGACTAGAAAGGATAAAGTCTCATCAAGAATCATTGTTGATTTATCATAATCTATAGAGCTTATTGCGGTTAAAGTTGGTGCATCGTTAACAGCAGATACAACAACATTGACAGTTTCACTTTTACTGTAATTGTCCTGTTGAGGCGCAGTTGCAGTCAAAACAAAATCTGTATTTCCATTCCAGTTTTCCGGTGGTCTATATTGAAAATTACCATTATTACCAAGAACAATTGCTCCCTGTGAAGGCTGAGTGGTTGTGAAATTAATTGTTGTTTGTTGAGAGGGCTCAACAGTAAACTGACCTGAAAAAATTACATCCTCTTGAGTTTCAATAGGGCCATAATCAATTGTTATTGAAAATGGTGCAGTTGAGGTCCCACCCCCATCAGAGCTTCCACCCGAACTAT
This sequence comes from SAR86 cluster bacterium, assembly GCA_023703615.1. Classification (NCBI taxonomy): domain Bacteria; kingdom Pseudomonadati; phylum Pseudomonadota; class Gammaproteobacteria; species SAR86 cluster bacterium. The sequence goes on along the minus strand of CP097971.1, from coordinate 460,592 downwards.
CTCCACCTGAACCAGTGTTTGATCCAGAATTGTTACCGTTATTGGTTGAGCCAGCATCTGAAGACGAACCTCCACCGCCACCTCCACCACAAGAGGATAACAAAACAATAGTTAACACAAATAAAGATAATTTTTTCATAAGATTTTATACATATTATATATAAAAAAAGAGAGCATCTGCTCTCTTTTTTTGTTTAATTTTTTATGATTAAAACTTATACCTAAAACCTGCTTTGTACACCGGTCCATGATCTTGAGATAAGAATAACATTTCACTATATCTTGCAAATAAACGTGTAGGTTGATCTGTTACGTTCATTGCATCTACAAAAAATCCTAGGTTATCGTTGACTCTATATGAAACAGCAACATCAACATGTGTTCTAGCTTCAACATATAAAGGTTGGAAGTAATTACCCATACCCGCATAAGTCTCGCCTCTGTGATTAAATGCTAACCTTGCTGTAATAGTTTCATTTTCATAAAATACAGAAAAGTTTCCTGAATCACCAAAACCATCCAAAGCGTCTTGGCTATATAAGTTGTCTAAATCAGGTTCTACATCACCACCAGTAACAGCAGTATAGTTAAACTGAACACCGTAGCCATTGTCCATCAAATGCTGCCATGCCACCTCAACACCATCAACTCCACCTTCTTTAAGATTAACAGGCTTAGAAACTCTAAACATTGCAAGTGGATCTGTTGAGCTGGATACAATTGGGAATGCAGAGCCAACAACAAAAGTGCCATCTAAATCTGTTCCATCAGCACCAGGTGTACCATAATTGTCATAGTCCCATGGAGCTCTCCATGGTCCAATATATTGACCTGCTGAATTCACAAAACAACAATCTCCCCATGGGAAATTACCTGGTCCACCCATGTTATAAAACCATGTGTACCAAGCGTACATTACTTCTCTTCCCGCGAAGAATGTATCGTAATTTAATAGTTGTTGCCAATAGACATCTGTTAGAGCAAATGGAGAAGTTGCGCTATATTGTTGACAATCTTCACCATAATCCCATGCACCTGAGGAAAGACCACAAGCAGATTGTCTAGCTAATACTAGATCAAAGAAATTATTTACTGTTTCTTGTGCTCTTATACCATTTGCTGACATAGATGGGTCTCTAATGCCATTAACATTTTCTATAGCTTCGCTTGTTGTTATAAAATCCTCAAGTTCCTTATGGAAAACGTTTACAGCAAAATAACTACCCTCTGCGTAATAATTTTCATAAGCAATATCTATATTTGTTGACTTCATAGGTTCTAGTTGAGGATTACCTACGCTTGCAGTAAGGTTAGTTCTTGCTTCAACTCCTAAGCTGTAAACTGAGCTTAAGTCTCTCAGTGCCGGTCTTGCTATCGATTGAGATAGTCCAAATCGAACAACTTCATTTTCAGACATTTCCCATGACATTGAAACTGCTGGCAATAACAGGTCGTGAGTTGTAGAATCTGAGACATCAGTTAACAAAGCGCTTCCTGCTGAAGTAACAGCCATACCATCATGTTGATTATTTTGAACAGTAACAGCTCCATTTGAACCAAAACTAAATCCTGGGAAGTCCCAAATGATCTGATTTGGCATTGGTGATAGGCCCACTGAACTATTTGTTGCATCTTCATATCTCAAAGCAACAACAGTATTAAGCGGTCTATCTCTAAAAGTACTCTCGAAGTTTAACTGAACATACATTGATTCAAGTTCTTCGCTTACTCTTGAATTTGTATCTGTAAGACCAGGAGTCATTTGACCACCTAAATAGTCTCTAGCATCTGCAATTATTCCAGGTACGTTTAATCCAAAGTAATAATTATTTTTTGGATTAAAACCTGATCCAAATCCATCCATAAATCCGCCAAGAGAAGTTCTTGTTAAATTTGAATCATTTAAATCTGCTGCAGTTGATAGAGAAAGATTATAATTTTCTTCTGCTCTTCTATCTCTAAAATCTTGTTTTATGTTTGAAAATCCAAATTCTATAGATGTCAAAGAATCTCTAAATCTTCCATTAGAGTTAGTCCATTCACCAAATACTCTATATTGAGTCATATCATTAATAGAATCTCTATCACGAATAGTAGCGCTATCAATAGCATATTCACTTGCAGCATAGTCTCTTCCATATGCGTATGTATTAATACCTTCACTGCCAAGCCAATTTGCATTAATTGTAGAGGTTAAGCCGGTTGATAACATTACACTGTTATCTAAAGTTGGCCCAGTTACAGCTGCTGTTGATTCGTGATAATCAATCTGTAATTCTAAGTCATCGTTAACATCCCATGCTAAATTAAAGCCTAATGAGTTATTATGATTTCTTGTTTTACCCCATGAGGCTTCGTGACCATAATCAGCCATATTTGTTTCGAGGCCGGTAATAGCTCCGTTTGTTGAAATTTCTGCAATAGAAGAATTCCATCCTGCAAGCCATTGACCAAATCTTGTACCCTCTGTAGAGAATTTAACTTCTGAATACGTATAGTCAAGAGTAGCTCTTACATTTTCTCCCATCTGTCTTTGGACAGTTGCTTGAAGATTTTGTCTAATTCTGTTGTTGTCTTTTATTTGATAACCATGTCTTTCAGGCACAAATATTGCGTTATCAATTCTTCCATTAATACCTCTAATCACAGCGTTATCAAGACGTCTTCTTGCTTCTTGATATGAGTTACCTGCGTCGGCTAATCCAGTTGCTGCTTCATCATATGGAAGTGTTGTTTGCCAGTTACTTTCTTGAGTTCCTTCTTCTCTATTTGATCTCTCTTGAAGTGAGCCTGAAAGAGCCCAGCCCCAATCACCATTATTAGAAGCTGTAACAAAATCAATTTCAACTGGGTTGTTAATGCCTCCTTCTGCAGTTGTGTCATAAACACCTGCTACGCTTACAGAGGAAATTCTGCCATTAACATCAAGCGGCCTAGTAGTAACCATATTTATAGTAGAACCAATACCACCAGTAGGTAAACTCAAGTCTGTTGACTTATATATTTCCACAGCTGATATCCCATGAGAGGAAATATCACCAAAATTAAAAGAACGACCGCCTTCATATTGTCCGGGAATAGTTGGCATTTGACGACCATTTAATGTTACGAGGTTAAATTCAGGCCCAAATCCTCTTACTGCGACTTGTTGACCTTCAACGTTGCTTCTGTCTACTGCAACACCAACAACTCTAGCGAGTGATTCAGCTAAGTTACCATCTGGGAATTGACCAAAATCTTCAGCAGTTATTGCATCAACTATTCCTACTTTAGATCTTTTAATGTCGATTGCATCTTTAAGACTTTGTCTAATGCCAGTAACAATAACTTCTTCGACATCTTCGGCTTCTTCTTCATTCGCATCTTGTGCAAAAAGAAAAGTAATTGGTAACAATAGTAAAAGTGATAATAAATATTTATTCACAGGAAATCCCCCAAAGTTAACAGCAACACCCAAAGTAGCTGTTATAGTTTTATTTCATTGGCTCATTTAACCTTTTTGAATAAAATCTGTCAAGAAAATAGCTAATATCTAGATATTTTTTAAATACATAAAAATTATCTAGATTTACTGTATAAATCTATATTAAAAGTTACAAATTAAATTAGGTTTATTTTTCTCTAGGTCGAGATTCGTTGACTACTAATTTTCTTCCTTCAACTTCAGTATCATTTAAAGCTTGAATAGCTTCCTCTGCACCATCACTCATTTCAACAAAACCAAAACCTCTAGAACGATTTGTCATTCTATCCATTATGATTTTAGCTGAAGTAACTGTTCCATGTTCAGCAAAAAGGTTCTCTAAATCTTGATCGCTCATGCCCCAAGAAATGTTTCCAACGTATATATTCATAATTGTCCGTAAATAAAAAAATAGTATCTTACAATAGTTTTTTACAATTTAGTGAAGTTTTTTAATCTTCAATGAATTTTTTTGTTGTTTCCCCAAATTTTGACCACCACTCCATCCCCATAAGATGTATTTTTTCAAGGTTCTCATCTGAGTCATCATCAAGCATCTTATTGATTCTTCCAAGAGGCGAATTAATTCTTAAATAGGATTCACCAATGAGGTCTTTTGCAATATCATCATGCACCTCAGAATCTAACATCATTCCCATAATGTCATTTCTTAACCAACCAACTCCACCCCATCTTGATGAGGCTGAACCTGATATCTTATGTTTGTTTAAACCAGAACCTATGCTTAAAACCTTAATATTATCATTTGGAAAAACTTTTTTGGCTTGCGCATAACCAACAAGAGTTGGATTATTTGTAACTATTCCTCCATCAATCATCCATGAACCAGAGTCCATTTGATATGTAGGAAAGTACATTGGCGCAGCACTTGAGGCGCATATAGCATCTACAAAACTAACTTCAGGTGTAGAAAATGTATTATGAAAAACATGCTCTCTTTTCTCAATGTCATAGCTTAGTGTTAACAGAGGTTTGTTTGATTCTCCAATTTTTTTGTCTCGAAATATTTCATTCAAAAGTTTTATCCTTCCTTCTGATTCATATCTTGGTCTAGCTTGAACTAAAGAAGCTTTATCCCAAAAAAAAGAAGTCTGCATAGTTCTGTCCAAGTATTCACTATTCCAAAATTTTTTTACATCGGAGGCGCTCATATGTTCATGAGCAAAACATGCAGCATTAAATGCTCCTGCTGAAGTTCCAACAAACATATCAAATGAATCACAAACTTTATACCCTGTCTCCAACTCAAATTTCTTTAAAAAAACAATTCCAGCAATTGCTCTGACTCCACCACCATCAAAAGATAATATTCTTCTGGTTATATTTTTAGAAGAACTATCCTTTTTAAAAAAGTTTAACAGGCTATTCATTATCAAATTGTAATACAAAAAAAAGGTCTAAATTAATAGACCTTTCCAAAAAAGTTTTTATATTTTTAAGCTTTAAAGCCTGAGTAAGATTCTGAACTATCTTTTTCAGATGATACATTTTTTAGTAAAGTGCAAGAGCCTCTTTTGGTATCCAAAGTAAAAGCAACACAAGATTCTCGTGAGGCACAAAATGCGGCACATTTTTGCGGATTAGAATATTTTTTTGATGTTTTGACTGTTGCAATTTTGCCTGACAGAGCAATATTTTCTTTGGTTTCAAAATCCAAAGTTGCAGCTGACAAAGGCTGCAATGCAAAAACTAATAAAAAAGCTAAGGGGGAAATTTTAATCATGTTTTACCTATAAGTTAAAAAATTATTATTATATGTTTGCAGTGCATACATAGTATAAAATCATTTTACGCTATATGTATGCAGTGTCAACATACGATTTAACTATAAGTAATGCAAGATCAATGCCAATTGATGCTATTTAATGATTTCTTTTTTTAAAAGGCTGCTGGCTTCTTTTATTCCTCCAGCATTTACTAGATCTTTGTAACCAAGATTTTTTAAAATTTCTAGAGCAATCCCCGATCTTTTGCCAGATCTACAGTAAAGATAAATTTTATGATCTTTAAAATCATAATTATCATTTATAGTTTCAATTTTATCTAATTCGATATGGAGGGCAGTTTCAAGATGGCCCTGATTCCACTCATCTTGAGTTCTAACATCAACAATTACAGCTTGTTCTCCCATTATAAAACCTGAAACAATAAGAATTAATAAAAATCTAAACACTTATATCCAATCTTTGATAATCAAATCCGATGCTTTTTCGCCTATCATAATTGTTGGAGCATTTGTATTGCCACCCACAATTGTTGGCATTATAGAAGCATCAACTACACGCAAATTCGATGTCTGATGAACTTTTAATTCTGAATTTACAACGCTCATTGCATCATTTCCCATCTTGCAAGTACCAACTGGATGATAGCAAGTATCTGATGACTCTCTTAAAGCTTTTTCTATATCTTTATCATCGTCCAAATCAACCGGTCTCATGACATGCTTACTGGTGTATTTGCTCATAGGTTCAGTATTGAGAATCTCCATCATTCGCTTATAGCCATTAATCATTGAATCCATGTCTTCTCTCTCGGCAAAGAAATTGGGATCTATCAATGGGTCGTCAAACGGATCTTTAGATTTTAGTTTTACAGTTCCTCTTGATTTGGGTCTCAACAAACAGGAGTGACAACTGATTCCATGACCCCAAACAAATGTTCTTCCATGATCTATAACCATTGATACTGCAAAATGTAATTGAATGTCTGGTATGTCTTCTTCTGGCAAACTTTTTATAAATCCACCAGCTTCCGCAATTGTTGTCGTAAATTGGCCTCGTTTAAAAAACAAATATTTGAGGAATTCAAGCGGTAGCTTATAAAAAAGTGATTTAAATGAAAAGCCTATTGCATTCATATTATTGTATTTATGACAAGTTATGTAATCTATGTGATCTTGAAGGTTTTGACCGACTCCTGGCAAATCAACAATTGAATCTATGCCATGATTTTCAACATCATTTTTAGCCCCTATACCTGATCTTAAAAGTATTTGAGGCGAACCAAATGCACCTGAACATAGTATTACTTCTTTTGTAGCATGTATTTCAAACTCTTTTCGTTCATTGTCAAAACATAAAACGCCCTTCGCTACATTATTTTCCATAATAATTTTATCTACTTGGGTGTCAGTGAGAATTGTTAAATTTTTTCTATGCTTTGCAGGATGCAGATAAGCTTTTGCTGCGCTACATCTTTTGCCTTTTTTTTGCGTTGTCTGATAAAAGCCTACGCCCTCTTGGTCCTCACCATTAAAATCCTCATTAAATTTATGTAACTTAGATCCGGCTTTTACAAAATCTTTAGTAAAAATATTCTCATGCCTTATTTTGCTTACATTCAATGGTCCATTTTGGCCATGACAATCATTATCAAATTCTTCATTGTGCTCAGCTTTTTTAAAGTATGGTAAGACTTCGTCATATGACCAACCACTATTGCCTAGGCTAGCCCATTGATCATAATCATTTTCATGCCCTCTTACATACAACATTGCATTTATTGAACTTGAGCCACCTAATGTTTTACCTCTTGGTTGATAACCCCGTCTATTTTCTTCTACTTCATTTTGGAATTCATGAACACCTCCTGCAGAATCCACTAGAGATGTTTTTGGTTCAAGAACCTTAACTTTTTCAAAACCTTTTTGAGGCTCTGTCTTATATGCCCAATTGTATTTACTGTTTTCGCCAAGAAAAGGAAAGCCCATTGGGACATGAATACGAACATCTTTATCTTTGGAGCCAGCCTCAACTAAACATACTTTGAAATTTGAATTAGCACTTAGCCTATTAGCAAGTACACATCCAGCAGAACCGCCACCTAAAATTATAAAATCATATTTATTCATTTCTACCCCTAAATCAACACATAGTTTAAGATTAAGGTAATGATGTGTAAACTTAATTTCTTAAAAAAAATAAATCAATTATGAATGTCTTTTTTATTTTTATCACTATTTGGGTTTTGATTGGTTGCTTTACCTTTTATTATTTATTTTCAACATCTGCTCCCTATGGTCGTCACATACGAGAAGGTTGGGGATATAAGATACCAGCGCTGACTGGATGGGTTCTAATGGAATCTCCATGTGTAATTTTAATGATAATCTATGCTTTTTTAGTTAGAGAAGAATTAAATACTATTCATTTTGTATTTTTGTTTATTTGGTTATCTCATTATGTCCATAGAACATTTGTTTATCCCTTTGTAATAAATTTAACCAACCCTCATATGCCGGTAAGTATTGCGGTATCTGCATTTTGTTTTAATTTAGTCAATGTAAGTATTCAAGCTTTTGGAATATTTTATTTTACTGAGTATTCGGAAAATTGGCTTTCAACCAATACTTTTATTTTTGGACTTATGGTTTTTGCTATAGGTATGTATATTAATATCAGGTCTGATTATTCAATTATGATGCTTAAGAAAAAGAAAGGTCCTGGATATCACATACCTAATAATTTTTTGTATAAGTATATATCTGCACCAAATTATTTTGGCGAAATTATTGAGTGGATAGGATGGGCAATTCTTACTTGGAGTATTTCTGGTGTTGTCTTTGTACTCTGGGTTATTGCAAATTTATTTCCACGAGCAATTGCGAATCATAATTGGTATAAAGAAAAATTTGACGATTACCCCAAGAACAGAAAAGCAATAATACCTGGTATTATTTAATTAAACCCAAATCTTTTATTTGTTTTGCAGTCTCTAAAATAGATTCTTTTATTGGTCTTGGTTTCCACTGGAGTATGTCAATTGCTTTGGTTGTTTTATCGACACTTCTTACTCTGCCAATCGCTTTTACAATCCTGCCTAACATCTTATTAAAAGGTGCTAACAGTTTTACAAAAAAGACAGGAAGTTCAATTTTGGGAATTTTTTTATAATTGCCGCTTCTTAAAATTTTTGCAACATCTCTGTACCATAAATCACTTTCAGACAAAATAAATCTTTCTCCATCAGTGTTTGAATTTTTTAAAGCAAGCAAATGAGCACTAGCAACATCTCTTACATCTACAAAACCAAATTGCAATGGAATAATAAATGGAACTTTTCCAGTAACCAACAATTTAATCGCAATGTTTGATTCACCCAAGTCATCGGTTAAAGATGGACCAATTACTAGGAAAGGATTTATAACGGTTAATGGAAAAGGATTGTTATTTTTTTCAACAAATTCCCAGGCCGCTTTTTCTGCAAGAGTTTTACTTTTGTTGTATGGGGTAATATCAGGATTATCTGGATCAGACCAATCATTTTCATCGTAATATTTTTTTTCATCTAATGAATCAAATACAGCAGCAACCGAAGATGTAAGTACAACTTTTTTGACTTGATGTTTCTTTGCATAATGCATTGCCCTATTAACCCCACCCACCGCTGGTTTAATAAAAAAATCTTCATCTGTTTTACCAATAGATAATGGAGAAGCAACGTGCAAAACATAATCACAACCTTTCATACTTTCATCCCAACCTTCATCGCTAGTAAGATCTAGTACAAAAAGATTTAAGTTTTCAGTGGAAGTGTTAGCTTTTTCAAGTGCATCAATTATTTCTTGCTTTCTTGATGGTGATCTTAGCGTTCCGTTTACGGCATACCCTTCATTTAAAAGCTGATGGACACAATGAAGGCCTATATATCCGGTGGCGCCAGTGACTAATACTTTTTCCATAAAAATAGTTTAATAAAAAAATTATTTTATTACTAGAATTAAAATTAATGTAAAGTTTACTTTACATGAGTCATAACGATAGAATATTATGATTACATAATATGCAAAGCACAACTAACTCAAGTCAGGTATTTCTAGGTCAAAAGAATTCAATAGCAAAGTACGATTTGAATGAAAATAAGCCCATATGGACGAAGGAAATAAAAGGCACGCCCTTAATTCTTTCAACCTGGAAAGATATGCTTTTAATTCAAATTCAAACATGGGTTTCCTATACTCACATGCTTGTTAAACAAGAAAATGGACAAACAGTTTGGGAGACAAATAGCGTATATGGTTTTATAACGCCTCATTATCTTAAGGGAGATATATACTTTTTTAATCATAAAAGAGAAATATGTAAAATAGATGGTGATACAGGCGAACTGCTTTTTTCAATAAGAGTTGCAAGTATTTTTAGTCGACATCTTTTTAAGATTGCTATTATTGAAAATAGGCTTTATCTTATCTCAAAGAAGAAAACCTTTTTAATAAATATAGAAACCGGAGAGCCGTTAGAAATTAAAGAACTTAATAAATTTACTAAGCATGATGTATCAGTTGCTCTTGGTAATGGTGTTGATCAGACTGCCCTCTTTTCAAACATAGAGCATGCCGCAAGCTCTTCTGGTAGCGAAGGTGTTGTCGCTGGAGGCGGTGATGGAGGCGGAGGCGGAGAATAATAGATATGGAAATTTTTAAAACAGTTATATTGATTTTATTTATCGTGCACATTATCGAATGTATTTTCTACAAAAAAACTATTCACGCTTCTCCACATGGAAAACTTAAAGCTTATGTTCTTACGTTGATTTTTGGAGTTATATATTTAAATTATATAAAACGTAAAATAAATAACACCTAAATTTCTTTAGGTGTTAAATATCAATCATAAATCCAAATAATATTGCTTAGCTTGACGGAAATGTTGGCATGAAGTCTTTAGTATCACTCCAATATAGCGTCCAACCATGATATAGATCTGGACTTTCTTCGCATGTTGCAAACTCACTAAAGATTGGAAACATTTTGTCACGAGTTGTTGCAGCAAAAGCAGCACTCGCTTTATCCATTGAATCTTTGCTATTAGTGAAATTTACCCACAAAAAACCATCTTCATTACCCTGTTGATAGTAATTGCCTGCTTGAAAAGCTGTACCGGCATAACCTTCATCTAAAGCTCCTTCATATAAAGGCAAGAAATCCATAGCGCTATCTTTTGCTGATCCTTCATTATATGAACATTGATATACTTCAGAATAAAAATAACCATTATCACCAAGTTCTCCAAAGGTAGCTGAATTTGTGTAAGCCACATCAAATGACCCTCTTGCTTCTCCATCACAATCTAAAACAGATGAATATTTATTTTCCCATTTGGCAGCATCATCATTTGAGCTCCACTGGGCCCAAGCTGCATCGGCTGCATCCTGAGACGACCATTGTAATTCCCACCATATAGTATCACCACTAGAATTTGTTTCCGCTGCAGGAACATATCCCCATGCACCAGTTAAAGCTTCGACTTCTTTTATTAGCATTTGCCATTCTGCAATCATATTTGTCATATTGTCTGATGTGTAATCAGGGCCAGCTTGGCATGCCATGAATTCTTCATAAACTGTTCCTGATTCTTCAGCTACTTCATCTTGCATGGCGCAACCTGCTACAAAAACCAAAGCAGAAAAAACAGCTAAATTTAGTTTAATTTTATTAATCATAATTCTCTCCCGTTTGTAATTTTATAATATTCTTTTTTTGTATTTGATCAATGAAAAATTTTATGTATATTAATTAATCATAATACTTTTAATAATAACTTTTCATGCAAAAAACAAAAAAATTTATTGAAGAATGGCACCAAATTATCGTTAATCAAAAATTAGAATTACTCGATAATATTTTAGACGATAATGTTGTTTTTTCTTCACCTGTTGTTTTTAGTCCATTAGAGGGGAAAAGTATTACAAAAATGTACCTTTTTGCTGCTGGTAAAGCTTTTAACATGTCAAATTTTAGGTATACTCGTGAAGTACATGATGAACATAATTCAATTCTAGAATTTGAAACTTTAATTAATGGTATTTCAGTTAATGGTGTTGATATGATTGAGTGGAATAAAGATGGAAAAATTATAGATTTTAAAGTCATGATTAGACCATATAAAGCTGTTCAAGTTGTTAAAGAAAAAATGATGGAAATGTTAGAAACAATAAAGGATTAATTACTATGGTAAAAGCAACAATTACAAGAAAACTTCTAAAGTACGACAGTATTACTCTCGCACTTATTTACACAGTAGGTCATATCTGTATTGCAATGGCATGCACACTTATCATTACAGGAACAACATTAGATCTTGCTGCAATGGATGCCTTAATTGAACCTGTGATTAATGGTTTCTGGTTTTATTTCCTTCACAAGTTCTGGAAAGGCTTTATGACAAAAGCAAAAGAAGTTTAAAAATATTATAGCTCTGCAAGTAAATCATCTAATCTATTTTGGTTCATAACAAAAACTGATTTAAATGAATTTGCTGCTTTGGTTGCAGCATCAAGATTTGATGCATCATTTCCAACTTGAATTACTCCAACCATTGCCATCATTGAATGAGGAGTACATTGATATCCATATATACCTGGAGTATCAAAAGTTACAGTAATATCTTTACTAAGCGCACTATTCCATGAAGGACCACCACTTGGAATCATTCCAGGTATAGAGGCTGAATTATGTGCAGCATCTGTTGCCTCAAAAGTAACAGAGTCACCTTTATTAATTTTTAAAAAAGCAGGTTCAAAAATCATAACTCCAGCAGCGCCTTGATTAAGCATCTTCACAGTATGATTGGCAGCAAAAAGATCAACTTGTGTAATAAACGTCAAGCAAATTAAAAATAAAAATTGTTTCATAGCTACTCCAAAAATGTAGTTTTATTATGCATATTTATAATTAAATATCAATATTATTTATAATATGAGTTTTAAGCAAGGGTAGTTTGTCAAAAATAAATACTTTGATTAGTATATATCTATGAACAATAAGATACCTCCACCAATAGTTACTTTATTCTTTGGATTGTGCATTTTCTTTTCAAAATCCTATTTTCCAGATTTTAATTATCAGATTTTAAATGTGCTTAGTTTAATTTCTATATTATTTGGAATAACTATCCTTTTTTTTAGCTGTACGTTTATTTAATAAACAAAATACTACGGTGAACCCTATCAAAATTGAAAAAGCATCATCTCTTGTTGTTGCTGGAATATTTCAGTATTCAAGAAATCCAATGTATTTAGGAATGCTATTTGTTTTAATTGGATTATCGTTTAAATTTAATTTAATTGGTGGCATCATTTTCACACTTTTATTTATGCTATTCATAACAGCATTCCAAATAAAACCTGAAGAACAAACCATGGATAAATTATTTGGTGATGAATTTAAGGAATATAAGAAAAAAGTCCGCATGTGGTTGTAATTAAATTAATCTTATTTCTTCGAAGAATCATCAGCTCTAAAAATTTCTTTCCATATATCATCAACAAATGATAATTCTATAGGTACTGAAGTAATTTTTCTTTTTTTCAAATCCATAAAAGATCCAAGACTTTCATACTCTGCTGATAATTTATTATCTTTATTAATAATTTTTATCTTAAGACTCCAATATCTATCATCATCTTCGTTTTTATATAATCTAGGTTTAACAAGAATTTCTTCTCCTTCAAAGACTTCTTTATAAAATGTCATACCAGATTTGAATGTAATAGGGCCAATATTGGTTTTTTTTATTACATCCATAATTCCATGATGATGATTAAAATCCCAAACGCTTTGAACAGCATAGTAATAATATCCAGCTTCCATAAAATGACCATTAATATCAATATAATTTTTATTAATGACATATTTAAATTCTGATTTAATATTCATACTTTATATGAGCAATCTAAATGCCAAAAAAAGCCTACAAAAAGTGGACACAAAAATTATACAAATTCTAGTTCCATTCCATAATAATGTTTCCAGATCTTGGATCAGTAACTCCTAAGTCTGGAGAAATTTCTTCAAGAAAGTCTCTCATCTTATCAAGATTACCAATCAATGAAGGTCTTGCATTTACTAATGCATCTTCAGATTCCCAAGTTCCTACTGCAACATATTCTCTATCCCCAGTTTGAACAAGAAAAGAGTAAATTTCGCCTTCCTCTTTTGAAAAAGTCTTAAAGACTTCTAAGAAATCATTCTCACTTCCCTCTTTCACCACAAATCGCACAACATTTGAAAAACCACTCATAAACTCTCCTTTTAATTATTGATATTTAAAAAAATATAATGCCAGTTATCAATTAGAGTCTCAACAAATAAATAATATGTTTTTTTGAAGACAGAGCATTAGATATTGTCACTAAGATGTTTGTATAATAAAGATACAAAAAGTATGAGTGCTTAATTTTGTTTTACTGGAGTCATATGAATAATTGGGTAAATTGGGTTATCTATGGATGTTTAGCAATAGGCATATTTGCTTATGTTGTAAAGCTGGCATACAGCTAACAATAGTTTTACAAAATAAAAATACCTTTTAAATTTATATACTATTTTTTAATAACGCAAATTTAATTATGATAACTTGAAATAATGAGTTTTATAGATGCAGCTAAATCAGGTTTTATAAAGTATGCTGATTTCAAGGGAAGAGCTTCAAGAAGTGAGTATTGGTATTTTGTGCTGGCCGTTGGATTAATAGCCATATTGATTGCATTTGTGGAAATTTCTACTGGTATGATTGACTCTATTGATTCCGAGGGTCCACTATCAATAATATTTTCAATTATTACTATACTTCCAAGTTTGTCAGTTGCTGCAAGAAGGCTTCATGACAGAGGCCATAGTGGCTGGAATCAATTATGGATTTTAACAATTATAGGCGTAATCCCAATTTTAATAATGCTTATGCTGCCTGCCAAAGAACATGAAAATAAGTGGGGTATGAATCCACTTCTAAATTCAGATAACTAAGAATGGCAGTAAAAGAACCGCTATTAAAACTAGTAATTGCCAATATACAAATATAATTATTTCCAAGTCCCGTATTTACTTCTTCCTTTTTTTCTCAGTCCGTAAGGACCAGCAAAATAAATTGTGATTGGCTTAATGCCTGGTTCCAGGTCAACTCGGTGTAAATTGTCAGCACTTCTAAAACCTATATAAAATTTGCCACGCCATTTTCTTTCTTTTTTAATGTTTGTCTCCCAGTAACCACCACTTAAAATAACTGTAATATATGGAAAGGGATGATTATGCAATCCAATACCATGGTCATTATCTATAATATGATTAATAAATATATTGAAAGGAAACCATTTTGGTCTTTTTCTAAATACTAAATAATACCTGTCAGTCCATGGTTTAGCTAAGTGGTATTCTGGGTGTGAAAGACCTCTGTCCATCACAACTCTTTTTCGTCCTAATTTCTCTAGTATCTTAAGAAAAAACATATACATAATAATGCCATAACAGTTAGTCAAAATAAATTTAACTCATGGACATATAGCCCATAAAAAAAGTAACACCAGTCAACTTTTGTGACATGGCTTTTTTATATTCTGGCGTTTCTAGCGATATTTAGAAATAATTGATTCGGTCTTAATTAAGTTTCTATTGATTGTTCTGGTAGCTATAAATATTTCTGCTGCTAACAAGATAAAGGCTAGGATTAATGATGCCATGCATAGAATAAATAAGATTGAAATAAATGCGTCAATTGAGTAGGTATTTAGTTCCCCAATAAATAATGCTCCGATTACTATACAAACCATTAAACCACTAAGTGTGCAGAAAAAGATTGAAGCATAAATTAATCTCATTCTAAAAACTGATTGTTTGCGGTTTAGCAAGAAAGTTTTTTTATCTTCTGCATTAGCTTTGTCAATATACCCTTGGAGGTATCTCAACCTATCAACAATTCTTCCAAGCCTTCCTGTCATTACATTCAATAAAGCTCCAACACCAGCTAAGAGAAAAACTGGGCTAACAGCAGAAGCAAGTATTTCAGAAATTAAAAATTCTTTATTCATGATTGCAATATTTAATCACTTATTATCATCATAACTCACATTTTAACAATGATAATACGGATGTTATCTAATACATCAATACAATCTTGCGTCTTCTTCATACTCCTCCGATTATGAAAAACAACTTGGCATTCTTAAACTTGCTAAAAATCAATCTAAAAAAAACAAGAAACAAAAACCATCAGAGTCCTGGCTTACTGGACCACCACTTCTATATTTTATTGCTGAGGATTATATAGATGAAGATATTAAAAAAGTCACAAAGCTACTCAGAGAGGAGGAACAATTTCAACTTGCATTACTTAAAGCTGAAAAACAAAAAGAAAAAGAAAAATTAAGAAAAGAACGAACAATTGCGAGAAGAGAGGCTGCGGAAAAAACAGGTAATATGCTCGGTAATATTCTTGAATTTACATTTAAAGCTGCACTTGTCGTAGGTGCTGTTGCTCTAGCTGGAGATGTATTAGAGGATGCTTCACCAGAAGCAATAGAAGCCTTTTCAGATTCATTGTCAAATACTTATCAAACATATACTTACGATTGGGATGGTTTTTACGACCCTTATAATAATTGGACTTATAGATGTAGAACAATTGAAAATGGTAGGTTCGCAGAAGATTATCATTGCATAGATAAAATAAAAGATGATGATAGATGGCCAACATATTAATTTAATGTCATAAGACATTGGAACAAATAGAGATGTGACATGGAATTGTTTGGATACATTATTTTATTTCCTGCATTTATTGCACTTCTTCTTTTATATGTATTTTTATGTGGAGCCTTTGGCTTATTGATGTTTGGAGTTTTTGGGCTAGAAAAAATATTTTGGTTTCTTGATAGAGAAGAAAGGCATGATGGTTTACAGAGTTTAGTGCCTACAGGTATATGGTCTAAATGGCAATTTTGGGTTTGTTTTCTTGTAGGTATCCTCGCAACTTATGTCGGTTTTATAGTTAATGATAAGTTTGGTGGCTTATACGTGATTGGATTTGTGCTGTCGCCTGTTTTGCTCATTTACTTAAGGTTAAAATTATTTGGTATTTTTAAAAAAGAAGGTGATGAACCACCCACATACTAATATGTATAAAGTAACTAATGCAATTGACTTCCTTTACAAACGAATAGAGAGCTCTGAGACAATGGCAGAAAAAGAAAGAGTATTAGAATTGTTTTGGGATGAATCTGAAAAGATAAGAGCCCGTAAGAACCTCAATGAGATGAAACATCTTAGAAAGCTTTTAGGGGCTATACAGGATAAGTATTGTGAACAAACTTGATGGAGTTTGTAACTAGTTAACACCCCAAAACCTCTCAAAATATTCAACCACTAGATATATACCCACCCCACCCGGCTGGTGCTCCTGCCCCGTGGACACATTTTTATAATGTATGGAAACATTTGTGGAAACATATGTTTTATAGAAATGCTTAATCTATCAAGGTGGTGCATGGAAACACTATGGAAACATATCCCATAAAAAAAGCCCACTAGTGTGGGCTTCTTAATAAATTGGCATCCCGTAGGGGAGTCGAACCCCTGTTGCCGAGATGAAAACCCGGTGTCCTAGGCCTCTAGACGAACGGGACGTGATGCGAATCGTATTATATGGAATTCAAGATAATTAGAAAAGTGCTAAAACTATTTTATTTTCTTTTTTATACTGGATAAAAATCCTCTCAAGAAACTTGTTTCCATTTCATCTGGATGAAGTCTTGTGAACATACGTTTTATTCTAGAAATTATTTTTTTAGGATTGTCTGGATTGATGACATCAATATCGGTTGCAGTTTCAATAAAATGATCGATAAGCATTTGTAAATTTTCAGAATCTACTTCTGGATAATCGTGCCAGTCTCTTGCAGTTGTATCTATAGATGCTTTTAAAATTTCATAGGAAATTATTTGCGCTGACATAGCAATATTTAGAACAGGATATTCTGGATTTGCCGGTATTTCGATATGAGTATTCGCTATTTGCAATTCTTCATTAGTTAGACCCCTATCCTCTCTACCAAAAATAATAGATATTTTTTTATTTGCAGAAACTTGCTTAACAATTTCTTCGGCTGCATCTTGCGCATTTTTGGTAGGCCATTGGATTGTTCTTACTCTTGCAGAAGTAGCATATACAAATGTTGAGTCTTTAATTGCATCCTTTAGGTTTTTATAAACTTTTGCTTTTTCTAAGATATCAATGGCATTTCCTGACAGCGCATTAGCATCACCTGATGGAAATTTACGAGGATTTATAAGTAATAAATTTTTTAATCCCATAGTTTTCATTGCTCTTGCAACAGACCCTATATTCCCAGGATGTGATGTTTCTATTAAAACTATGTTTATTAAATTACTAAAACTCATATAACTATTATCCCTATTTCCATTACAATAGCGACATGTCAATTTCTGCATTATTAAATATTAATCAACTTTCTGCACGCAAGGCTGCTGCCGAATTAGAATTTGCTGTAAAAAAAGTGCATAGCTTACATCCTGCTAAAGGCGGTGCCTCTGGGTATCTTGATGCAATTAGAAAAAGAGTTGAATCATTGGCTATAGAAGAAATAAAAAAGTTTTATCCTGAGGATAATTTTTTAGGTTCAGAAATTGGATCTGAAATTAATAACTCAAATATTACATGGTTAATAAATGCTATTGATGGTGAAGTAAATTTTATTAGTGGATTTCCTCACTTTGCCGTTTCGGTTTGCTCATTAATTGACGAAATACCCACGACAGCTGTGATTATTGACCCCATAAGACGTGAAGAATTTAGTGCCTCAAAAGGATCGGGATCTAATTTAAATAATAATAAAATAAGAGTTAGCAATAAAAGCTCAATATCACAAGCAATACTTTCATATCATAATTCTTCAAAAACAGATCAATCAAATAACTATCAATTTGATAAAACTTTTGACGAACTTAAAAATCAAGACGTATTTATGAGACATACTGGATCCGCTGCTTTGGATTTATGTTATGTCGCTACAGGCAGGCTTGATGGAATTTGGATGAATGGTGTAAATCAAATAGATATTGCTGCTGGAACTTTAGTAGCTCAAGAGTCTGGAGCCTTAATTAGTGACTTTAGTGGCAACCCTAAATACTTAAATGCAAATCATTGCATTTGTTCTACACCTAAATGCTATAAATCAATTCTTAAATCTATAAAGCCTCATTTCAAAGATTAGGGCATCTCATCAATATCAGCACCTTCAACTTCTGGTAAAGCCATATCTTCTTGTGATATTGAGAGTGACATTAGCATATTAGCTACAACATATATTGATGAATAAGTTCCAACTAAAACACCAATTATTAATGCTAAGCTAAAACCTTTTATAAGCTCTCCTCCAAATATAAATAATGCAAACAAAACGAGTAAGGTTGTAAAAGAAGTTACAAGGGTTCTACCTAAAGTTTGGTTCAAAGAAAGATCTATCATTTCATTTGGCTTAAGATCTCTTTGTGACCTAAAGTTTTCTCTAATTCTGTCTGAGACCACTATCGTGTCATTAAGTGAGTAGCCTATAACAGCTAATAAAGCAGCAAGTACCGTGAGATCAAAATCCCATTTAAAAAATGAAAATATACCCAAAATAATAACAACATCATGACCTAATGCTGAAACTGCGCCAAGAGCAAATTTGTATTGGAATCTAAAAGCAACATAAAGCAATATCATGAATAAGGCTACAATCATTCCCAATCCACCCTGATCTCTTAATTCAGCTCCAACTTGAGGTCCAACAAATTCAACTCTTTTCAGCTCTCCCTTAAACCCTTTATCATTGAGCAGTTTGAATATTTCATCGCCAATACTACTGTTTCCATTTTGATCAGCAACTTTTATAAGAACATCTAAATTTGTTCCAAAATTTACAACTTGGGACTCTGCATAATTATTTTCAATAAGCGTATTTCTAATTGACTCAAGTTCAACAGGTGTTTTGTATGTAACTTCGATAAGAGTACCCCCACTAAAATCTAAACCTAAACTGAGTCCTCTTATTCCCAGTGATAAAATGGACAATAAAAATATCGTTATAGACATGATTCCTGCAATCTTTCTATATTTCATAAATTTAATTTTTGTGTTCATTATATTTTTAAAGCCTTAATATTTTTATTACCATAAATTAAATTAACCATTCCTCTTGTGCACATTATTGCAGTGAACATTGAGGTTAAAATACCAATTGAAAGTGTTATTGCAAAACCTTTAATGGGGCCTGTACCAATAACATACAAAATTAGTGCTGCTATTAATGTTGTAACATTGGCATCAAAAATTGTTACAAAGGCTCTGGAAAAACCATCCCTTATAGCAGTTTGTGGATCCTTCTCTTTTAGCTCTTCTCTTATTCGTGAGAATATAAGTACATTAGCATCAACGGCCATGCCAACAGTTAAAACAATACCAGCAATACCAGGCAAAGTTAGGGTTGCTCCAAGAAGTGACATGATCCCTGTTATTAAAATTAAATTAATAACTAATGAAATATTAGCTGCGAGACCAAAAACTCTGTAATAAAAAATCATAAATAAGACAACTAAACTAAATCCAATTAGGATCGATTTCATGCCTAGTTCAATATTCTCTTTACCAAGACTTGGTCCTACAGTTCTTTCTTCGACAAACTTCATTGGAGCTGCTAAAGCTCCTGCTCTCAACAAAAGAGCTAATTCACTGGCTTCTTGAGGATTACCAACTCCGGTAATTCTAAAACTAGTTCCTAAGACAGCTTGAACAGTTGCCAAGCTAATAATATTCTTTTCAATGTATGACGTCTGTTCTATTACATCCCTACCTGATTCATCTCTTACAAGCTTAGACTTATTTTTTTGTTCAACAAATAACACTGCAAGTTTTCTTCCAATATTTCCTGAAGTTGCTTTCTGCATTGCTCTGCCACCTTCCATATCAAGGGTTATATTCACTTGAGGAAAACCACTCTCATCAAAACCAGTGCTTGCATTTGTAACTCTATCGCCGCTAACAACAACTGCTCTCTCTAAAAAAGCAGTTGCAAATTGATTGTCCTTAAAGCCAAATTCTTCTTTTCTTAACGGGGATGTTCTAGCATTAGCCTCAAGTCTAAATTCAAGATTTGCTGTCTTACCAATTATTTTTTTAGCAGCAGTTGGATCTTGAACACCAGGCAATTCAACAACTATTCTATTAGCGCCTTGTCTTTGAACGACCGGCTCTGAAACACCGAGCTCATTTACTCTATTACGAAGAGTCATTAAATTCTGTCCTACTGCATAATCCCTTATTTCTCTTAATGCAATATCTGAAAAAGCAAGCAAAATAACATTTTGACTAGGTTTTTCAGTAATCTCATATTGAACTCCGCTAGCCCCAATACTGTCTTTTTTATATAAATTTAAAGCTTTGTTGTAGTTTTCTTTATTTGGAAATTGAAAAAATAGAGAAAGTTCTTCAATCGATGAGCTTGAAAAATTAATTCTTTCTTCTTGAAAAGTTTTTCTATATGTATCTAAGAGCAACTCTAAACGTCCTTCTTGTGCTGATTCAATATCTACTTCTAACAAAAAATGAACGCCCCCAGAGAGATCCAGACCTAATTTAACAGGTTTACCTCCAATATTTTTTAACCAATCTGGTGTCGTCGGCTCTAAATTAAGTGCAACAATAACTTTATCAAGTAGTGAGTTTTGAATAATAGTCTTACTATTTAACTGTTCCTCAAGAGAGGAAAACTTAATAACTATTTTATTTTCTCTTAGAAAAATTTCCTCATATTTTGAGTTTGTATCATCAAAAATAGTTTGCAATTCATCTAACAATAACTGATCAGCAGATTTTCCAGAATCTGTATAAGCTACTTGAATAGATGGTTGTGTGGGATAAAGATTTGGTAATGCGTATAAGCAACCTATAACTAGCACCACTAGAATTAAGAGATATTGATATATAGAAAATCTATTCACGATATTTTATTTTATCGAATCAATAGTTCCTTTTGGCAGGATATTTGAAATTGCAGATTTTTGAAGCCTTAAAGTAATATTTTGTCCAACTTCTATTGAAACATAGTCACCCTTAACATCTGTCACTTTTCCTAGGATACCACTTGCTGCTATTACCTCTGATCCTCTTTCTACTTTTGATAGCATTTCTGCAAGAGCTTTATTACGCTTGTTTTGGGGTCTTATCATTAGAAAATACATAAAGATAAAAAATCCAGCAAATATAATTAAAGGTCCGAACATTGATGGTTGCGTTGTATCCATAATTAATCCTTAAATTGGCCCATCAGGCATTTTTAAATTTCGCTTATTATAAAAGTCTTTTAGGAAGTTCGCGAATTTATTATTAATAATCGATGTTCTTATATCATTCATAAGAGATTGATAGTAAAAAATATTGTGATAACTAGCTAACATGCCTCCAAGCATCTCGTTTGTTCTAAAAAGATGATTTAAATATGCTCTAGAATAATTTTTACTGACTTTGCAATCACAATTTTCATCGATAGGATCGTCGCTTTTGATGTATGCAGCATTTTTAATGTTTACAACACCTGTTGAAGTTATTAATTGTCCATTTCTTGCATTTCTTGTTGGCAAAACGCAATCAAACATGTCTATGCCATATCGAACGGCTTCAACAATATCTTCTGGTTTACCAACACCCATTAAGTATCTAGGTTTGTTTGTTGGAAGTTTATCTGCTAAAAAAGATAGAATTTTATTTTTTTCTTCTTTTGTCTCTCCAACACTTAAACCACCTAATGCAATTCCATCAAAATCAATTTCTATTATCTTAGATAAAGATTGTTCTCTCAGTTCCTCATAAACTCCTCCTTGAACAATTCCAAATAGTGCAGAATTAGAGGAATGATAATCTTTGCATCGTTTTGCCCATCTCATTGATAATTCCATGGATTTTTTAGCTTGATCAAATGTTGAGGGATAATCGGTGCATTCATCAAATACCATTATAATATCAGAGCCTAAATTTTCCTGTATTTGAATTGAATCCTCAGGTCGCATAAATATTTTTTTTCCATCATATGGTGAACTAAATTTAACGCCCTCTTCAGAAATTTTTGCTAAATCTCCGAGGCTCCAAACTTGAAATCCACCAGAATCGGTTAAAATAGGTCTGTCCCAATTTGAAAATTTATGCAGGCCGCCTAAATCTTTTATAATTTCATCGCCAGGTCTCAACATTAAATGATATGTATTTCCTAAAATTATCTCAGAACCAGTTGATTTCAGATCGTCAACTGTCAAACCTTTTACTGTTCCATTAGTGCCAACTGGCATAAATGCTGGAGTTTGAACCTTACCTTTAGGAAATTGAAGCTCTCCTTTTCGGGCAAATTCAGCCTGATAATCTATTTTAAATTTCATAATATTTTAAAAGCATAGCATCGCCGTAAGATAAGAATCGATATTTTTTTTCTACTCCTATCTTGTAAATATTTTTCATGTTTTTAAATCCTATAAAAGCAGCTACAAGCATTAACAAAGATGATTTTGGTAAATGAAAATTAGTTATTAGCATGTCGACAACCTTGAACTTATATCCTGGATATATAAACAAACTTGTATAGCCTTTATATCCCTTTACATTATTTTGTTGAAACACTGTTTCAATTGATCTTGCTGCTGTCGTTCCTACAGCAAAAACCTTATGACCATTTTTTTTTGTTTTTAATATCATCTCAATCACTTCAGATGAAACTTCCATATATTCATTATGTATTATATGGTCCTTGATATTTTGAGCTTTAACTGGTTGAAATGTACCTGCTCCAACACTTAAATTAACATTTACGATGTTGACTCCCAATTCTTTAATTGCATCTAGTAAATTTTTATCAAAATGTAGTCCAGCTGTTGGAGCTGCTACTGAATTTTGTTGATTTTTGTCTTGGTATACGGTTCCATATCTTTCTTTATCGATACTTTTATCAGGTCGCTTTATATATGGTGGCAAAGGTACATGGCCAATGCTATTAAAAACATTCAATGGGGCTTGATTAAATTGAAGTATAAAAAAATTATCTTTTCTTTCGATGCATTCTACTAAAAACTTACCTAAAATTAGTTTAGAACCAATTTTTGGAGCTCTTCCAGAACGTATTTGCACCATTGCTCTATTATTTTCGAGAATCCTCTCCAACATAACTTCAATTGAACCACCTGATTCTTTTTTTCCAAATATTCTTGCTGGTATGACAGAAGTATTATTAAGCACTAATAGATCGCCATTGTTGAAGTAGTTTGTAATATTTGAGAAGTGATTATGTTCAATATTTTGATCAAAAATCAAAAGCTTACTGTCTCTTCTTTTTTCTAAAGGATACTTAGCAATAAGCTCTTCTGGTAAAAAATAATCAAAGTCAGCAGTTTTCATGAGATGCTGATTTTAAAATAGATAATACTTGGCTACAATGCCATGCTAGCCCCATTGGCGGAATTGGTAGACGCGCGCGATTCAAAATCGCGTTCCTTCGGGAGTATCTGTTCGACTCAGATATGGGGCACCATTTCAATCAAATAGTTGTTAATGTTCTTTCCATCTTTATAATTGCCAATGTGAAAAATTTAAAAGTACTTGATTTAAGCCAAAAAATAATAATTAAAGTTGGCTCCTCTCTTCTGACAAACACTAACGGTGGGGTAAGAAAATCTATTCTTTCAAATATTGTTAAAGATATTGCATGGCTAGTAAAAAATAAAAAACAAATAATTATTGTTTCATCTGGCGCTATTGCAATTGGAAGAGGTAAATTATCAATTAGTAAAAACTTGTCATTAAATGAATCTCAAGCTGTTGCAGCAAGAGGTCAAATTGAATTAATGACATCTTGGCAAAACGAATTCAAAAAACATAAAATTCATGTAGCTCAAATTTTATTATCTCCACAAGATACCTTGAATAGAAAATCATCTAAAAATGCTCAAAATACAATAAATACTTTATGGGATCTAAATTGTGTTCCTATAATTAATGAAAATGATACAACATCAACAGATGAAATTAAATTTGGAGATAATGATATCCTTGCTGCAAAAATAGCAAAACTTATTAAAGCAGAAAGTCTTATTCTGTTATCAAATGTGGATGGCCTTTACGAGTCATCTCCAAAAGATAAGTTGGAATCCAATTTAATAAAAGATGTAAAAGTTATATCAAAAAAAATTAAAGATATGGCTGGAGTTGCATCAAAGCATGGTAAAGGAGGAATGATTTCTAAAATTGAAGCTGCAGAAATATGCACTAAATCAAAATGCTCGGTTATCATTACCTCAGGATTAAAAGATACTCCTATTAAAAATCTTATGAACAAAAACAATAAGTCTACATATTTTCATCCAAAAAAATAATGAATGATATAACAAGTAAAATTTTACAAATTGGTCAACAAGCAAAAGATGCTGCAAAACTACTAGCAAAAACTTCAACAGATACCAAAAATAAAGCTTTATTATCTATGGCTGAACATATCAAAAACAATAAACAAAGTATTTTAGATGCAAATAATACAGATATAGAAAATGGATCAAAAAAAGGTTTATCAGATTCATTTATTGATAGACTTAAATTAGACAGTGAAAGAATTGATGGAATAATTAATACCCTAAAAGAAATTGCATCTTTTAAAGACCCAGTTGGTAAAATTTTAGATTCATGGAGTAGGCCTAATGGTTTGCAAATATCTAGAGTTTCTACACCTCTTGGTGTTATTGGAATAATCTATGAAAGCAGACCTAACGTAACGGCAGATGCAGGTGCCCTTTGTTTAAAATCTGGTAATGCTTCGATTCTAAGAGGCGGTACTGATAGTTTTTACTCAAGTTTAGCTATCCATGAATGTTTGGTTTTAGGACTCAAAGACGCAGGTATTTCTGAGCATGCTATTCAAATTGTAAGCAATACAGACAGAGAAGTGGTTAAATTAATGCTTAATGGATTAGATAAATCAATAGATGTAATTGTTCCTAGAGGTGGTAAAAGTTTAGTATCAATGGTTGAAACAGAAGCAAAAGTTCCTGTGTTTGGACATTTAGAGGGGATATGTCATATATATGTAGATGAAGAAGCTAATAGTGAAAAAGCATTAAACGTATGCCTTAATGCAAAAATGCGAAGACCAGGTATATGTGGGGCCGTGGAAACAATTCTTATTCATCAAAGTATCGCATCTGAATTTGTTCCAACTTTATGCAATGCATTATCAGCTCAAGCATGTGAAATTAGAGGATGCTCAAATACACAAAAAATATCAACAATTGTAGTTGCAGCAAACGAAGAGGACTGGAGCACAGAATATCTTCTTCCAATAGTGAGTATAAAAATTGTTAAAGACATTGAAGAAGCAATTCAACATATTGAAGATTTTTCAACTGGTCATACTGAATCAATTATTACTGAGAATCTTAACCATGCATCAATATTTCAAAAGAGTCTTGATAGCGCAATAGTTATGCATAACGCATCAACTCAATTTGCTGATGGTGGTGAATTTGGATTAGGTGGTGAAATTGGCATAGCAACTGGTAAGTTTCATGCAAGAGGTCCTGTAGGTGTAGATCAATTAACAAGTTTTAAATATCTTGTTAATGGTGACGGACACATTAGACCATAATTTCTTAAATTTGTAGTCTAGCTTCAAAATAAATAACTAAATACTCCTTTTAATACAACAAATAAAATATATTTGACAAAAAAAATACATTTTATATTATATATATATTACAGAATTGCTGCTTTGTCAGATTGTTGAATTTTTAAAGGCATTTTTAAATTTGCACACAATATGAACGCCCAGCTCTAAATCCTATTAGTTGGAGCATAATTAAGCAGTAATTTTTGATTACATCTTTTTTTGCTACTTTAATTAAAAGCGTTTGCTACCTATTTGTGGCAATTCTGTAACCTAGTTAATTTTTAAAAAAATAAAGAATATGAAAAAGAATAAATTATATATATACATTTTATCAACAATATTAATCACCTCATGTGGTGGCGGTGGCGGTGGTGGGATGTCTGATAACACATATGGAGATACAGGTGGTTCAACAACACCAGTTAACAGCGCACCGGTAATTACTAATACATCAACTAGTATTTCTGTAGCAGAAAATCAAACTTCTGCATTTACTATCACTGCAACAGATGCTGATAATGACTCTTTAACTTACACAATTTCAGGCACAGATGCATCCTTATTTTCTGTTTCAAGCTCTGGGGTTGTCACTTTCAACACTGCTCCTGATTTTGAAAATCCATCAGATAGTGATACAAATAATGTATATCAGTTATCTGCAATGGTTACTGATACTTCCTCTGCAAATGATACAGAAAGCTTTTTAGTAACAGTAATAAACGATACTAGCGATGACGTTACGAGTACATCTTATGACGGAACTGTTGTCCAATCTGGTTACGTTCAAAGTGCTGATGTGTGTATACCTGTCAACAATACATGTACTGGCGCAACTTACAGTACAACAACTGCAGCTGATGGAACATTCTCAATCACACTTCCAAGTAATATATCAGGTTCTCTTATTGCAGAAAACGGCTTTGATCCCGTTACTAATGATCAAGCAAATCTAAACTATAGCTTAGGCGAACCAGTTAAAGATCAAAATATTATAATTTCACCTCTAACAACATCACTTGATATATTTTCAGGTTTAAATTATTCGTCATTAAAAACGGCATTAAATATTCCAAGTACTCATATGCTTAGGTTCGATGATCCTTTTTCAAATTTATCTAATGCTGCATCTTCAGATATTGCTGCTAAATACGTTCAAGTCTCTATTATTTTTGAAACTATGGAACAGTTAGATACATATACAGGCGGTAATGATTCTGCTGAATATAAATTCTTAAGTGCTTTAAGTTCTAGAACGGGAACCGAGACATCGTTAGGTGACACAACTTTTATAAGAGATATGCTACAAAATTGGAACTTTAGCAGTTTTACCTTAACTAATGAAATGCTTGAAAATCTATCTGCATCGCTTTCTTCTTTTCTTCAGGTTGTAACAGCAGATACATCTAATGCGCATTCATATTTTGCTTCAGTTGCTGAAAATAACCTTACTCCTGTTCTTAAAAATATAACTACTGGTTCGGCTGATGCTACAACTTTGAATAGTATTATTTTTGATACACTTACATGGGTTAACAGCAGTGCAACAGCATATACAGGTACATTTGCAAACCCAGAATCGGCTCTTCGAACAACTTCATATGAAGTAGGTAATAGTGGGTCTGCTTACTACACCGTTGATGGTATTAATGCTGACTCTACTCCTTTAATTATTTATGCAAGAGTTGGAGATACAATTGTATTTGAGCCCTCCTCTTCAAGTGTTTTTAGTGTTCACCCATTTGAATTATCTTCAAGTGCAAATGATACAAGCGGTACAAATAATATAGGCGCTAATGAGGGTTGGGATCAATCTTCTTATACATTAACAGTTACGAGTTCAACACCAACTACTATTTATCCACATTGTGGCGTTCATTCTGGTATGTACACTAATGGTAGCATTCAAATTGTAGATACATTTAATCAAAACTTAATTGATATAACGTCTGCTTCTGGGGCTATTGAAGTTAAAGGTACTGTTTCTGTTGGGCCATACAAAGGGGCCTCTGGATACACTAGAACTGTGTATTTAAGGACTGCAGATGCTGGATCAGATCAACATACTCATCAATTTAATGAATATCCTGGTTTAACATTCTATATGCCTGCCGATCAAGGATATCATGGTGCAAGTATGGACACTGCTACTATTACCAACTTTAAAACTAAATCACATTATGCAACCTCAGCAACAGGTAGTGGATCGGGTGGCGGAAGTGGTGGAACTGGATATTAAAATCTTCTTAGATTTTTTGCTAATTTTTTAGCATATTTTTTAAATTGAATTAGAGCATCTTTATACGAGTCGGTATCAATTATTTCAGCTAATGAATATCCGTCCCAAAATGTTATAGAGTACTTATCATTATCAAAATATAGCTCTATACATGCGGGGTCGTTGTCTTCATTAGATAAATCAGTAATTGAAATTTTTTTATCTGATACTGAACATGAGGTATTTAATTCTGTAAAGAATGATTTATGTAAATTTATAAATTTGATTTTATCTTTGTTTATGTTTGTTTTGGTCATATGAGTGATGTCTTCCAACGTCAAACCCTCTTAGAGCAACATGTTTTGTTTTTCTTCCTCTTATTCTTTTTTTCCAAAGAGCAAAACTATTTTTCTTTAAATTTTCTCTCATCAATTTTTCAACTTGATTTTGATTTAGTCCATAATTTTTCTCAATGGCTTCGAAAGGCGTTCTATCTTCCCATGCCATTTCTATTATTCTTGAAATGTCTTGTTCCATTATTATCCAGATAGTTTTTTTATTTTTTCTTCAAGCTCTAAAATTTTTTTTTCTAATTTTGTGAATTCTTCGTTTTTAACAAAACCTGCTTCATTCATAAATTTTTCTAATGCAGGCTTCATAATTTTTTCAATGTTTTTTGCATCTTTCATAAATGTAAAGGGGTTCATAATTTACTCCAAAATTTAACTATATGTAAATATCGAATCTCGTTGATTTGCCAGCAACTTGATAATTTATATTATTACAAAGTTTTTCAGATTTGATAGGTCTCTTTAATATTATTTTTCTTGATCTTGTTTTTTTGAAAAAATTAAATAAGTGATTGCCCTGGTCTTTAATATTTTCAAGTAATAATATTTCTTTTATGATTGAAATAGATCCTGATCTAAGTGCACTTTTTTTCTTATCAGGATACATAGGATCTAAATAAATAACTGTAAAATCTGCAAAAGTCTTAAATACTTCAGATGCCTCACCATTTATCAGCGTTAGATTCTTAAGAGTTTTAATTTTTGATCGCGCCCTTTCACAAGCATCGGTTAATAATGAATAGAGTATTTTACTTTGTTCGCATGCTACCACCTTATGTCCTAAAGATAAAAAAACTAAAGAATCTTGCAATAGCCCTGCTGTGGCATCAAATATTTTGATTTGATCTTTATTTCTTCCTAGAGCTTTTTTTAAGAGAGTTTCGTGTTCGGATCTGCTTAACCTCCAGGCCATACTTCCTTTTGTGAAATCTATATGTAAATATTTTTTGGTTTTGTTTGTATTTGAAACAAAGATCAAACCCTCTTCTGAAACTTCTATATAACTATCAACACTAGGTTTTTTACTAACGAGATCACAATCTAAAAATAGAGAGAGCTCTTTAGCTTTTTTAAAGTTTTTATTTAAAATGTTGTATACCTTAATGGTCATAATGCTAATAACATAATCCCAAGAAATATCCGATAAATTACGAAAGGATACATGCCAACTTTTTCTACAAATATAAGAAAATACTTTATGGTGTAAAAAGCAAATATTATAGAAGTAAAAAAACCAATTAATAGAGGCGTAACTGAAATAGTTACTTCAGAAGAATACAAACTTAATAACATCAATGTTAAAGCACCAAAAATTGTAGGTATTGCAAGCATAAATGAAAATTTTGATGCCTCTTTTAGACTTAATCCAAGAATTAAAGCAGCAGTTATTGCAGTTCCTGATCGCGAAGCTCCTGGTATAAGAGCAAAAGTTTGAATAAGTCCAATAAATAAAGCTCCTAGTATTGTGAGATTCGCTAGAGATTTATTTTGTTTTGCGAACCTAAAAGATAAAAATAATAAAATTGCAAATGAAATATTTGCATAGGCAATAGTTTTTATACCAAAAACTCTAGACTCTAAAAAACCTGACATAAAAAGACCCACAATGACAATTGGAATAGTTGCAATGATAAGTAGAATTCCAAATTTTTTATCATTATCATGATTTTTAGATATGAAGCTTAAAGTTATTTTTTTTAAATCATTTTTGAAATAAAAAATAACAGCCATCAAAGTTCCAGCATGAACTGCAATATCAAATGCTAAGCCCTGGTCAGTAACGTTGAATAATAAAGATGGTAAAAGTAAGTGTGCTGAACTCGATATAGGTAAGAATTCTGTAATACCTTGAACAAATGCAAGAAAAAAAATTAATAAAATATCAATCATTTATTTTTTTAAAATTTAAATCATTTAAATATTTTGGATTTGCGTTTTCTGGCAAAAAATTAGATTTGTCCTTAGAATTTTTGAATAATTGAAGTGCTTTTTTAGCGATTGCATCAGAACTTTTATCGTCAGGATTAGGAATTTCTACTAACGCTTTATTTAAAGCAATTGTTACTCCTTTTAGATAACTTGCAACAGATCTTGTTGCTGTATAGGAATCTGTATTATTACCAAAAGCAAATATATCGATTTCTTCAATTGAAATAATTGAATTTACTCCGACATTTTCTATTAGAAAATCCCAATCAGGCCTGGATTTTCTTTGATGACTTATGCTTAAAGAAATTACGTCATCACCGAATATTAAACAACTAGAAGTAATGCTGCCTGAACTAGAAATAGCTAAAACATTCATAAGTTATAGCTGTTTTGAAATTTCATTAAAAACTTCCTGAACATTATTAGATCCATCAACTTTTATGTAGTTGAGTAGCCCCTTGTCTTTAAGAGATTTATAAAAATCTGTGAGGGGTTTTGTTTGGTCGTGGTAAACGTTTAGTCTTTTTAACACAGTATCCGGTTTATCATCCTCTCTTTGTATTAGTGGTTCTCCAGTATCGTTATCAACATTATCTATTTTAGGAGGATTGTATTTAATATGATAATTTCTGCCAGAAGCTGGATGTACCCTTCTGCCCGACATTCTCTCTACTATTATGGAATCATCAACACTAATTTCAATTACATCCGAAAAGTTTATGTTCATCTCATTTAAAATTGATGCTTGTCCAAGTGTTCTTGGAACGCCATCAAATAATGAGCCTTTTTGGCAATCTGGCATAGATAACCTTGCGTTGATAAGAGATCCTATTATCTCGTCTGAAACTAATGCGCCTGAATCTAAAATATCACTAACTTTGGCTCCCAGTTCACTTCCTGATGCAACGGCTTCTCTTAGCATATCTCCAGTACTAATTTTTGGAATTTCTAATAAGTTACAGATCAAATCAGCTTGTGTTCCTTTACCAGCACCGGGAGGACCTAATAAAATAATATTTTTCATTTTTCTAATATAACAAAAGCTATTGCGTATTTTTTTTCGTCTGCAAGACTAACATGTGATTTAGTAATTCCCAAATTAGTTACAATTTTTTTTAGTTTGTTTTGAAGATTTATATAGGGCTTTCCTTTTAAATCTCTCATAATTTCAATATCAGAAAATTTAACATTTCCAGATATCCCATTACCTAAAGCTTTAGAAAAAGCTTCTTTTGCGGCAAATTGTTTTGCAATATAAGCCGAAGCTAATTGAGAATTCAATTTATCAAAATTATCTAACTCATCTGGAGAAAGAATTTTTTCAGCAAACTTCTTTAAAGACTTTAATTGTAAAATTCTATTGGTATCTACTATGTCTGTTCCAATACCAAATATCATGACCTAATCTTTTTAAATATGTTTCTGCTATTTAGATCCCTTCCATCAAGGCAAAAATGAATTGCGCTTTGAGTTAATTCTTTTAAGTATTTTTTTGATACTTTTGAAAGTTCTCTATTCTTAATATTAGTAATATCTATGCCAGAAAAAGGGGCGCCAGATAATTCTCTAAAACCTCTCTCTGGAATAAATTTGTAATCTTTTTCTTTGCTTATTGGTTCATTGTTATCAAATTCAGAGCTGTAATCAAATCCATAACCTAAAAGGTCCAGTAAATCTAATTCAAAATGTCTTAAAGTAATTTCAACATCATCTAGTGTAAAAAATTTTTTAATAAATTCTTCATATAATAAAAATAATTCTTCATGAGTAGCATTTTTTGGTAAAAGCTTTATCAATAACTCGTTGATATATAACAGGCTATAGCTTTTTTTTGACATGCTATTAGCAATATTTGATAAATCAGTATCTATATTAGTTAACGTTTTTAATTCAGAGCGTCCACTATAGGTAACCTTTATTTTTATAAAGGGAACAAGATAACCAAAAAATTTAGATTTTGGTTTCTTCGCGCCTCTTGCAATCAAAGAAATTTTTCCATTCATCTTGCTAAATAAATCAACTATTAAGCTTGTTTCGCCATAAGTTCGTTGATGTAATAAAAAGCATTCATCCCAATCAGTTTGATTCATGATTACTACCTACTCCTAAACTTTGAATATAATTTAAGTCGGTATTCCAATTTTTTTTGACTTTAACCCACGTCTTTAAAAAAATTTTTTTTTCAAAATACTTTTCTAGATCTTTTCTAGCTTGTTCTCCAATTTTTTTTAATACAGACCCGCCACTTCCTATGACTATTTGCTTCTGGCTTTCTCTAACTACAAATATTGAGGCATGGATTTTAATAATTGAGTCTTCTTTTTCTAAAAAATCTAGTTTGACAAACGTATCATGAGGCAACTCATCACCTAGGATCCGTATAATTTTTTCTCTAATTAGTTCTGAAATCATAAAATGATCATTATTTTCTTCATTTGAAAA
The DNA here is from genome assembly GCA_023703615.1 of SAR86 cluster bacterium. NCBI lineage: Bacteria > Pseudomonadati > Pseudomonadota > Gammaproteobacteria > SAR86 cluster bacterium. The sequence continues at coordinate 427,705 of CP097971.1, read as the reverse complement.
GTTTTTACCATACAAGTGCGGGTTTTCTGGCAAATTAACTTTTATGATATCTTCAAGCTCTTGGATTCCGTTATCGTTAATAGCAGAAATAGGTATTATTTGTAAAAAGTTATAATTATTTGAAAGTTGATCTAATAAAGGTAAAAGTTTATTTTTATCATCCACTTGATCTATTTTATTGATAACACATATTACTTTAGCCTGAGTGCTCTTAAGTTTATCTAAAATAAAGTAATCTTCTTTTGTAAACTGCAATCTTTGCATAACAAATAAAACCAGATCTGATTCTTCTATTAGCCCAGAAGCTGTTTTGTTTAATATTTTGTTCATTATTTTTGGGGATTTAGAGTGCATTCCGGGACTGTCTACAAAAATCATTTGTTTGTTTTTATCAGTCTTAACACCCAAAATATTATTTCTAGTTGTTTGAGATTTTCTTGATGTAATTGAAACTTTCTTTTTTAATAGATGGTTAATAATTGTAGATTTCCCAACATTAGGTTTTCCTAAAATAGAAATGTATCCACAATACGATTTAATCATTAGAAGCTTTAACATATTGAAGAACTGCTTCTGCAACTCTCGATTCAGAAATTTGTTTTGATCTACCCACAGAGATAAATTCTTTATTATCAAAATTAAGAGTGCATTCGAACCCATTTTTAGTATTTTTCAAACTATATTCTGGAGGAGATACCTTCATAGATTGAAATAATTCTTGCAACTCAGACTTTGAATCTCTAAATTCCATGTCTGCAGAAATAGAATTAAATTCATCATCAAAAACATCTAATATTAAATTCTTTACTTTTTCCCATCCACCATCTAAAAAAACTGATCCTAATACGGCTTCAAATACGCCTTCAAGAATTGAATTTTTTCTTTTTTTATCTAAATTTGCAGTCCCTTTAGACATTTTTATATATTCAGTTAAACCTAATTCCTCGGCTTTATTCGTTAACATCTCTGCTTTTACAAAATAAGATCTCATCCTTGTTAGAAGGCCTTCATTTTCGGAATCAAATCTTAAATAAAGATACTCAGAGATTACTGCATTTAGTATTGCATCGCCTAAAAATTCTAATCGTTCATTATTTTCTATATTGTTAAAACTTTTATGTATAAATGCCAAGCCTAATAAACCTTTATTATTGAAAGAATAGCCTAATTTATCTTCGAGCTTGATTTCCATCAATTTATTTTTCCTACACGGCTAAAGTTAGGTATACATGTCCAACATTCCCATGACATCCAAAGATACTCTGCTTTTCCAAAAAAATGATCCCTTGGAACAAAACCCACATCCTTAGTACTATCGTTGGAATTATCTCTATTGTCACCCATCACAAAATAAAAACCATTTGGCACAGTCCATTCCTGAGGATACTGAATATTTGATCCTTTTATGTTTCTAGTCATATATGAATTATTAATATTTTTTTCAGAAAATATATCGACTTTTGCTTCTTGCTGTACTTTTTTAATTTGTCCTGTGCTGTCTAGAATTCTTTTTGTAATAAACTCATTGTTAGATGAAATTAAAGTTTTTTCTAATGGTTTATTATTTACATAAACTTGTTTATTGATAATTCTAATTGTATCGCCTGGTTTACCAATTAACCTTTTTACATAGGGAACTGGATTGTATGGCGGAACAAAAACAACAACCTCACCATAATCAGGCTCATTAAATTTGATGAATGATTTATTAGTTCTATTAATTTTGAGCCCATAAGAATACTTATTAACTAAAACAAAATCACCAACCTTAAGACCTGGCATCATCGATCCAGAAGGAATTTGATATGGTTCATATAAAAAAGTTCTTAATACAAAAATTAGGAAAATTGGAATGAAATATCCTCGACTAGAAGAAACAATTGTCTTATTTTTTAAATATATTCCGAGGAGCAATACAATTAAAGATACTATTGAGCCGATTAATAAAACAATACCAAGATCACCAGCATTTATAAAAATGCTATAAAGCATCAATAACCCAAAAGCTGTGCTTATTGTTGAAAGGTTTTTGATAATAAATGCAAAATCGTCAGATTCTTTAATTGAATTTCTTACCCAAAAGGTAAGACAAGCAAACATTCCTATTAAAGACAAAATAAACATAGGATCATAAATCATTAATTTTCTCCTGAGCTAAAATAATTTAAGAATGCATCTTGCGGTATTGAAACTTTCCCAAGCTGTTTCATTTTCTTTTTGCCCTGTTTTTGTTTTTCTAATAATTTCATTTTTCTAGTTACATCACCACCATAAAGTTTCGCGGTAACATTTTTTCTATAAGCTTTCACGGTTTCTCTAGAAATAATTTTAGCACCAAGTGCAACCTGTATTGGAACATCAAACATTTGTCTTGGTATTAATTTCTGCAAATTTTTTGCAATTTCTCTTGCTTTTGATGTAGAAAAAGATTTATGTACAATCATAGATAATGCATCAATTTTATTATTGTTTATAAGAACATCTATTTTGGTTAAATCTGATTTTTGAAAACCAATCAAAGCGTACTCAATTGAAGCAAAACCTTTAGTTGATGATTTTATTTGATCAAAGAAATCAATAATGACAGATGATAATGGCATTTCAAACATAATTGAAACCTGATTACCGAAGTATTTCATATCTTTTTGAACGCCCCTCTTTGCAGTACATAGAGTAATAATGTTTCCTACATACTCATTTGGTGAAATAACAGTCGTGTTTACGATAGGTTCTCTTATTTCATCAATTTCATTTGGTAGTGGCAATTGCGAGGGATTGTCACACTTTATTATCTCTCCATCAGTCTTTAGAACTTCATACTCTACAGATGGTGCTGTAGATATTAGATCTAAGTCATATTCTCTTTCTAATCTTTCTCTAACTACCTCCATGTGTAACGTTCCTAGAAAGCCACATCTAAATCCAAATCCTAAAGCATCAGAAACCTCTGGTTCATATACTAAAGAGGAGTCATTGAGAACCAGTTTAGATAGCGCATCTCTAAATTTTTCATAATCATCAGAGTTAAGCGTAAAAATTGATGCAAAAACTTTTGGATTAACTTTTTTAAAACCAGATAAGGCTTCAGCTAATTCATCATTTGGTTCAACAACAGTATCTCCAACAGGAGCTCCTTTAATATCTTTAATACCTGCAACTAAATAACCAACCTCACCTGCTGCTAGTTGATGTTTTGATATTTTCTTTGGTGAAAAAATACCAACATCATCAACGGTATGTGTTTGACCATTAGAATGTATTTGAAATTTTTGACCAGTTTTTATCGTTCCATTTTTTATTCTTATTAAAGACACAACACCTAAATAAGAATCAAACCATGAGTCTATAATTAATGCTTGAAGCTTTGCATTAGGATTTCCTTTTGGGCTTGGGATATTGGAGATTAGTTGATCAAGTAAATTATTAATACCATCCCCAGTTTTTGCACTTACAAGCGGAGCTTCGTTTGCATTAATGCCTACCATTTCTTCAATTTCAAGTTTTACTCTATCTGGTTCTGCTTGTGGTAAATCAATTTTGTTAATTACAGGTAACACCTCTAACCCTTCCTCAACTGCTGTATAACAATTTGCTAGGGTTTGAGCCTCAACTCCCTGAGAGCCATCAACTACAAGCAGTGCGCCTTCACATGCAGACAATGATCTAGAAACCTCATACGAAAAATCAACATGGCCTGGTGTATCAATAAAATTTAACAGATATTCTTCATCATTTTTTTTGTAAGTAAGTGAAACAGCTTGAGCCTTTATAGTTATGCCTCTTTCTCTTTCAATATCCATTGAATCGAGAATTTGATCTGCCATTTCTCTTGAGGATAATCCACCACAATACTCAATTAATCTATCTGATAAAGTAGATTTACCATGATCAATATGAGCAATAACGGAAAAATTTCTTATGTTCTTCATCATTTGCAGCTATTTTACAGCCAATGACTATATTATTGGAATTAATGACAGATTATTTAATTGTTATCGATCTTATGAGTCTGGTGCCATTTCTAATAATATGAAAAGCTACTTTATTGCCACTTGAAAAATTCTCTATTGAGCTGACATAAGAATCTTTATCATAAACGTCATATTTCTTGCCTTTGTATTGAATCATTGTGATAACATCGCCTCTTGTTATTTTGCCAGATGCTGAAGAACCAGGATCAACGCGGGTGACAATAGCACCATCTTGAAGATTTTCCATGGATGGATTATCTCTATCTATGTCAGCTACTTTTATACCCACAGGATCTGATGAAGATTGAGCTTTTGCTGGAATGAATGATTCTTTATTAACTGGTAATTCTCCAAGGAGAAACTTAAGTTTGATTTCTTCACCATCTCTAATAACCTTTGCATAAGCATCTGTATCTGGTCTTATCTGTCCAACAACATGTGGAAGATCACTACTAAATTTTATTTCCTTTTTATCAAATTCAATTATGACGTCTCCTGGCATTAATCCTGCCCTGTCGGCTGATTCGCCTGCTTCAACATCATTAATTAGTGCGCCATATGGTTTTTTCATGCCTAAAGCATCGGCAAGATCACTATCTACCTCACTCATTCTTACCCCAAGGTAGCCTCTAGCAACTTTACCGGTATTTATTATTTGTTCAGCAACATCAACTGCAACATTTATAGGTATTGCAAAAGCCAAACCTTGATATCCACCACTGCGAGAATAAATTTGTGAATTTATACCTACAACTCCACCATCGAGATTAAAAAGTGGGCCTCCGGAGTTCCCTGGATTAATAGCAACGTCAGTTTGCAAAAAAGGAACATAGTTACCAATGTTGTTATTTTGAATGCTTCTGCCCTTAGCACTAATAATCCCAGCTGTTACTGAAAAATCAAAACTAAAAGGTGAACCTATAGCGACAACCCAATCTCCAACTAATAAATTATCGCTATTGCCTATATTAACTTTTGGTAGATCTTTTCCCTCAACTTGAAGCACTGCAAGATCAGATAATCTGTCTACTCCTATAACTTCTGCTAAATATTCTCTTCTATCAGACAAAGATACTGTTACTTCTGTAGCATTTTCAACAACATGATAATTCGTGAGAATATAGTTTTCTTTAAAAATAAAGCCAGATCCATAAGAAATAGACTCTCTTTTTTGCTCAGGCATTTGCCTATACTGTCTTGGTATGCCAAACCTTTCCAGCAATTCATCTGGAATTCCATATCCATATTGATTGCTTTGGGTAGATTCTTTTTTTGATGTAATATTTACAACTGCAGGCGCTGAATCCTTTACTAAGTCAGATATATTGCTCGGTAAGTTAGCCTCGCTGAAGCCTGTTATAACAAATAGTGCAAAAAAGAATATACAGTAATTGATTAAGTTTTTCATAGTTTTTATTTGATTGAGTTTGCAATTTTAATGGCATTATCAGCAGTAATATTACCGTATAAAGTCATAGTTTGCTCGTTATTTAAGGGTATTACAAATATAGATTTGTTTCCATGCTTCCAGTACTTAACTTTAGTGATACCAAATTTATTTTTTTCAATACGCATTAAAAAATTTTGGCTTCCGTTTGTATAAAATTTATAGCCAGATCCTTTTTGAGAAGAGAATCCAACATTTGTTAAATCAAAGTTATTTTGATTGTTCATGTATTCTGGGTTATTTATTATGTTCATTACATGGTCAACTAGAACACTATTATCTCTATCAGCAATTAATTTTGCCTCTTCGCTTTGAATAGCTAAAGCAATTTCTTTGTTAGCCGATTGATCGGTTCCATATCTTAATAAATCTGATTGATTTATAAAAAACAATGTCAATAAAACTGATGCTGCAGCTGTTGCCGCATTAGATATCCAAGGATTTATATGAAGAGTTTTTTTATTTTGTAATTTAACGATTTTACTATCGCGAGATATAGCAGCACTTATAAGTCCGTATCTAAAAATCTTATTTTGTATAGTTTTATCATCAGAAACCTTTGATAATATATCATTAATTTCATTGTCGGCTATCTCACCATCGTAAAAAGCTGATAACTTTTCATCATTATTATCTATTTCATTCACCGCTGATCTCCTCAGAAATAAAATTTAATATTAATTCTCTTGCTCTAAATATTCTTGATCTTACTGTACCAATGGGTGTGTTGGTAATTGTAGATATTTCTTCATAAGATTTACCATCTTCCTCTCTAAGCAGAAATGATGTTTTCAATAACTCTGGTAAAGTTTTAATAAAGTTACTAATTAGTTCAAGAGCCTCACTATGGATTAAATCAAGTTCTGGATTTGATACTGAATTAAATTCAAGATCAAAATCATCTGAAGAAATATTTAATCTTGATTTCTTATAACCTGCACTTGAAACATAATTTTTTGCTAAATTTATTGCAATCCTATATACCCAAGTAAAAAAAGCACTTTCGCCTCTAAATTTATCAATTTGGCTCCACACTTTGATGAATGTTTGTTGAGCTAAATCCTCAGAATCTTGATGAGATTTTGTAAAGGAGTACAAAGATGAATACACCCTTGGATAATATTTGTTCATTAGATACGTTATAGCTTCCTCACTGCCTTTTTTGGCTTTTTCAATGATCAAATTATCATCCTTGTTAACAAGATTATTCATCAATCACAGATTCCTTGTTTTTAAGACAGTAAAAAATATTAAAAGTTTCCTTGTTTTGTAAATTTTTTTAAATACGTATCAATGAATTTTTCTTGCTCGCTGTTGCCTAAAGAGATATTTTTAAAAATATAATCATATAAGGACTGGTCATCTCTTTCTAAAATTAAATCAAGTAATTCAATATTTTTAATATCAAGATTGCTTAAATGCTCTTTTGAAAACTCTCTTAATAGTAGATCGATTTCTCTCATGCCTCTTCTACATTTCCAAGCAATTCTGTTTATTTCTTTGTTCATTGGTTAAAATATGAATATAAAAAATTATTTTACAAGAAAAATCGATATAGAAAAAAAAATATTAGAATATGGAACAATACATCTTCCTAGTCTGTCTGTTATAAAAATTTCAGGAGATAGTAAAAAAGCTTTCGAATTTCTTCAGGGTCAGGTTACGTCTGATATAGAAAAACTTCAAGATAATGCTGTTCAATTATCAGCAATTTGTAACCAAAAAGGTTTTGTAATGTCAGATTTTTACATTGTTAAACAAAAAGATACTTTTAAAATTGTCATTTCTAAAGATCAAAAAAATATCTTTATTGAAGAACTTAAGCCTTTTATTAAATTTTATAATTGCGAATTTGTTGAATCTAGTGAGTATGTATTTGGGCACATAACATTTAAAAAAGATAAGACCAAAACCGGAATGATGAAAACGCTCGAAAATAAAGAAATTAAGCTTTATATTTCCTTGCATGCATCAAAAATTGATGAATCTAAAATTTCTAATTATAACTGGAATATTGCAAATGCAATATTGAACAACTATAGCATGCTCGCAGAGGATCTTGGAAAATTTAGACCCTTTGAGTTGAATTATGACAATTTGAGAGTATCTTTTGAAAAAGGTTGCTTCAGAGGTCAAGAAATTATTGCCAGAATGAAATATCTTGGTGTTAGTAGAAGAAAATTTATAACAGTAATTGCAGATGATAAATATATAAATGAGAAAGAAATAGGTTTAATTGGTAAACCAATTTTTATTAATAACAAAAAAGTTTTTCATGCCATGATTAAAACAAGCTTTGAAGAAGAATTAACAAAAAACAATTTAATCTTAAAAGTCACCAATTAATAGTATTAATATTGTTAGCTTTTAGATATTTGTTTGCCATTGAAAAGTGTTTGCAACCAAAAAAACTTACGTGAGCCGACAAAGGTGAAGGATGAGATGACCGAAGTACATAATTTTTCTTGCAATCAATTAAAGCTTCAATTTTTGCTGCTTCATTACCCCATAACATAAAAACAACTTTTCCCTTATCGCTTAAAGATTTTATTACAGCATTGATTAAATTTGACCAGCCAATATTTCTATGAGAATTAGGTTTTCCATGCTCAACGCTCAATGATGTATTAAGAAGAAGAACTCCTTGTTTTGCCCATGAATCTAAATTTGATTTTGTATTATGAATAAATCCAATATCATTTTTTATTTCTTTAAATATATTTTGAAGTGATGCTGGTACTTTACTTTCGATACCGCTAGAAAATGCAAGACCATCAGCAATACCAAATTGGTGATAAGGATCTTGTCCAAAAATTACAACTTTTGTTTGTTGATATCCACATTTTTTAAAGGCTCTAAAAATATTTTTGTTTGTTGGATAAATTTCAATTCCTTTAGATCTTTTTTCATTAATTATTTCTATACATTTATTGATGCAACTAATATTAATGTCTATATCAAGTATATTTTGCCAATTTTTTGGTAGTTCAGTTTCAGTCATAACCATATAAAAAACATCTCATTTTTTATCCACAGAAACTGTGGATAAAGTTATGGATAACTTTATTTATAGCACATAAAACCCTATTATATAAAGGTTTTTGTAAACTTGTACAAAATTTATACAGATATTAAAATATAACCTTATATTAGTAACTTATGTAAATACTGGTCAAAATTTACACTATCAAGGCCTTATCCTCTGTACCCTCTATTATCATTGTTTGCAACTGTTGACAAGTGTTTATTTATTCAATTTTTATATACAATCAAAATTCTATATATTTAACTATATCTTTTCTTTATCTTGAGTAGAAATACTACTGTTTACAAACTCTAATACTTATTACATTTTCTAAATTTTGAATATTATTAATCAGTAAATTATTAGGTTCGGTCTCTAAATCTATAAGACTAATACCAATTTTATCTCTTGTCTTGTGGGTCATATCGGCAATATTAATATTTAAAGCTCCAATTTCATCAGTTATCATTCCTATCATTCCTGGTTCATTTAAATTTATTACAACTAAACGATATTTAGTACTTCGACTAAGTCTAATGGTTGGAAAATTGACTGAATTATTTATGATTCCATTTTTTAAAAAGTTACTAATTTGTTCTGCAGCCATTTCTGCACAATTAATTTCAGCTTCTTGCGTACTGGCACCTATATGTGGCAACAGTATTACATCATTTTTTGTGCTTGCTCGTTCAATTAATTCTAAGGTTGGAAAATCAGTCACAAATTTTGAGAGTTTATTGTTATTTAATCCTTCTATAACATCATCATTATTTACAATACCTCCCCGCGATAAATTTATAAGTTTTAATCCATCTTTACATGAAGAAATTGTTTTACTGCATATCATGTTTTTGGTTTGTTTGTTCAATGGAATGTGAAGCGATGCATAGTCTGAATTTGATAACAAATCTTCAAGTGAATCCGCTTTTTGAACATCCTTTGGCAACCTCCATGCAGAATCTATGGATATATGCGGATCATACCCAATTATTTTCATACCCATAACTTCAGCTGTTCGAGCAAGAAGTGATCCAATCGCGCCTAATCCAATTATTCCTAAAGTTTTTCCTTTTAGTTCGTTACCCTTAAAATTTTTCTTTTGTGATTCTATTGAAGTGTTTATACTTTCACTTGTTTCATTAGATAAACTCTTTGTATAAGTATTGCCCTGTATAATTCCTCTTGAAGCTAATATCATCCCACAGATTACTAATTCTTTAACGGCGTTAGAATTCGCGCCAGGAGTATTAAAAACAACTATCCCATTGTTCGTTGCAAAGTCTACTGGAATATTATTAGTTCCAGCACCTGCTCGACCAATACATTTAAGCGATTTATTAAAATCTGAATTTTTTAAAATATGACTTCTTAAAAATAATGCGTCTGGCTCAAGTTCATCTATAAGAATGTTATTCTCATTAAGAATATCTATGCCCTCTTGTGCGATATTATTAAAAATTTTATATTTATACATAAAAGCCTTAACCTAAAAAAGCAGTTATTGTATATGATATTTTTAAATTTAGTTAATCCTTAAATATATAAAAATAATAGGTTATTTTATGCTTTTAATACTGCGATCTATATAGTTAACCCATTTAGAAAAATCTTCATTCTGGATTGATTTTAAAGATTTATTCGGACAATATTTTGTGCCATCTATAATTTCGTCTTTGAAATTTAAACCAGAACCTATTTTAGCTACCTTACATGCCCCTAGTGCAGTAGATTCTGAGTTTGTTGGCCTAAAAACATCTGTTTGTATTATGTCTGAAAGCATTTGACAGAAGCTTTTATTGTTTACCATACCTCCATCTATTGCTAACTGATTGATAGAAATATCATATTTTTTAAAAATTTTTACAATATCTAAGGTTTGGAAACAAATTGATTTAAATACCGCTGTTATTAAATCATTTTTTGAAGAACTTTGTGTTATTCCATAAAAACCACCTCTAATTTCTGAGTTCCAATATGGGGCACCCAAACCATTTAATGCAGGAAGAAACAAAACATTATTAGAGTTCCAATTTTTATTCATGAAATTTTCACTTTCAGAAGCATTATTAAATAATTTCATTTTATCTCTTAGCCATTTCACAAGAGTCCCACAAGAATAAATACTGCCTTCAAGTGCATAACAAACCTCATTATTTAACTCATATCCAATAGTTGTTAATAATCCTTCTTTTACATTTATTACTTCATCACCAGTATTTACTATTAAAAAACAGCCAGTGCCATAAGTGGATTTTATATCTCCTTTTTGAAAACATCCTTGACCAACTAATGCGCTCTGTTGATCGCCAATTACACCATTAATGGGAATTTTTTTATCATTTTTTTTGATCGTTCCATAGTAGGCGTCACAAGATTTGACTTTAGGCATCATAGAAATCGGTATATCAAAGAGTTCTAATAATTCTTCATCCCATTTTTTTTCTACTATATTAAAAAGCATTGTTCTTGATGCATTTGTAATATCAGTAAAGTGATTCTTTTCTGAAGTTAAGTTATAAATTAGAAATGTGTCTACAGTTCCAAATAATAATTCGCCATTCTCTGCTTTTTTTCTTGCGCCATCTACATTATCAAGAATCCATTTAATTTTTGTAGCTGAAAAATAAGGATCTAAGATCAATCCAGTTTTTTCTTTAATCAAATTATCTATTTTAATAGATCTCATGCTTTCACAGAGATCATTTGTTCTCCTATCTTGCCAAACAATTGCTGGGTAAATTGGAATACCCGAATCCTTTGACCATACAATAGTTGTTTCTCTTTGATTTGTAATGCCGCAGGAAATAATATCTATATTTCTCTCTCGAAGCACATCATCTAAACATTGATTCACTGTTTGCAATAATGTGCTTGGGTCCGCTTCAACCCAACCATCATTTGGAAAATCTAAGCTATATTCTTTTTGAGAGTCATAAATTGCAATATCATCTTCATTGTATATTACAGCCCTTGAGCTTGTTGTACCCTGATCAATTGATAGAAAGTTTGTCATAATTTGTTCCTTTAATATTTAATTATCCACAATTTGTACACTTGTTACCAACAGCAAAAAAACACTTTATATACACTATATGGTAATAAAATATAAAAATATCACAATATATAGTGTTTTTTACTTGATTCTTTACCCCGATCGTGTGTAATATTAGCAAGAGTGGAAAAAAAGTTGGTGTAATTGCAGACACGCTAGACTTCATACAAAGCGAATCTTAAAACTCTTACATAACAGAGATGGATTAATGCGGTAAAAAAGATAGGGAAAGACAAAAAATATGGAAAGACAACAAGAAACAAAAATACAGAATCAACAAAACACACCATTGACAGAAATTGAAATAACTGCACCAGGAAAACTAAGAGTCATAAAAAGAAATGGAAAAGTGGTCAGTTTTGAAGAAGATAAAATTAAAGTTGCTATAACAAAAGCTTTTTTATCAGTTGAATCTGGAAATGCAGCAGCCAGTGAAAGGATTCATAAAAAAGTTGATGATATAACATCTGACGTCATAGAAGTTTTTGAAAGAAGGATGCCATCTGGTGGAACACTGCATATTGAAGAGATACAAGATCAAGTGGAACTCCAATTGATGAGAGCTGAGGAATTAAAAGTAGCAAAAAGTTATATTCTTTACAGGGCAGACAGAACACAACAAAGAAAAATAGAAACACCTGACTTCGATATTCCAGACACACCAGCAATTAATATAACAAAAAGTGATGGATCAATAGTGCCTCTTGATGTTGAAAGGTTGGCAGGTTTAATTAATGATGCATGTGAAGGGCTTGAGCATGTCTCAATGAATGAGGTGCTAGAGGAAGCTTTAAAAAATTTATACGACGGTGTGTCTATCTCAGATATGAGAACAAGCTTAGTCATGTCAGCAAGAACAAAAGTTGAAAAAGAACCAAATTATTCATTTGTGACTGCAAGAATATTGATGGATCAAATAAGAAATGAAGCCCTAAGTTTTCTCGGAGTAGCAGAAGAGTCTACTTATCAAGAAATGGAAAAGTATTATCCTGAAGCATTTAAAGCCTATATAGATAAAGGTATTGAATTAGATATATTAGATCCAGAGCTGAAAACTTATGATTTAAATATGCTTGGAAATGCTATTGAATACTCAAGAGACAATCAATTTACTTATTTAGGATTGCAAACTTTATACGATAGATATTTTATTCATTGTGATGATACCCGATACGAATTACCTCAAGTGTTTTTCATGAGAGTTGCTATGGGTTTAGCAATAGAAGAAGAAAAAAGAGAAGAAAGAGCAATTGAGTTTTATAGATTACTATCAAGTTTCGATTATATGAGCTCTACTCCAACTCTTTTTAACTCTGGTACAAAACGACCTCAATTATCATCCTGCTACTTAACTACTATTCCTGATAATTTAGATGGTATTTTTTCAGCTATGAAAGATAACGCATTGTTATCCAAATGGGCTGGCGGGTTAGGAAATGATTGGACTCCTGTGAGAGCTATGAACTCATACATAAAAGGAACAAATGGAAAAAGTCAGGGAGTGGTACCCTTTCTTAAAGTTGCAAACGATACAGCAGTTGCAGTCAACCAAGGCGGAAAAAGAAAAGGAGCAATGTGTGGTTACCTTGAGACTTGGCATTTAGATATTGAAGAATTTTTAGAATTAAGAAAAAACACAGGGGATGAACGAAGAAGAACACATGACATGAATACAGCAAATTGGGTACCTGACTTATTCATGAAAAGAGTAGAACAAGATAAGAATTGGACCTTATTTTCACCAGGCGAAACACCAGACTTACATGACTTGACTGGAAAGATGTTTGAGAAAAGATATGAAGAATACGAGGAAAAAGCGAAAACTGGTGAGATGAATCAACATAAATCAGTTCCTGCAAAAGAGCTTTGGAGAAAAATGTTAACCATGTTATTTGAAACTGGTCATCCATGGATAACATTCAAAGACTCATGCAACTTAAGATCACCGCAGCAACATGCTGGTGTTATTCATTCTTCTAATTTGTGCACAGAAATTACTTTGAATACAAGTGCTGATAAAGAAATAGCTGTTTGTAATTTAGGTTCGGTTAATCTAGCGAATCATATGAAAGATGGAAAACTTGATGAAGAAAAAGTAAAGAAAACTGTGTCTACAGCAATTAGGATGCTCGACAACGTTATTAACATAAATTATTACTCTGTAGATACCGCAAAAAACTCAAATTATAGGCATAGGCCAATAGGGCTTGGTTTAATGGGATTCCAGGATGCTCTTTACATGCAAGACATTCCTTACTGCAGTAAAGATGCTGTTGAGTTTGCAGACAGAAGCATGGAACTAATAAGCTATAACGCAATATATGCATCTACAGAACTTGCAAAGGAAAGAGGAGCATACGAGTCATTCGAGGGATCTCTATGGAGCAAAGGAATACTTCCAAAGGATTCAATTGAAGTCTTAGAAGAACATAGAGGAAAGGAATACATAAAAGTTGATAGGTCTGAAACATTGGAATGGGACAAGTTAAGAAAAAAAGTTAAACAAGATGGAATGAGAAATTCAAATGTGATGGCGATAGCACCAACGGCAACGATATCAAATATAACTGGCGTAACGCAGTCAATTGAACCAACTTACCAAAACTTATATGTAAAATCTAATTTGTCTGGTGAATTTACAATTGTTAATCCACACTTGGTCAAAAAATTAAAAGGACTTGATCTTTGGGATGATGTGATGATTAATGATCTGAAGTATTTTGAGGGTAGCCTATCAGAAATTTCAAGAATTCCAGATGATATAAAAAAACTTTTTTCAACAGCCTTTGAAGTAGAACCAAGATATATAGTTGAATCTGCAAGCAGAAGACAAAAATGGATTGACCAGGCGCAATCATTAAATCTTTATATTGGTAATGCCGACGGTAAAAAATTAGATATAACATACAGAATGGCCTGGTATTCTGGATTAAAAACTACTTATTATTTACGATCCATAGCTGCTACATCAACTGAAAAATCAACAGTACAACAAGGCAAGTTAAATGCTGTTAGTTCAAACGAAAATCAAAAAGATACACAAGAATTAGGAGCTGCTGCACCAATTCCAGATGCATGCTCTCTCGATGATCCAGATTGTGAAGCGTGTCAATAAATTAAAGGAGAAATATTATGTTAAATTGGGATGAATACGGAAAAGAAGAAACAACAAGCCCTTTGCAACAAGAAGTTGCTGCAAAAGTTGTAAAAGAAAAAAATCAGCCACAGGTTGTTAAAAAAGCTGAAGAACCTATTGCAAAAGTACCTGAATCAGAAATTGAAGAAGGCACAAGGGCAGAAGCAGCAAGAGAAGCAATTAATAATTTAGATGAAACAGCCGGTATTGAAGAGCTGGATGAAATGATGGCTAATGGAAGAGTCGAGGTTGATCAGAAAATGATGATCAACTGCAAAGCTGACCTTAATCAACTTGTTCCTTTCAAATATGAATGGGCATGGCAAAAATATCTTGACGGTAGTGCAAATCATTGGATGCCTCAAGAAATTAATATGACAAATGACATAGTGCTATGGAAATCTGAAGATGGATTAACTGAAGACGAAAGAATAATCGTTAAGAGAAATCTTGGTTTCTTCTCAACTGCTGATTCATTAGTTGCTAATAACTTAGTTCTTGCGATCTATAGATTAATTACAAACCCAGAGTGTAGACAATATATTTTAAGGCAAAGCTTAGAGGAAGCTATTCATACTCATGCTTATCAATATTGTATTGAGTCTCTTGGTATGGATGAGGGTGAAATCTTTAATATGTATAGAGAAGTACCTTGTGTCGCTCGTAAAGCATCATGGGGATTAAAATATACTCAAGAGATATCTGATCCAGACTTCAAAACTGGAACAGTTGAAACAGATAAGCAGTTGCTTAAAAATTTAATCGCTTTTTACTGTGTTCTAGAGGGTATATTTTTCTATTGTGGATTTACTCAAATATTATCAATGGGCAGAAGAAACAAAATGACTGGAACTGCTGAGCAATTCCAATACATATTAAGAGATGAATCTATGCATGTGAATTTTGGAATTGATGTGATTAATCAAATTAAAATTGAAAACCCACATCTATGGGATGATGCAATGAAAGCTGAAGCTGCTCAGATGATTCTTGAGGGTACAGAGCTAGAAATTCAGTATGCAAGGGATACAATGCCCAGGGGTGTTCTTGGCATGAATGCATCAATGATGGAGGAATATCTCAAGTTTATTGCTAACAGAAGACTTACTCAGCTTGGCCTAGATGAAGAGTTTATTGGGGTAAGCAACCCATTTCCTTGGATGTCAGAAATCATTGACCTAAGAAAGGAAAAAAACTTTTTTGAAACCCGTGTAACTGAATATCAGGTAGGTGGAGCTTTAAATTGGGAATAATTATTGAAACTATATTCAAGCAAAAGTGCTCCTAATCCAAGAAAAGTATTAATTTATCTTGCTGAAAAAAATATAACTGATATTGAGATAATAAATCTTGATCTTGGAAAATTAGAACATAAAAAGCAGGCATACAAAGCAATTGCTCCTAATTCTAGAGTACCTGCTCTTCAGCTTGATAACGATGAAGTAATTCTTGAAACAACTGCTATCTGCAGATACTTAGAATGTTTATATCCACAACCAAATATGTTTGGTGAAAATCCCTCAGAAATAGCTTTGATAGAAATGTGGTATTCAAGAGTTACGTTTGAATTAGTGATCCCATTAGGTCATGGATTTAGACATACTCATCCTGCTATGAGTGAAATGGAAAATCAAAATAAAGATTTTGGCTTAGCTCAAAGAGAAGTTGGAAAGGAATCACTAGAATATTACGAAAAACATTTAGAAGGTAAGAATTACATAACATGTAACAAGCTCACATATGCAGATCTGCAGATGGTTACTTCACTTCAATTCATTATAAGGCTAAACAAGCTCGCTCTTGAGGATTTTCAAAATTTAGATAGATATGTGAAAAAAATATCAAGCCGTCCAAGTTTTTCAATTTAAACTATTCTTTATTAATCAATTCAAAGAACTTTAACGTCTGTTCTCCTCCATTTTGGAGAGCTCTAGCATCTGTCATATCAGAAATTTTGTCCCAATTTGCATCAATATTTTCTGGAGTCATATCCTCACCCATACCTAAAGATACTCCCATTGTTTCATGAATGAAAATTCTAGAAAATACACCTGCTCCTGCAGCAACAATTGCTCCATTAGGTGCATTTTCACTAGCTAGATAAATCATAGCTGGTGTTATATATTCTGGTTGTAAATTTTTTCCAAAATCTTCAGGGATTAATCCTTCAGTCATTCTGGTATAAGCAACAGGCGTTATTGCATTGGAATAAACATTTTTATTTTGTCCTTCAAGTTTCAGAGTATTCATAAGTCCAACCATTGCCATTTTTGCTGAACCATAATTTGTTTGCCCAAAATTACCAAAAACTCCGCTTGAAGAGCTTGTAAAAATTATTCTTCCATATTCTTGCTCTCTCATAATAGGAAAAATTGTATGAGTACAATTTAAACTTCCTTGAAAATGAACATCCATAACTAAATTAAAATCTTCCATTGTTACTTTATGAAAGCTTTTGTCACGCAGTATTCCAGCATTATTTACCAAGATATCAATTCTGCCCCATTGATCCATTGTTTGATCAACCATAGCTTTCACTGCGTTTAAATCTGTAACACTTGCTCCATTAGCAAATGCATCTCCCCCATTTGATTTGATCAGTTCAACAACTTCATTGGCTGCATCACTAGCACCACTCCCATCGACGGTTCCTCCAAGATCATTAACAACCACCTTAGCGCCTCTTTTAGCAAGCTCTAAAGCATGCTCTTTGCCGATACCTCCACCAGCGCCAGTTACTATTGCAACCTTGTTATCAAACCTTATGCTCATTATATTTCTCCTAAACAATGAAAATTATGAAACTCAGATCGATTATTCTAATCAATATATTAAATTTTTACTATGCAGAGTTTATTTCCTATTATAATTAACATGTAATAAATCTATAAAATAAAAATGAATTCAAAAGTAAAAGTAGTTGTAACTGGTGCTGCAGGACAAATAGCTTATTCTCTAATACCTCGATTAGTGGACGGGCGAACATTTGGCGATAAAATTGTTGATCTTTGTTTAGTGGAAATTCCACAAGTTGTTAATAAGCTTGAGGGTCTGGTTATGGAATTAGAAGATTCATATTTTCCAAATATGGGTAATGTTACTTTCACTGACAATTTTGCTGAAGCAGCAATTGATGCAGATTGGTTTTTATTAGTTGGAAGTATTCCGAGAGGAATTGTTTACGAAGGAAAAAAAATAGAAGAAAGATCAGATCTACTAAAAATAAATGGTGGTATTTTTGTTGATCAGGGCAAATGTATTGGTGAATTTGGGAAGGATAATGCAAAAATTTTAGTTGTTGGAAATCCAGCAAACACAAATGCTTTAATTGGAATGAATTCTGCTGGAAAAAAATCTCAATTGTGGATGGCTATGACAATGCTTGATTCTAATAGAGCAAAATCAGTTATTGCAAAAAAAACAAATTTTAACATTTCAGATATTAAGAATATGGTTATTTGGGGCAATCATAGTCCAACAATGTACCCTGATTGTGAGAATGCTTATATTAAGGGAAAGTCTGCTTCTGAAATTATCAATGACAAAGAGTGGATTGAAAATGATTTTCTACCTGTTGTTCAGCAAAGAGGCAAAGCAGTAATTGAAGCAAGAGGTGCTTCTTCTGCAACATCTGCTGCAAAGGCGGCCTTAGATACAATAATTGCATGCGAAACTCCTACAAGTGATGGTGACTCTTTTAGTGCAGCTATAGCAAGTGACGGTTCATATGGAGCTCCAGAAGGATTGATTTGTGGTTTTCCTTTAATATGTCTACCTAATGGTGAAATTGACATTAAAAGAGATCTAACATTATCTGAGTTAGCAAAAGAAAAATTTAAAATCTCTTTAGATGAACTTGAGTCAGAAAGGAAAGATGTCGAACATCTTTTAAAATGAATACAAAAGAAAAAACTAGAAATGCCTTCCTATTTAATATAATTGAGGATGAAGAATGTATTAATTTATCTTTAATTACTAAGCAAGATGTTTCTAAAATTGCAAAGCGTTTGGAAAAAACAAAAATAAAAAATCTAGTTATTGAGCCAATAATTTCACCTACAAACACCAGTGATGATAATTTGTTTGTAGTGTTTGAAGATATTATGCTTTCTGAAGATGAAATTGGCATGATAAAAAATCTTTTAAGTCAAAAAATTGTAATATTTGGTTCTTTAGAAGCTAATAACGATATGAAGATGACTAAGCTTGGATTTCAACAGGAATTCAAAGACGCAAACAATAATCTTGAGTGTTTTTCATACAACTTAAAAACGTATAACAATAAAAGATCATGGAATAATCCAGAGGGTTGGGCAAATCCAGAAAATTTTGACAAGTTTAGATGGTGATCTAAGATTTAAGTTGTGGAAATAATATAACGTCTCTTATTGATGTTTTGTTAGTAATTAACATCACCAACCTATCCAAACCAATACCAACGCCAACAGCTGGTGGCATACCATGCTCAAGAGCTATTATGTAGTCTTCATCGAATGACATCGCCTCTTTATCTCCTGATTCTTTTGCTTTAACTTGATCTTTAAATCTTTCAGCCTGATCATCAGGATCATTAAGTTCACAAAAACCATTAGCTATTTCTTTGCCGCCTATAAATAGTTCAAATCTATCGGCAATATCTGGATTTTCGTTATTTTTTCTTGATAAGGGTGATACTGACGTTGGGTAGCCAATTACAAATGTAGGTTCTATTAAATTCTTTTCAACTGTTTCCTCAAAAAGATTTAGTAATTGTTTACCGTTCATTTTTTTTATTTCATTTTTTGAAATTTTAGAATTATTCTCAATAACTAAGTCGATTAAATTTGCTTTTTTTATTTTTGATAAATCTATTTCATCCTCTCCCCAAACTAATTTTTTTGTTCCAGCAACTAGTTCAGCAGCCTCAGCAATCATCTTAGCTGTAAATTCTATAGTTTTTTCTAAAGTTGAATATGCTTCATAATATTCGAGCATTGTAAATTCAGGATTGTGTTTTGTTGACAGACCCTCATTTCTAAAACTTCTATTTATTTCAAATACTCTTTCAAAACCACCAACAAGCAATCTCTTTAGATATAGCTCTGGAGCTACTCTTAAGAATAAATCTCTATCAAGCGCGTTATGCTTTGTTATAAAAGGTCTTGCAACCGCTCCACCTGGAATTGGATGCATCATTGGAGTTTCAACTTCTATGAAGTCTCTATTTATAAGAGAAGATCTTAGAGATTCAATGATTTTCGTTCTACTCAAAAAAACATTCTTAGAATCTTCGTTACTCATGATATCAAGATATCTTTGTCTATATTTTGTTTCAATATCCGCCAGTCCTTTGAATTTGTCTGGCATTGGTCTTATGGCTTTAGTTAATAAAACAACGTCGTCTGCTTCAATTGTTAGTTCATTGGTTTTTGTTTTGAACAATTTTCCAGTTACACCAGCAATATCTCCAAGGTCCCATGTTTTAAAATCTTCATAAGCTTCCTCAGGAATGGTATTTTTACTTACATATATTTGAATATCTCCACTTTTATCTCTAATCGTAGCAAAGCTTGCATTCCCCATAACTCGCTTCAGGATAATTCTTCCTGCTATTGAAATATTATTGATATCTTTTTTGGCTAATTCTTCTTTTGAAAAAGAATCATTGTTTGTATGAAGGTCATCAGCGTAATGATTTTTTTGAAAATCATTTATATACGCTTTATTATTTTTTCGAAGAATCTCTAATTTTTTTCTACGTTCATCAATAATTGAATCTTCTCCACCAATATTTTCCTCTGACATTTATACTCCTGCTTTTAAACTTGTTTTCATAAATTCGTCTAAATCCCCATTAAGAACTGCATTTGTATTTCCTGATTCGTATCCTGTTCTTAAATCTTTAATTCGAGACTGATCTAAAACATAGGAACGAATTTGATTACCCCACCCTATGTCTGATTTACTTTCTTCTAGCTCCCTTTTTTCTTCATTTTGCTTATGTAATTCTAACTCGTAAAGCTTAGATTTTAATTGTTTTAATGCACTTTCTTTATTTTTATGTTGTGACCTTCCACTTTGACACTGAGCAACAGTTCCTGTTGGAACATGTGTTAGCCTTACAGCAGAATCAGTTTTATTGACATGTTGACCTCCTGCACCAGATGCTCTGTAGGTGTCTACCCTTATATCAGAATTATTAATGGTAATTTCTATTGAATCATCTACTTCGGGTGAAATAAAAACTGATGCAAAAGACGTATGTCTTCTGTTACCTGAATCGAAGGGAGATTTTCTTACAAGTCTATGAACTCCTGTCTCGGTTCTCAACCATCCATATGAGTGATCGCCTGTTACATGAATTGTAGCTGATTTAATTCCTGCAACTTCTCCGTAAGATATGTCAGTTACCTCTATTGAAAAATCTCTACTTTCTGCCCATTTAGAATACATTCTTAATAACATCTCTGCCCAGTCTTGCGCTTCGGTTCCTCCTGAGCCTGACTGAATTTCAATATAGGCAGATGAAGAATCCATTTTTTTTGTGAACATTTTGCTTAACTCTAAATCATCGACTTGTTTTTGAAGATTTGGATATTCTTTTGAAATTTCTATAACTGATTGTTGATCTGATTCATCAATTGCGATTTCCAAAAGAACAATATTATCTGAAACTTTTTCAAAGACAGATTTAAATAAGTTGATATTTTTTTCTATTGAAGTTTTTTCTTTGTTTATTTTTTGTGATAAATCTAAGTCAGACCATACTTCCTCTTTAGTAAGATCATTTTCAATTTCCTTTAATCTATCTTCTTTTGCAATAAGATTGAATACTCCATCTCTAATTTCTATTAAACGTATTTCAAGATCCTTTAAGGAAGATTTTAGTTCAATTGTATCCATGACTATTTATTATGATCTGAAATAAAATTAAATATCTTCTCCTTGGAAGCAGGTAGATCGAAAAATCGCTCTTCTTTGTTAAATATCAAAGATAGTCTTTCTGGTACGCTTGATATTTTTAAGCTTGCTTCTTCAAGAATTTTAGGAAATTTTGCTGGATGAGCGGTTGCAAGAATAATATTTTTACCAGTATATAAACCTTTGAGCTTCTCTGATGATTCAAGTGCAACAGCGGTATGAGGATCCATCAAGTAATCATATGATTTATAAACATCTCTCATTGCAGTTACAGTTGAGGTATCGTCAACCGTATAGCTTGCAAATAACTCTTTAGATTTTTTCCATAACTCTTTTTCAACACTAATAGGATACTCCGGAAAATTTGAATATAATTCTGAGCATAAATTTGAATCTCTATTCGCATAAAAATCATAAATAAGTCTTTCAAAATTACTCGCTATACTTATATCCATGCTTGGTGAAATTGTTTCTTTAACTACATTTTTTGAATAGTCATTATTCTCAAAAAATCTATGTAATATATTATTGTTATTAACTGCAACAATTATTTTATTGAGAGGCATACCCATTTTAAATGCCGAGTAGCAAGCAAAAACATTTCCAAAATTCCCAGTTGGGACAGAAAAACTTAGTTTTTCTTTAAATTTACTAATTTTTAACGATGCATAAAAGTAATAACATATTTGACCTATTATTCTTACCCAATTAATAGAATTTACAGCTAACAAATATTGATCATTTTTCAGAAATGATCTTACTTTAAATCCCTCTTTAACAATATTTTGACAATCATCAAATGTACCATTTACTTTTAAAACAAATACATTATCTGAATTGACAGTAGTCATTTGTCTTCTCTGTACTTCAGACATATTTCCCTCAGGCAGAAGGATAAAACTTTTTATTGAATCAAATCTTTTGCAAGAGTCAATTGCTGCTGAGCCTGTATCTCCTGATGTGGCTCCTAAAACAATTGCAGTTTTATTTGATCTAATTAAGCTCTCATTAAAAAAACTTGCAGCAAGTTGTAATCCAAAATCCTTAAATGCTGCAGTGGGTCCATGAAAAAGCTCAAGAATGATTTTTGAGTCATCAAGCTCTTTTATTTTTGCCAAATTTGAATCAGAAAAACTATGCCAAGTATTATCAAGTATTTTTTGAACTTGCTCATCGGTAAATGACGATTTTGTATATAAAGGTACAATATATTTTGCAATTTCTATGAAAGAATTCATTTCTTTTAGTTTCGAAATATCTACTTGAGGCCATTCATTTGGCATAAACAACCCTCCATCAGATGCAAGACCTTGCATTAATACCTCTTCAAAACTTTTATTTGAATCTTTGCCTCGAGTACTATGAAATAACATTATGTTTTATTTTTCAATTCTTATAGATCTTACTATTTTAATTGATTCAATCTGAGAGAGTTCATTTAAAAGGGCTTCATGTTCCTTTTCTTGAAATGGATTGGTTACTAGAATTATTGGTACATGATTTTTATCAAGTTTATCTTTTTGAATAATGCTATCTATACCAATGTTATTTTTTGCCATTAAAGAACTAATTGAAGCCATTACACCCGGAATATCCTCTGCTTCAATGTAGAAATAGTATTGAAAAATTAAATCAGTGAATTCGAGAATTGGAATTTGATCATTTTTATTTGATTCGTTTAGTTTTTGCATATTTTCTAAAGAATTTGATAAATAAACTAAATCAGATATTAGCCCAGAAGCTGTAGATTCTTGTCCTGCGCCTGATCCAGCAATATGTATTTTACCAATTAAGTCTGTATCAACCTCGATCCCATTTCTAACTCCTTTGAGATTTGCTAAATGTGAATTTAAGTCTAATAAAGCTGGATGTGCTCGTAACTCTAAATTATCGTCATTGAGTTTTGCTACAGCAAGATGCTTGATTGTATAACCAAGCTCAGCAGCATAACGAAAATCATTTTTTTCAATCTTTGTTATTCCTTCGATATGAAAATTTTTGGGCGGTAATGATAATCCATATGCTAAAGATGCAAGTATACCAATTTTATGAGCAGCATCTGTTCCTTCAATATCAAAAGTGGGATCAGGCTCTGCATAACCTTCTTCTTGAGCATTTTTTAGGGTTGGTTCAAAATCACCTCCATCCTCCATTTTTGATAGAATAAAATTAGAGGTTCCATTTAACATTCCAGATATCTTTGAAATATTATTACCTGCTAACTCTTCTTTGAATAACTTGATGATTGGTGTTCCTGCGCACACTGCGGATTCAAAAAGTATATGAACACCATATTTTTTAGCTTCAGCAAAAATTTCATTACCATGACTGTAAATCACTGCTTTATTTGCAGTAATAACATGTTTTTTATTTCTAATTGCATGAAGAATTAACTCTCTTGCAGTTTCAACACCACCAATAAGCTCAACTAAAACATCAACATCATGATTTACAACTTCGAAAATATCCCTTTCAATGCAAGTATTTCCAGGATCACATTTTGGATTGTCTCTTCTTGCGCCAATAACCTTTATTGAAAATGATGCACCAGAATTCTTTTCTAAAATATCTTTATTAGTATTTAAAGCACTAAAAAGACCGGTAGCTACATTGCCCCAACCACAAATTCCAATTTTTATATTTTTCATTTACTAACCATTGAAAAAATTTCTAATTCCTCTAACTGCTTGTCGCGTCCTGTGCTCGTTTTCAATAAGTGAAAATCTAACATAGTCATCTCCATCTTCGCCAAACCCTGCTCCTGGTGAAACAGCAACCTTTGCATGTTTAATTAATAATTTACTAAACTCCAATGATCCTAAGTCATTAAATTTTTTCGGTATCTTAGCCCAAACAAACATTGTTGCAAGAGGTTTAGTGACATCCCACCCTATTCTATTTAATCCATCGCATAATTCATTTCTTCTATTTTCATATATTTGTCTAATTTGATTCACCTCATTATCACATTCATTAATTGCTTTGATAGCTGCAACTTGAATTGGTGTAAATGTTCCATAATCCATATATGACTTAATTTTTATCAATGCGCCAACCAATTCTTTATTGCCACAACAAAATCCTACTCTCCATCCAGGCATATTATAGGATTTTGATAGAGTAAAAAATTCAACTGCTATATCTTTTGCTCCAGTAACTTGGAGTATTGACGGCGCCTTATAACCATCAAATACAATATCAGCATAAGCCAGATCATGAATTATCCAAATATCATATTTTTTTCCAATCTCAACAATTTTTTCAAAAAAGTTTATTGACACAGCCTCGGTTGTAGGATTAGAAGGAAAATTAATAATTATCATTTTTGGTTTGCTTTTTAGACTTATAATTTTTTTTTCTATGTCCTCTATAAAAGCATCTTCGTTATTTTTTAAACTAATTGAGTGAAGATTTGCACCAGCTATGACAACACCATATGAATGTATTGGATATGTAGGAGATTGCACTAAAACATTATCATCATTTGACAATGTAGCAAGCGCTAGATGGGCAATACCCTCTTTAGAGCCCATACATGTAACAATTTCAGAATCAATATCAAGATCTACTTCATATCTTCTAATGTACCAATCTCTCATAGCAGCTCTTAATTTAGGTAATCCTGCAGATTGAGAGTATCTGTGAGTTGCTGGATTTTTAACAGTTTCTATCAACTTATCTACTACTGGATTGGGTGTTGACTGATCTGGATTACCCATACCAAAATCTATTATGTCTTCTCCATTAGATCTGGCTTTTGATTTAAGTGAATTAATTTCCGCAAAAATATATGGAGGCAGTTTGCCAGCGTTCTTAAATTCTTGATCTGGCATAATTTTATCCTTTTAATCTCTCAAAAAGTTCTGAAGGTGAGAGGTATCCAGGTAAAAGTTTTCCATTTGGCATAATTATCGCCGGTGTTCCATCCACACCAATTTTTTGACCAATTACAAAATGATTTGAAACAGGTTGACTATCACAGAAATTGATTTCAATGTTTTCATCATTTTTTAATTTAGAAATACTATCTCTTTTGTTTTTTGAGCACCAAGCTCCAACCATTTTAGAAAATGACTCTGTGCCAAGTCCTGATCTTGGAAATGCTAGGTAATTAATTGAAATACCTAATTTATTGTAGTCTTCTATTTGACTATGAAGCTTGCGACAATAACCGCAATCAACATCAGTAAAAACTAGTACTGAAAATTTTTCATTTTTAGATACAAATGAAATAAGCTCTCTTTTAGGGATTTGGCTTAAAACTTGCGCTCTTTTTTTATTAATATCAATTTCTGTAATGTTTGTAATACCATCTTTATTTATTTGAAACATATCTCCATAAATAAAATGGCTACCATTTGCTGTCACATATATTGGCTGAATATCACCATAAAAAACTTTAAAAAGACCGTCAATTGAACTTTGTTCAATTTTTTCTATCGTTACATCTGAAGGTAAAATGGAAGCAATTTTTGATTTAATTAATTCCTGATCTGACTCAAGATTCATAAAAAATAATAATAATAAAGATAGTTTTGTTTTTTTTAACATATTAACCTCTAGGGTGATGCTTCTTTAAAATTTCACCTAACCGTTTTTTTGCAATATGAGTATATATTTGGGTTGTTGATAAGTCACTATGGCCAAGTAAAATTTGTACCGATCTAAGATCTGCGCCTCGATTTAATAAGTGTGTAGCAAAAGCATGTCTTAAGGTATGGGGTGAAATTGATGATTTTAATCCCTCTCTATTAAGGTATATCTTTATTCTTTGCCAAAATGCTCCTCTTGTGATTGCAGATCCCCTATTGCTGAGAAAAACTGCCTTAGACTTATCATTTTTTCTTGTATTTAAATACAAATAAATGAATTCCGCTGCTATTTCTCCGAATGGTATTAATCTTTCTTTTGAACCTTTACCAAAAACTTTAACCACACATCTTTTTAGATCAATATCTGTTATCTTTAAATTAACCAATTCACTAATTCGCATTCCGGTGGCATATAACATTTCTATCATAGCTTTATCTCTCATTTCAATAAGCACATCCTTCTTTGGACTATTTAACAAAATTTCTACATCCCTCTCAGACATAGAGATTGGTAAATAATTTGGCTTTTTTGGCATAATTAAATCATCAAATGGTGAAAATTGTATTACCTTTTTTTTTATTAGATATTTATAAAACGTTTTAATTGACGAAATTTTTCTATTAACAGACGAGCTTTTCAAACCATTATTAAATAAATATGATACATAATCATTTGCATTAATTAATTTACTAGTTTTAGGGTGAGTTTTATAGGTATCAAAGCACCATTGATAATAATCTAATAAATCATTTCGATATGAATAGGCCGTATTATTAGATAGACCTTTTTGTATATATAGAAAGTCTAAAAAGGAACTAAGAATTTGATCCTTTTTATGTACATTTTTCATTTATCTAATCAAGTCTTTCTTTAATTCTAGCAGATTTTCCTGATCTTTCTCTTAGATAAAATAATTTAGATTGTCTTACATCACCTTTTCTTTTAATTTGAATTGTGTCTATTAGAGGACTATGTAATTGAAATGTTCTTTCAACACCAATACCACTTGAAATCTTTCTAACAATAAATGATGAATTTAGGCCTCGATTTTTGATACCCATAACAATCCCTTCAAAAGCTTGCAATCGAGTTCTATCACCTTCTTTTACTTTTACTGAGACACTTACAGTGTCTCCAGGTCTAAAGGTTGGTATATCTGATTTTTTTTGTTTATTTTCAAATTCTGAAATTATTTGAGCGGGAGATTTTTCATCTAATGAAACTTCCACTTTGTTAGCAGTCTCTTCTTCAGCTGGAGCTTCTGCTTTTACTTCTTCAGCTGAAACTTCTTCTGCTTGAGCTTCCTCTTGTGATTCTTCAGCAGCTGCTTTTACTTCTTCAGCTGGTGCCTCTTCTGCTGGAGCTTCCTCTGCTGGAGCTTCTTCCTCAGCTGGTGCTTCCTCTGCTGGAGCTTCTACTTTTACTTCTTCTGCTGGAGCTTCTTCTGCTGGAACTTCTTCTGCTGGAGCTTCTTCCTCAGCTGGAACTTCTTCAGCTAGAGCTTCTGCTTTTACTTCTTCTGCAGGAACTTTTTCTGCTGAATTATCCTCTAAATTAAAATGTGTTTTCCAAGATTCTAGTAGTTTTACTTTTGTGAGACTTATATCTAAATCAAGACCAAAATTCTTAGCAGTTTCCACAATATCTGCTTTTTTCAATTTATTCAATGAAGTCAATGAAGGAAGTTCAGAGGCTACGTTTTTAATTTCCTCTTCAGTCTTTTTATCAGATACAGAGCTAATTCCTCCGAATAATCTTGAAAAAAAGCCCTTTTTTTTATTATCGTCGTTATTACTCATAAATCATGCCTGAAAAGTGCTATAGGATATCCTTAGAATGCAATTCTTCCAAGACTTTTTTTTGTTTTTTTGTTAATTCTAATTTATCTAATAAATCAGGCCTTCTTTTATATGTTTGAATAAGAGACTGTTTTTCTCTCCATTCTTGTATTTTTTTATGATTCCCTGAAAGAAGAACTTTTGGTATGTTTTCATTTTCAAATATTTCTGGTCTTGTATAAGTTGGACCTTTCAGCATACCTTTGTAGAAAGTATCGTTAACTAGTGAGTTTTTGTTTCCAAGAGTTCCTGATAAATTTCTTGAAATTGCATCAATTATGCACATTGCTGCTAATTCTCCACCAGTTAAGACAAAATCTCCTAGAGAGATCTCTTCATCAACATATTTATTAATAAATCTCTGATCAATACCTTCATATCTTCCACATATGAAAGTTAATGCATTATTTTTAGTTAATTCAATTACTTTTTTTTGATCAATTTTATTTCCTTGTGGTGACAAGTAAATTACTTTTCCTTTATTTTTTTTTGGAATTCTTAAGAGTGTATCTTTTAATGGTTCTGGCATTAGAACCATACCTTCACCACCACCATAGGGTTTAGCATCTATTTGACCATGTTTGTTTAATGCTTTTTCTCTGAGGTTATAGATATCAACTTTAATAGATTTTGCAGCAACTCCATCATCTAAGGCATTAAATATTTTTGGAAAAATTGTAATAATATTGAAACGCATGACTAATAATTTTTTTCCCAGTCAACTAAAATTAACATTTCTTTAGAAACAATCTCTTTTATATATATGTCTCTTATAAAAGGTATTAATCTATTTTGATTATCGATAGACTCACTTGTGCATTTTACAACTAAACAGTCATTTGAACCAAAGTTGGCAATATCGTCAACAATACCAAGATTTTCATTTTTGGTCTCATTAAC
Source organism: SAR86 cluster bacterium (assembly GCA_023703615.1). Classification (NCBI taxonomy): domain Bacteria; kingdom Pseudomonadati; phylum Pseudomonadota; class Gammaproteobacteria; species SAR86 cluster bacterium. Next base: position 398,843 of record CP097971.1, on the reverse strand, counting down.
AATAGTCATCCCTATTAGTTCATGCCAATAAAAATTATTATCATCTAATTCCGGTAAGTCTGCTTTTAAAATATATATAAGAACATTGGTATATTTTTTTATATCTTCCCTGTTATTTATCTGCTCGATTTTAGCAACAAATTTGGAGTTTATCTTTTTTACATATGAAATATTAAAATCAATAAGTGAATCATTTTCAAAAATAAAATTTGAATAATTAAGAATATTTTCTTTAGGATAAGAGTAGGAATTTAAAAAAAACTCTCCACTTAAGCCCTTGGGCTTACCAATTGATCCAATGCAAATTAAATTTTCAATGTTAATTTTTTTTATCATCTGAAGATTCTTCTTCAGCTGGAGCTTCTTCTTCAGCTGGAGCTTCTTCCTCAGCTGGAGCTTCCTCTGCTGGAGCTTCTTCCTTAGCTGGAGCTTCTTCCTCAGCTGGTGCTTCCTCTGCTGGAGCTTCTTCCTCAGCTGCTACTTCTGCTTCTTTTGCTAACTTTTCTGCAATAGCTACTTTTTTTGCTTCAGATTTAGCTTTTTTTGCATCAAACTTTGCTTGAAATTCTTCTGGAGTCATATTTGCTTCTTTAACAAGTGATTTAACTCTGTTGCTAACCTGAGCACCTTTTTTGATCCATTCCTCTAATTTTTCAAGATCAACTCTTAGTCTTTCCTCTTGTCCATGCGCACTTGGATTAAAAAATCCAAGTCTTTCAATGAATGATCCATCACGAGGTTTTCTTTCATCAGCAACAGTGATGAAATAGTATGGATTCTTCTTTGCTCCGCTTCTAGCTAGTCTAATAATTACCATATTTATATCGTTAAATGTAAAAAAGAAATGTATTTTAGGTTAACCTTGATAATATTGATAGTGTTAATATATAAAGTGTTTATATTTCAGGTTAATTTATGAGTTTTATCACCCAAGTTACAATCTCAATTGTGACTTATTTTATTATAAGATTTTCTGTAAAGGGAGAAAATTCTCTTTATCTGTCAGCAATTATTTCATCTGGAATTTATATTGGTGCATATTTGTACATTTATGATTACATTAAATTTTTACCAACAGTTCATTTTATTGCAGCTGGTTTATGTTTATTGTTTTTATTTATTGCTTATTGTGAAATAGTAATACTCGAGAGAAATATAAAAAAAATTAAAACTGGAAATTTGATTGATATAAATGAATTTTCAATTGAAAAAAACTATAGAATTGTATTTTATTTATTAGGAATTGGGCTTTCGTTTCTAACTATAGCTTTAGTTTCAGGTTTCAGTATACAGTCTAATATTTCTTCGAATTTATTATTAAAAAGTGTTTTTACTGTTATTGCTTGGGTAGTTTATTTATTATCATTAATAATAATGCGTTATTTTAATTTATCTATTAAATTTGCTACTAGAGGCATGCTCGTTTCAATGATCGCTGTTTTAATAGCTTATATTGGAAATTCTTACATAGTTTATAATTAATTTAATGCAAGAAGATCCCTCATTTCTTTTTTTAATACTAGTCTTAATTTCTTTATTAATTTTAAGTGGTTTTTTTTCAGGCTCAGAAACTGGAATGATGGCTGCAAACAAAATTAAGTTAAAGAACCTAGCAAAAAAACCAGACAGAGGCGCAAAAAGGGCATTAAAACTTTTGAAAAGGCCGGATAAGCTTTTATCAACTATTCTAATAGGTAATAATTTTGCAAATATTTTAGCATCTGCAATCGTAACAATAATTATGATAAATTATTTTGGCGGAAACGTTTTATTAGGTTCGGTAATACTAACAATAGTTATTTTAATATTTTCAGAAATTACACCCAAAACTATTGCCGCAATCAAACCAGAAAGCTTCGCTACAAATTCATCAATAATTCTTAAAATACTTCTAAAAATTTTTAATCCATTAATTTATTTAATAAATATTATAAGTTCAAAAATTTTAAGTTTATTTAACATAAGTTCAATTGACTTGGCTGAAAATGATAATCTAAATACTAAAGAACTTAAAACTCTTCTTGAAGAATCTGGAGAGCTAATTCCAAAACAATATAGAGGAATATTATCTTCTGTGCTCGGTATGGAAGAACTTATAGTTGAAGATATTATGATTCCAACCTCTGAAATTATAGGAATAGATATTAATGCAAACAATGAAAATGCAAGAAGTATTGTTGAGTCATCATCCTATTCAAAACTTCCTGTTTATCAAGAAAATATTGATAATGTGATTGGAATTCTACATCTAAAAGATTCTCATTCCTTTTTAGATAATTTTGAAGTAGAAGCAGAAATAAAAGATTTTTTACTTGAAACATATTTTGTTTCTCAATCAACTGAATTAATGAAGCAGTTGCGAGAATTTCAGAAGCTTGATAGAAATATGGCGCTGGTGGTTGATGAATATGGTGAGATTCAAGGTCTTGTAACATTAGAGGATATTTTGGAGGAGATTGTTGGCAAATTTGGTAATGCCAGAGAAGAACTCAAAAAGGAATTTGATATAAAGAAAGATGGCTCAATTATTACAGATGGTAATTCAAGGATAAGAGATTTAAATAATTTTGTTAATTGGAGTGTTCCTGAAGATAGTTCTAAAACAATAAATGGTTTAATAACTGAGTATCTTGATCAAATTCCTCAATCAAGTCTTTGCGTTCAAATTGACAACTATAGATTTGAAGTAATACAAATAGAAGACAACATAATCACGAAAATAAAAATAAAAAAAATTAATTAATATTTATATTTTATAAAAAATCAGTTAATACTTTAAAAATAACAGTCAATACAAATGACGATGTAATAACACCTCTTACGCTTGCAATCATTGGAAGCATTTTGCCCCAAATCGCATTTGCTTCAATTAAAAATATGATTGCCAAACCAATAATTAAGCTAGTTGGATTCCAATCATCCAGCACTAAATAAGAACCTGGAGCATGAGCAGAATAAACCATGTACATGAGCATTGGAACAGAAAATAATGTATTTGTTCTTGAAGCAAGTCCTGCTTTTGCTGCAGCAACTGCTACGTCTCCATCTTTCATTCCTAAAACAATTTTTTGATTTCTCCATATAATACCCCATACATTTAACATCATTAATGTTCCCATGGTGATACCAAGAATTATTTCAGTACCAAGTCTTGCTGTTATTTGATGAATTAAAATCAAACCAGTTAAAAAAGTAAAAAAAGCAGCCCATCTAAACCACCACAATGCATTTGGAGCAAGTTTTTTCATGACATCTGCTTTTGCATCTGGATCTGCAACTTTTACATATTCAGTTTGAACAAAATTAAAATAATATAATAAGCCTATCCATGCTATCCCAAAAAGAATATGAAAAGATCTAAAAAATGCTTGGTCGCTTAAAAGTTCCATAGATAATCCTCTAAAATGTGTAGCTATATCTTAAAGTAATTTTTATTTTAAATCTAATAAAAAAACGGGGAAAATTCCCCGTTCTTTTAAATCAATACACAAAGAGATTACATCATTCCACCCATGCCACCCATGCCGCCCATATCTGGCATTGGAGGCATTGGAGTGTCGTCTTTAGGAACATCAGTTACCATAGCTTCAGTGGTAATCATCATACCTGCAACCGAGCCTGCTGCTTGAATTGCAGTCCTGGTTACTTTAGCTGGATCAAGAATACCCATCTCTATCATGTCACCATATTCACCAGTTGATGCGTTGAATCCATAAGAATCCTTACCGTCTTTGACATTTGCTAAAATTACAGAAGACTCTTCACCAGCATTTGATACAATTTGTCTCAGTGGAGCTTCAAAAGCCTTTCTAGCAATGTTGATACCAACATTTTGGTCTTCATTATCGCCAGTAACTTTTTCTACGGCCTCTAAGCATCTTATTAGTGCGGACCCTCCTCCAGGAACAACACCTTCTTCAACTGCTGCTCGAGTAGAATGAAGGGCATCTTCAACTCTTGCTTTCTTTTCTTTCATTTCAACTTCAGAACCAGCACCAACTTTAATGACTGCAACTCCGCCAGCAAGTTTTGCCACTCTTTCTTGCAGTTTCTCTTTATCATAATCTGAGGTTGTTTCCTCAATTTGAGCTCTTATTTGATTAACTCTTGCTGCAATTGACTTTTCATCACCTGCACCGTCTATAATGGTTGCATTATCTTTGTTAAGAGTAACTCTTTTAGATGTTCCCAAGTCTTCAATGGTAGCGCCCTCCAGAGAAAGACCTACTTCTTCAGAGATAACTGTGCCACCTGTCAAAATTGCTATATCTTCAAGCATAGCTTTTCTTCTATCTCCGAAACCAGGAGCTTTACATGCTGCAGCCTTAACGATTCCTCTTAAATTATTAACAACTAAAGTTGCCAATGCCTCGCCTTCAATATCTTCAGCTATTATTAACATTGGTCTACCAGCTTTTGCTACAGCTTCTAAAAGTTGAAGTAGATCTCTAATATTTGATATCTTTTTGTCAAACAAAAGAATCAACGGGTTCTCTAGCTCTACAGTCATGTTGTCTTGATTAGTTATGAAATATGGAGATAGATAGCCTCTATCAAACTGCATGCCTTCAACAACATCAAGCTCGTTTTCAATACCACTTCCTTCTTCAACAGTAATGACTCCTTCTTTGCCAACTTTTTCCATTGCTTCTGCAATAATTTGTCCAACTGCATCATCACCATTTGCTGATATGGTTCCAACTTGTGAAATTGCCTTATCATCAGTACAAGGAACACTTAATGTTTTAACATGCTCAACAGCAGCTAATACAGCTTTGTCAATTCCACGTTTTAGATCCATTGGATTCATACCTGCTGCAACTGCTTTATTACCTTCATTGACAATTGATTGGGCTAACACTGTAGCAGTAGTTGTTCCATCTCCTGCTTCATCATTAGTCTGAGAAGCAACCTGCTTTATCATCTGAGCGCCCATGTTTTCAAATTTATTCTCAAGCTCTATTTCTTTAGCAACTGAAACACCATCTTTAGTAACAGTAGGTGCTCCAAAAGATTTATCCAGTACTACATTTCGCCCTTTTGGACCTAAAGTTACTTTGACTGCGTCTGCAAGTGTATTGACACCATCGAGCATCTGACTTCTTGCGTTATCTCCAAATTTTACATCTTTAGCTGACATTTAATTTCTCCCAATAATTTATAATTTTTATTCTATGACTCCGAAGATGTCACTCTCACTTAAAATGAGAAGCTCTTCACCATCAAGTTTAATTTCATTCCCACCATATTGCCCAAACACAACTGTATCTCCTTCTTTGACATTTAATGGGCTAATTTCGCCTGATTCATTCTTTTTACCCGGACCAACAGAAACAACTGTGCCTTGGGACGGTTTCTCTTTTGCTGATCCAGAAAGAATAATACCTCCAGATGAGGTTTCTTCTTCTTCAGTTCTTTTGACTAAAACTTTGTCATGTAATGGTCTTAATTTCATTTATATCTCCCGTTCAAAAAAATTAATAATGAATTTTATTCTAGTTTGTTTAATTTAAATAGTAGTTAGGGCCTAAAATCAAGAAATCAATACTTTTCAAAAAAAAATTTTAAGTTAAACAATAACGAGCCTGCTACTATTCCGAGAAGATTGCTTAATAAATCAAATATTTCAAATAGTCTGTTTGGATGATAAAAATGAATAATTTCTATGCAGAACCCATAAATAAAAATTAGAAATATTAAAAACAGTCTATTGATGTGAAAATATGATATTAATCCAATGTACGTTAAATAAAAATAAATTAAAAAATGTATTAATTTATCTGAAAAAAAACTCAATTTAGCTAAATTAGAAATTTGGGATGCTGAAAGTATGCTAAAAATAAAAATAAGAAAAAGAGATATAAAAAATATAGCTTTAAATATATTTTTCATTATTTCTCAAAAAGTCTTTATTTAAGTATATTAAATATAAAGGCAAAATTGAAAGCAGTGAAGTGAAAATATAAAAAAACATCCAACCAAAATTTAAGTTAGAAATAGTTTGAAAATAATTTGCTATTAATCCAGAAAAGCCACCAAAAAATTTGCCTGGTAACATCATAAAAGAAGTTAGTAGCGCATATTGAACTGCTGTATATTTTTTAGAAACCAAGCTTGTTAAAAATGTAATATTCACAGTCCCGACTATGCCTGCAGCTATACTATCCAAACTAACAACAATGCTGAGATTTAAAGGTATCTCTAAATTAGCGATATTTAAAAAAACATCTTGAGTTACTGCTACATATGAAAAAAATAAGTTAGTGAACATCACAAGAAATGCTCCGGCTAGTAAAGAGTAATATAGGCCAAAGTTTTTGATTAATATTCCTCCTATAAAAACACCACATATTGAAGCTATTAACGCTACTACTTTAATTACACTTCCAATTTGAGTAAGGGTATAACCCATATCTATGTAAAATGGATTTGCCATTGGGCCCATAACTATGTCAGTAAGTCTGTAAGTTGCAACAACTAATAAAATCATTGAGGCTAGAGTAAGACCGTATCTTTTTGAAAAATCTTTGAGAGGATTTATAAAGGCCTCTGAAAAATTTAATACTTTTAGATCATTATTTGTTTTTTCTTTTTTTGAAAAAATGGCTGCTGCAAGTCCAATTAACATCAAGCTGCTCATTAATAGGTAGGCAAAGGACCAATCATAAACATCTGCAATTATTAAGGCTGCAGATGTTGCCACTAAAATCGCAAGTCTGTATCCAAATTGATAGGCTGCCGCTAAATTTCCTTGATCAGATAAGTTTGCATATTCAATTCTAAATGCATCTATAGCAATATCTTGAATAGAACCAAAAAAAGCGACAAAAAAAGCAATCACTACAAACGCTAATATTTTTTCAGTAGGATTAATTGTTGAAAGAATCAATAATGAAAAAATAATGATGAGTTGTGAGAATATTATCCAACTTTTTCTTTTACCAAATTTGTTCAGAATCGGTATAGAAAATCTATCTATCGCAGGTGCCCATAAAAATTTTAGAGAGTATGTCAAAACAATCCAGGAAAAAAATCCAATAATACTCAAATTTATACCTACATCCCTCAACCATGCTGAAAGAGTAGAAAAAATAAGAATATATGGAAGACCTGATGCGAATCCAAATGAACTAATCACCAGCATTTTTCTTAAATCAAACATTTTTTATATATCTGTTCCAATCAAATTGTTTGCCGGGATCTGATTTTCTATTTGGAGCAATATCTGAATGACCAACTATATTTTTCTTATTCAAAGAATCATAATGTTTTAATAACAGCGATGTAATAGATATCAGAGAAATGTATTGTTTATCTTCATAAGGTTCTTGATCAGTGCCTTGAAGTTCAATTCCAATTGAATAATCATTGCAATTTTCAATACCATTAAAGCAAGAAATACCAGCATGCCAAGCTCTTTTATTAAATGGAACAAACTGAATAATTTTTCCACATCTTTTAATATAAATATGTGATGAAACTTTCATATCTTTAATGTCGTTAAAGCTTTGATTTAAATTAAAATCTAGTTTATTGAGAAAAAAGTCTTCAACGTTTTGATTATCATAACTACCCTCAGGCAAACTTATGCAATGGATAACTATTAAAGTTGGATGAACTAAGTTAGGCCTATCATTGAAATTTGGTGATTTCAAAAAAATGTGATCTTTTAATAGATGGTCTTTTATAAGCATTTATCTTAATTCAGGTGGTAACTTAAAATAAATATCTTCATTATCTTCTCCAAATTCTATAATTTTTGCATCTGTAAATGTTTCTATAGATTTCGCTATTTCTATGACCTTCGATTCTGGTGCAGATGCACCTGCAGTAATAGAGATCTTTAAATAGTTTTTAAGATCATCAAGGTCTAAATCCGAAAATTCATCTATCAAAACAGATTTGCAACCACATTTTTCTGACAATTCTTTTAATCTGTTTGAATTAGAGCTATTACTTGATCCAACAACTATTAGAAAATCAGATTCAAGAGCAAGTTGCTTAACAGCATCTTGTCTATTTTGAGTTGCGTAACAAATATCATCTTTTTTTGGAATATTAATTAACGGGAATCTTGTTTTTAAAATTGCAATAATAGACTTAGTTTCATCAACGCTAAGAGTAGTTTGTGTTACGAGAGCCAAATTATTTGTATTTTTAATTTCTATATTTTTAGCATCTTGTTCATCTTGAACCAAATATATTGAGCTATTATCTTTGTTTATGTGTCTTCCCATTGTACCTTCAACCTCTGGATGGCCTTCATGACCAACTAAAATAATATCTCTATTAGCATTTGCATGTCTTTTCACCTCCATATGAACTTTTGTGACAAGTGGGCAAGTAGCATCAAAAAAATTTAAATTTCTTGCTTTTGTTTCGTCTTCAACAGCACTTGAAACACCGTGTGCGCTAAAAATGACAAGCGAATCATCTGGTATTTCATCAATTTCTTCAACAAAAACTGCACCCCTATCTCTTAAATTATCTACAACAACTTTGTTATGAACAACTTCATGTTTTACATAAACTGGTGCTCCATATTTATCTAGAGCCCTATTTACAATATCAATAGCCCTGTCAACACCAGCACAGAAACCACGAGGATTTGCTAATTTAATCTCTTTAGTCATTTTTTTGCTTTATAAATTAATTCAAAGTATATAATTAAAATAGCTCCAAGAGTTATAAATGCATCCGCGAGATTAAAAATAAAAAAAGAAAAGTTAGCGATCTCTAGATGAAGAAAATCTGTAACTCTACCATCAACTATTCTATCGACAATATTTCCCAGCGCACCAGCAATAATTAATGACAATGCTAATTTAGCAATTTGAACCTTTTCTTGGATAAGCATTCTTATGAGATATGCAAGAATAATAACAGTAATAATTAATAAAATGTTAGAGGCTAAATCTCCATAACCATCAAACAAACCAAATGCAATGCCAGAATTATAAATTAGGAAGAAATCTATAAATGGCAAGAAAGTTGTATAAGATTGTCCAAATGAAATATTATTTTCAGCATAATTTTTTGAAACCAAATCTAATACAAAAAGAACAATGATTAATGTTAGATAATGTAATTTATACAAAGTTTCTTTGCTCACCTTCATTATCTATATTTTTAATGCATCTATTACATAATTCAGGATGTTTATTAGAAGATCCAACTGATGAACATCTATGCCAACATCTAACACATTTTGTGTTTTTTGAAAAATTGACTTTGATTTTAAAACTTTTTCCTTCGTTAACTATTGCTTCTGAAGAAATAAATAAAAAGTGAAGTTCCTCGCCTAACTTTTTTAGAACATTTAGATCATTTGAATTAGCTTGAATAGTAACTACCGAATCAAGTGATCCTTTAATTTTATTATCATTTCTCATTTCTTCTATTGATTGATTGACAGCATCTTTAACTTCAAAAATTCTTTTCCATTCAGATTGATTGATATTTGATTCAAAATTTATTTCAGAAATATCAAAATTTGAGAGAAAAACAGAATCTTCCTGACTATTCAATCTGTTACTTGATTGCCATATTTCTTCTGCCGTATAAGAAAGGATAGGAGCAATTAACCTAACCAATACATTCAAAATTAAATCAAGGCTTGTTTGACATGATCTTCTTGCCAAAGAATCATTTTTGCAGGTATAGAGCCTATCTTTGACTATATCAAGATATATTCCTCCTAATTCGTTAACACAAAAGTTATGTATTTTTTGAATTGCCTTATGATAAGAGTAGGATTCATATAAACTTGTGACTTCTTTTTGCAGGATTTTTGTTTCATTAATAATCCATTTATCTAATTCAATTTGATTTTCAAATTTAACTTTATTTTTATCACTAAAATCACTTAAATTACCTAATATATATCTGAATGTATTCCTAATACGTCTGTATTGATCCGAGGTTCTTTTTAATATTTCATCAGATGCCACCATTTCACTTCTAAAATCAGTTGAAGCAACCCAAAGCCTTAAAATGTCTGCTCCTAAGTTATCCCACACTTTCTGAGGTGAGACAACATTTCCAAGTGATTTTGATTGTTTTCTTCCTTGTTCGTCCACAACAAATCCATGTGTCAGAACTGTTTTATACGGCGCAGAGTCTTTCATGGCTATACTTGTTAATAATGAAGATTGGAACCATCCCCTATGTTGATCTGAGCCTTCTAAGTAAAGATCTGCAACGACATTACTACCAAATCTTTCTGTGGAAACTGCATAGTGTGTTACTCCAGAATCAAACCAAACATCAAGAGAATCAGAAGTTTTAACATATTCTTCATGATCATCAATATAATCTTTCAAATTCAATTTATCCCAAGCTGAAATTCCTTCTTTTTCGATAACTTGTGCAAATTTTTCAAATAGGTCGTTTTGATTGGGATGGATTTCTCCAGTATCTTTATGAACAACTAAAGTTATTGGGACACCCCAATTTCTTTGTCTAGAGATACACCAATCTGGTCTATCAATAAGCATGGATTCAATTCTTTGAAGACCCCATGAGGGTTCCCAATTAACACTTTTGATATGTTTTAGGGCATCATTGATGAGATTATTTTTTTTCATTGAAATAAACCACTGAGGCGTTGATGTAAAAATTAGAGGTGTTTTGCGTCTCCAACAGTGAGGATAAGAATGATGATAATCTTCTATATTAATGAGTGCATTGTGCTCTTGTAATTTTTCAATAATAAGCGGATCTGCTTTCATAGCAGGAAGTCCTGCAATAAAATCCAATTCATCTTTAAAAAAGGCTTTATTATTTAAAGAATGAATAGTATCAATACTATTTTTCTTACATATTAAATAATCATCCATACCATGAGCCGGAGCAGTATGAACACAACCTGTTCCTGTTTCAGTTGTAACATGATTTGCATGCAAAAGAACTGATTTTCTATCTAAAAATGGATGAATAAGATCAATATCACGTAATTTTTTACCATGTATTGTCGATATAACATCGAATTTTTGGTTCCATCTTTTGGAACATTGATCAATCATCTCAAATGCAATTACATAAAATTTATCATTCATTTTAATAAGTGAGTATTTGTATTTAGGATTGATACATACTGCTACATTTGAGGGTATTGTCCATGGTGTTGTGGTCCAAATAACGAACGATATTTCAGCTGAATCTTCAGCATTAAATAAATCTTTTACATTTTTTAAAGATGAAGCATCAACTTTAAATGCGACATCAATTGCTTTAGATGTTTTATCAATATATTCAACTTCTGCCTCTGCTAGGGATGATCCACTTTCATGGCACCAATGAACGGGTTTTTCACCTTTTTCTAGGTAACCTTTTTTATAGATAATACCCAAAGACCTAACGATGTCTGCTTCAAATTTTGGATCTAATGATTTGTATGAATGCTCCCAATCACCAAGCACGCCCAGTCTTTTAAAATCATTTAATTGTTTTTTTATTTGGCTTTCAGCATATTCTTTACATGCTTTTTGAAAGCTCTCTTTATTTTTTACAAGTTCGCTATTTTTTCCATGTTTTTTTTCAACATTAAGCTCAATTGGAAGACCATGACAATCCCAACCAGGCACATATGGAGCGTTAAAACCTTGAAGGGTTTTAAATTTGACAGTAATATCCTTTAGGATTTTGTTTACTGAATGCCCTAAATGTATATCTCCATTTGCGTATGGTGGGCCATCATGTAATAAAAATAATTTGTTATCTTTATATTTATTTCTTATTTTGTTGTAAAGATCGTTATTTGACCAAAAGTTTAACATCTCTGGTTCTTTTTTAGGCAATCCTGCTTTCATTGAGAATTCAGTCTCTGGAAGATTTAATGTATCTCTGTAATTAGTCATTAGAAGAGTCTAAAATATTTTTTGCTTTTGATATATCCTTTTGGATCTGTAATTTTAACATGTCTAAATTATCAAATTTCTTTTCATCTCTTATTTTTTTAATAAATTTGACGGTAAGCCTTTTTGAGTAAATATTTTGATTAAAATCAAATAAATGCACTTCTAGAACTGGCTTTTCACCACCGACAGTTGGCCTAACACCCATATTTGCAATACCCTTATGTTTTGTATTATTTAACATACATTTAACTGCGTATACACCCTCAATTGGCAGTCTTTGGTTTGGTAGCCATATATTTGCAGTTGGGGCCTCAATAGTTCTTCCAAGATGTTGACCGTGCACTACTTTACCTGAAAAAGTATAAGGTCTGCCTAAAAGTTTTGCTGCAAGTTCAAAATTATTATCTAAAAGTTCATTTCTTATTCTTGAGCTGCTTACTCGTTCATTCCCATAAAAAATAGTTTCTGTATTTTCTACAAACACTCCATTTTTTTTCCCCCAGACTTTTAAGAGATCCGTGTCGCCTTTCCTATCGGCACCAAACCTAAAGTCATCACCAACTGTAAAGCTCTTAAGATTTATTGATTCTAATATTTGAGATATAAATTCTTGAGGTAACATTGTTCTTAAATCATTATTGAATTTTAAAAAACACGCAAAATCTATTCCGCTATTTTTGAGAAGTTTTACTTTTTCTCGCCATGGACATATTCGCGGTGGAGGATTTTGGTTCTTGCTTGCTATTTTTGAAAAATATTCTGCAGCATGCGGCTCAGTAAAGAAAACAATTGTTTTTGAATTATATTTTTTTGCATTATTTTGAATTTTTTTCAAAATTGCTTGATGGCCTAAATGTAATCCATCAAAATTTCCAATTGTTCCGCATAAAGGAATTTCAGGATATCTTAATTTAAAAAGTTTTAGATTATGCTGTCCTCTTATTAAATACATTTTAATCAAATAAAAATCTTATTGGCTTTTTTAATATTAATCTTGAAATAGCAAAATAAATAATAATTGAAACTATAACTTTAATTAAAAGAAATACTATTCTTTCAGACTGCGATATCTCAATAAAATTTATTTTGGATGTACAGAAATATAAAAAAACAATTACAAATAAACTTGAAATTACTATGTTTAAGTTAAATTTATTAAATATATTTTTAATTTTGATAAACCCATCTCTATATAAAACTATTTCTAAAATGCAAACACTAACAATTGCTGCTATTGAGCTTCCAACTGCAATTCCAACGTGCCCATAATTTAAAATAAATGCTAAATAATAGTTTAAAACTGCATTTATAATTAAAGATATTAATGCGACATACATGGGTGTCTTAGTATCTTTTCTTGCAAAAAAAGCAGGTGTTAATACTTTCATTAACATAAAGAATGGTAAGCCAAATGAGAGCGCCATAAGACTATATGATGAATTAATAACATCTGATGCTGTAAAGGCACCTCTATAAAAAATAGTACTAATCAAATCCTCTGAACAAAAAAATAAACCTATTAATGATGGAACACCTATAAATAAAACAAATCTTTGTCCTTTTTGAATGCTTAAAATAAATTGTTCTCTTTCAAAATTTAAATCATATTTTGAAAGTGTTGGTAGAAGTATTGTACCAATTGCAATAGCAAAGATACCCATCGGAAATTGAACCAATCTATCGGATACATAAAGCCATGTTGGGCTTCCTGTTTCTAAGAAAGATGCGAAAATTGTATCGATAAGTAAGTTGATTTGAATTATTCCACCAGCAAGAATAGCAGGGAAAATAAGCCTAAAAAATTTATTTAATCCAGGATTGTTTATGTTTAGTTTTGGAATTGGGAGTCTATTTATTCTCCATAGAGGTAGAATTTGGATAAGAAGTTGAAGTACCCCTGATAACAAAACTCCCCACGCAAGAACATACACTGGCATCTCAAACATTGGGGCAACCAATATGGCAGCAATAATAAGACATATATTAAAAACTACTGGGGTAAATGCAGGAATAGAAAATTTTTTATGGGTATTTTGTATGCCTCCTGCAAACGCCACAAGAGAAATTAAAGCTAAATAAGGAAACATTATTCTTAAAACATTAATAGATATATCTTTCTTCATTGGATCTAAGTAAAAACCGGGAGCAAAAATAAAGATAAAAACGGGTGCAAAAATTAAGACTAATATAGTGAAGATAAATAAAGAACTTATTAAAATTCCTGCAAGAGAATTTAAAAACTCATCTGTAGCATCTTTTTGATTCTCTTTTTCAAAATCACTATATATTGGAATAAAAGCTTGATTGAATGCACCTTCGGCAAAAAATCGCCTAAACAAATTTGGAATTTTTAAAACAACTACAAAAATATCATGGAAAATAGAGGCACCAAGTAAGTTGGTTGTAGCAATATCTCTTACAAGTCCGAAAATTCTAGATAAACCTGTAAGCCCTATGACTTTTTTTAAAGCATTATAGAAAACGAAAGGTTTATTTTTTTTCGTCATAATTTTTAAAGTCCAAAGAAGCTGAATTTATACAATATCTTAAGCCTGTTGGATTTGGGCCATCATTAAAGACATGGCCTAAATGTGCATCACATTTTGAACATTTTACTTCTGTTCTTACCATGCCAAAAGAAGAGTCAACATGCTCATCAATTACTTGATTGCTTGAAGGCACAAAAAAGCTAGGCCAACCACATCCTGAATCAAATTTTGCTTTAGATAAAAATAATTCTTGGCCACAACAAACACATCTATAAATACCTTCTTTATCAAAATTCCAGTATTTTCCTGTAAATGGTTTTTCAGTCCCTGATTTTCTTGTTACTCGAAAAGATTCTTCATTTAAGAAAGTTCGCCATTCTTCTTCAGATTTATATATCTTTGACATATTACAATTGTAATAAACAACAATCCATATAGGTAGATTTATATTAAATAATAGAAAAATGAAAAAATTTAATTTATGGATTCAATACTGATTTTGTGTAATCAAGAAAATCATTTAACAATATATTTGAGGGCTGATATATCCTTCTTCTTTTATCATGACTCGATTGCGTTTCAGTAATAAAACCAAGTTGAACCGCGCTTTTAAGAACTTGCAATCTTTTTATACGTGAAGCATATTTTTTTGGAACTAGAGAAATAGCATATTCTTGAGATATTTCATTGTTTTCAAAATATTCCAACATAAAACATATTAAAAAATAGAACCTATAGGTATCAGACTGAAAGAAACTTAGTGAGTCTGGATTGTTTGGGTTCTCAATAGTCTGAGATAAAATATTTTTAATAAATAATTTAGCACTAATTATATCTTCGTTTTTAATAATATTCATAAACTTTGGCGCTATACATATCTATATATAAAGCAAAATCTATGCCAATGTGTATAAATTATATATATATATTGAGTAAAGAAGGTTTCTATATATAAAAAAAGATATTTTAAAGAATATATTCTTGCCTTTCTTTGTGTTGCGATCTGATTAAATTAAAAGTTTTTTTCTTTATTCTATGATTACTGCCTATTAGCTTTTTTTTAAAAGAAGATGATTCTTTTTCTACATCATATAATGTATCAATTTGTTCTATTGATGAAATAATTTTAGATTCTTCAAAGTTTATTAAGCTGATGATTTTTTTTTCATACTCATTCGTTTTATTAATGTCAATTTTCAAAAAGCGCATTAATTCAAATATTAATTTTAATGTGCCATTCAATTTACCTCTCATGCTGTGACCAGCCACATGAGGAGTTGATATGATACTTCTGTTTAAAATATCAATTGAGGGCTCCGGTTCATTTACCCAAACATCTGATAAATATATTAAGTTGCTATCAATGATATCTTTTTCTTTAGCAATCTCTCCTCTTGAGGTATTAATAATTATTGAAGGCTTCATTTTAGAAATGAATTCTTTATTAATCATCTTATATGTAGCATGTAAATGATTCATTGTTAATGGAACATGAAAAGTAAGTAACTTACATTTAATTAAATCTTTATATTCAGCTGAATGCTCATTGGTGATGTATGGATCAAATACTTTGACACTTATTTTAAATTTATTGAGTGCAAGTCTCACTAAATTGCCTATATTTCCACAGCCAATTATTCCAATACTGTCATTTCTTCTCAAGTATTTTTCTTTAAATAAAAAATTTATACAACTTAATACATAATTCATCACAGATATTGAATTACAGCCTGGAGAATAAAACCAATTAATGCCTTTACTTTCAAGGTAATTTGTATCTAAGTGATCAATACCAGAAGTTGCAGAACCAACCAACTTTATTTTTGATTCTTTTAAAAGATTTTCTGAAATGTTTGTTGTTGATCTTACAAACAATACATCAGCATTTTTTATTTTTTTATTATTGATCTCTTTGTCTTCTACATAATTAAATTCTATATCACTAAATTCTTCTACTATTGAAGTTATTTCTTTAAATTTTTTAATGTCTTTATCAACAACAACTATCATTAATTGTTTTTATTTGGAAATAATAAGCTTTTTATCCATCCAAAGAGCGAGTTGTCTCCAAGAGAGAATTTATCTAGAGCATCAAAGTCATTCGCAAGCTTAATAGGATCCTTAAAAAAATCTTTTCTTGAAGTAAAGTTTTTAATATCTAGATCTTTAACTTTTTTTGCAGGATTGCCAGCAAATACCGTATTTGGAGGAACATCTTTTGTAACAACAGAACCCGCGCCAATGATGCTATTTTTACCTATTTTTACTCCCTTACATACAATTGCAGTATCTCCTATCCACACATTATCCTCAAAAATTACTGGTTTGGTTTTGCCTACCGGCTTAGATCTATCATATATGCCATGCCAATCAGCATCAGATATATATGCACCATGTGCTATCATGCATGAATCTCCAATATGGATTTTTTCTGCAGCCATAATTCGAACACCAGGCGTGATTAAACAATACTTTCCTATTTTAATTTCGCCTTTATGATCTGATATATTCCATGAAGTAAATTGTATATTTGCATCCTTTGCACCAATCAATGTTGGATAATCATCAATGAATACGTTATTACCAAATACTTTTATATGTCTAGGTTTAAAAAAAGCACCCCCCTTTCCTAGATACAAAAATTGAGGTTCAAGAAAATGTCTCACATATATTTTTACAAATTTTTGAGAAATCTTTTTTAACCAATATGGTCTATTGTCTTTTCTAATAATAATCTCCTTAACTTTATATTTTAATATGATAAAGTACCGAAAAATTATTATTGGCCATTTAATTGAAAAAATATTTAAAAGAATTTAAGAAATTAACAGTAATTGGTTTTCCAATTTTTGGATCCCAAATGTCATATTTATTAATGGGAACTGCCGATACAATAATAGCTGGAAGAGCTAGTGCTAATGATTTAGCCGGATTAGCAATTGGTACTGCATTTGCAAATACAATTTGGATGTTTATTACTGGTGTGATTTTTTCAGTAACTCCTATAGTAGCTCAGCTTTATGGAGCAAAAAAATTTATATTAATTGGAAAAAAATTAAGAGAAATTTTATGGATTTCATTTTTTCTAGGTATTTTAATGGCATTTATATTTTTTAACATGGATATAATTTTAAAATTACTTCCGATAAAGAATTCAATTACTCAAATATCAATAGATTACCTTAAAGCGATTTCAATAGGAGTAGCCTGTATAACAATTTTTACTTGTCTGAGATGTTATAGCGAAGGAATGACATTAACTAAACCTATATTTTATATTGCATTTACAGGTATGCTTTTGAATATTCCCTTGGATCTAATATTTGTTTATGGATGGTTAGGCGCACCAGAGCTTGGTGGTGTTGGATGCGGAATTGCAACTTCGATTGTTTCAGTAATTATGATGTTGGTATTGCTCATTTACATTTTTAAATCTAAACATTATCAAAAAACAAAGCCTTTTCAATCATTTAATTTTCCATCAATTGAAACCACTAAAGAGGTTTTTAGATTAGGTTTACCAATAGGCTTTGGTATTTTTATTGAATTAAGTCTTTTTTCCGGAGCAGCAATTATATTAGGAAGCCTTGGAGAGATAGTCGTGGCAAGTCATGCAATAGCAATAAATATTGCTAGCTTGTTCTTTATGACTTACCTTTCTGTAGGTTTGGCATCTGCAACAAGAGTTGGTAATTTAATTGGAGAAGAAGATTTCTACCAAGCCAAAATAGCTTCATTATCAACAGTATATATGTGCATCATTGGTGCATTTATTAACACTTTTATCATCATTATATTTAGAGGTTATATAGTAAGTGTTTATACTTCGGAATTTTTAGTGATCGAGCTGGCTATAAGTTTATTAATTATCGCAGCGTTATTTCAACTTCCAGATGGAATACAAATAGCAGCATTGGGAAGTTTAAGAGGTTTTAAAGATACATTTATACCTATGATTCTTATTTTGATATCTTATTGGTTCGTTGCATTGCCAATTGGTTATTATCTAACAAATTATGGATTCGGTAATCCAAAAGGTGCATATGGTATGTGGTATGGGATGACAATAGGTTTGTGTGTTTGCTCTATTTTAGCTATATATAGGTTAAATAATATTATTAAAAATTATTTATCTAAAAGAACACTTGCAACTTTTTGACCAATATTAACTAAATTGTCCGCAATATGGACACCACATTCTTCTAATTTAATAATTTTATCTTTTGCAGTACCTTTACCGCCAGCAATTATCGCTCCAGCATGGCCCATTCTTTTTCCAGCTGGTGCTGTCTGACCTGCTATATATGATATGACTGGTTTAGTGATATTATCCTTTATAAATTCTGCGGCTAACTCTTCTGCATTGCCGCCTATTTCACCTACCATAACTATTGCTTCTGTTTCAGAATCATTTTCAAAAAGCTTCAAAATATCTATAAAAGATGAGCCAGGTATTGGATCACCACCAATTCCAACGCAGCTGCTTTGACCAAAACCCAAGTCAGTAGTTTGTTTTACAGCCTCATAAGTTAAAGTACCTGATCTTGAGATAATTCCAATAGAGCCAGGCTTGTGTATATTTCCTGGCATTATACCTAGTTTAGCCTGTCCAGGTGTTATCACTCCTGGACAATTTGGACCAATTAATCTGACTCCTAGCTCATCTACTCGATTTTTTACTTCTAGCATATCTAATGTTGGTACACCTTCAGTTATACATATAATTAACTTAATACCTGACTCAGCAGCTTCAAGAATTGATGATTTACAAAACTGTGCGGGCACAAAAATTATTGATGCATTTGGTTCTACCTTTTTACATGCTTCTGCCACTGAATTGAATACTGGTTTATTTAAATGAGATTGCCCGCCTTTGCCAGGAGTAACTCCCCCAACAATATTAGTTCCATATTCTAACGATTGTTCTGAATGGAGTGTTCCTTGAGAGCCAGTAAAGCCCTGAACTATTAGTCTTGTGTTTTTATCAACTAATATGCTCATTTTGATAACTCAACTGCCTTTTGGGCTGCTTCTGATAAATTGTTGAGACTCTCAATTTTAACATTTGAATCTGATAAAATTTTCGATCCTTCATTTGAATTGTTGCCTTCAAGCCTAACAACTATTGGAACTTTAACTTCTATTTCATTTACAGCAGCAATTATTCCTTCAGCTATAAGGTCGCATCTAACTATTCCACCAAAAATATTAACAAGTACAACCTTTACATTAGGATCTTTTAAAATAATTTTAAATGCTTTGGAAACTCTTTCTTGCGTTGCTGTTCCGCCAACATCTAAAAAATTTGCTGGATTACCGCCAAAAAATTTAATCGTATCCATTGTGCCCATTGCTAAACCAGCTCCATTTACCATACATCCAATATTTCCATCTAAAGAAACATAACTTAAGTCATGTTTTGCTGCTTCAGCTTCACTAGGATCATCTTGTGATTGGTCATGCATCTCAAGAAGATCTGGTTGTCTAAACAACGCATTAGAATCTATATTTAATTTTGCATCTAAACAATGCAATTCATCCTTATCATTTATTACTAATGGATTGATTTCTAAAAGACTTAAATCTTTTTCAATAAACAAGTTTGTTAGATTTTTAATCATTTCAATGAATTGTTTAATCTGTTTACCATTAAGGTTTAAAACATTGGCAATTTTTATTGCCTTATTAGTTATATTATTATCATCGATATCAAAACCTACATATATTATTTTTTCAGGATGATTTTTTGCAACACTTTCAATATCTACTCCTCCTTCACTTGATCCTATGACAACAATCTTTTGAGATTCTCTATCAATTACCATACTAAGATAAAGTTCTTTTGTAATGTTTGTACACTTCTCAATTAAAATTGAATTAACAGGCTGGCCATTTTTATCAGTTTGATAAGTGACTAATCTTTGTCCTAGCCATTTTTCAGCAAATTTGGTGGCTGATTCAGGGCTATCTATAAGCTCAACGCCTCCAGATTTTCCTCTTCCGCCTGCATGAACCTGTGCTTTTATAACCCATTTTGTACCTCCAATCTCATTGCAAGCATTTGCAGCTTCGTCTGCATTTGATATGACTTTTCCTTTTGAAACAGGTAAATTATATTGTGCAAATAAAAACTTTCCTTGATATTCGTGAAGGTTCACTTAACTTTATTCCACATGTGAATAGCTTGGTTATTTGATGATAAAGCTGCTTCATGTAATGCTTCTGAAACTGTTGGATGACTAAACATTGTTAAACCAATATCTTCAGAGCTTGCACCAAATTCCATAGATATAAGTGCTTGTTGCACTAATTCAGCTGCAGCAGGACCTATTACATGAACTCCTAAAATTGTATCTGTTTTTGAATCAGAAATAACCTTTACAAATCCTGAAGATTGATCGACCGCAAGAGCTCTTCCACTTGCAGAAAATGGAAATTTTCCTACTTTAAAATTTATCCCTTCTTCTCTTAACTCTTTTTCATTCTTTCCAACCCATGCAATTTCTGGATGAGTATAAATAACAGATGGCACAAGTGAATAATTGACTGCAAAATGATTTTTTGCAATTCTTTCGGCTACCATAATACCCTCTTCACTTCCTTTGTGGGCTAACATTGGTCCGCGCACAACGTCACCTACTGCCCATATGCTTGGTATTTTTGTTTGACAAAAGTTGTCAACTTCGATGAAACCATTATTTAAATTAAGATTTATATCTTTGTTAATAACATCTTTTAAATTTGGTTTTCTGCCGACTGCAACTATTAATTTATCAAATTCTAATTCATGCTCTTTATTATTTGTGTGATATTTAATTTTTACAGAATTTTTTAAATCTTTTGCATTAATTAGTTTAGAGCTTAGTTTGAAATCAAGGCCTTGTTTTTTAAATTCCTTAAAAGATTCTTTTGCTATTTCATGATCAGTCATTGGCAAAAACTCATCAAGTGCTTCAATTACAGTAACTTTTGCACCTAATCTTGACCAAACACTTCCTAATTCAAGACCTATTATGCCAGCGCCAATAATACCTAATTTTTTAGGAACATCACTAAAAGAAAGTGCGCCTGTACTATCAACAATATTTTTGCTAAATTTTGCTGATTGAATTTCAATTGGGATTGAGCCTGTAGCAATGATGATATTTTTAGCTTCAATTTGTGTTATTGATCCATCAGGTTTAGTTACCTCGACAAGAACATCAGATAAAACTTTACCTCTTCCAACAATTGATTCAACCTTATTTGCAGTAAATAAAGCTTTTACTCCTGATGTTAATTTCTTTACGATCTTATCTTTTCTGTTCATCATTGTTTCAATGTCTAATGATAAATTTTCAAGATTTATGCCATGAGACCCTAAATTATTTTTTGCTTCGTAATATCTATGAGAGGAATCTAAAAGTGTTTTAGATGGTATGCATCCAACATTTAAGCATGTGCCTCCTAAATTTGCACTGCCATCTGTATCTGTCAATTCTTCTACACATGCAGTTTTTAGGCCTAATTGAGACGCTCTTATTGCAGCCACATAACCTGCTGGTCCACTTCCAATTACAATAACATCGAACACCTAAATACCTCTATAAATTTAATAATAATCTTTCTGGTGATTCAAGCTGCTCTTTTATTGAAACTAAAAATGTTACAGCTTCCTTTCCATCTAGTAATCTATGATCATAGCTCAAAGCCAAGTACATCATTGGTCTAATTAGAACTTCACCATTGATTGCAACAGGTCTCTCTTGAATTGAATGCATGCCAAGAATTGCTGTTTGGGGCGCATTAAGAATAGGAGTTGATAGGAGAGATCCAAAAACGCCTCCATTCGAGATAGTAAAGGTTCCACCTTGCATTTCTTCAATTGATAATTTTCCTAATCTTGCTTTTTCTGAATATTCAATAATATCTTTTTCAATATCTGATAAAGATTTTGTATCTGCGTCCTTTATTACTGGGACAACTAAACCTCTTTCAGTTGATACCGCAACACCTATATCTTGAAAACCATGATATACAATATCTTTTTTATCAATTGAAGCATTTACTAGAGGAAATTTTTTTAAAGCTTGTACTGATGCGATAATGAAAAATCCCATAAAACCAAGTTTCACTCCATGTTGAGATTGAAATTCGTCTCCATATTTTTTTCGTAGATCTTTAATAGGTTGCATATCAACTTCATTAAAAGTTGTTAGCATTGCTGTATCCTGTTTTACTTGAACTAGTCTTTTTGCGATTGTTTCCCTTAATCTCGACATTTCAACTCGTTTCTCTGTTCTACCACTGGTAATATCTGATGAATGTTTTTTTTCTGATGTATTTATTGAGCTTGATTGACTTTCTAAATGATTGACGACATCAGATTTAGTAATTCTATTGTGTTTACCAGTTGCTATAATTTCTTCTTCAATAATATTGTTTTCACTAATTAATTTTTTTGCTGCAGGTCCTGTTTTATTAATCTTAACTTCAGAAATTTTAGATTTACTTTCTACCGATTTTTCTTCAACTTTGCTGACCTTTTCTTCTTCATGAACTTCTGATAATTCTGATGTTTCTTCAAAATCAGCAATTTTTTCAGCACTTAGAACAACCTCTCCTTCTTTCTTAATGATTTTCGATAAAATACCATTTTCAGGGGCCAAAACCTCTAATACAACCTTATCAGTTTCAATTTCAGCAAGAACTTCATCTTGAGAAACATTTTCACCTTCATGCTTTAACCAATTAGCAACTGTTCCCTCGGCAACAGATTCTGGAAAGGTAGGTGATTTAATTTCAATACTCATTATTTAATCTCTAAAGCTTCATTAATCAATTTATCTTGCTGTTGTTGATGTAATTTCATCATTCCAACTGCAGGTGCTGCTGCAGGAGGCCTGCTAACAAGTGTTATTTCAATTTTTTTATTTTTAAGCCTATCAAGAACTCTTTGTAATCTATGCCTATGACTAAACCAAGCACCTTGATTGGATGGCTCTTCCTGGCACCATTTAACTTTATTAACATTTTTATATGATACTAATAACTCTTCTAAATCATCATAGGGAAATGGATATAACTGCTCAATTCTTATTATTGCCATGTTTTCTATTTTCGTTTCTTTTTTTCTTTGCTCAAGTTCATAATAAACTTTTCCAGAGCAAAGCACTATATTATTGACATTGTCTTTATCAATAATTTTATCATCAATAACAGTCCTAAAACTTCCATTACATAATCCTTCTATAGATGAAACTGCCTTAGGATTTCTTAAAAGACTTTTTGGGGTTATAACAATCAGAGGTGTTCTCATTTTTCTTATGGTCTGCCTTCGAAGCAAATGAAACATCTGTGATGGAGAGCTTGGAATGCATACTTGTATATTTTCTGATGCACATAATTGCAAGAATCTTTCTATTCTTGCACTACTATGTTCTGGTCCTTGTCCTTCATAGCCATGCGGTAATAGCATTACTAAACCAGATAATCTTTCCCATTTATGTTGAGCAGATACAATAAACTGGTCTATTACAACCTGAGCTCCATTGGCAAAATCCCCAAACTGCGCCTCCCATATCGTTAGACCTGACGGCCACGTTGCAGAGTATCCGTATTCAAATGCTAGAACTGCCTCTTCAGACAGCAAAGTATCATATATGTCAAATCTGGTATTATATTTTTTTGCAACTTTAGAAAGTGGAATAAAACCTTTTCCAGTATTTGTATCAAAAACACAAGCGTGTCTATGAGAAAAAGTACCTCTTCTAACATCTTGTCCTGAAATTCTTACTGGATATCCTTCAGAAAGAAGAGTTGCATATGCCATAATTTCAGCATAACCCCAATTAACTTCAATTTCTTGGTTGTTCATCTTTATACGATCTTGAAAAATTTTTGATGCTTGAATACCTAAATTAAAATTATCTGGAGTAGATGAAACATCTATACCTAATTCTTCGAGTTTATTTTTATTAAAAGTAGTATCAACTTTTGGCCACCATAAAACATCAAGATATGGCTTCCAATCAAACCACATATCATTATTCGGATTTTTTGCTAAATTTTTGGCTACTGTCTTACCTGAATCAAGTGATTTTCTATAATTATTTTTTATATTTTCAGCATCCTTAATAGTAAGAATATTTTCTTTAATAAGTTTAGTTTGATATTGTTTTAATACTGATGGATGTTGTTTTATTTTTTCATACATCAATGGTTGAGTTGCAGATGGATCGTCGGCTTCGTTATGACCTCTTCTTCTGTAACAAAATAAGTCTATTACAATATCTTTTTTGAATTTTTTTCTATACTTTGTAGCTACTTTGACAGCATTTATTACCATTTCCGGATGATCGCCATTTACGTGAATAACTGGAGCTTGAATCATTTTAGCTACATCTGTTGAATAATCAGTAGATCTTGCATCACTTTTGTTACTTGTTGTAAAGCCTATTTGATTATTCACAATGACATGAATTGTTCCTCCAACAAAAAATCCTCTAGTTTGAGACATTTGAAGAGATTCCATAACGACACCCTGTCCTGAAAAAGATGCATCTCCATGAAGTAAAACAGGAATTACACTTTCTCTTTTTTTATCATGAAGTCTATCTTGTCTTGCTCTAACTGACCCAAGTACAACTGGATCTACTATTTCGAGATGTGATGGATTATTGCTAAGAGAAACATGAACTTCACCACCAGGTGTTATGAAATTTGAAGAAAAACCTAAATGATATTTCACGTCACCAGTATTTGCTCCTTCAAGCACACCCTCTTCATTAAAGGACGAAAATAAATCTGAGGGAAGTTTGCCAAGAACATTAACCAAAAGGTTTAATCTGCCTCTATGAGCCATTCCAAAGCAAACTTGACTTGCACCCAATTCTCCACAGTTTTGTATTATTGCGTCAATCATTGGTACAAGAGATTCAGCACCATCAATACCAAATCTTTTCATACCAGGGTATTGAGCAGCAAGATATTTTGCTAAACCTTCTGCAGAATTTAAACGTTCAAATATGTGTAATTTTTCTTTGTTAGAAAACTTATATTTTCCTACCTTTGATTCAAATATCTTTTGAAACCATCTTCTTTCAACAGAATCCATTATATAGTTATATTCGATTCCAATATGACCACAATATGCTCTTTTTAACTCATCTATAATAGCTCTTAACGGTGCTTTTTTTGCACCCATCAAGAATGTGTCAGTATAAAATTCATCATCTAAGTCCGTATTTTTTAAACCATGAAATTCGATATCTAAATCTTCTATTGGATTCCTTTCCATCATCTCTAGAGGATCTAAATGTGCTTGTTGATGTCCTCTATTTCTATATGATTGTATTAATCGAATTACCTTTCCTTGTCTTTCATCAATAGCATCCGATAAAACAGTGCCACTTCTGGATAGGTTTTTAAATTCTTCGATAATAAGCTTGTGGGAAACTTCTTTTTTATTTTTTACGAGATCAGAAAAAAAAGTAATCCATTCTTTAGATAAATTTTCTGGATTTGTTAGATAAATTTCGTAAAGTGATTCGAGATAACTGGAATGTCCAGATGATATATGAGAGCTCCCCCAGAGCTCATGCATAGATTGACTCATTTTAATTTTATTTTAATACTCCATCAGTGGCGATAACTTCATTTTTTTTGTTTTTGTTAGAAAGCAACATAGATTTAATTTCTCCAATTGCTTTATTTGGATTTAATCCTTTTGGGCAAACGCTTACACAATTCATAATTCCATGACATCTATAGACACTGTAAGGATCTGATAACTCAGCAAGTCTTTCAGTTGTTTTTAAATCTCTCGTGTCTGCTAAAAATCTGTAAGCCTGAAGAAGAGCTGCAGGTCCAACAAATTTATCAGGATTCCACCAGAATGATGGACAACTTGTAGAGCAACATGCGCATAGAATACATTCATAAAGACCATCTAATTTTTCTCTATCTTCAGGAGACTGTAATCTCTCTTGCTCTGGTGCTGTAGTTTCGTTCTGAAGAAAAGGTTTAATTTTTTCATATTGCGCATAAAATTCTGACATATCAACAACAAGGTCTCTGATGACTGGCAATCCTGGTAATGGTCTTAATTCGATTTTATTTTTCTTAATAACCGAAGATAGGGGAGTTATACATGCTAAACCATTCTTTCCATTAATATTCATCCCGTCAGAACCACATACACCTTCTCGACATGATCTTCTGTATGAAATGCTTTGGTCATCTTCTTTCAAAAGATGAAGCAAATCTAATACCATAATATCTCTAGAGGGCTTTTCAATATGATATTGCTTCATATATGGAAACTTATCCTCTTCAGGGTTATATCTGTATAAATTAACTTCTAAGTTACTCATATTTTAATATGTCCTGACTTGTGGAGGGAAAGCTTCAACTTCGTTTGGTTTAAAATTGACATCTCTTTTTAATAAACTTTTAGATTTTGGATCATAAAGTGAATGGCATAACCAATTCTCATCATCTCGTTCTGGATAATCGTCTCTTGCATGTGCTCCTCTACTTTCAGTTCGCTTATATGCAGAAACTGCTGTAGCCTCTGCTACCTCAAATAAATTTTGCAATTCAATTGCCTCAACTCGACCAGTATTAAAAGCAGAACTTTTATCTTTTAAGTGTAAGTTTTCTACTTTATGTTTTATTTCTGATAGCTCAGTGAGCCCTTTCTCCATAAATTCACCACGTCTAAAAACTCCAAAATAATTTTGCATACAGTCTTGTAATTCCTTTTTTACCTGTGAAGTTTCATAACCTTTTGAAGATTCGTTTAATTTATTAAGTCTTTCTAGAGACTCAGAAATATTTTCTTTTGTAGCTGATTCAACTCCACCACCCGATTTGATTTCTTCTTGAATGTGTTTCCCAGTTGCTCTACCAAAGACAACTAAATCAAGCAAAGAATTTCCTCCAAGTCTATTTGCGCCATGAACAGATACACATGCAGCTTCTCCAGCAGAAAAAAGCCCAGGAATAACATAATCTTGATCATTAACTCTATTAAAGGCTTGTCCATGGACATTCGTAGGAGTTCCTCCCATCATATAGTGACATGTAGGAACAACTGGTATTGACTCGTAAATCGGATCAACATGAGCAAAAGTTCTTGATAATTCACATATTCCAGGTAATTTTGCATTTAAAACGTCAGCTCCTAAATGATCTAATTTTAAATGAATGTGATCTTTATTTTCACCACATCCTCTACCTTCAAGAATTTCAAGGACCATTGATCTTGCAACTACATCTCTTCCTGCAAGATCTTTCACATTTGGAGCATATCTCTCCATAAATCTTTCTCCTTCTCCGTTAACTAGATATCCACCCTCTCCTCTGCAACCCTCAGTGACTAATGATCCTGCGCCAAAAATTCCAGTTGGATGAAACTGCCACATTTCCATATCTTGAGCTGGGAATCCAGCTCTTAATGCCATAGCTAAGCCATCTCCAGTATTAATTAAAGCATTTGTTGTTGAAGCATATATTCTTCCAGCGCCTCCAGTAGCAAGAACTGTTGCTTGCGCTTTTAAATAAGCTACTTCTCCAGATTCTATTGAAAAAGCAATCACTCCGGTAACTTCATCTTTATTATTTTTTACAAGGTCAACTGCGAACCATTCGTTGAGAAAATTTGAACCTTCTTTGACATTATTTTGATACAAAGTATGTAATAATGCATGGCCTGTTCTGTCCGCCGCAGCACAAGTTCTGGCTGCTTGACCACCTTTACCAAAATCTTTTGATTGACCACCAAATGGTCTTTGGTAGATTCTACCATTATCAAATCTAGAAAAAGGCAATCCCATATGCTCCAACTCAAAAACTGCCTTAGGGCCTTCTGAACACATATATTCTATAGCATCTTGATCGCCAATAAAGTCTGCACCTTTGACAGTATCATACATATGCCATCTCCAATCGTCATTTGGGTCGGCACTTGCAATAGCACATGTTATGCCTCCCTGTGCAGAAACAGTATGAGATCTTGTTGGGAAAACTTTTGAAACAACTGCGGTTTTAAGTCCTGATTTTGCTAATTCTAGTGATGCTCTCATACCTGAGCCACCGCCACCAATAATGAGAGCGTCAAATTCTTTTGTTTTAATATCGTTAAAATTAATCGAATGTAGATTATTTGTCATATTTATAATTATATATCATTATTATTTATTTCCAAACAATATATAAAGTTCCCAATAAATAAAATATTAAAAGCAATGCAATAGTAAAAAAATAAGAATATCTTATATTAGTAGCATTATTAGACAACGTATTATTTAAAAAACCCAGTGTTCGTGTTGTAAGGTAATCAGTTCCCACTGTCCAAAGACCTATTGCTGCATGAACTAACAAAATTAATGCGACTAATGTAGTTAACCCTCTCATTTGATAAGACAGAATGAAGGTCGTCCAACTAAAAAAAGTAATATCGCTACTAGAAATAAAAAAATAAGACAAATAAATAACATAAGACAATGTAATCAATGAACTATATCTTTGAATTTTCCAGATTAATGAGCCTTTCATAAATAAATACTTAAAATTAGTGCTGCAGAAGATAAAAACCAAATTAAAAATACTGTAATTGAAGAATAATATGAGCCATTTAAAGTTTCACCAATGTGAAAGAAATCCATAATGAGATGTCTTACACCTGTTAAAATATGATACCAAAATATTAAAAAACTTAATAAGATGAAGAAAGAAAAAAACGTAAAATTATCAAATGTTTTTAATACAAAATCAAAACCACTTTTACTGTATGTTGTTTCGTTAAGTAAATATAAACTCAAAGGCAAAGTGACAAAGAATACATACATACCCGATAATCTATGCGTGATAGATGATACTGCCGACATAGGTAAGTTAATCTTTCTTAAATCAATATAAACTGGTCTTTGGCTCATTTAAAGTGACAAATGTCTATATGTAGGTGCAATTATATTTGAGATTATAACTTAGAAATTTAAAAGAAAGTTACAATACATATTATAAAACCTTATTTTTTATTCTTATTAGTAAATTTTTTTAATCTTGTTCTTTTTTTAATTTGTCTTTTTGTAAGCTCATTTGATTTATTCTTAAATGGATTATCAGATTTTCTAAAAATTACGTTAAGTTGAACGCTTTCTAAATTAAGTGAACTTTTATACGAATTTTTAATATATTTCTTATAGTTTTGTGGAATTTTTTTGTCTTGATTTGAACTTATAATAATTGTTGTAGGATTGATTCCTGCAAAATGAGCATGTTTTAATTTTAATTGTCTTCCACTCACAGATGGTGGCGCACTAAGATGTATAAACTTTTCTAAAAGCTTATTTAATAAAGATGTTGAATATTTTTTTTGAGACTTCATAAGCACTCTATTTATTGAATAAAAGAGTTTTTTAAAACCTATTTTATTTTTTCCTGACATTGTGAGGCATAAATAATTTTCAACTAATTTTGATTTAACTTCTCTTGAATCTAAAAGCTCTTTTATTTTATTTTTTGAAAGTAAATCAATTTTGTTGAATGCTATTACTATAGGTTTCCCAATTTCTGAAACCATATTAATTATTTTTAAGTCCTGATCAACAAGACCCTCATTTGCATCGCAAATAAATAGAACAACGTCAGATTCACTTGCAGAATGCATTGCTCTTATAAATGAGAAATATTCAATTTTTCCACTCTTTTTATATTTTTTTCTAATACCTGCTGTATCTATAAATATAAATTCTTTACCACCTGCAATAAATGGAATACTTATAGAGTCTATTGTTGTTCCTGCAATTTCTGAAACTATTAATCTATCCTCTTTGATGAATTTATTAATAAACGTCGATTTTCCTGAGTTTGGCCTTCCTAACACCGCTATTTTTTTTCCATCTTCAACAGGTTTAGCCTTTAAAGGAAGAAATTTTTGTATAAAAGATTTTAATAGTGGTAAGTTTTTTGAATGTTCTGCACTTATTTCAAAAAAATCATCGATACCTTTTTCATTCAAATCATTTTTTAGATTATTTTTGCTTTTTTTATCTAGTTTATTTAAGACAGTTATAAATGGTTTATCTAATTTTCTGATTTTTCTTAAAATATCTAAATCCTCACTAGAAAGATCTTGAGATCCATCTAATAAAAAGATTACTAGATTTGATTCTTCTGCAGCAATCCATGCCTGTTCTGAAATATCTTTGTTGTTAGATTCAGCTTCTTTTTGAATTCCGCCTGTATCAATTAACAAGCAATAATTTTCTTGAAAATTGATATAACCGTAATTTCTGTCTTTTGTTAAACCTGAAAAATCAGAAACAATAGCTTTGCGAGATCTGGTGAGTTTATTAAATAATGTTGACTTACCTACATTCGGTTTGCCTAATATTGAAACAGAAGTAAACATTTTTGTTGAACATTTAAATGCTTAATGAAAATAAATTGAAGTTATTATCAACTGCATAAAATTGATTACTCCTGCTATATAAGGTCATTATTGGTTTTCGTGATATTTTTTTTCTTCCAATTGTCTGGCCATTCACTGGGTTAATTATGTGAATAAATCCATCTAAATCTCCAATTATTATTTGTCCTTTATGAGATATAGCATTTGAGAGTTCTCTATTTTTATATTCATTTGAAGACCACGATTCATTTAATGTTTTTGATGCAAAAGTTTTTATATCAGAATCGTCCTCTATTACCGCAATTATTCCTTTTAATACAACAGGTTCATAAAAAGATGAAATGGGTGAATTCCAAACCTGTCTTCTTTGTGCGTTATCAAAAATACTTAAACTACCCTGATAATTAGTTGCATATATAAAATTACCGTCTATTACAGGTTTTGAATCAGAATCAATGATATTTTCTAATTCAGAGTTTCCACTAACATAAGATATTGCAGAATCCCATAGAAGAAATCCAGAATCTAATTCAAATACTCCGAGACGACCGCTATCAAATGTTGCGTAAACTTTGTTTTCTTCAATAATAGGACTGCTACTACCCCTTATAGTCAATGTAGGTAATTTAGATCTATATGACCACTTTGTAGTTCCTGATTCTTTACTGAGACCTAATAACTCACCTGAACTAGTTTTTATAACAATTATTTTCGCATCAATTGCAGCATTTGAAAGCACTTCTCCCTTTACGTCTCTAGACCAAAGTATCGACCCTTTTTCCTGATCTAAACATATTACTTCACCTGTGGTATTTGATACTATTAAGACACCAAATCCAGATGAGATGCCCGAAGCAAGTTTATCTAATTTAATGCTCCAATTAACAATTCCAGTTGAAATGTCTATCGACTTTACATTTCCCTCTGTATCAGCAAAATAAATATTTTTACCCGAGAAAGATGGTTTAAAGTTGCCAAGAGTATTTTCACCATCAAAACTAATTTTCCATGAATTTTCAATTTTAAAAACTTCATTATAGTTTTGTAATTTCCTTGGCTCGTCATCTTCAACCTCTTCAGATTCCCAAAACTTTAAATTAGATAATGATGAACAAGATGATATAAATATTAATATAATCGATAAATTAATAATGTATTTATTGTTTAAAAAAATCATCTTAAATCTCCAAATTAGCAATTTTCATATCAATTATTAATTTTGATGTTTCGTTTGAGTATTCTTCTTTAGCAATTATGTATTGGTGCTTTGCATTATTGAATTCCTTTTTTTTAAAAAAAATGTCGCCAGCTAGTTCATGAATTAAAGCATTCGAAGGAGAGTCAATATATTTTTTGATCATTTTCAATGCATCATCAAGATCTCCTTGCTCAAGAAAAAGTCTTGCTGAGTTAATTCTGGCTAGTTTATTAAGCAGATTGTTGCCACTAAATCCATTTGTGGCCTCTACAAGCAATAAAAATTCATCTAAAGCATTTTGGTTGTTGCCTTTTTTTGCCTCAAGTGAAGCATAATTTAATAATGCTAAATGAGCATAACCAGTCTTTATATATGTGCTTGTAAGATCTTCATATAAAACTAAAGCATTAGTTTCTGATTCTTGAATTTGTTTAGTCCACTGTGAATATATTTTTGCTGCATCTTCATTTTGAGTTTTGTTATAAAAATAATTAAACAAAATAAAAATAATAATTAAGCAAAGAACAATAATAGAAGTGAAAAGTATTTTTTTATACCTATTAATGAAATTAGATAAGATCGCCCTAAAGCTGTTATTTTCAATTATTCTATTCATTGTTTGTTCAGGTT
The DNA here is from genome assembly GCA_023703615.1 of SAR86 cluster bacterium. Classification (NCBI taxonomy): domain Bacteria; kingdom Pseudomonadati; phylum Pseudomonadota; class Gammaproteobacteria; species SAR86 cluster bacterium. The sequence continues at coordinate 366,272 of CP097971.1, read as the reverse complement.
TTATTTATAAGGATTTATAAAATTTTAATAATTCATCTACAGTGACAGATTGTTGCTCGTTTTTTTCATTTTCTAAAGATTTTATTATAGCCTTATTGTTTTTGAGCTCATCTTCCCCAATGATTATTGCATGCGATGAATTATCCTTATTAGCTCTCCTTAGTTTAGCTTTTATGCTAGCATCAGACAGACTTATATCTAGAATAACACTATTATTAGTCTCTCTTAATTGGTTGGCTATTTTATATGCATTTTGTCGTAAATTGCTAGTAAGTATTATAAAAGATACGCGCTTTTCAATTTTTAAGGGTATTGTTATTAGATTAGCAAGCCTTTCGATACCAATTGCCATTCCGATTGCTGGCAAATCTTTGCCACCAAGATCCTTTGATAAATTATCATATCTACCACCACCAAGGATAGCATCTTGAGCACCAAGATCAGATGAGTTTGCTTCAAAAACAAATCCAGAATAATAGTCAAGTCCTCTAACTAGCTTGAAATCAATTTCAATGTCAGAAAAAGTATCTTTTATTTTTTTTAATAAGTCATAAGATTCTTTATCTAAAAAATCTTTTATGGAGGGTGCGTTTTTAAGAATCGTTTGTGTTTCTTGACTTTTAGAATCAAGAATTCTTAATGGATTTTTTTCTAATTTTTCTAGATCACTGGAATGAATATTATCTTTAAAATTTTCAAGGAATTTTTTTAATGCTGTGCAATACGAATCTTTGGTTTTTTTGTTACCTAAATGGTTTATTTTAATGACATAGTTTTTAAGCTTAAATTTATTAACAATAGAAGTAACTATAGAAATCATTTCAAATTCAGACGTGCCTTCTTCATTCCCTAAAATCTCAACACCAGCTTGTGTAAATTGTCTAAATCTTCCTTTTTGAGGTCTTTCATATCTCCACATTGGTCCTATGTACCATAGTTTGTGTGACGAGATATCAAGTTTTTTTTGAATTATTGACCTAATGATCCCTGCTGTGCCCTCTGGTCTTAAAGAAATATTTTTTTTATTTTTATCTTCAAAAGAATAAATCTCTTTATTTACAATATCTGAAATATCGCCAACAGAGCGACTAAACAAAGAGCTATCTTCTAATGCAGGCGTTCTAAATTCTTTCAAATTATATAAATTAAATATTTTTTTTAATTCATCTTCTATGTAAAAAATTTTTTTTGAGTTGTCGTCTTGAAAATCTTCATAATAATCAGGCATACCAGTTAATGATTTAATTTTATCCAATTTAATTCCTCGCAATTATTTCAACTGGTTTTTTTTTAGCAATTTTAGATCTAACCTGATCTTCAATCTCATCAACTATCTTCTCGCTGCTTATTTTTTTGTTTGGCAAACCATCAACATACATTAAATTATTTGGGCTTGCGCCAGTTAATCCAACTTCAACAGCTTTGCTTTCACCAGGACCATTTACATAACAACCTATTATTGCAACTTCAATATCCTCTGATACATCCTCTAGGCGACTTTCTAATTCATTCACGACCTCAATGACATTAAAATTTTGTCTGGAACAACTTGGGCATGCAATAATTTTTACTCCTCTACTTCTTATATTGAGACTTTTTAATATATCCCAACCAACTTTAATTTCATCAATTGGGTCTGATGCAAGAGAAATACGGATTGTATCGCCAATGCCCTCACTTAATAACATGCCCACACCAATTGAAGATTTTACAGTCCCTGACCTATAACTACCTGCTTCAGTAATTCCTAGGTGAAGTGGTTGATCTATAAGATTTGAAATTTTTCTATATGCTTCAACAGTCATCTCAATATTTGAGGCTTTCAAACTCACTTTATAATTTTCAAAATTAAATTTATCCAATATATCAACATGCCTTAACGCAGATTCAACTAAAGCATCAGCATTAGGTTCTCCATACTTCTTTTGTAAATCTTTTTCCAAAGAACCAGCATTCACGCCAACTCTAATTGGAACATTATTATGAATAGCTGCTTGAATAACCTCTTGAACTTTCTTTTCTTTGCCAATATTACCTGGATTAATTCTAAGACAATCTGCACTATCTGCAATTTCGAGAGCAATTTTGTAATCAAAATGAATATCTGCAACTAAAGGAATATTGACCGCTTTTTTAATTTCCTTAAAAGCTGCCGCCTCATCAAAACTAGGAACCGAAACTCTTACAATATCAGCACCTGATGCTTGAAGATCATTGATTTGTTTAACAGTAGCTAATACATCATTGGTGTCTGTATTAGTCATTGACTGAACTGCAATAGGATTATCATCACCAATTAAAACACCACCAACATTTACTGATTTAGTTTTCTTTCGTGTTATCCAGTTACTCATTTTTAAATTCAATCTTACTTACTCTTAATCTATTCGCATAAGTAGTAAAGTCAATTAACTCATTATTATACGACCCTATTACAGCATCTGCATTACCAACTATTACTTTAAATGGTTTTTTAACTTTCACTTGAATGCTTTCTCCTTTAAAAAATAACTGTTTCTTTATTAATTTTTCATCAAAATAAATTTCAATCCAACATTGTGAAGTAAAGCTTAAAACCAAATTATTATTGGTCTGAGGTTCATTTTCTGGGGTGTTAGACGATTTTATTTGAAAAGATTTTTTATTTGCTACTACTAAGTTATAAATAGCCTCATAATTTGGTTCTAAAATATTTTTTTGTTTTACATTAAATTGAAGAAAGCTCAAAAAAAGTAAAATAAGAATTATTAAAAAAATTAACGACAAGTAAATATAATTTTTGGAAAAATAAAATGGTTTTTTCCATGTAACTGATCTTTCAATAATTTCATCTTCTCTGTCTTTTTTATATGCATCGGAGGGAAACGAGTAATCTAATGATAAGTAATTTGAATACTTAATAAAATATGCCCTAGCAAAACCTTCACTAGGAAATTTTGAGTAATCGCCATTCTCTATAGCTTCCAAATGAAATGTATTAACTTTAATACTTTTAGCAATATCTTCTATTGATAAACCTAAATTATCTCTTTTTTTTGAAAATAAAAGTCCAATTCTTGCTGAATCACCCTTTGTATTTTTACTTTTCATGAAACAAACTGATGATCTATTATGTTTTTACCTTTTACAGGTTTATTTAATTTACCAACTAATTGCCCACATGCACCGTCAATTACATCGCCCCTTGTGACTCTTAGTGTAGTTATGTAACCTGAGTCCATTAAAACTTGCTTAAATATTTTAATAGTTTTGTTATTTGATCGTTTATAGTCATTTCCATCAAAAGGATTAAAAGGAATCAAATTGATCTTGCATGAGATATCTTTTAACAGTTTTGCAAGTTTTATCGCATTATCTTTTGAATCATTTACTCCTTCTATAAGTATATATTCAATAGTAACGTTTCTTTTTCCCTCATAATATTTTAAGTAATTCTTACAAGCCTCTATGAGTTTTTTTATTGGATATTTTTTATTAATTGGCACAATTTCATCACGAAGTTTGTCATATGGCGCATGAAGAGAAATAGCTAAAGAAACATCAATTTCTTTAAAGAATTTATTAATTTTTGGTGTTATTCCTGATGTACTCAAGGTGATTCTTTTTCTAGATAAGCCATATGCAAACTGATCCTTCATTAATTTGGCAGACTCAATAACTGGATCAAAGTTAAGCAAAGGTTCTCCCATACCCATAAAAACTACATTAGATATATTATTACTATTTTTAGTATAAAAATTAGCAAGCCATAACTGACCAATAATCTCATCTGCAGTAAGATTTTTTTCAAATCCTTGTGCGCCTGTTGCACAGAATGTACATTGAAGAGCGCATCCAACTTGAGATGAAATGCAAAGAGTTGTTCTTTTTTTTTCAGGAATAACAACCATCTCTATCATAGATCCTGAGGCTAATTCTACTAAATATTTTTCTGTACCTTCAGGTGATTTAAATACTTTAGAAACTTTTGGTAGTTCCAAAGTAGCTAATGATTTCAATTTCTCTCGTAATGGCTTATTAAAATCAGTCATCAAATCGAAGTTAGTTACTCCTTTTTGATGAATCCATTTTAATAATTGTTGCGCTCTATATTTGGGCTCGTTAATTGATTTAAAAAAATCAATTAAAGGTATCATTGAATACCCTAGAAGATTTTTTTTTGATTCCAAGATAATTATTTTAGAATTTCTTCTTCTACAAAAAAATAATTTATTTCTCTTTCAGCACTTTCTTTAGAGTCAGAGCCATGAACAGCATTTGCATCAATGCTTGAAGCAAAATCTGATCTTATTGATCCAACTTTAGCCTTTGCGGGATCAGTATCACCCATTAATTCTCTATTTCTTGAAATTGCATTTTCACCTTGAAGAACTTGAATAAAAACAGGACCTGATGTCATAAAGTCTTTTAGTGCATTAAAAAAAGGCTTGCCTTGATGTTCTGCATAAAAACCAGAGGCCTCATCATCAGATAAACGAATTAACTTTGCTGCAATAATCTCAAGTCCATTATCTTCAAATCTGGAGATAATTTTACCAATGATATTTTTTGATACTGCATCAGGCTTTATAATTGATAAAGTTTTTTCTGTCATAATTCACCTCAATAAGATGCAAGTATTATATGAAACTTATTCGTATTCTTCTATCCATAACATTTGAATAGTTTCAAGAATTTTTTCATTAGATTTTTTAGGATCGCCTTTAAAATTCTCTAGAGCACATATTTTTGCATGCAGATCAGGAAAACTTATCCATTTAGGATCAACATCTGGAAATTTTTCATAGAGTTCTATAGCAATATCATCAACACTTAACCACTGAAGTTCATTCATTAATGATCCTCTGAAACCATATTTATATTATATTTGGGTAATTCAATCTCAATATCTTCATCCCCTGGAATAGCTTGACAGCTTAATCTTGATGTCTGTTCAAGCCCCCATGCTTTATCTAACAAATCTTCTTCTATTTCACTAGAATCATTAAGTGTCTCGAAACCTTTTCTAACAATACAATGACATGTGGTACAAGCACATGACATCTCGCACGCATGTTCAATTTTAACTCCATTTCTTAGAGCTGCCTCACAAATAGTTTCATCTTCTAAAGATTCTATTTCAACGCCATTAGGACATATCTCAGAATGAGGTAAGATTTTTATTTTTGTCATTTAATTAGATTGTAAAACTTTCGCCGCAACCACATGTTGCTTTCACATTAGGATTTTTAAATTTAATGCCTTTGTTTAATCCATCTTCTGTGTAGTCAATTAAACTTCCTTTTAGAAAATCTAAACTTTTTTGATCAATAAATATTTTACATCCATCTTCTTCATACCTAATAAAACTTTCATTTTCAGCATCAATATAATCAAAAAAATATTCGTATCCTGAACAACCAGCTTTTTTAACACCTATTTGAATACCAATACCTGAGCCTCTTAATTCAAGACTCTTTGTAAAATGTTTAATAGCAGTTTTTGAAAAACTTATATTTTTTGAAGAAAAATTTTCCATGGATTATTGTTTTGATTCGTAATCTTCTATTGCTTGTTTTATAGAATCTTCAGCGAGTACTGAACAGTGTATCTTAATAGGAGGTAACTCTAAGGCCTCTACTATTTCAATATTTTTAATTGCTTTTGCCTCTTCAAGAGTTTTTCCAATTAGCATTTCAACTAATTCACTAGACGAAGCAATTGCAGATCCACATCCATAAGTTTTGAATTTTACATCTTTAATAATATGTGAATTTCCTTTTGGTTCGCATTTAATCTGAAGTTTCATTACGTCACCACATGCCGGTGCTCCAACCATTCCTGTGCCAACATTTAATTCTTTTGGATCAAATCTTCCAACCTTGTATGCTTCAGGGTTGTTTAAAGTATTTTCAAATTTATCTACAACTTTTTTACTATATGCCATTACATTCCTCCAAAATTAATGTGCTGTCCACTCTACAGTATCCAAATCAATACCATCTAAATGCATTTCCCATAGAGGTGAGAGTTCTCTTAATCTCTCAACTACATTATTTAATAGTTGTAAGGTTCTTTGAACTTCATCATCATTTGTAAATCTTCCAAAAGAAAATCTTATAGAGCTATGAGCCAATTCATCTTTTCTTCCAAGAGCTCTTAACACATAAGATGGTTCAAGACTGGCTGACGTACATGCCGATCCAGATGATACTGCAATATCTTTAAGTCCCATTATTAATGATTCTCCTTCAACAAAATTAAAACTAACGTTCAGAATGTTAGGAACTTTATTTTCTACATCACCATTAATGTAAACGTGTTCGATCTTACCAACATCATCTAAGAATTTTTTATGAAATTTACTAACTTTCTCGTGATCTTTTTTCATTTCTAACTTTGCAAGCCTGAAAGCTTCTCCCATTCCTACTATTTGATGAGTAGCTAATGTCCCAGAGCGCATTCCTCTCTCATGACCACCTCCATGCAACAACGCCTCTATTCTTACTCTAGGTTTTCTTCTTACATAAAGGGCTCCAATTCCTTTTGGTCCATATGTTTTATGAGCTGAAAAAGACATTAAGTCTATAGGTGCATCTTTTAAATCAATGTTAACTTTACCTGTGCTTTGTGCAGCGTCAACATGAAAAAACGCTCCTTTATTTTTAACAATTTTGCCTATCTCATTTATGTTATTTATAGTTCCTAATTCATTATTTATATGCATTATTGAAACAAGAATAGTATTTTCTTTGAGGGCACTTTTTATGTCTTCCGGTGAAATAATACCGCCATCATCTGGTTCTAAATATGTAACTTCGAAACCTTCTCTTTCAAGCTGTCTGCATGGATCAAGAACAGCCTTATGTTCAATTTTTGAAGTAATAATATGATTACCTTTGTTTTTATAGAATCTAGCAACCCCTTTTATTGCAAGATTGTCTGCTTCGGTTGCACCTGAAGTCCAAACTATTTCTCTTGGATCGCAATTGACTAAATTAGAAACATGAGATCTTGCTTCTTCAACAGCTTCATCAGCTTTCCAACCATATCTGTGTGATCTGGACGCAGGATTACCAAATTCACCATCAACTGTTAAAAATTCCATCATTTTTGATGCAACTCTTGGATCAACTGGAGTAGTCGAAGCGTAATCTAAATATATAGTATTATTTTTTTTCATTTAATTAATCTCTCTTATATCTATATATGGGCTATTGTCAGCGTCTACAAGACTTGAGAGTGTTGTTTCTGACAAATAATTATTTACAACATTATTTAATTCGTGCCATAAATTATGCGTATTGCATTTCTTGCCATCTTTACAAGGAGAATTGTTCTTACAATTTGTTGCATCCAACTCTTCTTCAACCGCATCCATAATTTGTTTTATAGTAATAAACTTAGGATGTTTAGCGTAAAGATAGCCTCCATTTCTTCCACGAATGCTTTTCACTATTCCTGCAATTCTTAATTTTCTGAAAAGTTGCTCTAAATAAGGAAGTTTTATTTTCTGATTTATTGAAATATCAGACAAGGCAACTGGTCCAGTTGACTGAAGAGCAGACATCTCTGTAAGCGCATTTATAGCGTATTTGCTTTTAGTTGTTAACCTCACGCATGAATTATAAATACCTGACTTATTTAGTCAAGTTTAATATTCATACCTAAGCGATCTGCAACTTGGTGATAGGATTCAACAACATCACCCAAACCTTGTCTAAATCTATCTTTATCCATTTTTTTCATAGTTTTAGAATCCCAAAGTCTACAACCATCAGGAGTAAACTCATCTGCTAACAATATTTTAGAATCCTTAAAAACTCCAAACTCCACCTTGAAATCAACAAGTATCAGGCCTGAATCTAAAAATAATTTTGATAAAATTGTATTAATTTTATATGTTAAAGATTTCATTTCTTTTATTTGATCTATTGATGCCCAACCAAAAGAAATGATATGTTCATCATTTATAAGTGGGTCGCCAAGGTCGTCATCTTTTAAGAAGAATTCAAATAGTGGCGATTCAAAAATTAGACCATCTTCAGTTCCTAGTCTTCTGCAAATTGATCCAGAAGCTCTATTTCTTATAACACATTCAATAGGAAACATATTTAATTTATATACTAATGAATCTGAAGTGTTAAGAACATCAATCAGATGAGTTTCAACATTATTTTCTTTCAAATGCTCCATAATGAATGCATTAAATTGATTATTAATAGTTCCTTTACCTAACAAAGCTTCCTTTTTTTTGCCATCAAAGGCTGAGGTATCGTCACTGAAATGCATAATTAAATGATCATCATTGCTTGTCGTGAATAATGATTTTGCCTTACCTTTTGTTAATTCTTTAATTTTTTCCATATTTAACTCAATGCTTCATTAATTTTTGAAAGTAATTCTTCTGCTTCTTGTATATTATCATTTGTTGGTCTTGCTCTAACATAGCTCTTATTATTTTTTTCTGTAATAGTTACTTCAAAATCAGATTCATTTGATAGTGTGCTGCTATTTCTTTCTTTACCAAAACCTAGAAATGAAAAAAATCCATTTCTTTCCTCTTGTTGATAACTTACATAAAAAATCCCTGCGCTTCTGTTCTTATCATTCGCTATAATATTAGCAGCATCCAATGCTTTACTAACTGATGACCAAGCTCTGTCAAATGAAAGCTCCAAAGATATGACAGTTTGCCCATTCTCAGAAAATATTTTAGCTTTCTTGTTTTCATTTAAATTTTGAGCCGCTAAAGATGTTCCTGAAAAATTATTAACTGATTGAGCTAAATAATTAACCATTTTTTCTAATTCACTTCTAATAAACTCTGGATTACTGAGTATTTCATTATTATTTTTGTTAACAACATATAAAAATATTTCTGTAGAAGCTTCTTTAATTCCATGTTCAATTCGCATCTCAAGAATTGATTCATCGTCAAAATCTACTTTAATTTTACCATTCTCTGGATTTGCACTTATTACAGAGTAGATAGATGTATCCCAATAATTTTTTGCAATAGGCCATGAGGTAGAAGGAAGAGTCTCTATATAAACCCACATTAGTTCGCCTAATCTGCGCAATTGAACAGCACTAGTACCTGATGAGGCAAATATTTGTCTTGGTTTAGGAACATCTATATCTTCTTCAATGATTACGTTATTAGTTACAGGAAAATGATTTTCTTTATTAGGTTGATTCAGATGATCTGGAAGTATAATTTCATCAGCAACCTGCTCATCAAAAAAATCATATTTTGTATCAGGAAAAAATCCATCAGGGCCCGACATAGAAGAACATCCAAAAAATAAAAATAAAATAGGTATATTTATAAAGTATGTTTTCATAATAATTTCAACCTTTGAAGTTCTGACAATACTTCATCATGAAAAGTTTCATCTAATGTTATAAGAGGTGATCTAATTGCATCATGCACTTTTTTCATTCTGTATAACATCCATTTTACAGGTATGGGGTTAGATTCTATAAATAAAAGTTTATATAAATTTTTACAATCTGCATCTATTTGCTGAGCTTTTTCAAAATCATTATTTAATGAGTATTTGCATATTGCTGTTATTAAATTTGGTATTACATTTGCAGCAACAGATATAACTCCATCGATCCCCATTTTCAAGGATTTACAGAAAGTTGGATCATCTCCTGAATAAATATAAAAGTCTTTTCTATCTCTAGCAATTTCAAGAAGCTCTTCAATTCTTTGTTGGTCATCAACTGCTTCTTTTATACCTATAATATTTTGATGCTTTGACAAAAGCTTTACAGATTCTGGTAAAAGATCACATGCCGTTCTTGATGGTACATTATACAAAATTTGAGGAATATCAACTTCGTTTGCTAATTCTGTGTAATGTTTAATAAGCCCATTTTGATTTGGTTTATTATAATAAGGAGTTACAAGAAGTGCATAATCTGCACCAGCATCTTTAGCTTTTGCAGTGAGATAAATTGCTTCCTTTGTTGAATTTGCTCCAGTACCAGCAATAACTGGTACTCTTTTTTTTACATAATTAATCGTATGGGAAATAACATTAAAATGCTCTTCGAAATCCAGAGTTGCGGATTCTCCGGTTGTGCCAACAGAAACAATTCCATTTGTGCCCATATCAATGTGCCAATCAATAAGTCTTTCTAGAGCAACATAATCTATATCGCCATTTTTAAGCATTGGCGTAATTAATGCTACTAAACTTCCCTGTAATACTTGCATGAATTCAAAAATCAGTAAAAAATATGACTATACACTATTTTATAACACAATTTTAAAAGGAAATACCATGGTCAAAAAACTAGAAGGAAAAAAATGCCCGAAATTTCAAGCTTACGCAACAAGTGATAAAAATCTAACCAATGAGACTTTTGCAAATAAAAATCTTGTTATATATTTTTATCCAAAAGATAGTACTCCCGGATGCACAGTTGAAGGACAAGATTTTAGAGATAATTATGAGGAGTTTAAAGAACTTAATACAGAGATTCTTGGTGTATCAAGAGATAGTATTAAGTCTCATGAAAATTTTAAATCTAAACAATCTTTTCCTTTCGAATTGTTATCAGATCCCGATGAAAAAGTTTGTAAATCTTTTGATGTAATGCAATTAAAATCAATGTATGGACGAGAATACATGGGTGTTGATAGAAGCACATTTTTAGTAAATGCAGAAGGTACAATCGTTAAAGAATGGAGATCAGTGAAAGTTAAAGATCATGTTAAAGAAGTTTTACAGAGCGTAAAGGATTATTGCTGATCCTGATAGCTGGGCCAGGCGTTCCAAACTGCCTTTATAAATGTAGCAATAGGTATCGCAAAAAATACTCCCCAAAAACCAAACATGCTACCAAAAACGAAAACAGCAACGATAATTGCTACTGGATGAAGTTTTACTGCATCTGAAAAAATAATAGGAACAAGTAAGTTACCATCTAGACCTTGTAGCAAAAGATACAATATTATTAATAACCAAAAATCAAAAGTTGTTCCAAATTGTAATAAGCCAACCAATACTACTGGAATTGTTACTAAAAAAGCTCCTATATAGGGAATTATGACAGATAGTCCAACTAGAACTGATAAGAGAGCAGAGTATTTTAAACCAAGTGAAGCAAATATAATTGCAGCTGAAAAACCAACGATAACAATCTCAAGAGACTTACCTCTTACATAGTTACTAAGTTGTACATCCATCTCTTCCCATACCTTAAGGAGCATATCTCTTTTTCCAGGAATAATTTTTACAAATCCATTTGTAATATTTTTTCTATCAAAGAAGAAAAAATATACCAATATAGGGAATAAGATGACATAAATTAAAAAAGTTATAGTGCTTTGAATACCAGAAATTGATGTTTTCACAATATTTTGAGTTATCGAAGTTAATTCTGATGATACTGCTTGAAAAAACAATGAAATTTGATCAGACGATACAAGTTCAGGATATGCTGCAGGTATAGTGGCAACAAAATTAATAAATTCATTTATTAATCTCGGCATATCAACAACAAAAGACTGTAGCTGATTATATAGAATAGGCATAAGCCAAAATAATAATGCAGTACTTACAATGATAAAAATTGTAAATGTTGTAATAGATGATAATTGCAAGCCTAGCCCAAAAGATTGTATTTTCTTTTGAAGTCCAACTAAAAGATATGCTGTCACTATGCTTATAATAAATGGCGGAAGTATCGAGCTAAAAATACTAAATATAATTAACACAGCAAAAATAAGAAATGCAAAAACAACAGTTTCGTCATTTGGAAAAATTTTCTTAAAAAATTTATTTACTTGCTCAATCATTGCTATAAATTATTTTTTAATTTTCATTAAATATTCTTTATATTATGAAATTAATACTAATTTAATTGTCTTATAGGCACCATATTAATCTAAAATGTATTTTTATGTTAGTTTTAAAATATAAACACTTTGTTTTATTCACTTTTTTTCTTTTTTTATCAGTGTATGTAAGCCCTCAAGAAAAAAAAGAAATAGAATTACCAGTTTTAGGAGATAGGGTTTCAGCCGCAGTCTCAACTGCACAGGAAAAAGCTATTGGTAAAGCTTTTTTAAAACAAATATATGCACAGGCGCCTATAATTGAGGATCCTCTTATTCATGAATATACAGAGCTATTGATTTATAGACTATCAGAATATAGTCAAGTTTCTGATAGATATTTTACAATTCTTTTAATAGACGATGACTCATTAAACGCATTTGCAGCTCCAGGTGGAATAATAGGAGTTAACGGCGGTCTTTTTTTAAAAGCTGAAAATGAAGCTCAATTTGCTTCTGTTCTTGCTCACGAGCTTGCCCATTTGAGCCAAAGACACTTTGCCAGAAATGTTTTGAAGTCGCAGGATTCTAATCTTGCATCTGCATTAGTTATGGTATCTTCTCTTGCTATTGCTCTTATAAGCAATAACCCAAATGCAATTGCATTAGGGCCATCAATATTGCAACAACAAAGTTTACGATATAGTAGACTTTTTGAAAAAGAAGCAGACCGAGTCGGATTTTCTAATTTAGTAAGGGCTGGTTATAACCCAGAAGCAATGGGTGAGATGTTTGAAATCATGAATGATCTTAGAAGACTCTCTGGAGATTTACCACCAGAATTCTTACTTACACACCCTATTACCTCATCAAGAATATCTGATGCTTTTAATTCTGCAGAAAATTTACCAACGGAAAATACTAAAAAAGATAGCCTAGAGTTTTCCTTCGTGCGATCAAGGCTTCTAGTTTACTATCAAAAACTTCCGTCTACTGCTTTAAGATTATTTGAATCAAAAATAAAAAATGATGAAAGTGATTCTTCATTTTATGGTCTAGCACTAGCTCTTGCTAGAAATGGAAACTTTTCAAAAAGTATAGAAATAATTGAGAATTTAATACAAAAGTATCCGAAAAACTTAATGCTTAGTACTACATATGTTGAAGTGCTTTTACAAGCTGAAAGGTTTCAAGATGCCCTTTTATATGTAAATAAATATTTAGAAATTTCGCCAAAAAACTATCCATTATCATTTATTAAATCCAAAATTTTATTAGCAATGAAAAAATATTTTGAATCTGAAGAAATAATAAGAGATCAACTTCTTAGAAGAAATGATAATCCTGATCTGTGGATGTTTTTATCAGAAATACAAAGGTCAAGCAAAAATATTATTGGATATCATCAAAGCAGAGCAGAATACTATATATTGCTTGGACAAAACGAAGAAGCGCTAAATCAATTAGAATTTGCATTAAAATTAACTAAAAATAACTTTCAAGCATCAGAGAGTATCATGAATAAGATCGTAACAATTAAAGAATCTATTGAAAATTCTAGAGGTTTTTAAAGTTTTTATTTTTTGATATTTTCATACCAACCAAAGATAAAATAAATGTAACAGGAAGTGCTATCAATGGCATAAAACTTATAGCAATACCAGAAAATTTACCAATTCCCATAAAAATGCTTCCTGATAAATCTCCAAATCTAGATACAAAAGTATCAATAAAAACTGAAGATTTATATCTATTATTTTTATCTAATTCACTGTAAACAATTTCTCTGCTTGGTTTATTAAATCCATATTCAAAGACCCTTAAGAAAAGTTGTGCAAAGATTACTGCCCCTAAAGATGGATAGAATCCATATGTAAAAAAAACAAGCGCAAATAAAATTCCATAAAAAATTAAGATTAGCTTTATTCCAATTATTGAAATTACTATATATGTAAAAAATATTTGTGTTATTAAAGTGATTGGAGATACTAATTGTTCTATTCTTCCAAATAAAACTATTCTTTCGGAAGATAATTCTGAATATGATTCAATAATAGGTATTGCGCTTATCCATTGAATTGTCATTAGGCCTGTAAAAAGCCAAGAATAGATTGCTATTGATCTAATTTGATTTGATGATACAACATTATTAAAAGAATCAGACCATTTACCACCAACTACCTCAGATACATTAAAAGATTTCTTAGATTTTGCTATGTAGATTGCCAAAAGCATTGCTAAAAATAATAAAATTGAAGATGATAAAACAAAAAGTTCAATTCTAGTGCTTATAAATGTTTCCGATAACCTGACTGAAATTTCTGATCCAAAAATTGCTCCCAATGAGCCTCCTGCCATAATAAAACCATAAAATTTTCTGGATTTTACATCTCTATAAATGTTTATAATTAGCACCCAAAAAATTGCTACTACAAAAAAAGAATATACATTTGCCCAAACATAAAAAATTCTTCCAAGCCAAATTAGTTGTATAGAATCAGACTCTGTTAGGAACTTAGAATATATAAGAAATAGAATTAAATTAGATATTAAAAAAGAATATGAATAAGAGATTATTTTTATAAAATTTGATTTAGAAACTACCCAAGAATAAACAGAATTTGCAAATATCATTACGATTGCCGTTGAAGACAGTAAAATTAATAAAAAATCTTCACTATAATTTTCAACTGCTATTTCATTTCTTACCGATCTGATTACATACCAGGACGATAGCACAAGAAAAAAAAGAAAACTTGAAAGAAAAATATCCTTAAATTTCATATAGATATTATGCCTGTTTAATGGTGGGTCGCACAGGATTCGAACCTGTGACCAATTGGTTAAAAGCCAACTGCTCTACCAGCTGAGCTAGCGACCCATTTTTATGCATAAAAAAAAGAGATTATTCCATATTTTTCAATAACTGCAAGGCTAAAGATGAAGCTGTATTATCAGGAAATTCTCTAACAACAAAATTATATTTTTCTTTTGCTTTATCAAATTCGTTGTTCTTTAAAAAAATATCGCCTATTTTTTTGTGCGCAAGAGGAATTCTATAGTGATTTGGATACAAAGTAATCATTTGTGTAAAATAATTTTTTGATTCTTCATAATTCTCATTGATAAACCCTATCTCCCCAATCCAAAAATAGGATAAAGGTAATTTTTCTTCATCCTCAAATGTATCAATAAAATATTTAAATAGATCCTTGGCAGAAACGAAATCTTGATTTTCAAGTGAGTTAATTGCTGAATCAAAAACCTCTTCAAGACTTCTTGCATCATTTAGGCCCTTAAATCTAATAGAAGAATTAGTATTTATATCTAATTCATTATTATCTAAATCAGGTGATGATTCTTGTATCAACTTATCAATTAAAAAATCTTGAGCTTCAACTTTGTCTGTCAATCTTTCTATTTGAGATTCGAGCTCTTGAATTTTTAGAAATAAAATATCAACTTGAAATGATTCCTGAGATAGAGTTGAATCTAATTCAGCATCCTGTGAAAAAATTAAAGATGCAGAAAAAGTAAAAATAAAAAAACAAAAAAAATTTATTCGCGCTAACGCTAAGTGAAACATTAAATTAGTTTATCTCAGCTCTTCTGTTTTTAGAGTGACTTGCTTCATCAATACCATCTGATAAAAGTTTTTCTTCACCAAAGCTTTTTACAGAAATTCTAGATGCATTTATTCCATTAAGTACAAAATAATCTTTAACTGATGCAGCTCTTCTTTGTCCTAATGCTAAATTATATTCTCTAGTGCCTCTTTCATCAGCATGCCCTGAGATAGTGATTTTAACTGCAGAATTCTCTTTCATAGCGTCAATAACACTTTTTAAAATTTGGATAGATTTACTTGTTAAATTTGATCTATCAAATTCAAAATAAACTGTTGCATTTGCAAAAATTGCTTTTGTTTCATAATCAAGTTCTTCAACACTTATTGATTTTGAAACCTTTACAGTTTGTACTTCTGAATCAGAGACGCTTTCTTGAGTTACATTCATGCTCGCACATGAGCTTAAAATAAAAATTAGTACAATATATAAATTTAAATTGTATAGATATTGTTTGTTTAAAAAGTTCATATTATCTCCTTAAGTTTTATCTTATGAATCCTGACCATGAGGGTTCTCTTACTTCACCATCTTTTAAAGGAAGCCTAAACCTTGTTCCGCTTAATGACAATCCAGCTAAAAGACTTTTTTTATCTTCTGTTATTGCATAGATTATCACATTACCATTTGGAGAAATACTAGGGGATTCATCTAATTTTGACTCAGTCAGAGGTCTAATAAAGTTTTCGTCAAAGTATTTTAAAGCTATTATGAAATTTCCGTTAGATCTATGAACAAAAACTATGCCCTCATTATTTGGCAAGTAAGATCCTTTAGCATTATAGTTTCCTTCAAAGGTAATCCGTTTTGGCTTTGAATTAAATTTTCTAAGGTTGATTTCGTATAATTGAGGTGAACCAGATCTTCCTGAAGTAAATAAAATTTTACTGCCTTTCGATGACCATGACGATTCAGTATCTATTGAATAATGATTTGTAAGTCTAGTTAGATTTTTATTCTTTAGATTTAAAATATATATCTCAGCATTTTTATCTTGATACAAAGTCAAGGAAAGATATTTTCCATCTGGTGACCAAGATGGAGAGCTGATTTGGTATTTGCTTTCTAATGCAAGCTCTCGTTTTCCAGTTCTTAACTCTTGGATATAAACTTTTGCAACTCCAGTTTCAAACGAAACATAAGCCACTTTGGAAGAATCTGGCGACCATGTTGGAGATATTATTGGCTCATTGCTATTTAAGAGAATTTGTTCATTAGCTCCATCAGCATCGGAAACTAATAGTTTATAAACTTCTTCATTTTTTCTACCGATTGTTTGACTTACATATAAAAGTTTAGTTGAAGAAACACCTTTAATTCCTGTAATTTCCTCATATATTCCATCACTTATATAGTGTGATAATTGTCTAATTCTCTTTGGGATACCGAATACTTTTGAGTTTCTAATTTTAATAGATCTTTTTACATTATATACGTCATAGGTCGCTACTATATTATATTGATCTTCAATTTGAATTGATCCAATAATTAAATAATCCATATTCAATAATTTAAAATCTTTAAAATTTATGTCTTCTTCTTTTTTTGGAAAAGATAATAAATCCTTTTCATTAAATATATTAAACTCACCTGTTCTTAATAAATCATTTTTTATAACTTTTAGAACTTCTTTGCCCATTCTTTGATTTTCATTAAAACCGATTATTGCTATTGAGAATGGATTATTTGCACCTTTGGTGATCTCCAGATTTAGTTCAGAAAAACAAAAAAGAGAAATAAAAAAAAACGGTAAAATCTTTATCTTCATTTTGGATTAAAAGTAATAAGAATATTTTTAAATTCTTTATTAAATAAATTGTTCGGTATTTGATTATAAAAATTAAAAGTTTCTAACCTGTCTATTGCCATTAATGCTGAATTATCAAATCTTATGTTTCCACTGCTTTTAATCAAATCAGCTTTTAATACTCTTCCATTTTGATTAACAAAGATTCTCAGTTCGCAAACAAGTCCATCTTGAATATTTTTAGGTTTTATCCATGCAGATTGAATAGTTTGAATAATTAAATTACTAAAAATATTTATTTGTTCTGCTTGAGATTTTTTTAAAGCTACTTCATCCTCTTTTAATAATTTATTAATATCAGTTCTCTGAATTATTGGTGTTATTTGATTTGTTAAAGTTTGCGAAAGCTCAATTTTGTTTATATTTTCTTGTTTAATCTCTATCTTCGGAATTTCATTTGGTTGAGTTTTTTGGTTTTTTGTTACTTGCTCTTGAAAAACAAGATTTACATTTACTGGCGAGCTCAATATCTTATTTTCATTTTTTTCAAAATAAAAAAAATTCATTAGATACAAAATGATCATTCCATGAAGAAGAAATGAATAAAAAGATGCTAAAAAATAATCCTCTCTAATCTGCATATCCAGTTGTCACTATTCCTATTTTTGTAATTCCAGTACTTTGAACAGAGGCCATTGCTTTAGCAACATAATCAAATTTAACGTTTTTATCACTTTGAAAAATAACTTCTATTTTTGGATTTGCCTTAAAAATAACAGATGATTTTCTTTTTAATTCCTCAAGATCAATGGGTAATGTTTCTTCTCCAATATTTAAGAAGTATTCTCCAGCATTATTTATTGAAATAACTAGAGGTTCGTTTTGAACAGTCATTTTAGTCGTATCAGTTTTTGGTAAATTTACATCTATACCTTGTATTAAAAGAGGTGAAAGTATCATAAATATAATGAGCAAGACCAACATAACATCAATGTAGGGAACTACATTTATTTCTGCGTGAAGCTTTCTTTTTTTACCTAATCTATAAATCATTTTTTCCTAAGGGTCTCTTTATAAAAAATGCTTGCGAGCTCTTCAGAAAAAATAACTGTTGATTGACTTATATTTTCAAGCTCTGAAGTAAATTTATTGAATGCAAGAACAGCAGGAATAGCTGCAAATAATCCAAGAGCCGTTGCAACAAGAGCCTCTGAAATTCCAGGAGCAACTGCATTAATTGTAGCCTGAGTTGCATCAGAAAGGCCCTGAAATGAAGTCATTATTCCCCAAACAGTTCCAAGTAGACCAATATAGGGACTCACCGACCCTACATTTGCAAGAAATGATAAATGTTTACTCATAACCTCTTCATCTGCTGTTATAGAAACTCTCATCGCTCTATTGATGCTTTCTAAATCAAATTCATTAATAGATCTATCTAATTTTAATTGATTAAATTCTTTAAAAGCATTTTTAAAAACATTTGTTACTCCAAATTCTACATTTTTGGAATTCTCTGTTTTTGCATATAATTTATTTAAATCGCCACCACTCCAAAAAGTTTTTAAAAAATCAGAATTAGTTTTTTTTAAATCTCTAAAAAAATTATATCTTTCAAAGATTACAATCCAGGTTAAAAGAGAAGCTATTAATAAAATAATCATTACTAACTTAACAACCAATCCAGCTTCTATAAAAAGATTTAGTACAGAAATATCGTCCATAATTATTACCTATTTAAAAATTAATAATAAATCATCTGAGAACTTTTGTGGTTTTTTTGTAGAAAGATCTACAAAACAAACTTCAACCTTACCATTTACTAAATCACTGTTTTTCTCGGCTTCAAAAACTTTTTGGTGAAAAAGCAATCTAGCATTTGAAATTTTTTCGACATTTGACTCAACAATAACCTCATCGCCTAATTTTGCTGAAGCTAAATATTGAACTTCAATACTTTTGACTACAAAGGCATTACCGGAAGTTATAAGTTTTTTTTGAGAAATATTATTTTTTTCTAAAAATTCTGATCTTGATCTTTCAAAAAACTTTAAATAATTTGAGTGATATACCACTCCTTGAAAATCAGTATCTTCAACATAAATTTTGATGTTTAAATCATTACACTTGATAATTTTGCTCATGCAACTGAATATCCTCTTGAAATAACTCTAATAATACTTGAATAAAATCTGGCCACAAAAGATCTACAGTAACCATATTATTGCTTATATGTTTATTTAATGAACATGCCAGAATTCTTACCTTGATTGGTCTATTGTTAAACTTATAAACAAGTGCAGGTTTGAAACCATTTGCTCTAGAGGATGCAAGAACCTGTTCCCACCAATCTGGTCTAGGTTCAGCACCAGAACCATATGCTTTGCATTCAATACACCATTTTCCTAGCATCAAATCTGGTAATTCTTTAGTTCTAGTTTGCTCTAAAATTCTTTTGACAGGATTTTTAAGATTCAAATCGTCAATTAAAGCATTGGCTATTTGTCTTTCAAAAGCTGCGCCTTTATTTCTGGAGTTGATTGACAATATCTATCCTTTTGTTTCAAAATTTTCTGTAAATTCTGCATTAGTATGAACTTCCTGAACATCATCAAGATTATCCATAAATTCCATAATATTTATAACTTTTTCTGACATTTCTTGATCAATATTTATGTATGTTTCAGCTCTTAAAGTTAACTGAGCATTTATGTATCCGACACTTTTTTGCTTAAAAGTTTCAAGAACATTATTAAAATCATTTGCATCTGTTATTACTTCAAAAAATTCATCCTCTTCTGTATAGTCAACTGCACCAGACTCAATTACTAGTTCCATTATTTTTTCATCTGTATATTCTTTTGATATATGTATCAGCCCAAGTTTTTTAAATAAATATGAAACAGAGCCATCTGTTCCAAGGTTCCCTCCAAATTTTGAAAATGCGTGTCGCACATCTGAAACAGTTCTATTGCGATTATCTGTCATTGTTTCTACAAGAATAGCGATACCGCCAGGTCCATAGCCTTCAAATATAATTTCTTCTAATGAACCAGTATCACCTGTACCAGAACCTTTTTCGATAGCTCGTTTGATGGTGTCTTTTGGCATGTTTGCAGCGTTAGCTTTTTCTAATGCTAATCTCAACCGCGGATTGTCATTTGGATCTGGTCCGTCCTTTGCAGCAACAGTAATTTCTCTTATTACTTTTGTCCATACTTTGCCTCTGGAAGCATCTTGCCTTGCTTTTCTATGTTTTATGTTTGCCCATTTTGAATGACCAGCCATAAACTATTCTTCCTTATGAGTGCTTACAATTTTTAAGTCTTCAAGTTGTTCCTGTTCGACTTTGCTCGGAGCATCAGTTAATAGACATGTAGCGCTTTGTGTTTTAGGAAAAGCTATGACATCCCTTATATTATTAGTATCTGTTACTAGCATTACTATTCTATCTAGACCAAATGCTATACCCCCATGAGGTGGACATCCTGAGGTTAGTGCTTTCAATAAAAAACCAAACTTGGTGTTTGCTTCATCTCGAGAAATTTTAAGAATATCAAAAATTGCCTGTTGCATATCTTTATCATATATCCTTAGAGAACCGCCCCCAATTTCATAACCATTTAATACAAGATCGTATGCATAAGCAATAGAATTTTCTGGATTTTCTTCTAATTCTTTTTTTGAGCATTTTGGCAAAGTAAAGGGATGATGAAGTGGTGTTATATTGCCATCATTATTTTTTTCAAACATTGGGAAATTTATAATCCAACATGGTGCCCATTTTGATGTAAACAGCTTTAAATCTTCTCCAAGTTTTTTTATTAGACTACTCATTGATAAATTAACAACAGACTCTGAGCCTGCACCAAAAAATATTAAATCATCTGTTTGAACTTCTAATTCTTTAAATATATTTGAAATTGTTAGTGGTTTTAAGAATTTTAATATCGGTGACTGAATACCATTTTCTAAGTCATTTACATCATTAACTTTTATATAAGCAAGGCCCTTTGAGCCAAGCTTTGAAACAAATTTTGTATAGTCGTCTATTTGTCCTCTAGATAAAGAGTTACCATTAGGCACTTTAAGTGCTACTACTCTACAATTTTTTTTCTTTGCAGGTTCTGAAAAAACTTTAAATTCCTCATCTTTAACACTATTTGATATATCAACAAGGTTCAGAGGAATTCTTAGATCAGGCTTATCACATCCATAACCCTCCATTGCATCATGCCAATCCATGATATGAAATTTCTTCAATGAGTCATTACAAAACTCTTTGATAATTTTTTTTATCATCTTTTCACTAATGTCCATTATTTCTTCTTGGCTTAAAAAAGATGCTTCTATATCTATTTGAGTAAACTCGGGTTGTCTATCAGCTCTTAAATCTTCATCTCGAAAACACCTTGCAATTTGATAATACTTATCTAAACCACCGATCATCAAGAGCTGCTTAAATAATTGAGGTGACTGAGGTAAAGCATAAAAGCTTCCAGGCTGAACCCTGCTTGGAAGAATATAGTCTCGTGCACCTTCCGGCGTTGCCTTGGTAAGTATTGGTGTTTCAATTTCGTGGAACTCATTCTTATCTAAATAATTTCTTACTAAAGATGTAATTTTTGATCTAGTGATAATTCTTTCATTCATTTCTGGTCTTCTTAAATCTAGTACCCTATTTTTTAATCTCACATCTTCATTAACCTCTTGATATTCATCAATTGGAAATACTGGAGTATTTGCTTTGCTTAATATATTTATATTTTCAACTTCTACTTCTATTTCACCCGTAAACATATTTTTATTAACTGTGCCTTCAAGCCTTTTCCTTACAACTCCATAAATCTGAACGACATATTCATTTCTAATTGATTCTGCTAATTCAAAAGATTTTTTATTTGAAGGATTTACAACTGCTTGGCATATTCCCCTGATATCTCTTATGTCAAGAAAAATCACACCTCCATGATCTCTTCTTCTGTGAATCCATCCGCAAATTGTTATTTCTTCCTTCAGATTAGAAGAGGTAATTTCACCACAATAATGAGATTTCATTTATATTCCCTATTTAATCCTTAATTTTATCTTGTTTAGAGCTCTCGTTGGAGGTTGGTTTAGCAGTTTTCTTAATTTTATCAGTATTTGCTGCTTCATTTGTTGAAATGTTCTTTTTTTTACCTGTTTTAAAGTCTGTTTCATACCAACCACCTCCTTTTAATCTAAAGGACGGAGCTGAAACAAGTTTTTTCAAACTCTCACTTTTGCATTTTGTACAAAAAGTCTTTGGTTCATCATTTACTTTTTGTATTACTTCAATTTGATGTTCGCATTTTGAACATTTATAGTCATAAATCGGCATAATTACCTAAAAAAAGATAAAATTATAAACTATGTTATTTTCAAAGCTACTATTGCCTACGCTAAAGGACGCTCCGCAAGAAGCTGAAATAGTTAGTCATAAACTAATGCTTAGATCTGGGATGATACGCAAAGTAGCATCAGGAATTTATTCTTGGCTTCCAATTGGACTTCGCGTTCTCAGAAAAGTAGAGGATATTGTTAGAGAAGAAATGAATGCTTCTGGAGCTCAAGAGGTCTTTATGCCTATGGTTCAGCCAAAAGAACTATGGGAAGAAACTCAAAGATGGGAAAAAATGGGTCCTGAATTGCTTAGAATTCAAGACAGGCATCAAAGAAATTTTTGTCTTGGCCCTACCCATGAAGAAATTATCACTGATATTATTAGAGATAACATTAAGAGTTATAAAGAGCTACCTTTAAATATATATCAAATTCAAACTAAATTTAGAGATGAAGTGAGACCAAGATATGGAATTATGAGAGGCAGAGAATTCTTAATGAAAGATTCATATAGTTTTAATATAGATGAAGAGTCTCTTCAAGAAACATATTTGTCAATGCGAGACACATATAAAAGAGTATTGAATAGAATTGGTCTAGATTTTAAGATTTCTAAAGCAGACTCTGGTGCAATTGGTGGTGATAGCTCAGAAGAATTTCACGTTCTTGCTGAAAATGGTGAAGATTCGATAGCAATAAGTGATTCATCAGAATTTGCAATTAATACAGAATTACTACTAAAAGATGATGAAGACATCAATTCTCTTAACGGTAAACCATCACCTGATGGTAACGGAGTTATTCAAGTTAAAAAAGGAATTGAAGTTGGACATATCTTTAAATTAGGTAAGCTTTATGCAGAATCAATGAATGCTAGTGTTTTGAATTCAGATGGGCAAAAGTCAACGCTCTTTATGGGCTGTTATGGCATTGGAGTTTCTAGATTAGTTGCTGCTGCTATAGAGCAAAACTACGATGAAAAGGGAATTATATGGCCACATAGTATTGCTCCATTTGATATAAACATAATTTCAATTGGTCATAATAAGGATGAAAAAATTACATCTGCTGCAAATGATTTATATCAAGAATTATGTGAAATGGGCTATTCGGTTATCCTAGATGATAGAAAAGACGGATACGGAGCTAAAATTAAAGATTCAGAACTTATAGGTATTCCTCTAAATATAATTATTGGTAAAAATTTTCTTAAAAACAAGGAGATTGAATTATTAGGTAGAAATGGCAAAAATTCTGTGAATCCAATTGATGATATTAAAACAATATTAGATTTCTTTAAAAATTAATATATAAAAAATCTCTCGTGTATTTCTTTATCCAATTTAATTAAACCTAATTGAAAGTCATCTAGAAGTTTTAGAATTTTCTTATCGTTTTTATAAAAATTATTGTTTGAAAAATCTTTCAATAAAGCCCGAGAAGTGTTTAGTATTTTTTTAGATCTTGGTAAATATTTTAAAACTTCTAGCAGTTTATTTTCACAGTATTTTAATGATCTTGGAAATAATCTTTCCATAATTATATATTTTAAAACTATCTCCTGATTTAAGTTATCTTTGTTTATAGACTTGAATGATTCATATCCATTTATTGATCTCAAGACGCTGCTCCATTGAAGATTTTGATAATATTTGTTTACATAAGTTTCCTTTCTTAAGATTTGATCTTCAATAATTCTTGATAACATGTCCGCCCTTTCAATAAATCTACCTAGTTTAATAAAATTAAATACATTATTTCTCTGCATTCCATCAGAAATAATAGCAAAAAATCTTTGAGAATTTCGAATGATTTGATAGAGATCATCACTATTTCTCCTCATTTTTTTTGAAATAGTAAAATCTGTGTATAAATTATTAAATTGTTCCCATGCAGATTTTGGTAGCATTGTAAGAAGATATCTTGAATTCATTTTTGCCATTTCAAGAGA
The DNA here is from genome assembly GCA_023703615.1 of SAR86 cluster bacterium. Taxonomy (NCBI): domain Bacteria; kingdom Pseudomonadati; phylum Pseudomonadota; class Gammaproteobacteria; species SAR86 cluster bacterium. The sequence continues at coordinate 341,808 of CP097971.1, read as the reverse complement.
AAATTTTATTGATGACGGATTGGTTTCATCTTCTATTAAAAAGAAAAATACATTTTCTTTATAATTAGGTTTTTTAAAATTTTCTATATGGCCTGTGATTTGAATTAAATGCTTTAAATCATTTGATTCATCATGAGGTATATCTAAAAGTAGATCGGAATTCACATTAATTAGTCTTGATGTATTTTCTACTCTTTCTATATATCTTGAAAGCCAATATATTTTTTCAGCAATGCTTGATAGCATTTTAATGTATTATCCATGTGTCTTTGCTGCCGCCACCTTGTGAGGAGTTAACAATAGTTGAGCCTTTTTTAAGTGCTACTCTTGTAAGGCCTCCCTTTGTAACAAATATTTTTTTTCCAGACAATATAAATGGTCTTAAATCAATATGACGAGGTTGAATAGAATTTTTTATAAGAGTTGGAGTAGTTGATAGTTTTATTAATGGTTGTGCAACAAAATTTCTTGGATTAGCTATTATTTTTAATTTGTATTCATTAATTTCTTTTTTTGATGCATTTGGTCCTATCATAATTCCATAACCTCCTGACTCATTAACAGGTTTTAAGACGAGCTTATTTATATTCTCCAGAACATACTTTTTATCCTTGTCAAATGCGCAGAGATATGTTTTAACCTGACGAAGTTTTGATTTTTCACCTAAATAAAATTCAATCATTTTTGGAACAAAAGCATAGACAGCTTTGTCATCTGCAACACCAGAGCCTGGAGCATTTACAATGGCTATTTTCTTTTCTTTCCATGAATTAATAATGCCAGGAACTCCTAATGTGGAATCTTTAATCCATACTTTAGGGTCAAGAAAGTTATCATTTACTCTTCTATAGATCACATCAACTTTCTTTTTACCTTGAATTGTTTTCATATAAACAAAATTATCTTTTGATAAAAATAAATCTTTTGATTCAACAAGATTAATGCCCATTTGTTGTGCTAAATAGGCATGTTCAAAATAAGCTGAATTAAAAACGCCAGGACTTAAAATTACAACTGTCTTTTTTTTGTCCTTTGAATAGCTGGCATCTAGTAAGCATGAATATAGTTGAGAAGTATAATCATCAACTGGAGAAACTTGATATTTATTAAAAAGATTTGGTACAACTTTCTTCATTATGTTTCTATTTTCAAGCATATAAGCAACACCTGAAGGAACTCTTAGATTATCCTCTAAAACATAGAACTTACCATTGTGATCTTTAATTAAATCAATACCAGATATATTTGCCCACATCTTATTTTTTGGTTTAATATTTTTACATTCTTTAAGATAGTTGGGTGAATCTAAGATTAGTGATTTCAAAACAGGATTTTTATTTAAAAATTCTTGCTTATGATAAACATCATCTATAAATAAATTGATTGCCTTTGTTCTTTGGATTAGGCCATCTTGCACTAAGTCCCATTCTCTTTGTTTAACTATCCTTGGCATTAAATCTAATGGCCATTCTCTATCAACAAGTTTCTTTTTGTTATATACACGGAAAGTTACGCCCATAGTTCGAATAACAGAATCACGCATTTTTGTTAGAGAATACTTTTTAGCACTAGTTAGTTTAGAAAAATAATTAAAAACATTTGTGAAACCTCTTCGAGGAATATTTTTATCATTTAAATATTCGTTAAAAAAATTAGTTCCTTGTTTTTTTATGTTTTTCATAACTTTTATGTTATTCAATTAATAAAAGTTAAATCAGATAAGATAGCATTTTGCGTTCCTTCGGTTCTAACCTACTTCCGTCTTTCATTAAAAGATGAACGTTTATATATACATTATATTTTAAGATCTATTAAAACAAGATGTAAAGGTAGCAAATATTATGTATTTTTTTGTTATATAAATATAAAATATTTAATCTTAATAAAGGTGATCAAAAAATATGACTTATTGTGTTGGAATGAAAATGAAAGATGGAATTGTTATGGCATCTGATTCCAGAACTAATGCTGGCTTAGATAATGTTTCTACTTATAAGAAAATGTTCACATATGCCGTTGGCGATAGATGCATAGTTATTGTTACTTCTGGAAATTTATCTACATCCCAACATGTTTTTAAGACTCTTAGAAATGACCTTGATTCTAAAAGTCCACTTGCTAGTCTAAATACTTGTAATAATTTTGATGAAATTGCTGATTATATTGGTCAAATTTCATGGAATCATTCAAAAACAGATGGGATTTCGGTTAATACGCATCTTGGTTCAAATTTTATTATTGGTGGTCAAATCCAAGGACAAGATCCAGACCTCATGATGGTTTATCCAGTTGGTAACTATATAAGAGCATCTGAAATTAAGCCATTTTTTCAACTTGGTGAGACAAAATATGGCAAGCCAATATTGGATAGACTTATAAGAAGCGAGACTTCACTAGGTGATGCCGCAAGGTGTGCCCTCGTCTCATTTGACTCAACAATGAAAAGTGATCTTACTGTTGGTCCACCTATAGATTTAATTGCTTATAAGATAGATTCTATGTCGATATCACAAGAAGAGCATTTGCAATTTAAAACGCCCTTCTTTTCAGACTTATCAAGCAAATGGTCAAATGGCTTAAGAAATCTCTTTAAAGAACTACCAAAATTTGAATGGGAAGACGAACTATAATCACAAGTTTTAAGTACCACAAAACGTTACATATTGAGATCTAGTCTCAGCTGGCTTTTTAAACAGATCTTTTTTTTCTTGTTCTTCAAAAGGATTTTTATAAAGCTGCATTAGTTCTTCTATCAAAGACATATCACCATTTAATGCATTATGTAGAGCATTTTCAATAATGTGATTTCTTGGAATATAACAAGGATTAATTAGATCCATTTTTTTTATAACATCTTTTATATTGATCTTTTTAGAAATTTCATCATTCCAGTTTTTTAACCATTTTTTGAAATCATTTACATTTACGAAAACTGAATCCTCAATTGTCATTATTTTGCCGAGAATATTTGATAAATTTCTAAAAGATAAAGTAAAGTCAATTGATTCACTTTTTAAAATTTTAAGATAGTCTTTTATTAGTATAATATGTTTTTTATTTAGTGATTCTAAGCCCAATTTTTTTCCTAATTCTTTATAAAAATATTCTTGATAGCATGGCATTACATGCTGCAAAACTTCAGTCAATTTTTCTATTGCTTTATTCTCTTTTTTATCTATCAAAGGTATTAGTGTTTGTGCTAGCTTAGAAAGATTCCATATAAGAATTGCTGGCTGATTTTTGTAAGAATATCTTCCGCCAATATCGATTGAACTAAATACAATTTCTGGATCATAGCTATCCATAAATGCACAAGGACCATAATCAATAGTTTCTCCAGAAATTGTTATATTATCAGTATTCATAACCCCATGAACAAACCCAATATTCATCCATTTTGAAACAAGTTTTGCTTGTCTATTGCAAACTGAAGCAAAAAACTTTAAATATTTATCATCTACATCCTTTAGATCAGGATAATGTCTAGAGATAGAATAATCTGCTAATTTCTTTAAAGTTTTAATATTTTGCATTGCTGCAAACTCAAATGTCCCTATTCTGATATGGCTTTTTGCAACACGCGTTAAAATACCTCCAGGAAGTTTTGTTTCCCTTAATACATTTTCATTAGTTTTTATAGCGAATAATGATCTTGTCGTAGGTATATTTGCTGAGTTCATAAATTCACTTATTATATATTCTCTTAGGACGGGACCTAATGCAGAGTTACCGTCTCCTCTTCTCGAAAAGGGTGTTTTTCCGATGCCTTTTAATTGAATATCATAATTTTTTATTTCGCCTAATAGAATCGCCCTTCCGTCACCAAGATGTGGATTAAATTGTCCAAATTGATGGCCTGCATAAGCCTGAGCAATTGGTATTGAATCTTTAAGTAATGTATTTCCAGAAAATATTTTCACACACTCATCAGAATCTAAAAACTCCTTACTAAAACCTAGTTCTTCCCCAAGACTATAATTTTTTAAGAGAATTTGTGAGTTGTTGAAGCCAGAAGGAATACATTTTTTTGATATATTTGAAAGTTCTCTCGCATATGTGTTCTTAAGAACTGAATGCATTATAGTTATAAAGTTTCAGAGAGATATTCTTCAACTTACTCTTTTAATTATTGTTGCGTTAGCTGTTCCACCACCTTCACAAATAGCTTGAAGGCCATATTTAGATTTTCTTCTATCCATTTCATGCAAAAGAGTAGTCATTAATTTTGCACCAGTTGCACCTAGAGGGTGGCCAAGTGCCATTGCGCCGCCATTAACATTGAGTTTTGAATGATCTGCATTTAACTCTTTTGCCCATGCTAAAGGAACGGGAGCAAAAGCTTCATTCACTTCATAAAGATCCATATCATTTATAGACAAATTAGCAAATTCAAGAGCTTTTTTTGATGCTGGTATTGGGCCTGTTAACATAAATACGGGATCGTCACCTACAACTGAAATAGCAACAATCTCTGCTCTAGGATTTGCCTTTATTTTTTTTAGGCCATTATCATTACAAATAATAACCGCGGCTGCTCCATCAGTAATTTGACTGGCATTTCCTGCAGTAATAACACCTCCCTCTGTTACTGGCTTAAGGCCAGCTAGTTTTTCTAAACAAGCATCGAATCTAATTCCCTCATCACTAAAAACTAAATCGTTAAAGTTATTATCATTTTTACCTATAACTGGAAGAATTTCTTTATCAAAAAATTTTGATTCTGTAGCATAAGCAGCTTTTTGATGACTTTCTAATGCAAAAGAATCAAGATCTTCTCTTGAAAGTTTCCACTTATTTGCAACAAGTTCTGCTCCTGTAAATTGGGAGAAAAAGACATTTGGATATCTTACTTTCATACCATCTGAGTCAAAAGGGAATCCATGACCTGCATTAAAGCCATCAGTAACTGAAGCACCAATTGGAACAATTGACATTACCTCAACGCCACCACCTATTACAATATCTTGAGTTCCAGACATCACTGCCTGAATTGCAAAATGAATTGCTTGCTGAGATGATCCACATTGACGGTCAACAGAGGTGCCTGGAACTGATTCAGGAAAAGATGAAGAAAGAACTGCATTTCGAGCAATATTTCCAGATTGGGCGCCTACTTGATCAACACAACCAAAGATAACATCATCTACAAGTGCTGGATCCATATCAAGACGAGTTACTAACTCATCTAAAACTTGTGCACCTAAATCCGCAGGATGCCATTTACTGAGTTTACCATCTCTCTTTCCTCCAGCAGTTCTAACTGCTTCAACAATATATGCTTTTTCTGCCATAAAGAATCCCTGTTAACTTTAAATTAACAAGGATTGTATCAAAAAACAAATTATTTTGAATTAGAGGTGATATATGAAGATCGAATTTCTTTTACAAGTTTGTTTCTAATCTTAGCATTTTCTTTAAGAAACATGCTGGCCTTAACCTTGCCTTGACCAATAGTTTCACCATCTAATTTATAGAAGGCACCAGACTTTTCAACTAGTCCTAATTTATTGCCATAATCAAGTATCTCGCCCTCTTGATTTATACCTAATCCATACATAATTTGAAACTCAGCTTGTTTAAATGGTGGGGATACTTTATTTTTCACAACTTTTACCCTAGTCTCATTACCCATTACTTCATCACCTTCTTTTACGGAACCTATTCTGCGTATATCAAGCCTAACTGATGAATAAAATTTAAGAGCATTACCACCAGTTGTTGTTTCAGGACTTCCAAACATAACTCCAATCTTCATTCTTATCTGATTAATAAAAACTACTGTGGCGCCAGAACGTTGAATATTTCCTGTTATCTTTCTAAGTGCTTGTGACATCAATCTTGCTTGTAATCCTACATGATGATCTCCCATTTCACCTTCTATTTCTGCTCTTGGAACTAGTGCTGCAACTGAATCAATAATTACTAGGTCTACGCTTTTAGATTTTACTAACATATCAGCAACTTCAAGAGCTTGTTCACCTGTATCTGGTTGAGACAGTAATAGTTCATCAACATTTACTCCAAGTTTTTCTGCATATTGAGGATCAAGTGCATGCTCGGCATCTATGAAAGCACAAGTTCCACCCTCTTTTTGGCATTGAGCAATTATTTGCAGTGTCAATGTAGTTTTGCCAGAGGACTCAGGTCCATATATTTCTGTAACTCTTCCTTTTGGAATCCCACCTATCCCAAGAGCAACATCAAGTCCAAGAGAGCCTGTTGAGATTGAAGGGATATCTAGATTTTCTCTATCTCCCATTCTCATTACGGTACCTTTACCGAAGTGACTATCTATGTCTGCAAGTGTATCCTTAAGTGTTTTACCACTAGTATCTTTTGATTTTCCCATGTTGAACTCCTTACTGTATATACATACAGTATAATACTATTATTAAAATATTCAACTTAAATATGCTTTTTTATATATTTTTTTTTCTATTTGTCATAAAGTTTATTTATAAATTCAATTAAAAAAATCGAAAATGACATTTGTTGTTACTGAAGCATGCATTAAATGTAAATATACCGACTGTGTTGAGGTGTGTCCGGTAGATTGTTTTTATGAAGGGCCTGATTTTCTTGTTATACATCCGGATGAATGCATTGATTGTGCTCTTTGTGAGCCAGAGTGTCCTATTGACGCAATTTTTTCTGAAGATGAATTACCACAAGATCAAATAGAATTTATTGAAATTAATGCAAGACTTTCAGATGTCTATGAAAATATAACCGAATCGAAAGAACCTCTTCCAGATGCAGAAAAATATAAAGAAATTAAAGATAAAAAAAAGTTCTTATAACAGATAATTTATACCTACAGCTAAAATCAATCCACCAAAAAAAACTAAAATTGATTTTCCATATTTATCATATGCTCTATTAATAATTCTAGGCATAATAATAGCGGCGACAAGCATGCCAATTGCAAAGGGAAATAAAACTTCAAAATTCAATTCAGAAATACTACCAATAATATAAGGATATACTCCAGCAGCAAGGAGAAATGCACTTCCTGAAACTCCAGGAAATAGTAAAAATGAACAGGCAAAAAAACCAAAAATAATCAATGATAATGATGATGGAATAAATGGGCCATCAGGTCTATAAAGACCATCCATGTAAAATCCACTTAAGCAAAAACCAATAAAAACCGCACAAAAAATATTCACATAAAAAAATTTCCCCTTAGAAATATTTTCATTTAAATAGGTATTTATTACCAAAAAGCATCCATATCCAATCATCAATAATGCTATTAAAAAATTAAATATGCTGGTGTAATTTTTATATAAAAAATCTATTAATGTAGAAAATGCAAAAATACTTAATAACATTCCAAATATGAGAGGAACCATAAAATTAAAATCTTTAAATTTTGTTAAAAAATTTAATATTTTTTTATAAACGCCAAACATTAATGCCACGGTAGCACCAGAAATTCCTGGCAATAATTCAGACAATCCAATAAAAATACCTGCGATAAAATATTTAATTTTATCTTTCATGTTTCAGAACCATCATCTGATTTTCCAGCAAGCATAGGTACAAATGATACGTCATCATATTTTTTTTCTTCGATTTCGTTATTTATACTTTTTGAAATAACAACTAGCTTTTGTGAGGTGCCACCCACTGGAATAACTAACTTTGCATTTACATTCAATACTGAAATTAAATCGTCAGGGTAGGCTCTTGGAGCTGCTGCACATAAAATACCATCATATTTTTTTTTCTTATCCCAATCTTGATAACCGTCGCCATGAATAAATGCAACATTCTCTATATTTAAATTTGATAAATTCTCTATTGATTTTTTAACAAGCGGTTTAATTCTTTCTATTGAATCAACCTTTTGACTAAAGAAAGATAAGACCGCTGATTGATAACCACAACCTGATCCCAGTTCTAAAATATTTTCAAAAATCTTTCCTCTAGAGTTTGTGTGAGATATTAACAATTCGGTCATTTTTGCAACAATATATGGTTGAGAAATTGTCTGTTTATAGCCAATTGTAAGGGATCTGTTTTCGTATGCCCTAGATCTTAAGGCTTCGTCTAAAAAAATATGCCTTGGAATTTGAGACATAGCATCGAGCACTCTAAAGTCTTTAATGCCCATTTCCAAAAGAGTTTCTATCATTTCCTCACGAACGCGCCTAAAAGCAAACCCAGAATTATTCATAGATAAAATCTGTTAACTTTTCTCTTAGATTTGGGTTATCTAGACCATAATCAAGAATTGATACTGAAATAAATCCATCTTGAAGAGCATCAGCATCTGTCGTAATTGATTCTTTGATTGGTTTGCCAGAAAGGTTATATCTATATCTTTTGTTATCATTCTCTGATTCAACTTCAATCGGTTTTGCAGGAATATCTCTTTTTGCAACCCCTGTAACCTTAATGCCTTTACATTTTTTCTCATTCAAATCAGGAAAATTTATATTAAAAACTTTACCATCGAAGATAGCAGGCAGTTTAATTATTTTATCGATAAGTTCGGAAGATTTATTTACAATAAAATCTATATTTAAAGTCGAATAAGATGCTACAGAAATTGCAATGGGAGGATACTTTAATTTTCTTCCCCCAACAGCTGCGCCAACTGTTCCAGAATAAATGACATCATTTCCGATATTTGCTCCATGATTTACTCCTGAAATAACAATATCAAATTCAAAATCAACAATGCTTAATAATCCTAAATATGTGCAATCTGCTGGCGTTCCATCAACAGCAAATATTTTATCAGCAACCTTTCTGACTTCTATTTCCTTAAGAAAAGATATTGCAGCACTCATGCCACTACAATTTTTTTCAGGAGCAACAATCCAAACATCATGCTTCTTAGATAACTTCTTATATAGGGAAACAATATTTGGTGCATCATAACCATCATCATTTGTTAAAAGTATTTTCATTTAATTTTTTTTAAATTTACTGCTGACTGAACAGCAATTGCTTTATTTTTTCCAATTATTCCTATTTTTTCTGAGGTTGTAGCCTTTAACCCAATCTTAGATTCTGAAATTTTTAAAATCTTAGATAATGATTTAATTATCTCATCCCTATGCGGATTTATTTTTGGATATTCACAAATTATTGTTGTATCTAAGTTATATATCTCTAACTCTAATTCATTTAATTTTTCAATACAAAAATTTATGATTTCTTTACTATCTATATTTTTATTTTTTTCATCTTTATCTGAAAAAAAATATCCAATATCCCCTTGAGCTGATGCACCTAAAATTGAATCTGCAATTGAGTGGAGTAAAACATCTCCATCTGAGTGAGCTTCAACATCGTAATCACATGCAAGGTAATGTCCGCCTAAAAGGATGCCCTTTCCAGGAATAAATTTATGAAGATCAAAACCTGTGCCTATTCTAGTTGAAAATTTTCTCACTAACTCCAAATCCTCTTTGAAAGTAATTTTTATATTTGAAGATCTTCCTAAAACTTTAGTTATTTTTAAATTTGAAAATTCAAATACAAATGATTCATCAGGTACTTCAATGTTTTTATTAATTAAATTCTTAAGGAGATCTCTTAATTTATCTAATTTAGAAATATTTGGAGTTTGTACTAAGTAATATTTGGATCTATCTAAAGTTTTATCAATATTTTTTGAGACTTGCTTTATTGACTGAGTTAAGGGTTGATATAGTATTGCGCAATCTGATGCATTACAAACTATATCGTTGTGTATTTTATTTATATCAGCTTCAGTAATATTTGGTCTAGCCGCATCATGGACTATCACATATTGGTAATCATTAAACTCTTCATGTTGAAGTGCGTTCAATACTGAATGAGCTCTAGTAGAACCACCCTCTATTAATAAAATTTTAGGATCATTAATGAAATTTTGATTTTTTATAAATGTATCATTGGTAGATATACATATAATAACTTTTGTGATAATTTCTGAATCAAGAAATGGACTAACTGCCATCTCTAATACAGAGCGTCCTCCACAATCGGCATATTGTTTTAATTCTTCACTATTAAATCTTTCACTAGATCCTGCTGCTGGAATTACTGCTAAAATTTTATTCTTCATCTGCGTTCTTTTGTTCTTCAAATATAATAAACTCTTCATCTGGGTATGTAAGATTTAGCTTTTCTCTTGCAAAATTTTCAATATGTTCATTTGAACTTTGTGCATTTTTAATTTCAAATTCTAAAATTTCATTTTGCTCTTTAAGGTCATTATTCTCTTTAATTTGTTCATTGTTTTCTTGTTCAAGCAATGTCCTAGCTTTAAAGCTGTTATTACCAAAAAAAATACTCTGCAACAGAAGAATAATTAATATAAATAAAAATAAACTTATCAAATAATATAGTTTATTCATTTAGAAAAACTTAATTTAGAATTCTCCTCTTCGATCCATAGTAATCTGTTATATTTTGCAACTCTGTCAGATCTACATGGAGCACCAGTTTTAATTTGGCCAACACCTAGACCAACAGCAAGGTCTGAAATCGTAGTATCTTCTGTTTCACCAGACCTATGAGAAATTATTGACTTATATTCATGCTTAATTGCTAAATCAATTGTTTGAATAGTTTCAGTTATTGATCCAATTTGATTAAACTTAATCAAAATTGAGTTTGCTAAATTTTTATTAATACCATCTAAAAGTATATCTTTATTTGTTACAAATAAATCGTCTCCAACTAATTGACAATGTGAACCAATTTTTTTTGTTAAAATATTCCACCCCTCATGATCATCTTCATCCATACCATCCTCAATTGAAATAATTGGATAACTATCAATTAAATTTGATAAGTAGTCAGTAAATTCCTTCGAATCTAAGATTTTTTGTTCTCCTTTTAAATGATACTTTTTGTTTTTGTAAAATTCACTTGAAGCGCAATCTAGCGATAAAAAAACATCCTCACCTGGTTTTAATTTTGAAGCTGATATTGATTCAACTATAAGCTTAATTGCGTCTTCATTAGATTTTAAATTTGGTGCAAAACCACCCTCATCACCTACTGCGGTTGAGTGGCCATTTTTTTTTAAAATCTTCTTAAGGTTCCAATATATTTCAGAGGACCATTGCATTGCCTCTCTAAAGTTTTTAGCAGCTTTAGGAATTATCATAAATTCTTGAATATCAATGTTGTTATTTGCGTGCTCTCCTCCATTTAATATATTTAACATTGGCATAGGAATTGATGAAAAAACTGTATTTCCAGTAATTTCTTTATACAAAAAACTAAAATATGAATGTAAACTCATATCATTATCTTTTGCTGCTACTCTACATGATGCAAGAGATGCAGCAAGAATTGCATTTGCTCCAATATTTGATTTATCAGGTGTACCATCTAATTCAATAAGCATTGTATCAATTTGTTTTTGATCCGATGGGTCAATACCAATCAGAAGAGGCTTGATTTTTTCATTGATATTGTTAACTGCATCGATAACTCCCTTTCCCATATATTCATCTCTGTTATCTCTAAGTTCAATTGCTTCTTTATTACCTGTGGATGCACCACTTGGAATCATTACTCCAGCAGTAAGCGAATTTTCAAGTGTTATCCTGCAGGCAACTGTTGGCAGTCCTCTTGAATCTAAGACTTGTATAGATTTTATAGAAGATATTTTTGACATTTCTTATGAGATCTCTAGCGCATCTTGATTTTTAATAAAATCATCTAATTCTTTAAGCTGAACAAGAAATGGTTCTAGCATTTCTAATTTTAAGGCACATGGTCCATCGCATTTAGCTTTGTCGGGATCAGGATGGGCCTCTAAAAACAATCCAGCGATTCCTTGAGATAATCCAGCTTTTGCAAGACTGAAGAGGTATTCTCTCCTTCCACCTGCAGAATTACCTTGGCTTCCAGGAAGTTGAAGCGAATGCGTAACATCAAATATAACTGGTTTATTTAAATTTTTTAGAATTTGAAAATTTAGAGTGTCAACAACCAAATTGTTATATCCAAAAGAACTGCCTCTTTCGCAGAGAGTTATTTTACTATTTCCAGCTGACTCACATTTCTTAATTATATTTTTCATTTCTGGAGCAGATAGAAATTGTGGCTTTTTAAATTGAAGAATGTTACCAGTCTTAGCTGCAGCAATTACTAGATCAGTTTGTCTTGCCAAGAATGCAGGAACTTGAATAATTTCGCAAACCTCACCAACAGGTTTAGCTTGCTCTGGCTCATGAATATCTGTGATAGTTGGAATATCAAATTCTTTAGATATTTCCTCCAAAATCTTCAATCCTTCATCTAGTCCTGGACCTCGAAAAGAGTCAATAGAGCTTCTATTTGCTTTGTCAAAAGAACCTTTAAATATATAGTTAATTTTTAAATCGTCTGAAATAGATTTAAATTTTTCCCCTACCTCCATACAAAGATCTCTAGATTCTAATACATTAACTCCTCCCATAAGGGTCATGGTTTTATTATTACTAATCTCGAAATTTCTTAGGTTTAACGCATTCATAATCACTTTACTATTGTACTCTTAATATAACTATTAAAAATAGGATGTCCATCTCTTGGATTGGAAGTGAATTCAGGATGGAACTGACATGCTAAAAACCATTTATGATTATTAATTTCTATCATTTCAACAAGCTTGTCGTCAATTGAAGTTCCAGCAATACTTAATCCAGCATTTACCATCATATCTTTGAAGAAAGGGTTTACTTCGTATCTATGTCGATGCCTCTCAATAACTTCGTCTTTTTTATACATTTTATAAGCATTTGAGGACTTTTTAAGCTTGCATAATTGTCCTCCAAGTCTCATAGTTCCTCCAAGATCTGAATTTTTATTTCTTTTCTCTTTCTTGCCAGAGATATCATTCCATTCAGTAATAAGTGCAATTACAGGATATTTTGTTTTTGCATTAAACTCAGTACTGTTAGCGTTTTTAAGATTTAGAACATTTCGAGCAAATTCTATTAGGGCAACTTGCATTCCAAGACATATTCCTAAATAAGGTATTTGATTTTCTCTTGCGAATTTACAAGCATTTATCATTCCCTCAACTCCTCTTATCCCAAAGCCACCTGGAACAAGAACTCCATCACAATCTTTCAAAATAGTTTTGACATTTCTTCTTGTAATAGTTTCAGCTTCAACAAAATTTATATTTACTTTAATTTTATTTTTAATACCTGCATGATCTAAAGCTTCGTTAATTGATTTATAAGAATCTTTAAGTTCAGTATATTTTCCAACGAACGCTATATTTGTTTCACCTTTTGGTTGAAGTTTCGCCCTCACAACACCTTTCCAATCTAACAAGTTAGGATTTTTTGAATTAATGTTTAACTTTTTAAGAATTATCTGATCTGCTTTTTGTTTATTAAGCAGTATTGGAATTGAATATACTGTTTCTACATCATGCATAGAGATAACATTATTCTTATGAACTGAGCAAAATAGTGCTATTTTTTCTTTTTCATCTTTTGGTAACTCTTGTTCAGATCTACAAATTAATAAATTAGGGCCAATTCCCAATGATCTCAGTTCTTTTACAGAATGTTGTGTTGGCTTAGTTTTGAGTTCTCCAGAAGCTTTTATGTAAGGCACTAAAGTAAGATGAACAAAAGCCCATGATGATGATGGAAGATCCAATGCCATTTGCCTAATTGCTTCAACAAATGGCTGACTCTCAATATCTCCAACTGTTCCTCCGATTTCTACAATAGCAATGTCTTTTCCTTGACCACCCTCCTTAATTCTCTTTTTAATTTCGTTTGTTATGTGAGGAATTACTTGAACTGTGCCTCCAAGATATCTTCCTTTTCTTTCATTTCTAATAACTGTTTCATAAACTTTTCCTGCAGTGAAGTTATTTTTTTTTGATGCTTGAAATCTTACAAATCGTTCATAGTGACCAAGATCTAGATCTGTTTCGGTGCCATCATTTGTTACAAATACTTCTCCATGTTGAAATGGACTCATTGTTCCAGGATCAACGTTTATGTAGGGATCGACTTTAATTAATGATACAGATAGACCTCTTGATTCCAGAAGCGCTCCTATGGATGCTGCAGCTATACCTTTTCCGAGAGAAGAGACTACTCCGCCTGTTATGAAAATGTATTTAGTTTCTGCCATCAGTAAATTTAATCATGATGGGATATTAGAATAACAGAAAGAACTTAATAGTTAAATGATATTCATCTAAATGATGAAGTAAATCTAAATATTTTTATAATATCTTTTAACTCTTGATTTGAGTCTAATCATCAGATCATATGATATTAAATTATTTGACGAAGCTAAATTATTAATTGAATGTTCTGGTGAAAAAAATTCACACCAGTCTCCAATTTTGCAATTTTTAATATTCGTAATATCAACAGTCGCTACATCCATACTAACCTTGCCAAAAATATTTGCGTCTTGATCTTTAATTCTTACAGTAGTCCCGTCTTTAATATGGTTTGGTAATCCATCTGCGTAACCCATATAAACAGTAGCTATTTTCATATTTTTCTTAGCGATTGCTCTTCCATCATAGCCAACTTTTTCACCTTTATTAATATCTCTAATATTTATTATTGGAGATCTGAGAGTCATCGCAGTTTTAAGTTCTTCATTACCAATATAACCACCAAAAATTCCTATGCCAACTCTAACCCAATCATAGGATTTTTCTGGAAAATTCATTATGCATCCTGTATTTGCAATGCTTTTTGCAACATTAGAATGTAATTTTTTATATAAGTTATCAAATTTATCAAACTGCGCCTTATTTGATGGCTCATTTACAACATTTGATGCTGCGAGATGAGACATTAAAATAAATTCTTTGTCAGTCAAATAAGAATTATAAATATTCATAAACTCGTCTTCATCAAAGCCAAGTCTATTCATTCCAGTATTAATTTTGAACCAAAGATTGTTAAAATAATTATTTTCTTTTATTACTTTAAATTGATGATTGTTATGAATAACAAGATCTAAAGAATATGAAATTGCTTCATGAAGGTCTTCATTTGAATATATACCTTGCATCAACAAAATCTTTTTTTTTGAAATTTTTCTAATTTGTATTGCCTCCTCAAGACGAACAACACCGTAGCCATCAACCAAATCATCAATATCATTAACTATTTTAGATAGAATATGGCCATATGCATCAGATTTGATGATAGCCATAAAATTTGAAGAATTATTTATTTTGCTCTTTAGTTTAGTTATGTTTTCTCTAACGATATTTGGTTCTATTAAGAGCTCTGTTGTAAGTCTTGTCATTCAAATGATTCGTAAAAGCCATCATTAGAAAAATTTTCAAAACGAGTAAATTCTTTAAGAAAAGTTAGGTATATAGTCCCTATTGGCCCATTTCTTTGTTTTCCAATTATTATTTCTGCCTTGTTTCCTTGCTCAGAGTCTTCATTATAGACTTCATCTCTGTATATAAACAAAATAACATCAGCGTCCTGTTCAATTGCACCCGAATCTCTGAGATCAGCCATTATTGGTCTTTTATTTGGTCTTTGCTCTACTGCTCTATTAAGCTGAGATAATGCAACTATTGGAACATTTAGTTCTTTTGCCAGAGATTTTAAAGAACGCGATATTTCAGAAATTTGATTTACCCTATTTTCATTTGAAGCGGGTAATTGCATTAATTGAAGATAATCAACAACTATTAGTGACAATCCGTTCTCTTCTGTTCTAGCCAATCTTCTTGCTTTTGCTCTTAACTCCATTGGCGATAATAATGAACTATCATCTATCCAAAGTGGTAAATTTTTTAATCTCTCGCCCTCTTTTAAAAGAAGTTTTAATTGATCATCCTTCAGCATGCCAGATCTCACATTTTGTTGATCTAATTTACTCATTCCAGATAGCATTCTAGTTGTAAGAGATTCCCCTGGCATTTCTAAGCTAAATATTAGAACTGCACCATTTGAATCATCATCTAACAAGACATTTTCAGCAACATTCATTGCAAAAGAAGTTTTACCCATGCTTGGCCTTCCTGCTACAACAATAAGATCTCCCTCTTGAATTCCTTGAAGTTTTTTATCTAAATCTTTAAAGCCAGTAGATGAGCCAATTAACCCACCTTTTTTATTGGATAATTCATGAAGTCTATCCATTGTTGAGGGTATGAGCTCTCTCATTGATTGAAGGCTTTTATCATTGAGATTTGTTTCATCATTTAGTGAGAAGATCATACTTTCAGCTTTATCTAAAAGAGCAGCACCATCTTGTCCTTGAGGATTTGATATCAATTCAGAAATTTCAGAATTTGCTTTCATTAATTTCCTTGAAATTGATCTTTGTCTAACAATTTCTGCGTATGCCTCAAGGTTGGCAGCTGAGGGAGTTGTTGTTGCTAGCTCAATAAGATAATCTTTTCCACCAATCTTATTTAAGGAATTTTTGTTATCAAGCTTTTCTGATACCGTTAAGGGATCAAGAGGCTTATTTTCTTCCACCAGCTCTGACATTGATTGAAAAATAATTTGATGGTCTTTGCCATCAAAATCATTTTCTTTTATGACTTGTATAACAGTATCAAAACGATGAGTCTCTAACATAAGACCACCTAAAACAGCTCTTTCAGCTTCTCTTGCTTGCTCGCTTTGATTTAATAATGATTCAGACATAAGAGTATGATTTTTACATCATATCTAAAAATAAACAACTACTCAGCTAATACTTTTACAGTTACCTGGGCTGAAATTTCAGGATGAACAATTATTGTGACAGAATGCTCTCCTTGTTCTTTTATTGGTCCATCAGGTAATTGAACTTCACTTTTATCAATTTCTACACTATTTACTAGAAAAGCCTCTGATATCTCCCTTGTACCAACAGATCCATATAAAGCACCTTCTTCGGTAACGGGAACAAATATTTCACATACAGATCCTTCAATTGATTCAGATCTAGATTTTGCCTTAGTTAAAATATCTTCAGATATAGCTGCAAGCTCATCTTTTCTTGACTCAACTTCTGCAATATTTTTTTCACTTGCAAAAGCCGCCTTTTTTTGAGGTATTAAAAAATTTCTGGCGTAACCAGAGTTAACTTCAACTACGTCGCCAATTTCTCCAAGTTTTTGTATTTTATCTAGTAATATAATTTTCATTATTTATTGATGCATATCTGTATAAGGCAGTAATGCTAAAAACCTTGCTATTTTAATTGATTTAGTTACTTTTCGTTGATTTGCTGCAGAGATACCAGTTACGCGCGCAGGAATAATTTTACCAGTTTCAGTAATATATTGTTTTAGAACATCAGTATCTTTGTAGTCAAATTTTTTTGGTAAATCATATTTACTCATAATGTTTTTATTCCTCTTTTAATTCATTAACAGGTTCTTTTTCAGCAGCAATTGTTTTGTAATCTTCGACATCATCAGTCTGCTTTGCAGAGTTTTCATTATTTGTTTTTTTAGCATCTTTCTCTTTAACATCTTTATTATTTTTATCAAGATCGTCTTTCTTATTTTTAGATTCTTTCAATAGGCTGGAGTCTTCCATGCTGATGTTTTTTACCGATAAAAAAAGGTGTCTTATTATTGAATCGTTATACTTTATCTTATTTTCTAAATTAGATATTTTGGAAGGATCGCCTTCAAGAGCATAAATCAAATAATGACCTTTGTTATGATTATTAATAGAATATGCTAACTGTCTTCTGCCGATATCTTCGGCATGCAATACAGTAAAAGAATTTTCTTTAAGATTTTTTTCAAAGTCTTTTTTAAACTCATCAACTTTAGTTGAAAGATTAGGATTTAAAATTATGACGGTTTCGTATTTATTCACTATGATCCCTATGGTTATTAAAGATTTTTGCAATTAAGCAAAAACCAAGGAAAATGCATTCTATGTTAATTAATATTAAGAATCAATACTCGTTTTTTACAATTTTAAAAAGTTTTGAAAAAAAGTTTTCGTTATTTTCAGCTATTATATCTTCATTTAACTGTTTATATCCATGCTCTACAAGACCAATGGATGTTGCATATATAGGATTTTGTAATACGCTTTCCATGCCAGAAAAGTCATTTGGAATACCTAATCTAATTGTTGTTTGAAAAATTGATTCGGCCAATTCAACCACGCCTTCCATTTTTGATGTGCCACCTGTAAAAACTATTCCAGCTGAAATTTGATCTTCAAATCCATTTCTAGCTATTTCAGCTTTAACTAATTCAAATAATTCTACGTATCGTGGTTCAATTATTTCTGCTAATGATCTTCTTGATAGTTCTCTCGGCGGTCTTCCCCCTACACCGAGTACCTCAATGGCTTCATCGTCCTTGGTGAATTCTGATACACAACACCCATGCCTTTGCTTTATATCCTCTGCTTGTGGGGTCGGTGTTCTTAATGCTTGAGCTATATCACTTGTAACTTGATCTCCTGCTATTGGAATTACGCCGGTAAAAACTATAGAGCCAGAATTAAAAATAGCTATGTCAGTTGTTCCACCACCAATATCGACCAAACAAACTCCCAAATCTTTTTCATCATCAGAAAGAATTGAGTGTGAACTTGCCAGTTGCTCTAGTACATAACCTTTTACAGAAAGGCCACAATTTTTTATACATTTCTCAATATTCATAATTGCACTATTTGAACATGTTACCAAGTGAACCTTGGCTTCAAGCCTTACTCCGGACATGCCCAATGGATCAAGACTGACTTCTTGATCATCAATAACAAACTCTTGGGGTAAAACATGCAAAACCTTTTGATCAGAAGGAATTGAGACAGCTTGAGCAGAATCTATCACCCTATCAATATCATAATTGGTTACTTCTTTATCTTTTATTCCAACAGCACCTTGTGAATTTAAGCTTTTGATATGATTTCCAGCTATTCCAACGTAAACAGATTTTATTTTTTCTTCTATCATTGATTGCGCCTGATCTACAGCTTTTTGAATAGCATCTGTAGTTGCATCAATATTTACAACAACTCCTTTTTTTAAACCACTTGAAGGGTAAGATCCTAAAGATATTACTTCCAAATTTCCTGACTCATCATGTTTACCAACGATGCAAACTACTTTTGATGTTCCAATGTCAAGGCCAACAACAATATTTGAGTTTTTATTATTACTTACCATAATTTATTGCAACTCCATCTTTATATCTCAAATCTATCATATCAGGTACTTTTCTTTTATCGTATAAATAATTCATAGTATCGTTCAACATATTCAATTTTTCTTCTGTGAGTTTTTTGCCAAATTTTACTTTATATTTATTAGTTGCTACTTCCCATCCACTAGTATGATTGTAATAGATTTCAATTGCTGAGCTTTCAATTTTTTTAAAAAATTCTATTAAAGTTTTTACATTATCAAGTCTTGTAACTGGTCCATACACACTATGAATATCAATTTTTGAATAATCATATGGAAAAAATTTTAGATCTTCATCAACAAAAAATTCATTATTTAATACAAAAATAGGTTCTCGATTAGTTATATATATGAAGACCTGGCTAGAAAAAGGAATATACCTTATTGAGTAATCTTTTATCCAGCTCTCATCTTTAATAAAAAATTCAAGATCTTTCTTGTTACTTATATGATTTACTTTTTTTAGAAAGACGTTTTGAGATTCTATTTTAATTCCTGACTCAAAAAATATTTCTATTTCAAGCGCTTTGCAATTAATGCTAACTATAGTAATTAGTATAAAAAATTGTCTATTAAGAAGATGCATCTATTATTTTTTTTACAACGCTATCATAGGATAAGCCATCAAAGCCTCCTGATTTTGGAACACAACTATGAGATGTCATTCCCGGGACAGTATTAACTTCTAATACATACAGATTAAAATTTTCATCTTCTAAGATATCTATCCTACACCATCCAGAACATCCAAGTGCGTTAAATGTTTTTATTGATAAATCAACAATTGATCGGAACTGTAAATTATCTTTTGAAACTTCAATTAATTGAGTTTTATCAGAAATATATTTTGCATCATAATCATAGAAATTATTTTCAGTAATAATTTCTATTGGAGGATAACACTTATCACCAATTATGCTTACTGTATATTCTTTATAATTTATTGCTTCTTCAATTATAAATAAGCCTGAGCATTCCTTTAGTTTTTCTAATGCGATTTCATAATCATTATTATCTTTTATCTCAAAAATATTAATGCTAGATCCTTCCATTGAAGGTTTAATGAAAAAATGATCAAAAGGGATGTCACTAAATTTTAATTCGAGTTTTTTAATCTCAGAAACATCAATAGATTTAGGAGTACTAATTTGTTTTTTATTTAAAAATTTCTTAGTTGCTGATTTATCCCATGTCAGTCTACATACTTCAGATGCGGAACCTGTATATTTTATCTCTAATAATTCAAGCTTTTTTTGAAGCAAGCCTGCTTCTCCTTCATGTCCATGTAAAGCAATAAAAACTAAATCATAATTTTTAAATATATTTAAGTCGTTAATATTTATAAAATCTACTATTTCTGCATCAAAGCCAAGTCGCAATAATGATTCATAGATACCTTGGCCACTATCCAATGAAATTGTCCTTTCAGAAGAACTTCCTCCGCATACAACAATTATATTTTTTATGCTTTCCATTTATCTCTAATAAGATTGCATACTTCAGATATGCTTCCTGCACCTTGTGTTACAAAGATGTCGTTAGTAATTGCTTTTTCTTCCAATAGTGGCATCAAATCATGATAATCTTTGACATATGATGTATTGTTTTGTCCAGACTGCTTCAATGTTTCATAAATAGTCCTGCTATGTATTCCTTTAATTGATTTTTCACTAGCTGAATAAATATCTAACAAATAAATGTAATCTACTTTTTTAAGAACTCTTATAAAATCATCAAAAAGCTGAGCTGTTCTTGAAAATCTATGAGGTTGAAAGATCATACAAATTTTTGATTTTGGGTATTCTTCTTTGATTGCATTTATATTTGAATCAATTTCAATTGGATGATGGCCATAATCATCTATTAATAATTTTTTTTGTTTATTTATTTTTATATTATGTTTTTGATATCTTCTGCCAACTCCTGTGAATTCTTTAATCCCCTTTTTTATATCTTTTATTTTTATTCCTTCCTCTATCGATGTAACTATCGCGCCAACAGCATTATAAATATTATGGTCTCCAGGCAACTTAATTTCGAAGTTATAAGCTTTTTTTGTAGACTTTAGTTTTAGACTAAATTTATTAAATCCATTTTGGTATTTAGCTTTGATAATTTGATAATCAGAACTATAAGACTTACCAAATGTTATTTGTTTTCTGTATATTTTTTTTGCAACTTTTTGAATATTTTTATCGTCTGCATTTAATACTATGTATCCATAAAAAGGTATGTTTAAAGCAAAATTAATAAAAGAATCAATTAATTCCTCAAAATTATTATTATAATGTACCAAGTGGTCATCATCTATATTTGTAATAACAGCCACATCTGGTTGAAGATGAATAAATGATCCATCACTTTCGTCTGCTTCTGCAATTAAATAACTACCATCTCCAAGATCAGAATTATTGTCAGTGCTGAGTACTTTGCCTCCAATAACATAAGTAGGACTTAAATTTGCCGAACTAAATATCTTAGCTAACATGCTTGTTGTCGTAGTTTTGCCATGGCTGCCTGCAATAGCAATGCTGTCATAACCTTTCATCATACTACCAAGCATCTGTGCTCTTGGAATAATAGTTATATTGTTTTTTTTTGCATTTACAACTTCAACATTCTTATTATTTATTGCTGAAGATACAACAAGAAGATTTGCGCCATTAACATTTTTTTCGTCATGTCCAATAAATATCTTTGCGCCTCTTAAAGAAAGTTTTCTTAAATCATTATTATGTGCAATGTCAGAGCCTGATATTTTAAAGCCTTTTTTCAAAAGTATTCTAGCGATACCTATCATTCCAGCACCACCGATTCCTACAAAATGAATATGTTTAATTTTTTTTAATAAATTCATATATATTAATTGCAGCTTTGATATGTAGTATGTCTTTTTTTACATTTTCCCAATCAAGATAACGATGTTTCTCAATAACATCGCTTAACTTTTTCATTAAATTTTCACTAGAGTCAGATTCTTCATGAGTTATTCCAAGTCCAATTTTTTCATGATTTTTAGCATTTAAATATTGATGATTATCAATAGAACTTGGTAATGGAATCATAAAGGCGCCCTTTTCCATAGCGGATATTTCAGATAATGTTAATGCTCCAGCTCTTGAAATAATTAAATCAGCCCAGGCAATACACTCCTCTGGCGATTCAAAAAATTCTTTTACTGTGTAGTTTAAATTCAAGTCTGATGAGGATGTATTTGAGTAAAATTTATTTACTTTTTCAAAATTACCACTTCCACACTGATGTTTAATGAAAAAATTTTTTTGTATTAAAGGTGTTATTGCTAAAAGGTGTATTAATAAAGTTTGATTTAAATAATAAGAACCTTGGCTGCCGCCAGTGATATAAATATTTATTTTTTTAAGATCTATTGGTCTATTAGTTTTTATTGCCTTGAATGACTTTCTTAATGGGTTTCCAATAAGCAATGAATTTTTAATGTCTTTGTTTAAGCTCATACCTAGAAAGACTTTCTTTGCAAATTTTGAAATAAATCTATTTGCAGAACCAACAACAGAATTTTGTTCATGAACATATATAGATTTACCCATAATAAATCCAGCTGTGCATATTGGTATAGTAATAAATCCCCCAAAGCCAATAATGGTTTCAATTTTATTTATATAAATGATATATGCGCACTTAATGATCTGAAATGGAAGTTTTAGAATAATTAATATTTTATTTAAAAAAGAATTTCCTCTAAAACCAACCATATGTATTGAAAAATATTTTAAATTTAAGTTACTAACCGCTTTTTTTTCAAGCTCAGCACCAGATCCGAAGAAGTATACTTTATGATTATTTTCTAGAAACTCATTAGCTACTGCGATTGCTGGATAAATATGACCACCAGTTTTTGCTGCAGCAACTAAAATATTTTTCATAATCCATTATTATATATTCATTATTTTTTTAATGATTTATTTTCAAAATTAATTCTCAAAATTATTGCTATTAATGACATCATAATTATCATGCTTGTGCCTCCATAACTTATAAATGGAAGAGTTAATCCTTTTGTTGGAAGCAAACCAATATTTACTGAGATATGAAATAAACATTGAACTGATATCAAAATTAATGTTCCAAAAGCAACGAATCCTTGAAATATTCTATTTTTTTTAAATGAATCCATAGAAACCTTTAAAATACCAAAAAATAAGATAAGAAACATTCCTATCATTAATATACCTCCAATAATGCCAAGTTCTTCAATCATAATTGCAAAAATAAAATCTGTGTGTGCTTCTGGAAGGAAAAAATTCTTTTGAAAACTATTACCTAAACCCAATCCAAACCAACCGCCTTGTCCAATACTTATTAGAGAGTTTGAGAGCTGCCAACCACTATTTTGTACAACATCAGCTGCAAATGGATCCTGAAAAGCCATCACTCTAGCAATCCTCATAGGAGACTGAGAGATTGCAATAAAACCTAACAAACCTAACAAAATTAGTAGTAAACAAAATTGAAAGAAGGATATTCCTGCATAAAAGAGAATTGTTACAACAAAAAGACAAATTATGGCAGTAGTTCCAAGATCAGGCTGGCCCATTATTAATAGCGAAATAATGCTCAATAAAAACAATGGTTTTAAAAAACTTCGTAATGTATTAATTTCAGAAAGTCTTCTAAAACAATAACCAGAAATGTATAACATCAAGCTAAATTTACATATTTCAGATGGTTGTATATTAATAGAACCTAATCTTATCCATCTTATACTGCCATTAACTGAAGTGCCGACTTCAGGAATAAATAATGCTAGTAGTAATAAAATACTTATCAGCATAAAAATCCAATCAAATTTATATAAAAACTCAGTGGGCGTTATCAAAAATATGACCATTGTTAGTATTCCTATTGATATAAATAATAATTGTCTGGATGCAAAATAAAATGGATTTCCTGTCATTTCATCGGCAACGTATATGCTCGAAGAAGTTACCATCACTAGACCTAAAGAAAGCAAACCTATAAAAGATGAAACTATTAAAAAATTATTATTTGTCATTAAATACACTTTTATAGATTTTATTGAAATATTTTCCCCGATCTTCAAAATTTTTATAATCTTCTCCACTTGGAAAACCTGGAGAAAACAAAATTTTATTTGTATTTCTTTTGGTTTTAATTGAGTTCAAGCATTCTTTGAGCGAAGAACATAAGATTTTATTTTCATGCAATATACACCTATTTATTTGTTGAGCATAAGATCCATAAATATAAATATTCATAGGTTTAATAAGTTCTAGTTTTTTTATATTTTCTTTTGAAGGATCTCCACACAAAATTAAATTATATTCATTTGTTCCAAAATATTTAGCTGCTTTTAGAATTGCATATTTTAATGAATGTGAGTTTGTAGACTTTGAATCATTGATTAAATTTTTTGAAATTTTTTGAAATCTAAAGCTTAAATTTTTGAGAGCTTGTTTTTTAATTTTTTTTCCAACTATCCAATTATATAATTCATAAGGATCTGATTTTGTTGAAGTTTCTTTTGCTTCTAATATCCGAAGTTTTGTTTTTTTATATTTACTAAAACTATTATGATAATCAAGATGGTCAGGCTCTATATTGAGAAGTACTCCATAATCTAATTCAATTTTAGATACCTTATCTAATTGAAAACTTGAAAGTTCAATTATAGAAAATTTTTTTCCGTTGTTTATGCTGTCAAGAACTGGGTTGCCAATATTTCCAATTAAATTTACAGAAAAATCCTTTTTGAGAAGCTGATAGAGATGATAGCAAGTTGTACTTTTTCTGTTAGTTCCAGTTATCCCAATTTTAATAGATGAATCTTCCTTAAAAAAAATATCAATATCTGTAAAAACTGAAAATTTCTTTTTTAGCTTTAAATAATTTTCTCTTGGAATTCCTGGACTACAATATATATTTTCATATTCATTATCAATTTTTGGAAAACCATCTGAGATAATTTCAAATTCTATTTTTTTTCTTTTAAGGTAGGTTTCAAAAGACTTGCCAGTTTTACCATAACCATAAATTAAAGATTTTTTTTGCACTTTACCTTAGTTTTAATGTAGCTAGTGCTATTAAAATAAGTACTAATGTAATGATCCAGAATCTTACAATGATTTTTGGCTCTGCCCATCCCTTTAACTCATAATGATGATGAATTGGTGCCATTAAGAACACCCTTTTTCCTCGAATTTTGTATGATATTACTTGAATCGCAACGCTTAAAGTTTCAATAACAAAAACGCCCGCCATAATTGCAAAAACTAGTTCATGTCTTAAGATAATTGCTAATATGCCTAAAATTGCTCCTAGAGATAGTGAACCAATATCCCCCATAAATACTTGAGCAGGATATGTGTTATACCATAAAAAACCAATACCAGATCCAATTAGTGCCCCGCAAAAAACTATTAGTTCTCCTGACAATGGAAGGTGTGGCAAGTACAAATAATCAGATATAAGTTGATTGCCCATTGCATATGCTATTAATCCTAAAGCTCCACCAATTAAAACAGATGGCAAAATAGCAAGACCATCCAGACCGTCTGTTAAATTTACAGCATTTGATGATCCTACCAAAACAAAAGTTCCGGTAAAGATAAATAAAAACGGCGTCATTGGTAATATTAAATCTTTAAAAAAAGGAACAATAAATGATATTTCAGGCAAAATTTCTGCAGAAGAATACAAATATGACATTGCAACCAATGAGACAAGTGATTGAAACAATATTTTTTGTTTTGAGGTTAGACCATCTGAACTCTTATTTTTTATCTTAAGATAGTCATCAAAAAAACCAATGACTGAAAAGCCTAGCGTGACACCTATAACAACCCATATATATCTATTTCCCAGATCAGCCCACAAAAAGGTTGAAATTATTAAAGAGGACAGAATAAGGAGACCACCCATTGTTGGCGTTCCAGATTTTTCTAAATGTGACTTTGGGCCATCTTTGCGGACAAATTGCTCAAATTGCATTGATTTCAAAAAGTTGATAATTAATGGGCCCATTAAAATTGAAATTAGTAATGCTGTTATTGTTCCCCCGATAGTTCTAACTGTGAGATACCTCAATACGTCAAAACCTGGATCAACAGAAACAAGAACTGTTCCTAAATATTCAAACATTTATAAACCTTTCCATCTTCATTCCTCTAGAACCCTTAATTAAGATAACATCTTTTGAGCTGATGTTTTCTTTTAAATAACTTTTTAAATCTTTTTCTTTATCAAAAAAAATTCCTTTTTTACCATAACTGACGATTGTTTCCTTTGTTAGCTCTCCAAAACAAAGTAACTTTTTTATACCTTTTGCTTTTGCATATATTCCTATTTCTTTATGGAACTTTCTTCTGTACCTTCCTAATTCCAACATATCTCCTAGTATTAAAATAGTATTTTTCTTATACATACTCAATAAATCAATAGCTTTTTTAGTTGAATCAGGATTTGCATTATATGTATCGTCAATAAGGGTAGAACCTCTCAACCATTTTGATTTATTTTGCCTGACATTTTTAATATTTAAATTTGAAATGAAATGTTTTCCATTTTTTTCTAAAATAAAATAAACTGCAAAGCTAATCAAAATATTTCTTACGTTATGTTTGCCTTGAAGTGGTGTTTTTATATTGATTGTTTTTTTAATAAACTTTGACGAGATTGTAAAATGGGTTTGGTTTGATTTATTTTGAATTTTTATTGCAGAAAAATCTGCATCTTTTGTGAAACCAACCGTTAAAATATTTATGTTATTCTTATGACTTCTCCAAAATCGAAGATGATCTTTGTTATCATTTGGAACAACTAAGAATCCATTGTTTTTTATATTACCAATTATTTCTGACTTTACTCTTAAAACTCCTTTAATATTTTTTAAATTTTCGAGATGTGAGTTTCCTATATTAGTTATAACTCCAATTATTGGATTTAAAATTTTACTTAAATAATTGATATCTCCAATCTTACTAGCCCCTATCTCCATTATGATATGATTTGAATCTGGTGAAGCATTAATTAAGCTCAGTGGCATTCCAATTTCATTATTATAATTTTGTATTGTTTTAGATGAATTTTTTAAAACAGTGGAAATAATATTTGTAGTGGATGTTTTGCCATTACTTCCGGTTACTGCAATTACCTTACCTTTATAATTTTTAATAATATTTTTAGAAATCTTCTCTAAAGCTTTGAGAGTATTTGGTACGAAGATGATTTTTTTATTTTTACTATTTGAAAATTTTTTGTTATCTACAATTGCCAATACTGCCCCTTTTTTAAAAGCTTGATCAACAAAATTATTTCCATCAAAATTTTTACCTTTTATTGCAATAAACAATGAGTCTTTTTTAATAGTTCTTGTATCAACTGAAATGTTTTTTATATTTACATTTTTGAGAATATTTAAATTTAAATAAGTAGCTAAATCGTTTGAGTTATTTATAAATTTCATTAACTACCTCATGATCACTAAAAAACATAAATTTTCCATTCTCTTCTTGAGTTTCTTCATGCCCTTTGCCCAAAATTACTAAACAGTCGTCTTTTGATAGAATTGTAACGCCATAATTAATTGCTTCTTTTCTGTCTTTTATTTTATGCACATTTTTTACATCATTATTTTCAGATGCATGAGAAAAAATATCATTGAAGTTCTCAGATCTTGAGTTATCAGACGTAAAAATTACTTTCGAAGAATTTTTTATTGCAGACCTTAACATCTTATCTCTTTTTGATTTATCTCTATCTCCACCACATCCAAGGATTACTATTAGATTTTTGTAATAGTCTTTGATTGAGTGTAAAAAAATTTCAATTGCTTCATGATTATGAGCATAATCAATAATAATATTTGTAGGAATATTTTTTATAAACTCAGCCCTTCCTTTTGGCATTTCTAAAAATGATAAATCGTTCAATTCAGATTCTTTAAATAAATCGAATCCAATTGAACAAATAGCAAATACTAGATTTTCAATATTAAAGCTTGGGAATATCTTGCAAATAAATTTGTATTTTTTCTTATTAGAAAATCCATAAAAATGGCCAGAAGAATTTATATGAATTTCAAAAATTGTTTCATCAATAGATATTTTTTCTATTTTGTAAAAAATATCAGAAAATTCATTCCTTTCACTGACACAAAGTAACTTATATTGATTATTTACAATATGATCATAACTATCTATAAATTCTCTTAAATTTTCGTTGATAAGCTTTAATGCTGAATTCATTCTAAAAATTTCAAATTTGGCATCACGATATTTCTCGATACTTTTATGATAATCAATATGATCACTTTTGATATTTAAGACTGCGGCTGAATTTAAAAATTTAATTCCTTGAAGTCTTTTTTGATCTAAAGCATGTGATGAAATCTCAATACATATATTTACAGGATTCTTAAAACTAAAACTTTTAATAATTTCAAATAGTTCAAATATGTCAGGTGTTGTTTTATCAGAAAATTTTTTTTCTAATTTGCTCTCATTATACTGAATTCCTAGGGTTCCTATATAAAGTGAATCATATCCACCAAATCTTAATATCTGATGACAGAAATAAGCAGATGAAGTTTTGCCATTTGTTCCAGTGAAAGCAAAAAAATTATTATTATTAATATCAATTTTGTTCAAACAAGTAAGGATGTCTATGATTTTACTATCTAGATCTTGAATAAAAAAAACTAATGGGCTATCTGATCTGAATTTTGAATTATTATGAACAACTGCTGATACGCCCATATTTATTGCATCTTCAATAAATACACTTCCATGCATTTTTTGTCCTTGCAATGCAAAAAATAAAGTGTTTTCTTTAATTTTTTTTGAAGAATTGGTAGCATTTATAATTTTAGTTCCATTTGGAAAAGAAACTTTTAAAATTTTTTCTAACTTACTCATTTCCAATATATCCAAGGTAATTTAAGACGTCCTCTGCGATGACTTTAAAAAGAGGTGCAGCTATAGTTCCTCCAGAATAAGCGTTTAATCCAGGTTCATCTATAGAAACAAAAATAGTTAGAGAATTTTTACTAAGCGGAGTTATTCCAACAAACGATGCTTGATATAAGTCATCTGCATAGTCACCGTTTCTGATCTTGTGAGCTGTTCCAGTTTTGCCAGCCACTTCATATCCTTTTATGTATGCTTTTTTGCCTGTACCTATTTTTATTACCTCTTTTAATGCGTCTATTGTTTGGTTTGCTGTTTGGTCTGAAATTATTCTTTTTGAAGAAATTTCATCAGATAAAAGTAATTTAAAATCTTTTAAAATGCCATCATTTGCAAAAACAGAATACGCAGTACTTAACTGGTATGGACTAACTTTTATGCCATAACCATATCCAAGGCTTGCTAAACTATGCTGAGGAATGTCATCACTGAAATTCATAAAGCCAAATGCTGAAGAGGGAAAATTAAGAGAAATTGGTTTTGTAAATCCAAAATTTAAATAAGTTCTTTTTAGCTCATCATAACCTAGACTAATTGCTAACTTGCTTGCACCAACCTGACTTGAATGAGCAATTATTTCTTTTATTGAAAGTTTTTCATGATTCTTTGTATCACTGATTACTTTTTTACCAATTTTGATTCTTTGAGGTGTCTCAATAATCTCATCTGCTTGTAATAAATTATTTTCTAATATTCCCGAGAAAACTATTGGTTTCATAACTGACCCTAGTTCATAAGAATCGACTAATGCTCTATTTTTTTGAACTTTTCTAGCAGGATTATTTGGATTGTACGAAGGATAGCTGACCATTGCTAAAACTTCGCCTTTTGAGTTGTCTAATATAATTGCAGTTCCTGCTTTTGCTTTATTGTTCTTTACTGCTTCAACCAAATGCTTATAGGCATAAAATTGTATTGTTGCGTCTATAGTTAAAGCTATATTTTGACCATGAATAGTTTTTTTTATAACAATGGGTTTTGATATCACTTCCTGTTTTGCGTTTCTATATAATTTTTGCTTTCCTGACATTCCAGAAAGAATGTGATCATAACTCTTTTCTAAGCCTTCTAGTGCACCATCTTTGCCATAAAATCCTATAAGTGGTGAGATTTGCTGTCCTAATGGATAATGCCGAGACTGTCTCGATTCAATCTCGATGTTATTAATTGAAAGTTTTTTAATTGCGTTTACTTCAGCGAGTGTTAAATCTTTAACTAATAGAGTTTTTTTAGAAAAAGATCTATTTGTATAGGATTCGATTTCGATTGTATTAGAAAGTTTTACGAATTGGTTTTCACTAAAGCCTTTGAGTGCATATAAATCATAATTTTTAACAGTTATCGCTAACGGAAAACTATTTCTATCATATATTCCTCCCCTAGTTGGTAGAGTTTTATTAAATGTAATTTGACGCTTTTCACCCTCACTTTGCAAAAATGAACCATCCTTTACTTGAACAGAAATTATTTTTACTAAAATAATAAAAATGAGAGAAATTAAAAATAAAAGAATGAGAACAAGTCTCCAATTTATAAAATTAATTTTATTCATTTAGTATTTTTTTTGGTTTTTTTTTATGCATCCCAAGTTCTGATTTTGCTTTGTTTTCAATTTGAGCTGGAGAGTTTTCAATATAAAACTGAGTTTTTAAAACTAGATTATTTTTCTTAAAATTTTCATACTCAATAAGTAAATTTTGTTGGTTAGTAATTAATCTTGAAATCTCCCAAGACAAAGTAATTTTTTCAAATGATAAGAATACCACCACAAACAATTGAAAAAAAATCACAAATTGAATGTAGTTTTTTTCTTAAAAACTCTCATGATTGCACTCCTAGATCTTTTGTTTTTTAAAATCTCCTCTGAAGAGGGTCTAATTTTCTTTGCTATTGAATTGAATTTTTTTTCTTTTTGACTATTTATAGGTATATCTTTTGGATAGTTTTTAATTTTTGGTTTAAAAAAATTTTTAACGATTCTGTCTTCAAGTGAATGAAAAGAAATAACTACAATTATACCGTTTTTTTTTAAAACACTAGCGGCACTTTCTAGGGCAATTTTTAATTCCTCTAACTCATTATTAATAAAAATTCTTAAAGCTTGAAAAGTTTTAGTAGCTGGATGAATTTTTATTTTTTTTTCAGGATAAATTTCTAATATTATGTTTGCAAGTTCGTGAGTTGTTTTAATTTTTGTTTTTTTTCTATAATCTAATATGGATTTAGTTATTAACTTTGCATGTTTTTCATCACCAAATTTGTAAAGAATTTCTTTTATTTCCTCACTATTTGCATTATTTAACCACTTGGATACTGGAAAACCGTGAGTATTATCAAATCTCATATCTAATGGTCCATTTTTTTTAAAACCAAAACCTCTCTTTTCATCATCAAGATGTGTTGAGCAGGTTCCTAAATCAAATAATATTCCATCAATGCTATTTTTTTTAAAAAACTTTTCTAGGTCTTTAAATGAACTATTTATGAATTCGAAATTTGAGTTATCGATTTTTTTTGAGTCTAAATAAGCATCTCTATCCTTATCAAATGCAGTTAAAAAACCATCATTTGATAATAATTTAAGAATACTTTTTGTATGACCGCCTCTGCCATAAGTGCAATCAATATAATTGCCATTTTGTTGAGAGACTAAATAACTCAAAGACTCTTCCAGCAAAACTGGAACATGAAGCATTTTAATCTACTTGTTTTCTCATAAAAGTTGGTACATCGAGGAAATCAATTGCCTCTGCAGACGATGTACCAACCTTTTGACTTGATTGATTTTTTTTCAGTCCAACTGGATTGAGTTGAATTGATGGTTGATTGTCCGTTACTAATGTCGGTGCTTTTTGATTTATTCCAGTAGCAATTATAGTAACTAGTAAATCATCACCAACACTATCATCATAAACTAGACCATAAATAATATTAGATTGTTCAGGATCGCAAATACCTTCAACAATTTCACCAACTTCTGCTTGATCCTCAAGTGTTGGTTCTTTTGCAGTTACGTTTACTAATACTCCTTTAGCATTTTTTAGATTAATATCTTCTAAAAGCTCGCTACCTATGGCTTCAGTAGCAGCTTGCACAGCTCTATTCTCGCCAGATGCTTTCCCAGTGCCCATCATAGCAACACCTTTCTCTGACATAACTGCTCTAACATCGGCAAAATCTACGTTGACATGACCAGTTTTCATAATTACATCAGATATACCTTGAACTCCACCTTTAAGGACATCATCAGCTTTTGCAAAAGCTTCTTGCATTGAAGTTTTTCCTCCAAGAATTTCGTAGAGTTTTTGATTTGGAATTGTTATCAAACTGTCAACTTCTTCAGTTAAAGCAGCTAGTCCTTTTTCTGCTGACACCATTCGATTTTTTCCCTCAAATTTAAATGGTTTAGTAACTACCGCAACTGCCAATGCTCCAACTTCCTTGGCAATTGAGGCTATAACAGGTGCAGCTCCAGTACCTGTCCCACCTCCCATACCTGCAGTTATAAATACCATATCGGAACCTTCTAAAAGTTTTTCTATAGCATCTCTATCACTCTCAGCGGCTCTTCTTCCGATATCTGGATTAGCCCCTGCTCCTAAACCTTTTGTAAGTCCGTTACCTAATTTAATTGTTGTTGCACAATTAATTTGTGAAAGTGCCTGAGTATCTGTATTTGCGCAAATAAATTCAACTCCTTCAATATTATTTTCAATCATATGCTTTACAGCATTTCCACCTGCGCCACCTACTCCAACAACTTTTATATTTGCATTTTCTATTTCTTGTCCAATAACTTCCCAATTCATTATCTATCCCCTATATTAAAATGACATTGTTTTTATTGATTCAGGCATAACAACGTCAATAATTTCAGTTGATAAGCTTCCACCAGTTTGTCTCATTTGCCAATCTTTTGTGTTCCAAATTTCAAATTTATTGCCCATTCCTACAAGAGTTATTTGCTTTTCGTTTTCTATATTTGTGAATTTTCTTAATTCAGATGGTATTAAAATAAGCATTCTTCCATTTGGATCGAAATCACTTACGCAAGCGTTTCCTAAAATTGTCCATTGGATGTTTCTAACAATTGGGTCAAGCCCCTGTAAAGATTTTAATTGATTAGATATTCTTTTCCAAACAGATCCTGGATATAATTTTAGTGATGAGTATTGCGGGTCTTTTGTGATTACAACTTCATTTTCTTTGTTATCAACAAATTGAGATCGATATTTTGCAGGAATAGAAAATCTTCCTTTTTTATCTAAAGATACTGTATTTAAACCGTACATGTATAAAATATAAAGACTTTTTGCACACTTTGCAACACATTTTCACACTTTTTACACACTACATAGTTATATAAAAGGTGAGTTGGTCTGTAAGCCGGATTCTGTATAAGATGATCATCTATCTTGATATTGTGTCACCACAATATTCTAGCAACCTACCCAAATCCTAGACGAGCAACCTTAAAGGATTTCTATTTGGTTTTGCTTCGGGCTGGGGTTTACAATGCCTTAAATGTTGCCATTTAAGCGGTAAGCTCTTACCTCACCATTTCACCCTTACCAAAATTAATTTGGCGGTATTTTTTCTGTTGCACTTTCCGTAAGCTTTCACTTCCCAGGAATTACCTGGCGCCCTGCTCTATGAAGTCCGGACTTTCCTCTAACTTTCATTAGCGATCATCCAACCAACTCGGCATCATTATATATAAATTTTATAAATCTAAAAGATCTTTATATACATCTCTCTTGTTCTCTTTTGTAATTAAAGATATTAACTTAGCAGCATCTTTTGCTTGCATTTTTTCTAAGAAAGCTTTTTTCATTTTATTATCAATTTTAAAACTTCTTGTTTTTGTTCCTTCAATAACAATAACAAATTCTCCCTTTAGGATAATCTTATTTCCTTCAATCTCCTGATAAATAGATTTAATACTGCCTCTAACAACTTGCTCGTGAACTTTAGTCATTTCTCTGCACAAGGCTATGTTCCTATTATTTTCGAGATTTGAATTAAGCAACTTAACCAGACTCGATATCCTTTTGGCACTCTCAAATAAGATAATTGTTTTTTGCTCATTTTTAATTAAATCAATACATTCATTTCTTTTGCTTTCTTTTTTTGGCATAAAGCCAAGAAATATAAAGCTAGCAGTTGATATTCCTGATAGAACCAGAGCATTTAATACTGACGAGGGCCCAGGAATTACCGTGAATTTTAAATCTTCCTTAATGCACTCTTTAATTAAAAAAAATCCTGGGTCTGAAATTGCTGGCATGCCAGCATCGCACATTATTGAAACTTCTTTATCATCTTTAAGAAGTGAAATTATTCTTTTTGTAACAGTTTTTTCATTATGTTCATGAAAAGAAATAGGTTTTTTATTTATTTTTGCAAAGTTTAATAATTTGGAACTAACTCTGGTATCTTCTGAGAAGATATAATCTGAATTTTTTAAGACATTAATTGATCGTAATGATATATCATTTAAATTACCAATTGGAGATGAAATAAAATTTAACATATGGAGTTATGATTTGCTTAAACAGAAATATAGCTTAACATTTTTTACCGTATTGCTTTTCTTTGTTTTATCAAGTTGTGCCTCAATTAGTACTAATAACTTAAAAAATAAAGAAATATATATTAATTACGATACCAGTAATAAAAATAAAGAATATATTATTGAAAACTTGCTTTTAGATCAAAAGAGATTTAACGCTGTATTTAATGAAGAAAGTGGTTTAAAAATAAAAAATGACTTACTAAGTTCAAACTTGTTGTATTTTTGCAACTCTGTAGAAAAAGATCAGCAAATTCAGATAGAAAAAAATCTTTTTAAAAAAGAAAATAATGAGGAAAATACTTTTGTAATATATTCCAAAGATTTTTTATCTTATATTAATGAATTAAGAATTAATTACCCAAATGTAAATTACTATGAAATAAATGAAAAAAGCTATGAACTGTTTTCTAATAAAATATTAAATATTGATTCATCAATAATAAGAAGCAAGGAAATACAAAAGTTAGATTTTGGAATTGAAATAACTCATGAGCCAAGAAGAAGACAGGATTTACAAAGAATATATTTTGTAATCAGCTATAGTGAGGCAAAATCTTTGATTCCAATTTTTATAAGTAATGCCTTAGATGTTGATTACTATGGTACAAGCAGAATCTTGATTGAAGCTCCAAATGTCAAAAAAATAAGTGACTTTGAAGGGCTTTTTATCCCTATACCTGAAGAATTTTTTAAAATAATCTCAGAAAAAAATCCTACCAATAGTTTGAAACAAGAATATGAAAAATTATTAATCTCAGATTTATTGGTTATAGAACAATATTTACAGACTAATAAAAAGATAAAAAATTTAAAATTAAATAGTGGTTATGTTAGTAACAACCAATCTTGTTTAAGAAGAGATATGCCTATTTTGCATATAAAACCGGAAAATATCTAATCAGTCTTAAGATCTCTTTCAATAGAAGATAGACTGTCAAGAAAACCAGGCCTTTCAAAAACATTTTTTTGATAATCGATTAATGGTTTTAAATGTCTATTAACAGGCAACCTTATACCAAGGGATGGAAGCCTCCATAAAATTGTTGCAAAGCAACAATCAACAATTGTGAACTCGTCACTCATGAAAAACTTAAATTCTTTAAAAGTAGGAGCAATTGATGATATTTCGTGAAGTAATTCCTCTCTTAATTTTATTAATTCTTTTTCAGGTAGTTCAGCATTAATGAGTTGATCTAATATTGGGCACCACTCTCTATCAATTCTTAAGATTAATGTCCTGCTGTTTGCACGCGAAACTGGGTATACAGGTAAAAGAGGTGGATGAGGAAATCTTTCATCAAGGTATTCCATCATTACAGTTGGGTCATGAATAGCTAAGTCTCTATCAATTAAGATAGGCAACTTACCATATGGACTCATTGAAAGAATATCATCTGGAGTTTCCTCTAGACTAGATTCATTTATTTCAGCTGTGATATCTTTTTCAGCAAGAACAATTTTGACTCTTTGGCTATAGTGGTCATCTTTGCCTGAATATAAAATCATATTTTTCCCCTTTTAATGATAATCTTTTTGATATTCTCTATATAACATAGCCGATATTGCTGTAAATATTAAAAAATAAAAAATTACATACCAACCAATTCTTTCTCTTTCAGCTTTTGCAGGCTCACCAACATATACAAGAAAATTGGTAATATCATATATCAGCTGATCAAACTCAGTTTTGTTTAATTTTCCCGTGCCTTCTTCAACTTCCAAAAATCCACATTTATTCTTATATATTGTATTGCCCATATCATCTCTTTGTTCACGACCATTTGAAGCTAGTAACGGTGCATCTTTGCATACTAACTTCTGTTTGCCTTGCAGAGATAAGAGAACATTAGGCATGGCTGTTCCAGGATAAACTAAATTATTTACACCATATTGTTTTGATGAATCTTCATAATAAGCTCTTAAATATGAGTAGATCCAATCATCACCTTTGTATCTGCTAACTAAAGTTAAGTCTGGTGGAGCAACGCCAAACCATAAAGCAGATTCATCTTTAGACATTGAGCCCTTCATGAGGTCGCCAGCTTTTATTGAATCATCAAAGACAAGATTCTGAAAAAATATTTCATCTGGTATCTTTAAATCCTTTGCAACACGGCCCCATCTTGAATATTGAAGAGAGTGGCATCCGTAACAATAATTTAAATAAACTGATGCTCCTCTTTGCAATGATTCTGTATTATTAAGTTGAGGTTTAAAAGCATCACATTCTCCATAATCTTTACACGGTCCGCCCTCGGCCGAAAAGACATCAAAAGAAACAAGTAATAGCAGCAAAGAGAAAAAAATAATTCCTCTGTGATTTAAAACATTCATAATCTTGTGGGGACAACCTTAGTTTTTTCTAAACTAGTATAAATAGGCATTAATAAAAAGAATGAGAAATATAATATTGTACATATAATACTTACAGTTTTTCTAACCTCTGTGACACTAACTGTACCCAAATATCCAAGCGTAAGAAAACTAATGCCGAATAGTGCTATTGCAATTTTGCTATAAATTCCTTTGTATCTAATTGATGCAACTTTGCTCTGATCTAACCAAGGCACTACAAAGAATATTGCCACTGCTGATGCCATAACAATTAATCCACCAAGTGGGTCTGGAACTGCTCTTAACATTGTGTAGTAAGGCGAGTAATACCATACTGGTGCAATATGTTCTGGAGTTACAAGAGGATTTGCTTCTTCAAAATTCGCCATTTCTATAAAATAGCCGCCGCCCTCTGGGAAGAAAAACATAATAATTGCAAATACAGTCATAAATACACCAATGCCGACCAAAGCATTTAATACTTTGTAAGGATAGAAGGGTACGCTATCGAGAGGAACTCCATCTTCATCTAAGTGCTCTTCAATATCAACCCCCTCAGGATTTCCAGCGCCAACTTCATGCAATGCAACTAAATGCAAAAATACGAGAGCTATCAAAACAAGTGGAAGTGCAACAACGTGTAATGCAAAAAATCTTGATACTGTTATACCAGAAATATAGTAATCGCCCCTTACCCATAATTCTAATGATTCTCCAATATATGGAATAGCGCCAAATAAGGATATTATTACTTGTGCTCCCCAATAAGACATTTGTCCGTATGGTAAAACATACCCTAAAAATCCTTCAGCCATCATAGCTAGGTATATAGTGCAACCAAAAATCCAAACTAATTCTTTTGGTTTTTGATAAGATCCGTATAACAATCCTCTAAACATATGTAAGTACACTACCGCAAAAAATAAGGATGCTCCGGTTGTGTGCATATATCGAATAACCCATCCATAATCTACATCTCTCATAATATATTCTACAGAAGCAAACGCGCCCTCCTCAGTGTTTTCGTAGGGCATTATTAACCAAATCCCTGAAACTATTTGAATAATTAATGCGACAGATGCCAAAGCACCAAACAAATACCAAAAATTTACTTTTTTTGGTACAGGATGTTTAGATAAGTGACGCTCAAAAGTATTTGCTATTGGTAGTCTTTTATTTACCCATGTAAAAACACTTGAAATCATTTGTGACATTTATGCAGTTCCTCCATCCTCTCCAATTGTTAATATTGATCCATCAAAAAAATGAGGTGGTACTAGTAAATTTGATGGTGCCGGCATACCTTTGAAAACTCTTCCAACCATATCAAACATTGATCCATGACATGGACAAAAAAAGCCACCTGTCCATGACGAATCCCATGCTTTTGGTTCTACTTCTGGATAGTACTTTGGTGAACACCCCAAGTGAGTACAAACTCCTGTTAAAACTGTATATTCTTTACTTTGGCTTCTTGTTGCGTTTATATTTTTGTATGGTTCCTCAATTTTGTCTGAATTGGGGTCATCTAATTTTGACAAGGATAATTCAAGATTTTTTAAGCTTTCTATAGTGTGCCTTACAACAAAAACTGGTTGTTTTCTCCATGCAATTTGTATTTGTTGTCCATATTGCATTTTTGAAACATCAATTTTTACAGATGCTCCTTGTGCTTTAGCCTTTGCACTTGGATTCCATGCAGCGATAAAAGGAGTTGCAGCAAATGGCAGTCCAGCAAGGCCTGTAATACTTGTTAGGCCTAATAAAACTTTTCTTCTTGTTTTATCTTTTTTTTGCATTTATTTTTTTAGAATTAAAAATCAAAAGGTACATCTAATATATAGTAATTATACCATCAATAATCAAGTTAAAATTTGAAAAAAAATTAACGTTTAGAGAATTGTTTACTTTTTCTAGCTTTCACTAGCCCTGGTTTCTTTCTCTCAACTTTTCTTGGATCTCTTGTTAAAAGTCCTGCTTTCTTGAGTTGAGGTCTTAGTTCTTCATCATAAGAAATAAGAGCCCTTGAAATACCATGCCTTATGGCTCCAGCTTGACCGAAACTTCCGCCGCCTTTGACTTTGATATTTAAATCTATTTTATTTGTTAAATCAGTTAATTCAATTGGCTGCATGACAAGCATTTGTGCAACTTTTCGACCAAAATATATATCTAATTTTTTATCATTTACTGTTATATCACCCTTCCCTTTAGAAAGATAAATTCTAGCAGAAGATGTTTTTCTTCTACCAGTTGCGTAAAAAATTTCTTGTGTCATATTTTAGGATTCCATACTGTTGGTTGCTGAGAATCATGTGAATGCACAGGACCACCAAAGACTTTTAATTTTTTTATTATTGACTTGCCTAACTTGTTTTTTGGTAGCATACCCTTTACTGCATCTTCGATAATTCTCTCAGGATAAGTCTCATTTACTTCTTTAAACGATTTAACTTTTAAGCCACCAGGATAAAGTGAATGTTTATAATATTTTTTATCAGTAAGCTTTGAGCCTGTGACTTTAATTTTCTCAGCATTTATAACAATTACATAGTCTCCAGAGTCAACATGGGGTGTAAAAGTTGGTTTATCTTTACCTCTGATTTTATCAGCGATCTTTGTTGCTACTCTTCCCAAAATTTTGTCAGAGACATCTAGAACAAACCATTGCCTATCAATATTTTCTTTTTTCAATGAGAAAGTTTTCATATACATATAATTATTAGATGCGAATATTAATGTTTAAGAGTTAAATTAGCAACGTTTTAGATAAAAATTTACAAATTATTATAATATTCTTTAGTACTCATTTCTTTAATCCTGCTTTCACATCTTTCCCATAAATAATTGAGCTTTTTTCCAGTATATATTTTATTATTTTCAATATCTTTAATAAAAAATTTAATTTTTTGGCTATCTTTATAGGCTATATCTATAAAAGAAATAAATCTTCTGATAATACTTGTATTGGAATCATCACATTCAAAAAATTCATTTATTAAAATGTACTCATAATTTTTACATATTTTTATGTATTCTTTAGATCCATTTGGTTTTGAGAAAAAATCTTTAAAAGAAATCCAAATATAGTTATTTCCAAGAGATTTGCATGGGAATATTCTTGAATTAATTTCAAAACTATCAATTGATTTGAATCCATTTTGAAAATTTTTAGCTATAAAAGTTTTTATCTCATCTTCACCTATATTTTTATTATTCTTTTTAGTGTCATCCTGATAAAAATTCATCATTCTATAATCTAAATTTCCTTCAAGCTCATAAACAATTAGCTTATTTTTTACGATGTTCATGGACTGGATGAATTTTTCTCTTTGTAAACCATCTTTATATAAATTTTTAGGCTCCGAATTTGAAGAAATATAGACCTTAACCTTATTATTAATTAAATCATTTAATAAATTACCTATAATCATTGCATCAGCAACGTCTTCTATCTGGAATTCATCAATAAAAATTAATTCATACTTTTTTTGAAGATCTTTTGAAATTTTTAATAAAGGATCTCTTATGCCTTTTTTAATATTCAAATTTTCATGAATGTAATTCATAAAGTCTATGTAATGAAAAATTCCTTTTCTATTTTTTATCAAATTTAAAAAAGTCATCATAATTAAAGTTTTACCTCTTCCAACATCACCCCATACATAAAAGCCCTGTTTTCTTTTTGATTTAAAAAAAGATATGGGGCTTGCGTTATCTTGCTCATATTCTGATAGTTTGGATATCAATTTTGATTGACTATCATCAGTAATAATTCCTTGGTTTTTTAAGTTATCAATGATATTTTTAAATAAGGACATTATGAGAATTAATAAAAATTATTTTTTGATATTTGTGATTGTATTGGGTTTATCAATATTTTTATACAAATATAACAATAATAATAAACTTGTTATAGCAGCAAATAATTCTGTTCCTTCTGTCGTTTCGGTAATGGCATTTAGGCAGAATATTTATAGAGATAACGTAAATGGAATTGGATCAGGAGTTATCTTTTCTGAGGATGGATATATTGTTACAAATTTTCATGTGATTTCTGGTAGTCAAAATATACTAATAACTTTAAATAATGGTTCAGAATTTGAAGCAAAAATTATTGGTATTGATAAAAATTCAGATATTGCTATTCTGAAAATTAATTCAAAAGAAAGATTAAATCCAATAAATTTTGCAGATAGTGAAAACTTAAAAGTTGGAGATGAGGTTTTGGCAATTGGTAATCCCTATGGTATTGGTCTTTCTGTATCGAGTGGAATTATTAGTGCAACCGGAAGAGATTATGGAAATCCTTATTTAGAATTAATTCAAACTGATGCGGTAATTAATCCAGGTAACTCTGGAGGCGCATTAATCAATGTTAATGGTAATTTAATTGGCATAAACGCAAAAATTTTTTCAAAAACAGGGGCATATCAAGGCATAGGCTTTGCAATACCATCCAAAAAGGTTGTCCAAATAGCAACAGAGCTCATTAAATACGGAAAAGTAAGAAACGTTTGGATTGGAAGATTTCGTGTTTCAAGAACAAAAACTAATATTAATAGTACTATTATTGAAAGCCTAAAAATTGTTGAAATTCAGGAAAAAGGACCTTTATTTGAAAATAACGTGCGTGTTGGAGACATCATAATTAAAATTAACGATAAAAACGCGTCATGGGCTAACTTAACACAAACACTTAATTATTCTGTGCCTGGAGATACTATTGAGATGGATATTATTTCAAATAATAAAATAAAAAAATTAAATATTAAAAGTCAAGCTATCAACTAGGCAATCTTGTTATGTTTGCACCAAGATAATTTAACTTTTCCTCTATACGCTCATATCCCCTGTCAATATGATAAATTCTATCTACTATAGTATCTCCCTGAGCACATAAACCTGCCAAAACTAAACTGGCTGATGCTCTTAAGTCAGTAGCCATGACTTCAGCTCCAAAAAGATTTTCAACGCCAGTAATTGAAGCTTTATTTCCGTCAACAGAAATATTACATCCCATTCTATTTAATTCTTGAACATGCATAAATCTGTTCTCGAATACAGTTTCATTAATATATGACTTTCCGTTAGCTATAGCATTTATTACTGAAAACTGAGCTTGCATATCCGTTGGAAATTCTGGGAAAGGAGCTGTTGTAATATCAACAGGTTCAGGTTTGCTCTTTTTCATTGACAAAAATATTGAATTTTTGTCTGTAATTATTTCTGAGCCAGCGTCTCTTAATTTTTTTATTACAGCATAAAGTCTGTTTGGATCAATTCCCTCAATTTTTATTGATCCATTAGTTATTACAGCTGCTGTCAAATATGTTCCAGCTTCTATTCTGTCAGCTGGAATTGAAAATGAAGAATTATGTAATTTATCAACGCCTTCTATCGTAATTTCCTCAGAGCCTGCACCTGATATTTTTGCACCCATTGAATTGAGCATGTCAGCTAAATCAACAATT
The DNA here is from genome assembly GCA_023703615.1 of SAR86 cluster bacterium. Lineage (NCBI taxonomy): Bacteria > Pseudomonadati > Pseudomonadota > Gammaproteobacteria > SAR86 cluster bacterium. The sequence goes on along the minus strand of CP097971.1, from coordinate 299,350 downwards.
TCTGGTTCTCTTGCCACATTTGTTAATTTTGTTATACCCTCTGCAATTGATGCAGCCATCATTATATTTTCCGTACCGGTAACAGTAATACCTTTGAATTCTATATTTGTGCCTTGAAGTTTTTTTGCTGAAGCTTCAATATAACCATTTCTAAGAGTTATTGTGGCGCCTAATTTTTTTAGCGCATCTAGATGAAAATTAACAGGCCTAGAACCAATAGCACATCCTCCAGGAAGAGCTATTCTTGCTTTTCCATATTTTGCAACAAGCGGCCCTAAGACAAGAATAGAGGCTCTCATGGTTTTTACTAATTCATATCTAGCTTCTACATCTTTAAGATTATTAGAAAGTATTTCAAAATCCATATTTTCATTTAAAACTATGTTTGATCCCATGGATCCTAAAAGCTCAAACATTGTTGTTATGTCTTGCAAATAAGGTAAGTTTTTTAAAACAATACTTTCGTCGCACATAATTGTTGCTGCGATCATAGGTAAAGCAGCATTTTTAGCTCCAGAACAATTAATAGTTCCTTCTAAACTATTACCACCTTTAATTAATAATTTTTCCACTCTATTTAATTTTTGTATTTAAACTCAGAGCATGCAATGAACCAGATGCAAAATTTTTCCTTAGTAAGTTTAATACTAGTTTATGTTGATCAATTATTGAAAGATCTTTAAACAAGGAAGAGGTCACTGTTAAATTAAAATTACACGAATCACCCTCAAATTTAAGATCCGCATCTTTTATTTTTTTTAAAATTATTGATTTAATTTCTTCTTTATTCATGAGTTTTCTATATAAATTTCTTCGCCAGCATCTGATACCCAATCTTGAATTATTATATTTAAATCATTATTGCTTTTTTCTGCCAATGCCTGGAATTGATTCCTAAAAGTTAGTCCTAAATTCACTCCATTAATAATAATATTTACAATTTTCCATGAATCATTATCTTGCCTTAGCTTGTATACTATTGGATATAAACTTGAGCCAGTATCAAGAGTTTGCCTAACCTCAATAATTTTTTTGTTTGTATATATATCATCTGAAAAAACTGTAGTTATTGATTGATCTTCCCATTGAGCTAATGTCTCTGCATAAGTATCTAACAATGAATTCTTAAAAACGCCAACAAAATTTTCTCTTTGTTTTTTTGTTGCCATGAGATAATATTTTTTTCCCATTACACTCGCTGAAATTCTTCTAAAATCAATCATTGGTTCAAAAATTTCTTTAATCTTATCTTCGTATAAGTCTCTGTTAATCTCAAATAAATCTTTGTTCTGAATTAATACAGAAACCATTAATTGAGCATTTTTGTCAATAAAAATATATGGATCGGTTTCTGAAATGAGCTTATCTGAATTAGTTACAAGAATTAATACAAGGAAAAAATTTTTAACAATTGTGAACATTGCATTATTATAGCATTTGGTAATTAACAAAAATAAATATAGTCTATGAAAAAATATAATTATAAAGCATCTGCAATTAGAACATTTAAAATTGAATCTGATGCTATTTCTGATCTATCCAAGCAATTAGATTCTAATTTTAATCTGTTATGTAATTCAGTTATTTCTTGCAAAGGCAAATTAATAGTTATGGGAGTGGGTAAATCTGGGCATATTGGAAAAAAAATCTCAGCAACACTTTCAAGCACTGGTACTGGATCAATCTTTATTCATCCAACAGAGGCAGCTCATGGAGACATTGGGTTGATTGATAAAAAAGATATCGTGATGGTAATATCAAATTCTGGTGAAACAGAAGAATTAATAAATATAATTCCAACTCTAAAGAGATTTAGTTATAAAATTGTTGCGATAACTGGTAATAAATCTTCTTCAATAGCCAAAAGTTCAGATATAAACATTGTAATTAAAACAAAAAAAGAAGCTTGTCCGCTTGATCTTGCTCCCACCTCTTCAACTACAGCAAGCTTAGCATTTGGAGATGCTCTTGCAATAGCATTGCTTGAAGCAAGAGGTTTCACAAGAAAAGATTTTGCAAGCTCTCATCCTGCTGGCAAGCTTGGAAGAAAGTTAATTACACAAGTAGAAAATTTAATGCATAAGGGCAAGGAAATTCCATCAGTTTCACAAAACGCATTGCTATGTGATGCTTTAATTGAGGTTAGTAATAAAGGTCTTGGGATAACCCTTGTAAAAAATAAAACAAAAGTCGTTGGTATTTTCACTGATGGTGATTTGAGAAGATGCTTAAATGAAAAAATAGATATAAATAAGACTAAAATTAAAGATGTGATGACTAAAAGCTTTAAGACAATTAGATCAAATGCCTTAGCAGTTGATGCAGCTAAAATAATGGAAGAAAATAAAATCTTTACATTAGTGGTTATGAGTAAAGAAAAAAATGTAGGTGTAATTTCAATGCATGATTTGATAACAGCAAGAATTTTATAAGATGAAAAAAGCATTTATTATTTTTATCTCATTTATTTGTCAAACTTCATTTGCAGATACAAAAGTTGATGAGATAAGTATTAACTCTAATATAATTGAAATTAAGAAGGAATCTAATCAAATATTTTTTAAAAATAATGTGAAAATTGATTCGGGAGTAATTGAAATAAAAGCAGATGATGCAGTTTATGAAAATTTAAACAAAACAATACATGTTTATGGCAAGCCATCATCATTACAGTCTTCAGATAATATCAATAAATTTTCTGGTGAAGCAAGTGAGATGATTTTTTATAGCAATAGTAAGATTGAATTAATTGGAACAGCTTCTCTTAAATACGATAATATTGAAATTAATTCTGAAAATATAATATTTAATCCTGTAAGTGGTGAGATGTCATCATATCCTCAGAATAATAATGATCTGTAATGCTTAAAATAACTAACATATCAAAAAGTTTTAAAGATAAAAAAGTCATTGAAGATATATCTTTTAAAATTCAGTCAGGAACTATTTCAGGACTTCTTGGACCTAATGGTGCTGGAAAGACTACGGTTTTCTATATAATTGCAGGAATTATAAAGTCTGATAGTGGTGAAATATTTCTAAATGAGAAAAATATTTCTGCACTAGCGATGCATAAGAGAGCGTTTTTAGGATTAAAGTATCTTCCACAAGAACCCTCAATATTTCAAGATTTAACTGTTCTAGAAAATTTATTAGGTCTTGCTGAAATTTCATTTAAAGATAAAGATCTAGTATCTGATTTTATTGAAAAATCTATAAAAGAATTCAATTTAGAAGATATTATTAACAAAAAAGGAAGGGTTCTATCAGGTGGACAAAGAAGAAAGGTTGAAATAGCTAGAACTTTAGCAAGTGATCCTAAAATAATTTTATTGGATGAACCATTTGCAGGAATAGATCCTATAGCAGTTGATGATATAAAGAATACCTTGTTAAATCTCAAAAAAAAAGGAATTGCAATATTAATTACCGATCATAATGTTAGAGAGTCACTAGAAATTTGTGATAAAGCACTTGTAATTAATGCAGGAAAAAAAATTGCAGAAGGCACGAAAGACGAACTTATAAGTAATTCAGTAGTTAAAAAAGTTTATTTTGGTAATTTATATAAGTAGAAATGGCTATTTCTTTAATAAAAGAGTTTAAACAAAAACAGAAAATCTCTCTTACGCCAGCACTAAAAAAATCAATTGATTTACTTCAACTTTCTAGGTTTGAATTAATTCAAAAAATAGATAAAGAAATTGAAATAAATCCTTTTGTGGAAAATGAAGAATATGACGAAGATGATCTCGAAGAGCTTTCTGATCTTAATATTGATGATTTCGATTTTAGCTTGGAAGCCAAGGCTACTTTAAATGAAAACCTAATTGATCAAATTGATGACTTGAATTTGTCTAAAGAAAAGTATGAGATATGCCTTGCATTAATCAACTCTCTTGACGAATCAGGTCACTTGGCAGAGGACCTTTCGGAAATAGAGAACATCCTGAACTTTAACTATAGTTTTGCTGAACTTGAGAATGCATTAATAAATATAATACAAAAATTATCTCCCTCAGGTATAGGTTATAGAAATTTCAAGGAATGCATTCAAATACAAATTGAAAACAAGCAACTACCTTTTAATATAAAAGAAATCTCTAAATTAATATTAACCGAGAACATTAATGCTGATATGCAAGGAATTGAACAATATTTAATTAATAACGGATACAATAAAAATGACATTGAACGTGCTATTAAAGAAATAAAATCATGCGACTTAAGTCCTGGCTTAAATTTCGAAACAACAAATTACATACTTCCAGACTTAAAAATTTCAATAAAAGAAAATAATTTAAATGTTAATTTTATTGAAAATAAATTTCCTAAGATAAAAATAGATGATCAATTGATAGAAAAGGTAAAAAAAGAGTTAAAGAAAAAACCTAATAAAGATTTATTAGAAAAAATACAAGATGCTAAATGGCTTATATCCTCAATTAAAAAAAGAAATGATACTGTTTTAAAGGTAGGAAAGTTGATATGTGAGAAACAATTATCGCTTCTTGGTGACAATCCTCTTAAAATAAATCCTTTATCAAATAAGCAAATATCAGAAGAATTAAATCTTCATCCTTCAACAGTTTCTAGAATTCTTAGATCAAAGTATATAGATACTCCAAAGGGCATAATGCCATTAAAATCTTTTTTGGTGACTTCTGTATCAAAAACGAGAGAAGTTACTCCGATGCAATTAATGGAAGTTATAAAAAAAATTATTGATAGTGAAAAAAAACCAAGAAGTGATCAATCTATAACTATAGAATTAAATAAAAAAGGTTATGGTATTGCAAGGAGAACAATTGCAAAATACAGAGAGAAATTAAATATACCTTCTTCTAGAAACAGATAAAAATAATTTCTTTGTTGTAGAATTGATAAATGGAAGAAGTAAGTAACAAAAAAAATATAGATATTATCTTAGATGATTCTTCCAATCTTTCTATAAATCAAATCAAAAGATTATTAGACAAAATGTCTTCCTCTGAAATAGCCCATGCATTAGAGTCATCACCTCCCAAACAAAGAAAATTCTTATTTTCTTTATTAGAAACAAATGAGGAAGGCGATGTTCTTTTTGAACTAGGTGAGGAGATTCAACAAGATCTTATTTCTGAAATTTCTAATGATGAGTTATCTGAGGCAGTTAAAGAGCTAGAATTAGATGAAATTGTAGATATTCTTCAAAATCTGCCTGAAGAAAGAACTAAAAATATTCTCTCCAAAATGTCATTACGCGATAGAAAAAGAATCGAAGAAGGTCTTGAATATCCAGATGACACAGCTGGTGGTCTTTTAAATACAGATGTAATAAGTGTCAGACCGCATCATAGTTTAGAATTAGTTTTGCGATATTTACGAAATCAAGAAGAACTCCCAGAAAATACAGATAAAATATTTGTCGTTTCAAAAAATGATGTTTATGTTGGAGAACTATCTATCAGTAAAATAATTACTTCGGACCCTTCTCTAATCGTCAGAGAAATTATGGATACTGACATCCTGCCACTTGAAGCCACACAAAATGATAAAGAAGTTGCAACTTTTTTCGAGAGAAATGATTTAGTTTCCTCAGCGGTTATCGACGAAGAAAAAAAACTTTTGGGAAGAATAACAATTGACGATGTTGTTGATGTTATTCGAGAAGACGCAGATCAAAATTTTTTAGGGATGGCTGGAGTAGCAGAAGATACTTTTGCTCCTCCAGGTAGAGCTGCTAAGAGCAGAGTATTTTGGCTTAGTATGAATTTAATTACTGCTTTTATAGCATCTCTTACTATTAATATATTTCAAGATGTTCTTGATAAGGTAGTCTATCTTGCTATTCTAATGCCTATTGTAGCAAGCATGGGTGGTGTCGCAGCGACACAAACTCTTACAATTGTTTTAAGAGGTTTAACACTAGAACAAATTAATGCATCAAATTTAAATTGGCTATTTAAAAGAGAGCTTGCTGTTTCAATTTTAAATGGATTTGTGTTGTCTATTCTTGTTGGATTGGCAACTTTTATTTGGTTTGAAGAAATTATTCTTTCTTTTTTAATATCTACTGCTTTGATTATTAATCTTATAAGTTCTGTCATTGCTGGTATATTTGTACCTTTGATTTTAAGAAAATTAAATCAAGATCCTGCTATAGCTGGAAGCGTTGTTGTTACCACAATAACGGATGTAATAGGATTTTTATCTTTTCTTGGATTAGCAACAGTATTTCTAATTTAATCTTAATATATTAGGGTCATCTAAATCGCCTGTAATTTTAAAATTTATAGTAGAAATCTCAGTAATAGTTCCATCAAACATATTCTCTAGAACAAAGCTTCCAGCTAATGCTGGTATTCCACCAAAAATAGCAGCATACCAAGGTATATTCTCAGATAATTTAAATCTCATAGATAAATCAAAATTTAACTCTTGTATTGCTCCAGACGTATTTTTTGTAGCGAATCCTGTCCATAGCATCGATGAATCAGCTGTCTCTATGTCAATTGAATCTTTAATTAATGCTCTATTCTCGCTGAAAATTAAATTTCCCGCAGCTCTCTGAATCTTTAAACCTTTGCTATTAATTCTATTTTCGTTATCAACATTTTCTAAAAGAGAATTTAGATTTAAAATTCTTAATGTTCTTAGGAGAGTTGAGTTTGGAAGATTTCTATCCAGGGTTATATCTTTTACTAAAAATTTCATATTACCCTCAATATTTTTTAACTCATCGATATCTTGCCATTGAAGATTTAAATCAGCTTCTAAGAAACTAAAGTCATAATTAGTAAAGTCTAATATTTTTTTAAATTTTTCAGTTAGTTTATATATGCCTTTTATTTTGTATATATCTTTTTCATTGTTGTAACTCATATATGCTTTTTCATTAGAATTTTGAGATTTTATTTTTAAAAATTCACTATCAATATTTATATTGTCAATGGTAGTAATTTTTAAATTTTTTAAAAAATATAAATCTAAATTTTTAATGTCACCTATATTTGTTTTTATATTTTCAGCAGTGAATCTAGTATTTAAATTATTAAATTGATTTAAAGAAAGTTTGTTAATTCCTGAATTATAAAAATTAAAATTCGTATTTTTAACATCAGTTCTAATGAATCCAGACTTATCAAAATTTACTGATATGTTCAAACTGTTTGAACTCAATTTTATGCTTTTTATTGAATTTTTTGAAAATAAAACAGTTAAAAATTGATTATTATAATTATTGTCAAAGAAAGAGAACTCTTTGACTCTGGCCTTTAATAAATTGATTGCAAATGAAGACTGATCTTCAGAAGGTAAATCCAAGCTATTAATGTTAAATTTTTGTAAGTCCAAGTAAATATCAAAATTATTATTGTTAATTTTTTTTGCTTTATCTAAAAAATAGTCTCCATATATAAAATATCCTCCGCCTTTATCCTGGTCATAAAAAATGTCATACTTTTTGCTTTTCACTTTGTAGATATTTTTTGATAAATCATCTATAAATATTTTTGTTGTTTCATTTTGTCCGAGACCTTTTTGCAAATTTTGTATTTTTGATCTAATGATAGTTTTTTGAAGATCTGAATTAAGCTCAAGCGATACTTTTTTTTCACCTAAAATAATTTTAGTTTGGAAATTTTCTTCTCCAGTAACATAAAAATACTCATTTTCTGGTATTAGATTATCCATAATTACATTTAAATTAGTTCTTATAGTTAATGGCTTTTGAGCTTTAAAAATAATTTTACCTTTGATTTTCTGATCAGGTATTAAAGATGTGAAGCTGCCAAAGTAAGACCTATTCTTATCTGAAAAAATAACAGCATTGATATCTTGTATTTTGTATTCGTCAACAGTTTCAAAATTAGAATTATAAAATTCAAGTTTGTTTATTGTCTGTAAATTATTATTTTTAGTATTAAAAAAACCCTTAGCATAAAGCCTTAAATTTATATCGTTATTTTTTAAAGAACTCAAGTCAAAAAGTTTGGCCTCTTCTATATTTGTTGCGTTTAGAGTATGAAATGAAGAAAAGAATATTTTTTTTTCAATTGGATCATAGTAGCCTCTTAATTTTTTATAAGGCAGAGCATTTATCAAACCATTGAATAGTTCAAAAAATACTTTTTCACCTGACAAATAAAATTTATAACTTTCAGATGCTAAACTAAAATTGCCATCTGCTAAATATAATTTCCTTCCTTTAAATTTGTTTTTGTATTCTGCATTATTTGAAGATTGCTCTTGCGCGTAAAAACTTTTAATTTCAAGTATAGAAAAATGAATAAATTTTTTCTTAATAGATTCTATTAAATCAATGCCAATTTTTATATCTTCTATTAATAAAACTTCGTTGTTAAGACCGTCAACTAATTTAATATTTTTTGCAGTTAATACAGGCTTAAAAATATTCTTGGTAGATTTAAGATCTTCATAGTTTATTGAGTAATCTTTAACAAATTTTTCATCGATAAAGTTTACATAAAAATTCGGCTTAAATAATAAAATAAAAATAAAAATAAAAATTACAGACAATAGACTGATCAAAAAAAGAGAGATAAAGGTCTTAAATTTTCTTATCATTAAATTAATAATAATTTGTTTAGTTTTTTCTTATAAAAGTTCTTGGAATATAAAAATTTATCATTGTAATAATTATAAATAATAACGTATTCAAGATAGCGCTTATAAATAAAGTTAAGTAGGAAAAATTTCCTAAATTTACAAATAAATGGCTAAATCCAACATAGAATGCTGCGGACAAACCAAAAAAGATACATATTTGGAAGTAAGAAAATAATTTAAAAGTATTTGAGTAGTTATTAATAATGTAAGTCATTAAGCAAAAAAGACATCCATTAAGGCCAATAAAAGTATATGAAATGAGATCAACAATTATTCCAATTAAAAATGAAAATATTGGAGACACATTATGATTTTGCCTATAAACATAAAAACTAAAAAACAAAAAAGTTAAAGGTATTACAAGAAAGTATTTAATTAAAAATGTCCCAACAAATAAGTCAAAAAAGTTAACAATAAATATTAATAAAATAAACTTTAGAATTCCAAGGTTATTCATTTTGTCTAATTACCCCGAATATATTTTGATCTAATGGATCTGAAATTAATTTAATTCTTAATTTAAGTTGTTCTTCTGATTCAGTAATTATATCTTCAATAAATCCAACATAAATACCCTCGGGATATATACCTCCAAGTCCTGAAGTATAAATTTTTTGATTAATTGATAATTTCTGATTCCAATCTAAATTATTATATTTACATATGATTACTCCAGGATTTCCAGAACCTTGCGCGTTACAATAAAAATTGTTGTTTTCAATTTTTACTGGTAAAGAATGTGAAGTATCACTTAAGATTATTACTTCACTAACAAGGTTTTTATGGTTTATGGTTTGTCCAATTAAGCCAGAGGAATTAAAAACTGGACTTAACATTGGCGTGTCAATACTTTTGTCTAATGGTTTTATAAAAAGTCGATGCTTATCACAACAAAAATAAGCATTTGCATCGAAATTTACAAGTCTTGTTAAAATAAATAATTCATTGACATCATTTTTTTCTAAAAATTCTTTATGTAAATCTTCATAAATATAAAAATTACTATTATTAATTAAGAAAAAATTTGATAATTGACTTTGATTTAATAGATCTCTGAGTTCATTTTTTTCTCTTAACAACTTATCTTTTGATTTAGAAAAGTCATAGATATATAAAAATGGCTTTTTAACCGCGTCTTTAAAAAACGTACTAATTGAAATAGATGAAGTTTTGTAAAATACCTTTAATCCGTTAAAAGATTTGTTGTTGATATCTAAATACAAAAAAAATAAAGAAAGTAAAATAAAAAATAAAAACTGGAATTTATGTGACCTAGTTGGCGTTGATCTCGCCATAATGATTACTCAGAAGATAGAAGATCAATATTGTACTTGTCCATTATTTCTAATGCTTGACCGCCGCCCCTTGCAACACAAGTTAATGGATCCTCAGCTACAATAACAGGTATACCTGTTGATGAAGATATTAGGTTATCTAAATCTCGCATTAATGCCCCGCCACCAGTTAGAACAATACCTCTTTCAGCAATATCTGCTGCTAATTCTGGTGGTGATAATTCAAGGGCATTTCTGATTGCACGAACAATACCAAATAAAGGATCCTTCATTGCATCAAAAATTTGCTCACTATTAATGTTAAATGTTTCTGGTATGCCTTCTGCTAGATTTCTTCCTGTTATAGACATTTCTTTTTTTTCTGATTCTTGTGAGGCGCATCCAATAGTGTATTTAATTTTTTCAGCTGTTGATTCACCAATTACACAACCATAGTTTCTTCTGATCCATGACGTTATTGATTCATCCATTTTGTCACCGCCAATTTTTACAGATTCTGAATAAACTACACCATTTAAAGAGATAATTGCAATCTCAGATGTTCCCCCACCAATATCTACAACCATGTTTCCACTTGCCTCTTCAACTGGCAATCCTGCACCAATTGCTGCTGCCATGGGTTCCTCAATTAGCTTTACGTCTCTTGCTCCTGCTCCCAAGACTGATTCTCTTATTGCTCTTCTTTCAACTTGTGTGGATCTACATGGCACACATACAAGAACTCTAGGACTAGGTTTAATAAATCTTTGCTCATGAACTTTTGTAATAAAATGTTGTAACATTTTTTCAGTTACCTGAAAGTCTGCAATGACGCCTTCTGATAATGGTCTTATTGCTTTTATGTTACCTGGCGTCCTACCAAGCATTTTTTTTGCTTCTACCCCTACTGCAACTACTGTTTTTTGTCCTCTAGATTCTCGAATTGCTACCACAGATGGCTCATTCAACACTATTCCTACATCTTTAGTGTAAATTAGAGTGTTTGCCGTTCCCAAATCAATTGAAAGGTCATTTGAAAAGTAACCTCTAAGAGTCTTAAATATATTGAATTCCACCTTTTTACCCTATAAATTATATAAAAAATACACCAGTTGAGTTAATATTCTGCAACTGATCTATAATAATATCCTATATATGGACAAGAAAACAGTTGAAACAATATCTTACCTATCAAGACTAAAGATTGATGTTGAAAAAGAGGATAAAATCACAGAAGATCTTAAGAATATAATCAAATTTGTTGACCAATTAAATGACGTCAATACATCTAAAATTAATCCCCTTACTAATCCACTAGAAAAAACGGCAAAAACTAGAGAAGATCATGTTAGTGCTAAAAATCTCAAGAAAGAGTTATTAGAAGTTGCTCCATCTGCTAACGAAGACTACTTTTTAGTTCCAAGGGTTGTTGAATGACAATTAAATATAAAACAATTAAAGAAATTAAAAAAATGATCTCTTCAAAAGAGATATCAAATAGAGAAATCACACTTGAAGCATATAAACTAATTGAAGAAAATAAAAATTTAAATGCATTTATTACACTTAATAAAGAAGATGCTATAAAAAAAGCTGAAGATTATGATAATAATCCCTCAGATCTTCCTTTAGCTGGAATTCCTATTGCGCAAAAAGATCTCTTTTGTACAAAGGGTATACGAACAACGTGTGGTTCAAATATGCTTAGTAATTTTGTTCCACCTTATTCAGCTACTGTGATAGAAAATCTAGAAAATGCGGGGTGTATTTCCATTGGAAAAACTAATATGGATGAATTTGCTATGGGTTCATCAAATGAAACAAGTTTTTATGGAAATGTTCATAATCCATGGGGTAAGAATCTTGTTCCTGGAGGGAGTTCTGGAGGTTCTGCTTCCGCAATAGCAGCTGGAATTGTACCTGCGGCTTCTGGAACTGATACAGGCGGATCAATAAGGCAGCCAGCTTCCGTTTGCGGAATTACTGGTATAAAGCCTACATATGGAAGGATTTCCCGATGGGGGATGATTGCATTTGCATCAAGTCTTGATCAAGCAGGTCCAATGGCAAGAACTGCTGAAGATTGTGCATTCCTTCTTAATGAAATGTGTTCACATGATAGTAAAGATACAACTTCACTGGATGAAGAAATTCCAAATTTTGAAGAGAACTTAAGCAATCCATTAGATGGGAAAAAAATTGGAATAGTAAAAGATTTAGATTTATCTAGTCTAGATGATAATGTAATTCAAGTTTATGAAAATTCTTTAAAAGAATTTGTATCTTTAGGCGCTAAGCTAGTAGACATTTCACTTCCTAATCTTTCGCTTTCTGTTCCAACTTATTATGTTGTAGCACCAGCAGAGTGTTCATCTAATTTATCGAGATTTGACGGAGTTAAGTTTGGCAGAAGATCTGAGAATACAAAAGATCTTGAGGAGTTATATGTGAAAACGCGTTCCGAGGGATTTGGAGATGAAGTAAAAAGAAGAATTCTTATAGGGTCATATGTACTGTCTGCCGGATATTACGATGCTTATTATAAAAAAGCCCAACAAGTTCGAAGGTTAATTAAAAATGATTTTGATAATGCATTCTCTAACGTTGATGTAATTATGACTCCAACAACCAGGGGTGCTGCTTTTGAGATTGGATCTAAAGGTAGTGATCCAATTCAAATGTATCTTGAGGATCTTTTCACAATATCAGCCAATCTTGCAGGGCTACCAGCAATGTCTCTTCCTAATGGTAATATTGATAATAAACCAATTGGCCTACAAATTATTGGTAATTTTTTGGATGAGCCTTCAATTTTGAACTTTGCTCATATGTATCAAACTAAAACAGATTGGCATCTTTATACACCTGAAGGCATGAAAAAATGACCTGGGAAACAGTAATAGGTTTGGAAATTCATGCTCAGCTTTCAACCAAATCAAAGCTATTTTCAGGAGGTTCTACTAAATTTGGAGCTGAATCAAATACACATGTTGACCTAGTCGATATGGGTTTGCCAGGTGTTCTGCCAGTTGCAAATAAGGAAGCATTCTATAAGGCCATTAGATTTGGTCTTGCTACTGGAGCTAAAATTAATCAAATATCTTCTTTTGATAGAAAGAATTATTTTTATCCTGATTTGCCAAAGGGTTATCAGATTACTCAAATGACTAAGCCAATTATTGAAAAAGGATCTATCAAAATTTTAATCGATGATACAGAAAAAGTTATAAATATTACCAGAGCTCATTTAGAAGAAGATGCAGGAAAGTCAATACATGATCTTTTTGAGGGCGAAACTGGTATAGATTTAAATAGAGCAGGTACACCTCTTCTGGAAATTGTTTCAGAGCCTGAAATTTCAAATGCTAAAGAAGCTGTTGCTTATTTTAAAGCTGTAAGACAACTGGTAACTTTTTTAGATATATGTGATGGAAATATGGCACAAGGCTCTATGAGATGTGATGTAAATGTTTCTGTAAAAAGAATAGATGACGCCGAACTTGGTACAAGAGCAGAATTAAAGAATATAAACTCTTTTAAGTTTATCGAAAAAGCAATTAATTATGAAATCGATCGTCAAATTAGAGTTATTGAAAATGGTGATTCTGTTGTTCAAGAAACTAGATTGTATGATAGTGAAAAAAATGAAACTAGGTCTATGAGGTCTAAAGAAGAAGCAAATGATTATAGATACTTTCCTTGTCCTGATCTTCTGCCAGTAGTAATTTCAGACAAGGAGTTAAAAGAAATAAAAGATAATATTCCTGAGCTTCCAGAAGAAAAAGAACATAGATATATTTCTGAAATTGGGCTTGAGGAGTCCGAAGCAAAAATTATATCTTCGTCTAAAACAATGGCTAACATGTTTGAAGCAGCTTCAAGCAAAACAGATGACACTAAGTTGGTAGCTAAATGGCTAGTTGGTGATGTTAGTGCTTTGCTTAATAAAGATAATATTGAAATTGACGAATCAAATTTATCTCCAGAAAACTTTGGAAAGTTAATTGAGAGAATCACAGATAGTACTATTTCTGGAAAAATTGCTAAATCAGTTCTTGAGGAAATCTGGGATAATGGTTCTGATGTTGATGAGATAATCAAATCTAAGGGTCTTGTTCAAATTCAAGATGAATCATTGCTAGAGGAAATAGCTAAAAAGGTTATTGATTCAAATCCAGATCAGGTTGCTGCATACAAAGGTGGAAAAGATAAGCTATTTGGTTTCTTTGTAGGACAGGTTATGAAGGAAACTCAAGGAAAAGCTAATCCAAAAAGCGTAAATGATATTCTTAAAAATATTCTTAACTAAACAATAAACATACTTAAAGTTTCAGCAACGAATGCAGGTTTTTCAATACCCTTAATCTCCATAGTTACTTCTGTCTTGGCGAGGTATTGTCCCGGATTTTTTTCAGTTACATCAATACACTTCATTATAATTCTAACTTCTGAATTTACTGGAACTGGACTTAAAAATCTTACCTTGTCTAATCCATAATTTAATCCCATCTTTGTACCCTCAAGAATCATACCGATGCCTTGACTGAATGGGATTCCTGCAACTAATGATAACGATAAAAATCCGTGAGCTATGGTTGATCCAAAAACTGCTGTTGCTTTCTCAGAATCAACATGAATAAATTGATGATCCATTGTTGCGTCTGCAAATTTATCAATTCTCTCTTGATCAATAGTAATCCAATCTGAAATGCCTATTTCAGTTCCCTTAACAGAGTCTATTTCTGATGGTTTTATAACTTTCAACATGTTATTGCTCCATGTAATGATTATTATATTCTTCTCTCAACTCAAATTTTTGTAATTTACCTGTTGCGCCATGTGGAAGTTCTTTTAAAAAAATTATTTCATCTGGTAACCACCATTTAGCAACCTTGTCACTTAAAAAATTAATAATGCTATCTTTTTCAATTGGTTCGCCTGTATTAGTAACAACAAATAACATTGGTCTTTCATCCCACTTTGGATGAGGTAACCCAACTACACACGCTTCAGCAACCTCAGGATGACCAAAAGCAGCATTTTCTAGATCAATTGAACTAATCCATTCTCCTCCTGATTTAATAACATCTTTTGCTCTGTCTTTGATAGTCATATAGCCATCTTCATCTAAAACAGAAATATCACCAGTATCAAACCAGCCGTCTTTATCAACACAATCATTTTCAGCTTTAAAATATTTTTGAAGTATCCAAGGGCCTCTTACAAGTAAATGTCCTTGAGATTCACCATCGTGAGGTAGGTCATTTCCTGCATCATCTACGACTTTTAGTTCAACGCCATATATTGGTCTACCCTGTTTTAATTGGATAGCATATTTATCTTGTTTATTCATATTTTCCATAGCTGACGTTGGAAGATTCGTTACGCCTAATGGGCTCATTTCAGTCATACCCCAAGCGTGGATAGCATTTACATTATGGACTTCATCAAACTCCTGAAGCGTAGATAGAGACAATGCAGATCCACCAATAATTGTATTATTTACTGAGTCTAAAATTTTATTATTGTCCCTACAGTATGCTAAAAGACCCATCCATATAGTTGGAACACCAAAAGCTAAAGTAACTTTTTCTTTTTCAATAAGCTCATATAAGGGTTCTCCCTCCATTTGCATTCCTGGCATGACAAGCTTAGATCCATACATTGGACCAAAATATGGAATTCCCCAACCAAGAACATGAAATAAAGGTACTACCATAAGAATTGTTTCTTCAGGATCAATTCTCATTGCAGTCAATGCAGCTTGAGCATGTAAAATATTTGATTTATGTGAATATAGAACACCTTTTGGATTTCCAGTTGTTCCTGAGGTATAACATAGCGCGCATGCGGCATCATCTGCCAATGCAGGCCACTCATAGTTTTCATCTCCATCTTTTATATATTCTTCATATGAAATAGCATTTTTTAATTTGGTATCAGGCATTTCTGATGTATCACAAAGAATAATATATTTTTCGACACACTCTAGATTTTCTTGTAATCCTTCTAGTATCGGTATAAATGGTGTTTCACAAAAAATTACTTTATCTTCTGCATGGTTGATTATGTATACAGCTTGCTCAGGATGTAATCTAAAGTTTAAAGTATGATTTATTCCACCCATGCCTGATATGCCGTAGTACATTTCTAAATGCCTATAGGTGTTTAGTGCTAGTGTTGCTATGACATCACCCTCTTTATATCCATCTTTTTCTAACGCAGAAGCAAGCTTTCTTGATCTAGTACATACTTCAGAATAATTAGTTTTATGAATGTTTCCTGAAACCATTCTACTTACAACTTCAGTATTTGGATGAAACTGATTAGCATGCTCAATAATGCTAGCTATATTTGGTGTCCATTTTTGCATATCTGCTATCATTTGATTGTCCCCATTAATTGATTTTTATAAATTATATAAGAAGGAAAGGTAAATTGTGACAAAAAATTTTAATTATGAACATTAAAAAATTAATTGAATCTCGATTTTCAGTAAGGAATTTTCTGGAAAAAAAAGTAGATACGTCAATTATTATAAACATACTAGAAACTGCAAACAAAGCACCATCAGGTGGAAATATTCAGCCCTGGAATGTTTATGTACTAAATAAGAAATCAAAAAATAAATTAATATCTAAAGCTTTAAAAAATTATAATGATGGCATTCAAGAAAAAGTTGAATATGAAATATATCCAAAACCGTTAGAAGAAAAATACAGATTAAGAAGATCTCAATGTGCTTCTGATATGTATAAAGCATTGTCTATAGAAAGAAATGACATTAATAAAAGATTGGATCAAATTAAAGAAAATTTTAAATTTTTTGGAGCCCCTACAGCAATGATTATTACAATTGATAAGTCTTTCTCAAAAAATGGCTGGGGACATGTTGGAATGTTTCTTCAAAATCTGTGGTTGTTAGCAGTTAATGAGGGTCTTGGCATGTGTCTTCAGGAATCTTGGTCAATATATCCACAAACTGTGAGATCAGTTATTAAACATCCAAATAACGAGATTGTTTGGTGTGGTATAGCGTTAGGCTATCCCAACTCGGATCATCCAATAAATAATTATAAAACTAGTAGAGAGCCTATTGATTCGTTTGTAAAATTTGTTGACTAGTCAGATTATTTATTAATGCAACTACTCTTTAAATTCAATTTTAAATCTATCAAACATAAATTTAGCATTTGATCTGTTTTTCAATAAGCCTACTAAAATATGTAAATAAGGATACAATTCTGTCTTTAACTTTCCAGTCCAATTCCATAAGATTTTTTCTAGTGCTTGTATTTCTTCTTTGGTGCCACTTGCTTTTGCTTTAAATCTAAAAAAATCTTCAACAGAATTGAAATCTTCTGGCAAATCTGAATTATTGATAATTTCGTCAAACGTTTTGTCATTTCTATTTACCCTATTTGCAAATAGATTTAATATAATTTGATCAATTTGTGTAAACCCAGTTGGGTTAATTAGAATTCCTTCTAGTTTGTCTAAAGACATATCTTTTATTGAATAATAATCGTCAATAACTATCTTTGGCATGCAATAATCAATGGCATAAAAATTATCCCAAATAATTAATGGATGTTTTAAATGTTCGCGCCAGTCATTAATTTTATTATCAGAAAAGTCATCGGATATTACATTGTCGCCAGTCCAAAAGATTGTGGTCTTTGAATTAAGAGTCGATACTAGTTTCTTTATATATATACTTCCTTTTAAATTAGGTTTACATAGATCAGATGAATATTCAGAGGGTACACAATAAAATTTAACTTCCATAAACATTTTGATACATTCATTTATAATCTCTGCGTGTTTTTCGCCATCCTCTGTAGTTGATAAATCATCAAATAAAATTGCTACATTATTTACTCCCAAATCAACTAAAGATTGAATTTTATTCTTTAATTCTTCAAAAGAATTAGTAAAATCAATACCTGGTGATATGCCAAAAATAAGATTTATATTCTTATCTTTTAAATAAGAATGAAAATTTGAAAAAGAGCTAAGCCAATCTATAGAATAAGGTTCTTTCCAATCTAGTCTGTGAAACGGATCTTCTTTCGGACAATAAAAGTAAGTATTTAAATTATTAATTGAAAGTTGGTCAACAATAAACTTTCTTTCTTCCCAGGATAAAATCCTGCCATAGTAACCTTCGATATATCCTTTAAATTTCATTATTGAACCGTGTAGTATTAATCTTATTTTTTTCCAAAAGTTACTCTAAAATTCGAATTATTGTCTTTGATAGTTTTTATATCATGCAATCCATTTTCCTTTAGTATTAATTTAACATCTTTAGATTGATTATATCCATGCTCAAATATTAAAATTCCATCTTTTTTTAATTTGCCATATGCCTGCTTAGTGATTAATCTAAAATTTCTAAGTCCTTTTTCCTCTGCAATAAGTGCAATTTTTGGTTCATGTATAAGTTTTTTTAGATGAACATCATTCTTATCAATATAAGGAGGATTACTTACTATTAAATCAAAAATGTTTTCTTGATAACAAGATAACCAATTACTATTTATCAAATAATAGTTCTTAACTTCATGCATGATTTTATTTGCTTTTGATATTTCACATGACTGGAAAGATATGTCATTTGCATATACTAAAATTTTCGGATTATCTAATGCAAGTGATATTCCTATACAGCCAGATCCTGATCCAGCATCTAGAATTTTTGCATTTTTCTTAAGGTATAAATTATTTATATAATCTACTAATAATTTTGTTTCTGGTCTTGGAATTAAGACTTGGTTATCAACAATAAACTTTCTTCCATTAAAAAATGATGATTCTAAAATATAATCAATTGGTATACCTTTTTTTTTATCATCAATAAATTTATGTATAAGATCAATTTGATAATTAGAGATTTCAAAATTTTTAGATAAGATGTCTAAATCTGCGATTTTTAATTTCTCTTTTAAAAAGAAAATAAATTCTTTATTGATATCTGTATTTCGAGCAAATGAATCTTTGATTCTCTCTATGTAGTGGCTTAATTTTTTATCCAATTATTCTGATTCTATCTCCGATAACATTGCAAGCTGATTTTCAGATAGTAAAGCGTCACAAATGCTTTTAATATCACCATCCATTATTTGATCAAGGTTATGTTGAGTAAGTTTAATCCTGTGATCTGTCATTCTTCCCTGAGGAAAATTATAAGTTCTTATTTTTTCACTTCTATCGCCAGTTCCAACTAATATTTTTCTTTCGCTTGCAATTGTTTGTTGTTGATTTTCTATTTCCGCTTGTTTTAGTTTAGCAGCAAGCAATGATAATGCTTTTTCTTTATTTTTATGTTGAGATCTTCCGTCTTGGCATTCAACAACTAAACCAGATGGAATATGTGTAAGCCTTACTGCTGAATCTGTTTTATTCACATGCTGTCCTCCAGCTCCTGAGGCTCTAAAAGTATCAACTCTCAAATCACTTTTATCTATAATTACATCCTGAATCTCACCAACTTCAGGTAATATTGCAACAGTACAAGTTGAAGTATGTATTCTTCCTTGTGACTCTGTCTCTGGAACCCTTTGCACTCTATGTACTCCAGATTCAAATTTTAGAACCTTGAAAACACTTTTTCCAATTAATTTTGCAACAACCTCCTTTAATCCACCTTGTTCAGCATGTTTTATATCAATAATCTCCATTATCCAATTTTCTCTTTCAGCCAACCTCGAATACATTCTAAAAAGATCGCCTGCAAAAATATTTGCTTCATCGCCCCCTGCTCCGCCTCGAATTTCTATGAAGGCAGAACCATCATCTGCACTATCTTTTGGTAACAGCATAAATTTAAGTTCTTGTTCTAAATTAGATGGTTTGTCAGAAATTTCTTTAAGTTCTTCTTCAGCTAAAGCTACAAGATCTTGATCTGAGGAATTAATCATTTCTTTAGCCTCGTTAATGGATTGATTTAATTCTTTATATTCAACAAATTTTTCAACTATGGGCTTAATATCAGAGAACTCTCTATTAAGATTTGTATATTTTTCAATATCTTTAACAGTATCAGAGTCAATTAATAATTCTTGAATTTCATTAATTCTTTGTTCAAGTTTTTCAAGTTTTAGTTGCATTGAATCATGCATTTTAACTCTGCCTTTTTATCATTGATTTAATAATGTGAGACTCAAGTTCATTTAATACTGATAGATCAATTAGAAACTTCTTATTCTTTTTTTCATCTAAGATATTCAATAGATATTTTTTAGTATTCTTTGTATTCATTAATTCATCTTTATCTTCATTTGAAAGTGAATTAATGAAAATATGTAATTGATTTTGTAAATTATCTTTTATGAATTTATCATTAATTTCATTAATTGCATCTTGTGAATCAATTACAATCATGTTGATGGCCTTTTCAGCTTCAATGGTTCTTTGACCATAATTTTCTTGAGTAATTTTTTCTATATCATCTATTGTAAATAGGTAACAATGTTCAAGAAACTTTACTTCCTCTTCTACATTTCTAGGTACTGCTAAATCAATTATTAATAAAGGTTTATTTTTTCTAGTTTTAAGACAACTTTCGATTGCACCTTTTCCAATAAACGGAACTTCTGATGACGCTGAAGAGATTACAATATCAGCTTTTTCAAGTTCATAATGTAAGTTGTCAAGTGATGATGAAATTATTTCATAATCATCAGTAACTTTAATATTTCTAATGCTTCTATTAATGGCTCTTATATTACTTACATCATTATTATATAAATTTTCTACAATAGAATGAGCCAGTGAACCTGCTCCAATAATTAAGATATTTTGTGATTGAGGTTTTTCAAAGATTTTTTTGACTAGTTTTAAAGATAATCCACTGACAGATAGAGAATTCAATCCAATGCCTGTATTAGTTCTTACTCTTTTAACAATCTCAAAGGCTTTATTGCAAAAATAATTTAAATTAGGTTTAAGTATCATTAAATCTTTCGCAACTTTAATAGCTTTTTTGAATTGTCCAAATATCTCTTGTTCGCCTAAAACTTGAGAATCTATACCAGAAGCGACTTTGCACATATGTATAAAGGCATCTTCTTTGTCTAAGAAATAATAACTATCTTGTTGAATATTTTTAATATTTAATTCTTTAATGGTTAAATCGAGAGCTTCTCTTGCAATGTTAGCTTTTCCTAATAAATATATTTCAGTTCTGTTGCATGTAGAAATACCAAAAAAAGAATTAATATCATCCCCAAAATTTTTTTTAAAACAATCATCTAAAATAATTTGACTGGACTCGTTTATAATAAAATTTTCTCTTTCGAAAACATTAGAAGTTTTATGATTTATGCCAAATAATTGCAATTCCATTTTGAGTAAATTTTATCTTGTAATTTTATTATTTTTTATTGCATCTTGTTCAAGTATCAATCGTGGTGATGAGCTTTTAAAATCATATAATTCTTCGTTTAAAGTTTCATCAACCTCACCTTTATATAAGGCTAAAATTAATATTTACAAAGATAAGTTCATTATACAGGTATATCAAAGTATATTAGGAAATCTTGTAAAAGTAGAATTTTCTAAAAATGGCAACATACGCTCAACTTCTTTTGTAAAAAGTAATGTTAATGTTGATCAATATCTTAGTAATAATTATTTCAAAGAATTATATGAATGTCTCAACAAACGCCTTGTTAGTTTTGATGATGATTTAATTAGAATAAATTGTGACGAATTTGGTAATATAAACCTAGATATTAAAAATTCTCATTATTATATTCAAGGTAAAATAACTTCTTAAAAACTTACATAATCTTATGAGTAGAATTAGTTTCAAGTCTCCAGCAAAGATAAATTTATATCTAAAGATATTAAAGAGATTGAATGACGGATACCATAATATTAATACCTCTTTTCAGTTAATCGATCTATTTGATGAACTTGAGTTCAAAAAAGTTAAAAAGGTTATTTCTATAAGATGTGAGAATTTTGTATTAGAAAAAAAGAAAAATTTAGTCTATAAAATTGCAAAAAAATTACATAGCAGAGACACAAGTAATGGCATTGAAATTAATATTAAAAAAAATATACCTATTGGTGCCGGGCTTGGTGGTGGAAGTTCTAACGCAGCAACTACAATTATTATTTTAAATAGATTATGGGATTTAAAGTTATCAAAGACAGATATGCTAGAACTAGGAAAAAGCTTTGGAGCTGACATACCATTTTTTATAAATGGTGAAAATGCTATTGGCGAGGGAATTGGTAATAAGTTATCAGTAATTGAATCTAAAACACAAAAATATGTATTGATATGTCCTAATATTTTTTGTTCAACTAAAAAGATGTTTGAGAAGTTCGACTTGCTTGATGATAAATATAAGAAAAATACTCAAAATTCATTTTGGGACGTATTATTAAATCAAGATAACATTTTAAAAAATTTTTATAATAAGAACATTGATAACTTTAATATTAATTTGTCTGGGAGTGGTTCGTCGATGTTCATCAAATATGAAAATGAAGATGAATTAAATAAAATTTTAAAAATAATTCCAAATAATTGGAGATTCTTTTTATGTAAACCATTACAATATTCGCCCCTAAGGGAGTTTATATGAAATTGGGGTGTAGCCAAGCGGTAAGGCAACGGGTTTTGATCCCGTCATGCGTAGGTTCGAATCCTACCACCCCAGCCAACAAATTGGTGAAAGCTTATGAATAATAAATTTGATATCTTTACTGGAACTGCCAATCCTGAACTTGCCAATGATATTTCTAAAATTCTAGGAATTGAAATTTCAAAAGCAGATGTTGGTTATTTTTCAGATGGAGAGATTAGAGTTGAAATTGAAGATAACGTTAGAGGGCATGATACTTTTATTATCCAATCAACTTGTACTCCACAAAATAAAAACCTTATGGAGTTAATGTTACTTGCAGATGCCTTGAAAAGATCTTCTGCTTCAAAAATAACTGCGATAATTCCCTACTATGCTTATGCAAGACAAGATAGAAGAGTTAGATCAGCAAGGGTTCCAATAAGTGCTAAGGTTGTTGCAAATATGTTTTCTTCCGTGGGTATTGATAGAGTTCTAACCGTTGATCTACATTCAGAAACAATTCAAGGGTTCTTTGATATGCCTGCTGATAACGTATATGCAACTAAATTAATGGTTGAAGATATTAAATCAAATAATCCAAAAAATAATATAGTTGTTGTATCACCAGATGTAGGTGGAGTTGTAAGATCAAGGGCATTAGCAAAACAATTAAATGATGCTGACCTTGCTATTATTGATAAAAGACGAGCGGCAGCTAATCAATCTGAAGTTATGAATATAATTGGAGATATTAAAGACAAAGTATGCATAGTTCCAGATGATATCATTGATACTGCAGGAACTTTATGTAACGCTGCGAAAGCCCTTAAAGATCAAGGTGCTTTAGAAGTTAAAGCTTACATTACTCATCCTGTCCTTTCTGGACCTGCTATCGAGAGGCTAAATAATTCAGAAATTGATGAACTAGTTGTAACAAATTCGATCCCATTGTCACAAGAAGGAAAAAAATGCAGTAAAATACGCGTCATTTCTTTGAGTGCGACGATAGCTGAATGCATGAAAAGATTAAACAATGAAGAATCTCTGAGTGAGATGTTTATATAAGAGGAAATTATGAGTGATCAAATAATTTTAAATGCTGAAACAAGAGAAAGAACTGGCTCTAACAAAGCCAGGGTTATAAGAAAAGTTGATGGAATGATTCCTGCCATAGTTTATGGTGATGAAAAAGAGTCTCTAAACTTAAAATTATATTTAAATGAGTTAACAAAAGCATCTCAAAATGACCTTTTTTATACTCAAGTTCTTCTTATTAAAAATGGTGAATTAGAAGAAAAAGTTGTACTAAAAGAACTACAAAGAGATCCAGCTAAAGGTAAATTCCTCCACGCAGATTTTCAAAGAGTATCTAAAAAAACGAAATTGAAAGTTGTTATACCAATGAACTTCATAAATGAAGAGGAATGTATTGGTGTTAAAAATGAGGGTGGTCTTATTACAAAAGCAATTAGAGAAGTTGAAATAATGTGTCTTGCTGGTAATATTCCTGAATCCATAGATGTTGATGTTACTAATTTAGAACTTGGATCGTCCGTAAGACTAACAGAAGTAGTTTTACCTGAAGGCTCTGAAATTCCAGGCCTTACAGATGAAACAGATCAAATGGTAGTTTCTGTTAATGCTCCAAAAGCGATTGAAGAAGAGCCAATTATTGAAGAAGGCGATGAAGCTGAAATGTTTGAGGAAGGAGCATCTGAAGAAAACGAAGGTTCAGATGATGATAAAAGTAATGAAGATTCTGAAAACGAGGGTTCCTCAGAGAATTAGAAAACGTGCTTAAGCTTTGTTTTGTTGGTTTGGGTAATCCTGGATCAAAATATAACAATACAAGACATAATATTGGTAAAGATTGGTTACTAAGATTAAGCAAATCTTATTGTGAAGAATTTTTTATTAAAACTAAGTTTGAAGCCAATATAACTTATTCAAGATCAAAAGAAGTGCTTTGGGTTATTCCTAATAATTATGTAAATAATAGCGGTAGATCACTTAGTAAATTAACAAAAAATTTTCAACTTCCAAAAAACAAAATAATCATCTTGCATGATGACCTTGATCTAAATGCGGGTGAAGTTCGATTGAAAGAAGGTGGGGGTCACGGTGGGCATAATGGTTTGCGAGACATTTTTGAAAAGACTGCTTCAAAAGATTATATGAGAATAAGAATTGGAATTGGTCATCCTGGTAATAAAAAAGAAGTATCAGATTGGGTTTTAAATAAATTCCATCCGCATGAAATAAATCAAATAGATAAAGCATATGAAATGTTTGCTTATAGTTTTGATCAAATATGTGATGGTCAATTCTCTGAAGTTCAAAAAAAACTACATACTTCTTAAAATGGGATTCAAATGCGGTATTATCGGATTACCTAACGTAGGTAAATCTACCCTTTTCAATGCTCTAACAAAATCATCAATACCTGCTGAAAATTTTCCTTTTTGCACTATTGAACCAAACATTGGGAAAGTTCCTCTTCCTGATAAAAGGTTGAAACAAATTAATGATATTGTTGATTCAAAAAAAATAATTCCTGCCAGCCTTGATCTTGTTGATATAGCTGGTCTTGTAAAAGGAGCTTCTGATGGAGAGGGTTTAGGTAACGCGTTTTTGTCAAATATTAGGGAAATGAATGCTTTAGCTCATGTTGTGAGATGTTTTAAAGATGAGAACATAACTCATGTGGATGGTTGTATTGATCCTGTTCGAGATGCTGAAATTATTAATTTTGAACTAATCATGTCTGATTTAGATACTTTATCAAAGAAATTGTTGAAAACTGAGAAACTTTTGAAGACTAATGATAAAAAAAATAAAGTTGAACATGAAATTTTACTAAAAATAAAAAATGAATTAGATAAAGGAAATTTAATTAAACTAGATACATTTAGTGACGAAGAAAAATTAATTATCAAAAGCTTTCAGCTGCTTAGTACAAAACCAACCTTTTATATTGCAAATATATCAGATGATGATTCTTCAGATGAGGCATTGAATAATTTGATCCAATTCGCGAAGAAAAGCAACATTACCGTAATACCAACATCAATCAAAATTGAACAAGAAATTTCGTTACTGAATGAAGTTGAAAAAATTGAATATCTTGAACTATTGGATATTGATGAACCAGTTTTAAATAAAATCATTTTTAAAGGTTATGAAATTTTGGGTCTTCAAACATTTTTTACTGCGGGCCCTCAAGAAATTAGAGCATGGACCATCAAAAAAAATGCATTAGCGCCTAATGCTGCAGGTGTTATTCATACAGATTTTGAAAGAGGCTTTATTAAAGCAGAAGTTATAAGTTTTGATGATTATCTTTTATGTAATGGTGAATTAGGTTCTAAAGAGAAAGGTAAACTTAGACTTGAAGGAAAGGAATATCACGTAAAAGATGGGGATGTAATTCATTTTAAATTTAACGTTTAAGCTAAAGTCAAATAAAATATTGACTCTTAAATTATAGTATTTATCATTCAACGATTGGCTATGTAGCTCAGATGGTTAGAGCACAGCACTCATAACGCTGGGGTCGGTGGTTCAATTCCACCCATAGCCACCACTTAAAAAAGCTATTTTTTTAAATAAGCAAAGATAATGATTATTGAAATCAATCCAATAATCCCATCAGTACCAAGCATATCAACGATTTTTATAACATTAGTATATACATCGCCAACAACTGCAGCATCTGGTCCAAATAAAATACCTAACAATAACAAAACAGCTATTAATGGTGTGAGAACATCAAGTAATTTATTTAGGAAAGATTTAAAGTCTGAAAATGTTAATTTAAATTTCATAAGATTAAAAAAGTTGAGAAGAGAATAATCCCTTCTCAACTAACCAAATGGTTACTTAAGAAGATTAAGTAAAATAGCTGCTGCAATTAAGCCAACAACACCAGCATCACCAAGTTGTGAAACAAGGCCAACTAGGTTGCCAAGTACATCACCGACAAATGCCATATCGCCGAATACTACACCGCCTACAACACCCAAGCCTACAAGACCAACAAGGATCCCAGTTAGACTAGTTACTATATCGCTTATCATTCTAAATGCATTATCCATAATAATTCCCCCCTATTAGGTTTATTTATGTTTAGCAAATTACATAGAAACACAAAAAGAGAAATCTATCAAATCATGTGAAGTTGAAATTTGACTTTGATGGAATTTTTATATATGGCTTATTCTGCGGCGTTTTCTTCTTTTTTTAAGAGAGCTTTTTTTGATAATTTCATTTTACCTCTATCGAAACCTATAAGCTTAACTTCAATTTCTTGACCCTCTGATAAGACTGAAGAAACATCTTCAGTTCTTTCATGAGCAATTTCTGAGATGTGTAATAACCCATCTTTACCAGGAAGAATATTTACAAAAGCACCAAATTCAACAATTTTTACCACAGTACCTTTATAAACTTTATCTAATTCAGGTTCTTCTAAAATTCCTTCAATGATTTCTAAACATTCCTTCATAGAGGATTGATTTTGGCCAAACACCGATACTTTTCCATCATCCTCAACATCAACAGTTGCACCTGTTTTTTCTTGCATGCCTTTTATTACTGCTCCACCCTTACCAATGATTTCTTTAATCTTATCTTTGTCAACCATAAATGTTTTCATAGCTGGTGCATTTTCTGAAAGCTCTCTTGGCACGTCGATAGCCTCATTCATAATACCTAAAATGTGATTAATGGCAGTCTTAGCTTTTGTCAAAGCTGACTCCATGATGTCAGCTGTAATACCTTGTATCTTAATATCCATCTGCAAGGCTGTAATGCCATTTTCCGTTCCGGCAACCTTAAAATCCATGTCACCTAAATGATCTTCATCACCTAAAATATCAGTTAAAACTGCAAAATCATCGCCCTCTTTAATTAAACCCATTGCTATACCAGCTACCGGACTTGATATTGGAACACCAGCATCCATTAATGATAATGAAGTACCGCAGACAGAAGCCATTGAGCTTGAGCCATTTGATTCTGTAATTTCTGATACTACTCTCATAGTGTAACCAAAATCAGTTATATCAGGCAGTACTGCTTTAATTGCTCTTTTAGCAAGATTACCATGCCCGATTTCTCTTCTTTTAGGACCCATAGGCATACCAATCTCACCAACACTATATGCTGGAAAATTATAGTGAAGCATAAAATTATCGGAACTTTGTCCTTCAATTGCTTCAATTCTTTGGGCGTCTCTTGAAGATCCCAATGTTGCAACAACTATTGCCTGAGTTTCACCTCTAGTAAATAATGAAGAACCATGAGCACTTGGCAAAACATCTGTTTCTATAAAGATTGGTCTTACGGTATCTGTATCTCTTCCATCTATTCTAGGTTGATTACTAAGTATATTTTCTCTAACAATATCTTTCTCAAGATTCTTAAAAGCGCCTAAAACTTTACCCAGCTGAATATCATCAGCTTCTGAGTAGAAGTTAACTATATCTTCCTTGATTACACTTATGGCTGCTGATCTCTCTGATTTATTTTTAATTTTAAAAGCAGATGAAATCTGATCAGTATATTTTTCTCTAAGTTTTTCATAATAAATTGGAGATTCTTCATCAGATGAAACAATCCAATCTTCTTTTCCTGCTATATTTTTAAGTTCTGAACATGCTTTTATAACTGCTTGCATTTCTTGATGACCATACAATACTGCGCCCAGCATTAAATCTTCATTAAGTTCTTTTGCTTCCGATTCAACCATTAAAACTGCTTTTTCTGTTCCCGCAACGACCATATCCAAATATGATTCTTCTAACTCAGCAAAAGATGGATTAAGTACATAATTACCATCAATAAAACCTACTCTAGCTGCACCCATGGGCCCATCAAATGGAACTCCCGCAACGCATAGAGCCGCAGATGCTCCAATCATAGCTGCTATATCTGGATTTTGATCTTTTGAAGATGACATAACAGTTGAAAAAACTTGTACTTCATTCTTAAAATTATCTGGGAATAAAGGTCTAATAGGTCTGTCTATAAGCCTTGAGGTGAGTGTTTCTCTTTCTGTTGGTCTTGCTTCCCTTTTAAAAAAGCCTCCAGGTATAACTCCTGTTGCATAGAATTTTTCTTGATAAAAAACAGCTAAGGGGAAGAAATCCTTTCCAGGATCTGCTTCTTTTTTTGCAACTACTGTTGTTAATACTACTAAATCTCCGATGGTCACAACTACAGCAGCAGTTGCTTGTCTTGCGACTTTATTTGTCTCTATTTTTACTGATTGATTTCCATACTGGAATTCTACCGAAGTAGATTCTAATTTATTATTTTCCACAATTTTCCTTTTATATTAATTATGCTTATCCTCTAAGATTTAAATTTTTAATAATTTCAGCATAACTTTTGTTATCTTTTCTTTTTAAATAGGCTAATAGCTTTCTTCTTAAATTTACCATTCGAATTAATCCTGTTCTAGAATGATGATCTTTTTTATGTTCTTTAAAATGCTCCTGCAATTTATTAATATTTTCAGTTAGTAGAGCAATCTGGACTTCGGGTGAACCCGTATCATTTTTAGATCTTTGGAATTTTCCAACTATAACTTCTTTTTCTTCTGCTAAAAGTGCCATTCTTAATATCCTTGTTACACAATATATTGATAAAACTTACCTCGTGCAACTAAAGTAAGCGTGCGTAGCTTATAACTAATTTCGTTATTAAACAAGTTGTTTAAGCTTCAATTCATTATCGATAACTTTACCTAATCCTCGAAAATTTAGTTTGCTGTCATAAACCCTGTATAGACCATCTGTTTTATTTTTATTGAGTACTCGACCGCCATTTACAAAAATTTTTGTGTCGCTTGCATTGAGTTTTATTTTTTTGTAATTTAAAAATGCCTCTTCAATTGGAATGATATCTTTTAAATTCTGTGTGATAGTTTTATTTTTAAGACAGAAATTTCCTTGAGAGACTCTTTTTAAATAGTATAAATGCGCATGACAACCAAGAGATTCGCCAAGATCTCTTGCGATAGACCTTATATATGTGCCTTTTGAACAATGAACTAAAAAAGAACATTTTCCTTTTGTAATTTCAATATTTTTTATAGAAAAAATCTCAATTTTTCTTTTAGGTTTTTCAATTAAGATGCCCTCTCTCGCATATTTATATAATCGCTTTCCTTTAAATTTTAATGAAGAAAAATAGGGAGGTTTTTGAAATGAAATACCTTGTAATGAGTCAATTGCTAGTTTGATATCTTTTTTTTTAGGTATTATTTTGCTTTTATGTAAAACTTCACCAAATGCATCATCGGTATTTGTTGAAAAAGCAAAATTAATCTTAGCAAAATATTTTTTATCAGCTTCTAAAAAATAAGATGAAAATTTTGTTGCTTTATTAATTGCTAATATTAAAAGACCTTCTGCCATTGGATCAAGAGTTCCAAGATGTCCAACTTTTTTTAGCTTTAATTTTTTTTTAACATTTTGAACAAGATGATTTGAACTTATGCCAATTGTTTTTTCGCATAAAAGAAAACCATCCATAATTAAATTTGTTTTAAAAGCTTTTCGATATTTTTAGAGTACTTAATACTTTCATCAAATTTAAAATGAATTTTAGGAACTCTTCTAATCATCATGATTTTTGATAATTTTGTTCTTACCATTCCAGAAAATTTTCTCAAAACCGCATCGTCAATTTTGCTTTTATCAGAATCAATTGATTTACCAACAATAGAATAATAAGCTACCGCTGAGCTGATATCATTTGAAACCTTTACGGCTGTAATATTAATATTTTTTAATCTTGGGTCCTTCGTATCCTGTGAAATAATCAAAGATATTTCTTTTCTAAGGACGTCAGCAATTTTTTGAGGTCTTATAGAAGACATTGATATCTATATTGATTGAGACTCTTCTCTTCTTTCATAAACCTCAATCTTATCACCAGGTTTTACATCTTTATAATTTTTAATACCCATTCCGCATTCATTTCCGTTTTTTACCTCATTAACGTTATCTTTAAATCTTCTTAATGAATCAAGTTCACCTTCAAAAATTACAACATCATCACGTAAAACTCTTACAGGTCTATTTCTTGTAACATTTCCCTCAACAACATTACATCCCGCAATTTGACCAAATTTTGGAGAATTAAAAACTTCTAAAACTTCTGCTGTTCCTATAATCTCCTCTTTAATTATTGGATCTAAAAGACCACTCATTCTTAATTTAATATCATCTAAAAGTTCATAAATAATACTATGGTAACTAAGTGCAATATTTTCTTTTTCTATTATTTTTTTCGCACTACTGTCAGCTCTTACATTAAAGCCTAAAATTATTGAATTGACTGCTACTGCTAAATTTGCATCAGATTCTGTTATGCCCCCTATACCACTTGAAACAATTTTTACTTTTGCTAAGTCACTATTTATGTCATTTAATGAATTAACAATTGCTTCACATGTTCCAGCAACATCTGTCTTAATTATCACGTTAAGAATTTTTTTGGAAGATTCATTAAAGCTTTCAAATAAGTCTTCTGAATTATCATTTTTTTGTTTCAAGAGTTTTTTATCTTTTTCTCTATTAATTCGATATTCAGAAATTTCTCTAGCTTTTTTTTCATTTTCAACAACTTGAAATGTTTCTCCAGCAGATGGAGCGTGATTTAAGCCAAGAATCTCAATTGCTGATGAAGGTCCAGCAGATTTTATTTTTGAGCCACTACTGTTGATAATATTTTTTATTTTTCCTACTGAATTACCTGATACGACTAGATCGCCTATGTTTAATGTTCCATTTTGAATTAAGAAAGTAGCTACAGGCCCTCTGTATTTATCTAATTCGGATTCAATAACAACTCCTTGTGCTGGTCCTTTTATATGAGCTTTCAATTCCAATAATTCAGCTTCTAGTGATACGCATTCTAATAATTCTTCTATACCTGTTCCTTTTAGCGCTGAAATCGGAATCATTTGTGTAGAGCCGCCCCAATCTTCTGGTACCAAGTCTTTTCCAGCTAAATCACCTTTAACTTTTTCTATATCAGCTCCATCTAAGTCAATTTTGTTAATAGCGACTACAATGGAAACGTTTGCAGCTCTTGCATGATTAATTGCTTCTTCGGTTTGGGGTTTTATTCCATCATTAGCTGCAACAACCAAAATCACGATATCTGTTGTATTAGCACCTCTTGCACGCATTGAAGAAAAAGCAGCATGACCCGGAGTATCGATAAATGTAATATTCCCTTTAGAGGTTTCAACTTCGTATGCACCAATATGTTGTGTGATTCCTCCAGCTTCATCATCAACTATTTTTGTTTTCCTTATAAAATCAAGTAAAGTCGTTTTGCCATGATCAACATGTCCCATTACAGTAATAACAGGTGATCTTGGTGAAGTTTCATCAGAATATGTTATTAGGTTTGCTAAATTTTCTTCAAAGTTTTCTTCTACTAAAGCAATTCCATTGTGCCCAATTTCTTCAACAACTAGAATTGCTGTTTCCTGATCAATAACATCATTTATAGTTGCAACCACTCCAAGACTCATCAAATTCTTGACAACTATTCCTCCTTTGACGGCCATGAGCTTAGCAAGCTCACCAACTTGAATAGTTGAGGGAATTTCAATATCTCTTTTTATAGTTTCAGTAGGAGCTTCAAATTTATGTATTTTGTTATCGTCAAAAAATTTTTCTTCTTTACTTTTATATGCACTTACAGCTGAGGATAATTGTGCTTTGACATCAATTTTTTCTTGAATATTATTTGAAGTATTTAATTTGGCTTTCTTTTTTGCTTCTGCTTTTTCTTTGACAGCTTCTTTAAGTTGATTTTCACGTTTTATCTGCTGTTCTTTGAGTTGTTCTGAAGCTGCAGCTCTTTTTGCTTCAATATTGTCAGAATAACTTTTTAAGCCTTCATTTTCAGTTATAGTTCTGCCTTTTGAAGTGACTTTTACGCCTGAATCAGAAGTAACTGATTTTGTTACTGAAGATTTATTTGATTTTAGTGACTTTAGAAGAGCTTGTTTATCTTGAGTAGTTATTTCATCAGAGGCTTTTTTATGAGAAAGCCCAGCATTTTGCAATCTTTCAAGCAAAATACTCTCAGTAATTTTTAAAGTTTTCGCAAAATCTTTTACAGTATTCGTCAAAATTTGTACCTATTTAAACCAATCTTCCCTTGCTTTCATAATCATTACTGATGCTTCATCATCAGTGATTTCAATTATTTCTTTTAACTCATCAATTGAAAGCTCCGCAAGATCATCCTTATTTTTAATTCCATTTGAACTTAATTTTGTAATATTATCTTCATCAAGATTCAAACCAATCAAAGATTCATTATCTTGCTCTTCTTCGGTTACAACTCCCATAGCATCAAGTAATGCAGCATCTTCAGAATAGCTTTGAATCCTTTTTATTTCATCCTCATCTTCAAAAATAGCTTTAAGCAATGTTGCATCTGCATATGCTATTTCATCAAAAGAGAGTAATTTGGAGGAAATAATAGCTTCAGCTTTATCATCAGTAATATTAAGAGTCTCGGTTAATTTAGCAAGAAACTCAGTTTCATCAACTTTTACTTTAGCTTCAGCCTCATCGCTACTAATAACATTAAGGTTCCACCCTGCCAATTTTGAGGCTAACCGTATGTTTTGCCCCCTCGAACCAATAGCAAGAGCTAAATTTTCTTGATTGACTGCAATTTCCATAGATCTTGATTCCTCATCCATTACAATAGAATCAACTTTTGCTGGGACTAAAGCATTTATAACAAGCTGAGCAGGATTATCATCATAAATAATAATATCAATTCTCTCATTACCTAATTCTGAAGATACTGCTTGAACTCTTGAGCCCCTCATTCCAACACAAGCTCCAACAGGATCAATTCTTCCATCATTTGTTTTGACTGCAATTTTTGATCGAGATCCCGGATCTCTTGCAACACCTCTGATTTCAATAATATCTTCATTGATTTCTGGTACTTCAATAGCAAATAGTTCTGTAACCATTTCAGGGCAAGATCTATTTAACATTAGTTGAGCTCCCCTTCCCTCAACATCAGTTATTTGAAGAATAGCCCTAATTCTGTCATTTATTTTGTAAATCTCACCAGGCATTAATCTGTCTCTTGGTAAAATAGCTTCAGCATCCTGAGAAATATCAACTATTATATTGTCTCTTGTTACTCTTTTAACTGTTCCATTTATTAATGTATTATTTTTATTTTTAAATTGAGAAACAATTTTTTCTCGTTCAGCCTCTCTAACTTTTTGAAGCATTACTTGTCTTGCTGCTTGTGTCTCGATTCTTCCAAATACAATATTATCTTCTTGCTTAGTAAAGACTTCTCCAATTTTAAGAGATGAATCTTTTTCAGATATATGAGTTTCAATATGAAACTCTTCATTATTTTCGTCGAAGACATGCCAATTTCTATAAGTTGTATAATCGCCCGAACTTCTATCTATTAATACGTATAGTTCTGCATCTTCATGAAAGTGTCTTTGTGAGGCTGACGCTATTGCTGATTCAATAGCAGAAAATATAACTTCCTTATCAAGACCTTTTTCTGTAGAAACAGAATCTACAACTGTTAATATTTCATTACTTTGCATAATTTATTTCCTTTATTAATTTTGAATAGTTAGGATTTAATTTGCATAAATCTAAGTCATTAAAATCTAATTCATAGTCCCTTTTTTTATTTTTTATGGATAGTATGTCGTTACTCATATTAATAAGGTGTCCTTTAATATTTTTATCTCCATTTATTGGTTTTCTTAATCTTAATTCAAATTCTTCACCTATATACTCATTAAGTTGCTCTTTATAAAAAAATTTTCTATTAATACCAGGAGTAGAAACTTCAAGTATAAAATCGTCGCCTAGTATTGATTCTAGCGAGACTTCATAATTTAGATCTTTAGAGATATTCTCACAATCTTCAATATTAGCATTTTCATAAGAGTCAATAAAAACTCTTAGTGTTGGATTTTTTTTACCTCTCAATATTTCTATTCCCCATAAAAAACAATTATTCTGCATAATTGCAGGCTCAATAATTTTTTTTATTTCTTCAATCATAATTTTTTTAATAAAAAAGGGGCAACAGCCCCCACATTAAGTCATTATAACATCATCGTGGTAGCGGGGGCTGGATTTGAACCAACGACCTTCGGGTTATGAGCCCGACGAGCTACCAGACTGCTCCACCCCGCAACGCAGCGAAGGTGCAGTTTAAATAATGGGGCTATCTTGGTCAAGTAGATTATTTTTAATTTCTATAAATAATACTTGATATAATGCAATAAAAATGCCGAAGTGGTGGAATTGGTAGACACGCTAGCTTGAGGGGTTAGTGAGCGAAAGCTCGTGCGGGTTCAAGTCCCGCTTTCGGCACCATTAAATAATTTATTCCTCAGGAACGTTGTTAATAAGATTTTCCTCAATAGCCTCCTCTATAAGAGGAGTCTCAAATAATTGATCTGTATTTTGTGATTTATACAAATAAGCAAGCAAAAGTGTAAGAATTAACCATATTGCTACAATTAAATATGTTAATTTTCCCATAAAATTTGAAGGGCCTAGAGCTCCAAACATAGAGTTTGAAGAGCCTCCACCAAAGGCAGAACCCAAATCAGATCCTTTTCCTTGTTGTAACAAAACTAGTGCGACTATTACTACTGATAAGACTATACAAGTAATTGTAATTAAAGCTAACATTTTATATTTCTCATTGTATTAATAATTTCAGCAAAATTCTTACCATCTAATGAAGCTCCACCTATTAATGCTCCATCTACATATTCTTCTTTTAAAAAGCTTTCAGCATTTTCTTTTGAAACACTGCCGCCGTATAAAACCAAAGGTACACGTGAATTTGCAGAAATCGATTGTACAACATCTTTAATGAATTTATGAATTTCATTTACATCTTTTGGGTCAGGAGTTTTACCAGTACCAATTGCCCAAATAGGCTCATATGCTATTGTTGTCGAATCACTTAAAGAAACATTTCTTAAAATATTTAGTTGTTCTTTTAAAATTTCTTCGGTTTTACCAAGATTGTTTTCTTCTTCGGATTCACCAATACATATTATAGGATTAATATCTGATGATAAGCATTCAAAAACCTTATCTTGAATTATTTCATTATCCTCCTTGTATAAAGCTCTTCTCTCTGAATGGCCAACTATGCAATAACCAAAAGTATTATTATCTTTTAACATATCACTTGAAATTGCTCCAGTACATCTTCTTACTGACCCAGAAATATCTTGAGAACATAAATCAATGTCCATATCGTATTTTTTAATATGCAGATCTAATTCATTTAAAAATATTAATGGGGGAGCGATACCAATAATTCCTGCATCAAATCCTTTGTTTTGTATTGTCTTTCTATAAGAATTAAACCAATCATCAATCATGGCCTTGCTTCCATTACATTTCCAGTTTGCGATTATCATTATAGTTTTGATTTAAATAATTTAAGGAGATCATTCGCATATTTTGATGCAACTTTTTCTTGGTTAGCCTCTATCATAATTCTAATTTTATTTTCAGTACCAGATGGCCTAATCAATACTCTACCTACTGTAAGATCTGACTCTATTTTTTTTACTGATTCTATTATATCTTTATCATTAATTAAGTCTTTATTTGTAACTTCTAAATTTAAATTTACCTGTGGCATTTTTTTGTAACTTGATAGAACTTCTTGTGGATCTTTCTTGAGCAATAACAACGATGAAATTACTTTTAGTGCCGCAACAGTTCCATCTCCGGTGCTAACAAGATCCTTGCATATAATATGTCCAGAAGATTCTCCTCCTAATAACCAACCTTTTTTTGTGAGCATCTCAGAAACATACTTATCTCCAACATTTGCCCTAGCAAATTTGTATCCTAATTTTTTAAGGCCATCTTCAAGACCTAGATTACTCATTTGGGTTCCAACTACTCCTGACCATTTTCCAGTTCTATTTGGATTTGAGAAAGCAAGAATATATAACAAATCGTCGCCATCAAGCTCATTTCCGTCTTTATCTATTAAGACAACTCTATCGCCGTCGCCGTCTAGTGCAATTCCAAAGTCTGCTCTTCGTGATAATACTTCTTTTTTTATATTTTCAGGAAAAGTTGAACCACAGTTTTTATTAATATTAAATCCATCAGGATCTGTTCCAATACATATAACTTCAGCTCCTAGTTCTTCGAAAACAGCTGGAGTAACTTTATAACAAGCACCATTTGCACAATCTAAAACAACTCTTAATGATGAAAAAGATATTTCATCTGGAACGGTTCCTTTGCAAAATTCAATATATCTATCTCCCGATTCATCAAACCGTCTTGCCTTACCTAATTTAGAAGTTTCAACAGAATCAAGATTTTGATTAAGAAGTTTTTCTATTTTTTTTTCAACT
Source organism: SAR86 cluster bacterium (assembly GCA_023703615.1). NCBI lineage: Bacteria > Pseudomonadati > Pseudomonadota > Gammaproteobacteria > SAR86 cluster bacterium. The sequence goes on along the minus strand of CP097971.1, from coordinate 262,439 downwards.
TCTCTACTTAACTTTTCACCGTTAGAATCAAAAATTTTTATACCGTTATCTAAATAATCATTATGAGAAGCGCTAATGACAAGTCCAAATTGTTTTCTAAGAGATTTTGTTAGATATGCTACTCCTGGAGTAGGAATAGGTCCCAGTAATCTTACATTTACTCCAGCTGCAATGAAACCAGCTTGAAGAGCAGATTCAAGCATATAACCTGAAACTCTAGTATCTTTTCCTATTAAAACGGTATTCCAGCCAAACTCTTTCATAACCAAACCAGTGGCGTGACCAATTTTAAGGCAAACTTCTGGGGTTATGACGGATTCGACGGGTCCCCTAATACCGTCAGTACCGAATTTTAGATCCATAGTAAAGTATTATAACTCTTCAGCAGGTCCTTTTATTGAAGATTTACTATCTGGTTTACTTGGAGGTGAATCATCAGACCAACCTTTTGGTTCTCTAGGTTCAGCTCCTGCCATAATATCATCAATTTGAGGAGCATCAATCGTTTCATATTTTAGTAAGGCATCAGCCATTACATTAAGCTTATCTAAATTTTCTTTTAACAAATTCTCAGCTCTTTTGTAACATGAGTCAATTATTGCCTTGACTTCTGAGTCAATTAACTTGGATGTTTGATCACTTCTTATTTGAGCAGGGTTTGTTGCAGATCTTCCTAAGAAAGGACTTCCTTCATCTTCGCCATATTTTATAGTGCCTAGTTCATCAGAGAAGCCCCATTTAGTCACCATATTTGTTGCAATACCTGTAGCTACTTCAATATCATTTGATGCGCCAGTTGTAATACCTTGATGGCCATTGATAATACTTTCAGCAATTCTTCCTCCAAATAAAGTAGCAATTCTGCCTAGGAGATATTCTTTACTTTGCATATATGTATCTTCTTCAGGTAAAAACATTGTCACACCTAAAGCTCTTCCTCTTGGAATGATAGTTACTTTATATACAGGATCATGTGTTGGGCACAACCTTCCAACTATCGCATGGCCTGCTTCATGATAGGCTGTAATTCTTTTTTGTTCTTCACTTAAAATCATTGATTTTCTCTCAGCACCCATCATGATTTTATCTTTTGCTAAGTCAAGGTGTGACTGGTCAATTTTTTTATCTGCGTATCGGGCTGCAAATAATGCTGCTTCATTAATTAAATTTGCTAAGTCAGCTCCAGAAAATCCAGGAGTGCCTCTGGCTATCACTGAAGGATCGACATCTGCAGCTAGAGGTACTTTCCTCATATGTACTTTGAGGATTGCTTCTCTACCTCTGATATCAGGGAGATCAACTACAACTTGTCTATCAAATCTTCCAGGTCTTAATAGAGCTGGATCTAAAACATCTGGTCTATTCGTTGCTGCAATGACAATTACACCATCGTTTCCCTCAAAACCATCCATTTCAACAAGTAACTGGTTTAGAGTTTGTTCCCTTTCATCATGTCCTCCTCCAAGACCGGCACCCCGATGACGTCCAACAGCGTCTATTTCATCAATGAAAACAATACATGGAGATTGCTTTTTTGCTTGATCAAACATATCTCTTACTCTTGAAGCTCCAACACCTACAAACATTTCAACAAAATCAGAGCCTGAAATGGTAAAAAAAGGAACTTTAGCCTCACCTGCTACAGCTCTTGCCAAAAGTGTTTTACCAGTACCTGGAGGACCTACCATAAGTACACCCCTTGGAATTTTTCCACCAAGCTTTTGAAATTTTGAAGGATCACGAAGAAAGTCAACTAATTCTTGAACATCTTGCTTAGCTTCTTCGCATCCAGCCACATCTTTGAAGGTTGTTTTTACATTACCACCTTCCATAAGTTTGGCTTTGCTTTTACCAAATGACATAGGACCACCTTTACCAGATATTCCACCTTGCATTTGTCGCATAAAGAAAAAGAAAATTGCTAAAAGCAGTATTATCGGAAATGCACCAACAAGAAGTTGTGACCATATAGACGGTTGTTCAATTTTTTCATAGACTGCTATGACACCATTTTCTTCAATGGCATTATCTACTGCTTCGTCTTTTTTGAATATAGGATGTGTAGTCTCAAATTTAGAGCCATCTAAACGATCTCCAATTATTGTCATCTGATCACCTTTATATACGACCTTTGCTATTCTGTCAGATAACAATTCCTCTCTGAATTGGGTGTAACTTATTTGTTCTCTGGCAGAAGTGCTTTCAACACTGTTGAAAACAAACATAATTAAGGATCCGAGAACGACCCATACTAGTAAATTTCTCATCATATTATTCATTATTTAATAGCTCCATATAAAAAAATTTCTCCAGATTGTTTTTTTGATGCTGCAGGTTTAAGAGTTTGCACTACTTCGAATGAAAGTTCCATTTTTTTTCTTAGACTTTTTAATTTATTATTTTGAAACGTTTTCATTATTAAACTTCCTTTATTGCTGTTTAAATATTTTATAGCAGTATTGAGTGTTAAAACATTTAGATCATATATATTTTCATTATCTACAGCCGCAATACCACTAATATTTGGGGCTAAATCTGAAATTACAAGATCAAATTTATCCTTTAACTCACGAATTTCAGTAATTGAGTCTATGTTCTCAATGCTCACATTAAAAAATCTAACTCCTTCGATATTTGGCATATCTAAAATATCTATTGCATATACATTTGAGTTTTTTATCTTTGATCTAATAAGTTGTGACCAACCACCCGGAGCCGATCCAATATCAAGAACATTTCTTATGCCAGTTGTAGATTTTGTTTTTTGTAATATTTCTTCAAGTTTATATATTGCTCTTGATCTGTAACCTGCGTTTTTTGCCTTTATTGACCAATTATCAGCGTACATTTCAATTTAAATATGTTTGACTTCAACCACTTCAAAAATTTTTTCACCAGAAGGAGTGATAATTTTAACTTCGTCATCTACAAATTTTCCAATTAGTCCTTTTGCTATTGGTGTTTCAATTGAAATGTTTCCAATATCAGGATTAGATTCCAAATTCCCAACAATCTTGTAGATAGTTTCATGTTGATCTTCGATATTTATAATTTTTACAGTAGAGCCAAATATTACCCTTCCACTTTCAGGTATTTCTTTAACATCAATAACTTGTGCGTTTGAAAGAGTACTTTCTATATCAGAAATCTTTGCTTCCATTAAGCCTTGAAGCTCTTTAGCTGCATGATATTCAGCATTTTCTTTGAGATCTCCATGAGCTCTTGCCTCAGCAATAGCCAATGAAATTTTAGGCCTTTCTTCAAATTTTAAAGTTGCTAGTTCTTTTTTTAAAGATATCTCGCCATCTTTTGTGATAGGAATTCTGCTCATTTGAGAATTATAGCAATTTATTAAATCTAATTATTTATTTCTTGAAGAGGGGTATAAGACCAGTCTTGCTCGTCATTTTTTAAAGACTCCATTATTGCAAATGCTCCAAACATTGTAGTTGTGCAAAATATTTTATTCTGTAAAGCGGTCCTTCTAATTGAAGCAGAATCCTCAATTGATTGTTTGCCCTCTGTGGTATTTATTACAAGATCTATTTCGTTATTTAAAAGACTGTCAACTGTATGAGGTCTTCCCTCTAAAACTTTATTAATTCTTGTGACGTCATATTTAAGTTCACGAATCTTTTGGGCCGTTCCATCCGTAGCAATAATTTGAAAATCATTTTTTATTAATAATGGTACTAACTTTTTCAAATATTTTTTGTCATTATCTTTTACGCTTAAAAATACTTTACCTTTTTTGGGTAAGATTTTATTAGCTCCTTTTTGAGCTTTTGCATAAGCTTCTCCAAAATTAGGTCCAATGCCCATGACTTCACCGGTTGACTTCATTTCAGGCCCGAGTATGGGATCAACTAGAGGAAATTTATCAAAAGGTAGAACAGCCTCTTTTACAAATGATAATCCATTTGGTAACTTTGTTGAAAAAGACTGATTTTTTAAACTAATTCCAATCATGGCTTTTGAAGCAACTTTCACTATAGATTTGCCAATTGCTTTTGAAATAAACGGAACTGTTCTAGAAGCTCTTGGATTGACTTCAATTATATAAATATCATTATTTTTAACAGCAAACTGAATATTCATCAATCCAATGACTTCCAACTCCTTTGCAATGTTAATTGATTGAACCTTAATTTTATTTTGGATTTCACTTGATAGACTATATGGTGGAAGAGAACAGGCGGAATCACCAGAATGTACACCAGCTTGTTCAATATGTTGCAAAATACCCCCAATTTCTATGTCTTTTCCATCCGAAACAACATCAACATCAACTTCAATAGCATCAGTTAAGTAGCTATCTAACAAAATAGGCTTACTATTTGAGACTTCAACAGCCTTAGATAAATATAAAGCTAATTCTTTCTTATGATGAACAAGCTGCATAGCGCGTCCTCCTAGAACATATGATGGCCTTACAACAATTGGAAACCCTATTTCATCTGCTTTCTCCAAAGCTTCATTCTGTGTTTTTACAGTTGCGTTAAGAGGTTGCTTCAAATTTAACTTAACTATTAATTCTTGGAACCTTTCTCTATCTTCTGATCTATCAATAGCATCAACATTTGTACCAAGAATTTTAATACCATGTTTGGACAAAATATTTGAAAGTTTCAACGGAGTCTGGCCTCCAAATTGAATTATCACTCCATAAGGATCTTCAATATCTATAATGTCCAAAATTTTTTCTGCTGTAATCGGTTCAAAATATAGTCTATTTGAAACATCATAGTCAGTTGATACAGTCTCAGGATTACAATTTACCATAATAGATTCAATGTCCTCTTCTTGCATTGCCAATGAAGCATGAACACAACAATAATCAAATTCAATGCCTTGGCCAATTCTGTTGGGGCCGCTTCCTAAAACTAATACCTTCTTATTTTTTGAAGGCAAGCTCTCACATTTACCACCATATGTCGAATACATATAACAAGTTGAAGTTAAGAATTCAGCAGCACAAGTATCTACCCTCCTAAATATGGGTAATACATGAAATTTTAATCTTAGATTTCTTATGGATGATTCTTCCTCATTAATCATTTTTCCTATACGTTTATCGGAAAAACCTTTTGACTTCAAACTAAAAAGCAATTCTTTTGTTATTTTATCTTTTGAGGATTTTTTTAGATTTTTTTCAATTTCTATAATTTCTGCAATTTGGTCAAGGAACCAATAATCAACCTGAGTTAATTTATAAATTTTTTCCTTAGGCCAACCCATTCGCATAGCATCTGCAATGTAAAATATTCTTTTCGCACCTGGAAAGGATAACTCATATTGAATTTCTTCTTCGTCGATTGATTTATTTTTAATATCCAAAATTGAATTTAATCCATCTAAGTCTTCTTCCATGCTACACAAGGCTTTCTGAAGAGATTCTTGAAAATTTGATCCAATTGCCATAACTTCTCCAACAGATTTCATTTGAGTTGTAAGTCTGTTATTTGCTTCAGGAAATTTTTCAAAAGCAAATTTAGGAATTTTAGTAACTATATAATCGATAGTTGGTTCAAAGGATGCTGGAGTAAGACCGCCTGTAATATCGTTCTTTAATTCGTCGAGCGTATATCCAACCGAAAGCAATGCAGCAACCTTTGCAATTGGGAAACCTGTTGCCTTTGATGCCAATGCTGAAGATCTGCTTACCCTTGGATTCATTTCAATTACTACCATTTTTCCAGTTTTTGGATTTATGGCAAATTGAACATTTGAGCCCCCAGTTTCAACACCAATTTCTCTCAAAATCTTAAAAGATGCATTTCTCATTATTTGATATTCTTTATCAGTTAACGTTTGGGCAGGAGCAATTGTTATTGAATCACCAGTGTGAACCCCCATAGGATCTAAATTTTCAATTGAGCATATTATTATGCAATTATCTTTGACATCGCGAACTACTTCCATTTCATATTCTTTCCATCCAATTAAAGATTCATCTATTAAAAGCTCATTTGTTGGAGATAATTCAAGGCCTTTTTTGCAAATATTTTTAAATTCGTCTATGTTGTAAGCAATTCCTCCTCCAGTCCCTCCCATAGTGAAAGATGGTCTAATAATACATGGGAATCCAATTCTTTTTTGTACCTCATATGCATCTTTCATTGAATGTGCTATTCCAGAGTTAGGTGTTTCAATATCTATACCTTTCATAGTTTCATCAAATAATTGTCTATCCTCTGCTTTATCAATTGCTTCTCGGTTAGCTCCAATTAATATCACATCATTTTTTTTTAGAATTCCTTTTTTATCAAGCGTTAAGGCAGTATTTAAAGCTGTCTGACCGCCCATAGTTGGGAGAATGGCATCTGGATTTTCTTTTTCAATAATTTTCTCTACTGATTGCCAATGAATAGGCTCTATATAGGTTGCATCAGCTAAGATTGGATCAGTCATAATTGTAGCTGGATTAGAATTTACTAAAATAACCCTAAATCCTTCATCTTTTAAAGCCTTACAAGCTTGGGCACCGGAATAATCAAATTCACATGCTTGACCAATAATTATAGGGCCAGCACCAATAATTAAAACTGATGAGATATCCTTACGTTTTGGCATAGTCTTCAACCATATCTTTAAATTTTTTAAAAAGCATTTGAATCTCTTGTGGTCCAGGACTTGCTTCTGGATGACCTTGAAAGCTAAAAGCTGGCCTATCTGAAAATTCTATGCCTTGAAGAGTATTATCAAAAAGAGAAATATGTGTGGAAACAATATTTGTTGGAAGAGTTGAAGGATCAACTGCAAATCCATGATTTTGACTTGTTATAAAAACTTCCTTGGATTTTATTTCTTGAACAGGATGATTAGCCCCGTGATGTCCAAATTTCATTTTAAAAGTCTTAGCTCCGCCAGCTAAGGCTAGAAGTTGATGCCCTAAACATATTCCAAAAATTGGAATTTTAAGATCTAAAAATTTTCTTATATTTTCAATTGCATATAAGCATGGCTCTGGATCACCTGGTCCATTAGATAAAAAAATTCCCTTAGGTGACAGCTTCATTATTTCTTCATATGATGTCTCGGCATTAACAACAACTATTTCACCTAGATGATCTGAAAGAAGTCTTAAAATATTTCTTTTAATGCCAAAATCAAAAGCAACGATTGGCATTTTAATGGAAGATTGTTTAAATTCTGGCCAAGTACCCTCATTCCATACATATTTGGTTTTTGATGAGACCTCTTTAGCTAAATCTAAACCTTCTAATCCCACAAATTTTTTTGAGTTCTCTAATGCTTCTTTTTCATTAGTCATTGATAAAGGTGATATATAGCAACTTAAAGAACCCTTATCTCTTAATAATTGAGTAAGTTCACGGGTATTTATATTACTGATACCTAAAATACCTTGTTCTTTGAAGAAAATATCTAGACTTTTGGAAGATCTCCAGTTACTTGGAGAGTCACAAAGTTTATTGATTACTACGCCAGACGCATGAATGTCATGAGATTCCAAATCCTCTTCATTAATGCCAGTATTTCCTATATGTGGATGAGTAAATGTAATTATTTGTTTTTTATATGATGGATCCGTAATTATTTCTTGGTATCCGGTAATAGAAGTGTTAAAGACAATCTCACCTACTCCAACTTTTTTTTCGCCAAATCCGTCACCATAGAATATACTTCCATCCTCAAGAGCTAAAATGGCAGGGAATGTCATAGACAAACAACTCCGATTGAAGCTTTAAAAGAGAATATTTTGTGAAAACTAATGAAAGAAAATTTGTGTTTTAATGAGCTTAAATATTGTGCTGGCATTAAAATTGTACTTTATAGACTTAAAAACAATATGTCTACATAAATGTTGAAAAAAGATGAAAATATCTATTAAAAATAAAGAAGATATAAAAAAAATGCGTATTGCTGGCAAACTCGCTGCTGATGTAATAGATATGATCGGTCCTCATGTTATACCTGGAGTATCTACTGGAGAATTAGATAGAATATGTCACGAATTTATTGTAAATGAGCAAAAAGCAATACCTGCAAATGTTGGGTATAGAGGATTTGAAAAAACACTCTGTACAAGTATAAATCAGGTCATTTGTCACGGAATACCAGACGATAAAAAAATTCTTAAAGAGGGTGATATTGTTAATATTGATGTAACAGTCCTGAAAGATGGTTGGCATGGAGATACATCAAAAATGTTTTTAGTTGGGAAATGTAAACCCCATAATGAGCGTCTTGTAAAAATTACTCAGGAATGTCTTTATGAAGCTATCAAAGTAATTAAACCAGGAGCATTTTTTGGAGATATAGGTTATGCAATACAAAATTATGCCGAATCAAATTATTACAGCGTTGTCGAAGACTATTGTGGGCATGGAATTGGACAAACATATCATGAAGAACCTCAAATTCTACATTATGGAAAAAAAGGCACTGGGTTAGAAATCAAAGAGGGTATGTGCTTCACAGTCGAGCCAATGATAAATCAAGGGTCAAAATATTGTAAATCTCTGAAAGATGGATGGACCGTTGAAACAAAAGATGGCCGAAACTCTGCTCAGTGGGAACATACACTTGCAGTGGTTGAAGATGGGGTTGAAATTCTTACATTGAGAGCCGAAGAAAATATCTAAGCGTGCTAATTCAAAATTCACAATATGATTTTTGGGATAACTTTCCAGAATTTTATTCTACTCCAGAAAAAATTAATAAAGCTTTAGAATTAAATTCAAAAAAAATAGAAAGGATGGTGGCCACATTATTTAAAGAAAATAATCTTCATCAGGAATATTCATTATATGCAAATGGAGGGTTTGGTAAACAAGAAATGTTTCCATCTTCTGATATTGATATATCAATAATTAAGAATTCTAACGATATTAAAAACTTTGATGCTATTGAAAAATTTATTGCTAAACTTTGGGACTCTGGATTTAAGATTGGTCATTCCGTTAGAACAATTAAAGAAGTAAATCAAATTAGTAAACAAGATCCAAAAGAATTTACTTCTTATCTTACAAATAGACCGATAATAGCTGATCAAAAGATAAACACTAAATTGCAGAAAACACTTTTAGATAAATGGCCTAAAAAGAAATTTTTTAAAGCAAAAATATTGGAACAAGAACTTCGACATAAAAGTTTTTTCTCAACTCAATATAATTTAGAGCCAAATTTAAAAGAATCGCCTGGCGGCCTAAGAGACTTTCAAAATGCCTTATGGATTTTACATCACTGTTTCGAATTGTGGGATGGTGTTTCAATATTACAGTCTAGTGATTTTGGATCACTTTATAAAGGAACAATTAATTCTTATAACTTTATTAAAACTTTACGATATGCGACTAATTTAATTACAAAATCTAATACGCTTGGCTTTGAATCTCAAATAGAAATTTCAAAAAAAGCCAAAGTAAAAAAAGCTAAAAATAAAGAAATTGTAGAATTAATGATGCAAAAATATTACGAAAATGCATCAAATTTATCTAATTTTAATAACTTTGTAATTGAAAGCTTCAAAGAAAAAAATACTTTGTCTATAAAAAGAAAATATAAAGATTTTTACTTATACGGAAAAAAGATTGGTTTAAATAATGTTGACTTAATGAACAACAAAAACTTGATTTTCGATATATTTATATTTATTGGTAATAATAAGAAAATAAATAAAATTGATACATTTTCCTCTTCTTTGCTTCGTGAAAACTTAACCTTAATTGACCATAAATTTAAGAATAACCAAGTTTATGCAAATAAATTTATTGAAATTCTTAAGTCTAAATATAATTTATCGTCAATTTTAAAAACCATGAAAGATATTGGAATTCTTCAAAAATATATTCCTGAGTTTGATGAAGTTGTTGGACAAATGCAATTTGATTTATTTCATGCATATACAGTTGATGAGCATACATTTAAATTAGTAAGAAACATGAGGCAGATGAAGCTTTATGAATCAAAAGAGTTTAAATTAGAATACGAACTAATCAATAAATTACCAAAAATCGAAATTCTTTATTTGGCTGGCTTTTTTCATGATCTTGGGAAAGGAAAAGGCGGTGATCATTCAATCATAGGAGCTGAGTCAAGTATAAAATTTGCAAAAAGAATGGGTTTGTCTTTGTCAGATGGAGAACTTATTTCTTGGTTAGTAGAAAATCATTTATTAATGTCATCAATATCTCAAAAAAAAGATATTTACGATGGCGAAATTATTAATCACTTTGTTGAATTGGTTGAGAATACAGAAAAGTTAGACTATCTATACCTTTTAACAATTAATGATATAAAAGCAACAAATCCTGCACTTTGGAATGGATGGAAGCATAAATTACTCAAAGATTTATTCCTTTTAGCTCGCTCTAAAATTAACAAAGAGCCAATAAAAAAATCTATTGAAATATCTCAAGATAGAAAAAATTCTGTTCTTAAAGATTTTGATGCCAAAAAAGCAAAAATTATAAATAAATTTTGGTCTGTCTTTGATGAAGATTATTTTAATAAATATAAATCGGATAAAATAAAATGGCATGCGGAACTTATTCTTAAATCAAAACAGGATTTTATAGTAGATTGTAAAAAATCATTTGATAATCTGATAGAAATATTCATAAAAGTCTCAAATAGAGATGGATTATTTTTAAAATTAGTGAAAGCTATAGAATCTTCTGGTTTGGAGATAATAGATGCAAATATATCTACAAGCACAGATAATGCTATCGCGGTAAATACATTTATTACTAAATTTTTACATCATGATAGAGGGTTAAGCAAACAAGAGATTGATGACATTATTAGGAGAATTAAAAAAAGCTATCACGAAAATAAACCTCCCCAAAATCCTAAAAGATTAAATTATAAAAAATCGAACTTCAAACAAATAACAAAAATATCTAATTTTGAAGATAAAAAAAATAAAAGAAATTTTTTAACTATAGAAACATCTAATTCACCTTTTTTATTGTCCAGAATTGCAAAAGTTTTATTGGAAAATGAAGCATCTATTTATGCGGCGAGAATAAATACCTTAGGAGAAAAGGTTGAAGATACCTTTGAGATAAGTAGTAATAATTCTTCATTAATAACACAAAGTAACATAAGTAAAATTTCAAAACAGTTGCGAGAAGTTATATAAATAACTTTTTTCTCAAATTATAATATGGCTATGAAAATTACTGCCAAAGGCATTGCAACTAAATCTAAAAATGGAAAAGTACTTGATGTATATTTTCATTTTATAGACTTTAATGGCACAAATATAGGTAAAGATATTCAAGAAATTAATACTGATGATAAAGAACTTATAGAAATAAATGTATCAGGATCTGAACTGCAAAACTCTATCAGCTCTATTGAAGATGCATATTTAAAGCTTCATTTAATCTCACATAAACTAGTATTACCAAATAGTCTAAATTTTGATGGTCTTTTCTCAATTCTTCCAAATGTTGCTTGGACAAATAAAGGTCCTATTGCTGTTGATGAAATAGAATCGTGTATGCGTGAATCAAGACTTAATATGAATGATTTATACATTAGATCTTTAGATAAATTTCCCTGTCTAACAGACTACATAGTTCCAAACAATGTAAGAATAGCTGATATTTCAAGAGTCAGATTAGGTGCTTATTTAAGTGAAGGAACAACAATTATGCACGAAGGATTTGTGAATTTTAATGCTGGCACTTTGGGTAAAGCAATGATAGAAGGTAGAATTTCTTCTGGAGTAATTGTTGGTGATGGCTCAGATCTTGGAGGTGGATGCAGTACTATGGGCACTTTGTCTGGAGGAAACAATGTTAAAATTTCAATTGGTAAAAATTGCTTGCTAGGGGCAAATTCTGGGCTAGGTATTCCGCTAGGTGATAACTGTATAGTTGAAGCTGGTCTTTATTTAACAAGCGGCACAAAGGTTGAACTTTTTAATGAAAAGAATATCTCCGAAGGTATATCTAAAGCATCTGAATTATCCGGTCTTTCAAATCTTACGTTTATAAGAAATTCTCTTAATGGTAAAGTAACCGCCAAATATAACAAAAATAACATTTCTCTTAATGAGGAGCTGCATAAAAATGATTGAATTTCTTCAAAAGTTGGTCAGAATAGAGTCGATTTCACCCAAAGATTTAGGATGCTTTGATTTAATAGAAGAAAGATTACAAAAATTAAATTTTCAATGTGAAAGAATCAACTATTCGAATGTCGAAAACCTTTACGCAACATTTGGTGACAAAGGTGAGTTATTTTGTTTTTTAGGACATACAGATGTAGTCCCAACAGGTCCTGAGGAACAATGGAAACATCATCCCTTCTCTGCACATATCGATGGAGATATTATGTATGGAAGAGGTACGGCAGACATGAAAGCATCAATAGCTGCCTTTTTAGAATCACTTGAAGAGTTTTTTGAATCAAATAAAAATATAAATTTTAAGATAGCTATCTTACTCACTAGTAATGAAGAAGGTGATGCAAAAGATGGTTTTATAGATAAAATCGTTGATGACATGCTTTCTAAAGGTGAAAAAATTGATCTTTGTCTAATTGGAGAGCCAACATCATATGAAAAAATTGGTGATAGTATTAGGATTGGAAGAAGAGGTTCACTTGGAGGATTCCTAAAGATTATTGGTAAACAAGGTCATATTGCTTATCCAGAAAATGTAAATAATCCAATTTTTTCTGCTAGCGACATAATAGTTAAATTAAAAAATACAGTTTGGGATAATGGTAATGCTATTTTTCAACCAACCAGTTTCCAGATCTCAAATATACATTCTGGAACTGGAGCAAAAAATATAGTTCCAGGTCATTTAGAGATGTTATTTAATTTTAGATACTCTACAGAGTCATCTAAAGAAAGTTTAGTAAATGAATTTGAGAGTATTCTTAATTCATTTAAAGTGGAATATGAAATTGATTGGAAATTAAGTGGTCTCCCATATCTTACAACAAAAAATAAACTTAAAGATATAGTGGTAAATTCAATTGAGTCTATTACAGGTTATCTACCGGATTTAAACGCAAAAGGTGGAACTTCAGACGGAAGATTTGTTGCAAAAATGGATACAGAAATTGTTGAATTAGGTCCGCTGAATGAATCCATTCATCAAATAGATGAAAATATAAAAATTAGTGAACTTTGGACTTTAAAAGATATTTATAAAAAAATTCTAGTTAATCTTAATCAAGTTTCTTAAAATTCTTTTTTCTATCATATTTTGTTTTATCTTTATGTGTTTTTGGCTTATGAAACTTATCCATATTTTTCTTAACAGGATCTTTTTTGTTTTTAACTTGCACCATGCATCAATTTTTTCAAAATTGGAGTTATTAGTATTAGGAAAATGCCGCAACCTATTGCTATTAGTCCAACACTTGTATAGACATCCATAAAAGATATTTTTTGAGATATAGAGAATACTTCGCCAGTTACGCTTGATCCATCACTTGATGTTGCCTGAGCAATTTTGCCAGCAACAAAATTTCCAGCAGCAGATGCAAAAAACCACATTCCCATCATAAAACCAACAATTCTTTGAGGAGAAAGTTTTGTAACAGAAGATAATCCAACAGGAGATAAGCAAAGTTCACCAATAGTATGTAATAAGTAAATTAAAACTATCCAAACTAGGCCTGTTTGAAGACCAGAGGAGGATTGCATTCCAAAAACCAGAACTAAGAAGCCCAAACCAACAAAAATTAATCCCATTGCAAACTTAATAGGTGTTGACGGCTCCATTCCTTTTTTTGCTAATGAAATCCATAACATTGCAAAAAGTGGTGCAATAGTAAATATAAAACCAGCATTTAAAGATTGAAACATTGATGCAGGAACTTCATATCCAAATAAGGTTCTATCGACGCCTCTATCTGTAAGTATATTTAGTGAAGACCCCGCTTGTTCAAAAAGCGCCCAAAATATTAATGAAAATAATATTAATACTCCAATAGCAATCAATCGGTCGCGTTCTTGTGGAGGACATTTAAACAAGGCATAGCCCAACCATGCTCCAATAAATATTAATCCAAAGCCACTTAAAAGATTTTGAACAACTTGCTGATTTTGAACTAAAAACCATGCAACTAATACTATCGCTACACCTGATAAATAAGCCCAATATTCATAAGATAATCCCATTTTTATCTCTTTATATTTGTTTGAAGGTGGCTCAGCTAAACCTTCCAGGTATTTTTGACCCCATAAAAAGATTATTAACCCAAGCAACATGCCTATACCAGCTGCACCGAATCCATATGCCCAACCAAATGTTTGGCCAAGATATCCACATAATAATGATGCGCTGAAAGCACCAATATTTATACCCATGTAAAAAATAGTAAAACCTGAGTCTCTTCTTGGATCACCTTCTTTATATAAAGAACCAACCATTGTAGAGATATTTGGTTTTAAAAAACCAACTCCCGCAACAATAAGAGCTAATGAAATATAAAAGATTTGAACATTGCTCTCTACTGCCATCCCCGAATGGCCCAATACTAAAAGAATTGCACCATAGGTAACTGATTTCTTTGAACCCAAAATTTGATCAGCAATAATTCCACCAAAAACTGGTGTTATATATACCAAAGATGTATATGCAGCATAAATTAAATAACTTACACCATCAGAAAATTCCCAATGTTGAGTAAGATAAAAGATTAAAAGAGCCCTCATACCATAGTATGAAAACCTTTCCCACATTTCTGTGGCAAAACAAACATATAGTCCTTTTGGATGACCTAAAAAATCAGAGGAAACTTGCATAAATGTTTATATTTATAATTCTTTTAAGTACTATAGCAAAATGTCAAAAAAATCACACAAAGTTTTAATATTTAAAAGAGTTGCGTCAACAATATATGATTTTTTTCTTCTTCTTGGGGTCTGGTTTGCAGTAGGCTCAGCAGCGCTTTTAATAAATGGCGGCGAGATAATTAATCCATGGATTGGATTAACTTTAGTTTTCTTTTCATCATGGGCATTTTATAGTTATTTTTGGATAGTTGGAGGCAAAACACTTGGGATGTCTGTATGGAAAATAGAAATATATGCAAAAAATAATAAAAAAATAAAAATTTATCAAACATTTCTAAGATTTGTAGCAAATATATTCGTTATAATAACTTTGGGCATACCAATGTTACAAATTTACTTTTCTAGGGATGGGATTACTTTAAGTGATTTGATATCTAAAACAAGACTAAGAAATATCTAGATTTTTTTATATAAATTAATTGCAATGAGTCCAACTACAGTTGAGGGTAAAATTACACCTATTATTAGGGGTAAGTTATAGGAGATAAAAAAACTAATTGAGAAATCCTGAGTGGTCTTGTACAAGAAACTAACTATCACAGCAAATATAATTTTTGAAGATGGATTTGACTCTCTTAAAGAACCAAATATATAAGAACCACAAAAGACAATTAATATAAAAATTGAAATTGGTGCAAACAGTATCTCATATATGGCTTTTTGGAGATGTTTTTTTAACAAATTATCATTATAAATATTGTTTGCATCAACATTTTTATTATGAACTAGTAATTTTTTAAGGCTAAGGTTATTAACATTTTTTATATTAACTTTTGCAAAATAAGGAAGAGTAAATTCTTCTTTTTTTGAATCAGCATTAGAAAGAATGTATGCATGAAAACTATAATTATTTAAAAAGGTCAATTTAGAGTCCTCGAATTCAGCAGTATCAGCTTTTTTAGCATACTGAATTTCATTATTAAGTTTCTTTATAAACATAGGGTTATATATGATATTTTCATAAATATGGGTATACCCTAGAAAAGAATCTCCATCTTTTATCCATTTAAGATCTGAACTTGATAGGCTTGTTTTATTTATATTTTCATCCCTATCTATTTTTGCATCTAAGTATATTTTATTAAAAGATATCTCATTTAGACTTAAGAAAAATAATGAAATAAATAAGGCGCTTATGCTTGTTATGGACACAATTTTAAATGGTGACATGCCGCTTGATCTAAGAACATTTAAATTTCCCTCAAGCTGAGATATACCCATAGCAACAATTGTTCCAAGTAAACATGATGCCTCCAAAAAAGTAATTGACCTATATGGTGCTGATAATAAAACATATTTTAAAGAGGACATAAATGAATAAGTTTGACTTACATTTTCAAGGTCTGATATTAAATTAAATAATAAGTCTAAAAAAGTAAAAATTAATAGAACTATTAGTATTGTTATAAAAGATCTTTTAATTAAATATTTTGTAAATATTCCCATAACTAAACCAACCAAAAAATTAGCAACAATAAAATGAATCCAAGGGCATATTTAAAATGAAGATTATTTTTATCGAAGATAATCCCAGATCTACTTATTTTAAAATATTCTTTATTTGCATATATGAGTCCAAAACAAATAAATGCTAAATGAACATACCACATTTCAAAATTGGTTCCATTTGAAATCTGCTCTCTACTTAATATTAATAGGCTTAAATATGTTACATATATAAGCATTCCAGGAATTATTATTGATAGCCTTCCTTGTCTTGGATTTACTCTTCCCAAATAAATACTCAAAATCATTAAAACTATTATTGTTATAGGAATTGATATATTCCATTGTGTAGATGCTTTTATAGAAGAATCATTAAAATCAAATATTTTTGAAAAACTTAAGTTGTTAGTCTTTTCTAATTTTGAATCGATAACAAAATTAAATTTTTCAAATTTTGAGGTTAGTCTGGTATTGTTTGTAAAAATACCGCTATATAAAGTTCCGTTTTCTAATAAAAATTTATTTGAGGTAGATGTTTCTTCATCAAGAAACAGCTTTTCTGCCGTCACAAAAGTTGTGTTACTTTCATTCGATACAAACAATGAAACTTCTTCTAGAAAATCTTCTTTGTTTGCTCTTGAGTAAATAAATCCATTAATTCCCTTTAAATTTACTAAATCATTAGACTTTATAGAAAGAATCTGATCTGATATTTTTTCCTGATTAAGTAATTCTTCAGATAAAAATTTTGAATGTGGTGCAATGTATACGCTCAACAAAAGTGTTAAAAAAAAATATAGGGCTGTTTGCGGTATTAGAAACTTTATAAGATCTATTGATGACAGACCAACTGAAAAAAATGCGTAAATTTCTCTATCTGCGTACATTCTGCTTATAGTTAGTAAAACTCCTAAAAAAAAAGATAGCGGAATCAGTAAGGTGATGAAATCTGGAATTCTTAAAAAAATTATCTTATATATTAGATTTGGATTAATAATACCTTCAGAAGCTTGTTCAAAATATCCTACTGCTCTTGTGCCTACTACTAATAAAAAAAAGATTAATAGAATACCAAAAGTTGATTTAAATACCTCAGTATTTAAACTTTTCAAAAGAATATCTTTTTTATACATGCCTTAAGAACTATGATGCATTACAATATTTATCATATCAATAAAAAATATATTTAGGAGACCTTAAATGGCATATAAAGTTTTAAATTCTGTTTCATTAAAAGATACTTCATCAATGCGTATTGCAAATCTAAATACGTCTATGCTTGTTATTCCAGTAAATACTAATACAAAAAAAAATAAAGTGTTTAAAGAAATTGATGGCGTTTCCAATGGCTATATTTCTAAAACAATAGCCAATCAATTAAGAGATAAAACAAATACCGTTTTGCTGCCTCAAATACAGGGTGTTAAAGCTAAAAATATTTTATTGATCAAATCTTTGTCAAAAGAAGATCAAATATACAAATGGTTAAAACATTTTCAATCGATTACAAGAACTGCAAATCAATATAAATGTAACGATATTTCAATTTTAATAGATGCAGTTGCTCCAAAGAGTAAGAACAAGTTTTGGGTAATTGAGACAATTGCGCGTGTTGTTGAATCAAATGCATATATTTTTTCTCAAACAAAAAATAAAACTGCAATTAAGCCAACCCTTAAGAGATTACAAATATTAACATCAGACTTTTCAAATCAAGAAATATTAAAGGGCAAACAATATGCAAAAAAAGGTTTTGCAATTGGAGAAGGTGTAAATACTGCAAAATATCTTGGTGATCTGCCTGCAAATCACTGCACACCAAGAATTATTGAAAAAAAGGTAAAAGCTATGAAAAGAGATTTTCCTAGCCTTAAAATAAAATCCTTTAATGAAAAAGATCTTGCTAAGTTAGGAATGGGATCTTTTCTTAGTGTTGGTCATGGAAGTGATGAACCTTCTCGTATGATGGTAATTGAATATAAAGGAGGCTCCGCAAGTGAAAAACCTGTTGCGCTAGTTGGCAAAGGTATAACATTTGATACTGGTGGAATTTCAATTAAGCCAAGTCCAGCTATGGATGAAATGAAATGGGATATGTGTGGTGCAGCCTCAGTTTTTGGTGTAATGAGCATGCTTGCAAGACTAAACGCAAAAGTTAATGTAGTAGGAATAATGGCATGTGCAGAGAATATGCCCTCTGCGAGAGCCACAAAACCTGGAGATGTGGTCACTTCAATGTCAGGACAAACAATAGAAATACTAAATACTGATGCTGAAGGACGCCTTGTATTATGTGATGCGCTTACATATGTTGGCAAATATAAACCTTCTTATGTAATAGATATGGCAACGCTCACAGGTGCAGTTGTAGTTGCACTAGGAAGTCATGCAAGCGGAGTTATGGCTAACAATCAGTTTCTTGCAGATAAAATTCTTGAATCAGGAGAAGATACAGGAGATAGAGCCTGGCAACTGCCACTTTGGGACGAATATAAGACATGTACAAAAACTAACTTTGCTGATTTAGCAAATATTGGTGGAGGGAGAGAAGCAGGAACAATTCATGCAGCTGCATTTCTTTCTAAATTTACTGAGAATTATAAATGGGCTCATATGGATATTGCTGCGTCGGCCTGGAATAGTTCTCCTAAAGGAGGTACAGGAAGGCCTGTGCCATTAATAAGCGAACTATTGTTGAGCAATAAACTAAAATAACCAAAGACTGTGGACAAAAAATATTTCCCAACTTTAGTTGAAGAAAAATGGGTTGATATTTGGTCAAAAAGTACTTTTGAAAAAAACGATAGTAAAGATAGTTTTTCTCAAGTAATACCTCCGCCTAATGTTACTGGTACCCTTCACATGGGACACAGTTTTCAATATGCAATAATGGATTTTTATACTAGATATAATCATATGTCTGGAGTAAAAACGCATTGGCAGGTCGGCGCAGATCATGCTGGAATTGCAACACAACTTGTAGTTGAAAATAATCTTGTTAAAAAAAATATTTATAGAAAAGAAATTGGGCGTGAAGAATTTGTTAATGAAGTTTGGAAATGGAAGAATTTTTCGGAAGAAGAAATTCAATCGCAAATTAAAAGACTAGGTTCATCCGTAGACTGGAAAAAGTACAGATTTACAATGGATGATGAATTTTCCGATTCTGTTAAAAAAGCTTTTATTGATCTATACAGGAAGAAGAAAATATATAGAGGTTACAGATTAGTTAACTGGGATCCATCTCTTAAGACTGCTGTGTCAGATTTGGAAGTTGTTCGTCAAGAAAAAATGGGCAAAATATGGTCTATAAAATACCCAATAGATGGCTCTAACGAATTTATAATTGTTGCTACAACAAGACCCGAGACAATGTTTGGGGATATGGCTATTGCGGTAAACCCTAATGATTCGAGATATAAATCTTTGATTGGAAAATATGCATTGCTACCTTTTGTTGGAAGAAAACTTCCAATTATCGGAGACGAATATGTTGATATTGATTTCGGTACGGGATGTTTAAAAATTACTCCTGGGCATGATTTTAATGATTATGAAATTGGTAAAAAATATTCACTTCATGAAAAAAATAATGTTGTCTTAAGTTCAAAAAATATCAATGATTTTGAGCCAATTAATATTTTTACAGATGAGGCTTGGACAAATAATAATGTACCTGAGCCATTTACTAATCTTGATAGGTTTAAAGTAAGAAAATTAGTTATTGAGAAACTAACGAAATTAAAACTCTTAGTTAAAGAAGAGGCATATGAAATTAGTGTGCCAAGAGGGGAAAGATCCAACATAGTAATTGAACCCAAATTAAGCAGTCAATGGTATGTCAAAACTTCAGAAATGGCTGAAAAAGCAAATGCAGAAGTTAACAATGGCAATATAAAATTTTATCCGAAAAATTGGATAAAAACATATTTTAATTGGATGGATAATATTGAAGATTGGTGCATTAGTCGCCAAATATGGTGGGGTCACAGAATACCTGCTTGGTATGATAAAGATGGAAATGTTTTTGTTGGTGAAAATGAAGCTGACGTGAGGAATTTTTATAATCTTCAAAATGAAGATCTTTCTCAAGACGAGGATGTCTTAGATACCTGGTTCTCATCAAGCCTGTGGCCGTTTGCATCTTTGGGATGGCCCAAAGATACGGAAGATTTTAAAGATTTTTTTCCTACCTCACTTTTAGTTACCGGTTTTGATATCATCTTTTTTTGGGTAGCAAGAATGATGATGATGAGTCTAGAGTTTACCGGAAAAATACCCTTCAAAAATGTTTACGTAACCGGTCTTATAAGAGACGAAAATGGGCAGAAGATGTCAAAATCAAAAGGCAACATCATAGATCCACTTGATCTAATCTATGGAATTTCTCTTAAAGATTTAGTCAAAAAAAGAACTGCGAATCTAATGCAAGAAGGCACTGCAGAAAAAATTGAAAAAAAGACTAGGAAACAATTTCCAAATGGAATTGAATCATACGGAACAGATGCTTTAAGAATGACTTTCTTTTCCTTGGCTACCCATACCAAAGACATTAGTTTTGAATTTGGAAGACTTAAAGGATATAGAAATTTTTGTACAAAAATATGGAATGCAGCTCGTTTCATAGAGGGCTATTCTGAATCAAATGAAACATATAAATCCCAAAATAAAAATGACGACTGGATTTATGAAGAGTTTACTAAGACAAAAAAACAAATTAACAAAAATATAAGTGACTATCGACTAGACTTTGCAATTAATGAGTTGTACGAATTTTTTTGGAATAAGTTCTGTGACGTATATATTGAGGAGTGTAAAAAATCAGGCAAAACTAAAAATTTAAAACCTCTTTTAAAAGAAATACTATATATATTGCATCCTTTTGCACCTTTTATATCAGAAGAAATTAGTGATGTAATTTTTAAAGAAAAAATTTTTATATAAATTAGATGTACATTTGAATATGATCTATTTCATCTTCTAAATATTTTTTACCTCTGATAGTAAAACCAAGTTTTTTGTAGAAGTCCTTTAAACGATATTGTGCTGAAATAACAACTTCACAATTAGGAAATTTGTCATTTAAAAAAGCTACTCCCATATTAGTTAGTCTTTTACCTAATGACTTATTTCTGTATTCTTTTTTGATCACTACTCTTCCTAAAGAAGATCCAACATATTTTAATTTTGGACCAAATGCTCGCATATAAGCTACTAATTTGTTACTTTCACGGCCTATTAGATGAAAAGCATCTTGATCACAATAATCGGCATCCAAATATGGACAATTTTGCTCAACAACAAAGACCTCTTGTCTTAAATGTAAAATTTCATAAATTTCATCATTAGATAATTCGTGAAAAGATTTCCACGAGAACTTAATATTTTCTTTCATATGATTTGTTTAGTTTTTTCATTATTTTGTGCCTTGGATCTTATTATCTATATAATAACTGAATATTTTCTTGATAGCATAATCACTCAATGGATAACATTTTTAATTTTAACGTAAAAGATATTGATAATAATGAAATATCTTTATCAAAATATAATAGCAAAACCTTGTTAATTGTTAATGTTGCAAGTTATTGCGGACTTACATATCAATATAAAGGTCTTCAACAACTTTATGAAAAATTAAAAGATAAAAATTTTGAAGTTTTGGCATTTCCATGTAATCAATTTGCCAAACAAGAACCTGGAAATAATTACGATATTAAAAATTTTTGTGAAACGAGCTTTAAAGTTACATTTGAGGTTTTTGGTAAAATAGACGTTAATGGAAAAAATGCTGATCCTTTGTTTAGTTACCTAAAAAGAAAAAAACCAGGAGCTTTTGGTACTCAATCAATTAAGTGGAATTTTTCAAAGTTCTTAGTAAATAAAAATGGTGAGGTTATTAAAAGGTTTAGTCCCAGAATTGAGCCAAAAGAAATTCAAAAAGATATACTTGCTATTCTTTAAATTAAATTTGCAATGACATTAACAATGCATCTTCTGGATTTTTTCCAGAGTAATACCCTTCTCTTATTGCGTCTTTCTTGAAGTTAAAGTTTAAATAAAAATTAATTGCATTTTTATTACCAACTCTTACCTCAAGATATATATTTCTTATACTCATAGCTTTACATTGAGAAATCATTGAATGCATTAATAGTTTTCCAACACCTCTTTTTTGATAATTTTTTTTTACACCAATATTTAATAAGTGTGCCTCTTTTTGAATTGGTGAAAAAATAATGAACCCAAGGATTTCTTTATTTTCTCTACAAATTAAACCTTTATGGCCAATTTCATAAGACGACATAAAATTTTTAAAAGTCCATGGTTTGGGATTGATATTTTTTTCGATATCATATGATTCAATAAGATCAGCTTTGCTTAACAAACTAATTTTATACATCTATGTTTACAAATTTTTTATTTGCTGCCATAAAGGTTTTTTAAGAGCTGGATTTTCAAGAATTTTATACAAATCATGTGAATTTATAATATTTTTAAAACTTGGTTTAAGCTTAACTCCAAATGAAATTACTGCTTTAATATCTGTAAGTTTTTCTAAACAGTCATATAAATCTTTAATCCTTCCTGAATATAATTTAACTATATCAAAATTGTCTTTTTGTATTGAGTTTAATATTGCTTCAAATAATTTCTTTTCTTCATTCACCAAATCCTTAAACGAAACATTAAGTAATGTTAGAATGTTTCCTTTTTGATATATATGAATTGTTTTTTCTTGGTTATTAATAGTCTTAGGGCGCAACTCATACCTTGTAAGGCCCATTTCTTTTAATATTAGGTTAGTTTTTACTGAAGGGGTTATCATATATAAAAATATTAACATTTACTGATGTAAAATGGACAATCCAATAAATAAATATAAGGCTTTTAAGACCATAAATCTAAAAAATAGAAAATGGCCAACTAAAGTAATTAGCGCAGCACCAATTTGGTGTTCTGTTGATTTACGAGATGGCAATCAAGCGCTTATAGAACCAATGGGTTCTGAGAGAAAAAATAGAATGTTTGCATTGCTTTGCAAACTTGGATTTAAAGAAATTGAAGTTGGTTTTCCGTCTGCATCACAAACAGATTATGATTTTGTAAGAGATTTAATTAAACAAAAAAGAATTCCAAGCGATGTCAATATTCAAGTTCTTACTCAGGCAAGAAATGAATTAATTGAGAAAACTTTTCAATCACTTGAGGGAGCTAAAAATGCAATCATACATTTTTATAATTCAACTTCCACACTACAAAGAAGAGTCGTTTTTAATCAAGATAAAGAAGGCATTAAAAATATTGCTATGAATGCAGCATTAAAAATTAAAGACTTAGCTGAAAAAAATCCAAGCACTGATTGGTCTTTTGAATATTCTCCGGAAAGTTTTACAGGTACTGAAATAGATTATGCTGCAGAGATTTGTGATTCTGTTGTGAAAATTCTTAAAGATTCAACTAATCACAAAATCATTATAAATCTTCCAGCTACAGTAGAAATGTCCACTCCTAATATTTATGGAGATCAAATAGAATGGATGCATTGTAATCTTAAAGAAAGAGATAATATTTGTCTTAGTCTTCATCCTCATAATGATCGAGGAACAGCGGTTGCAGCGGCTGAATTTGGTGTCATGGCCGGAGCAGATAGAATAGAAGGCACTCTTTTTGGAAATGGTGAAAGAACTGGAAACGTTGATATCGTTACAATTGCATTGAACATGCTTACTCAAGGAATAGATCCAAAATTAGACTTTTCAAATATAAATTCTGTAATGCGAGAAGTTGAATTTTGTAATCAGTTACCGGTTCATCCAAGACATCCATATGCTGGCGACCTTGTATTTACAGCTTTTTCTGGCTCTCATCAAGATGCAATAAAAAAGGGTTTCCAGGCAATGAAAACCTCTAATGACCCTAAATGGGCGGTTCCTTATCTTCCTATTGATCCAGCAGATCTTGGCAGAAGTTATGAAGCAGTTGTAAGAATTAACTCACAATCAGGAAAAGGTGGAGTTGCATTTTTATTGGAAAAGGACCATGGAGTATCTTTACCTAGAAGGTTACAAATTTCAATGAGTCAAAAAATACAAAGGCTTGCAGATCAAACGGGGAAAGAAATATCAACATTAGAAATTTGGGAAATATTTGAAAAAAATTTTTTGATTCCTAAAAATGGCTATAAGTACATTAAGCATTCATCTTCTTCGAAAGATGACACTAATAATTTAGAGTTAGAAATGATCTTTAATAACTCTAAAGAGATTATTAATGGTTCAGGAAATGGTCCTATTGATGCCTTCATAAATGGATTAAAAACTAATTTAAATCTTGATCTAAAAGTCTCAGATTACAATCAATCTGCAATTTCATCAGGGTCTGATGCTAAAGCCGGTGCATATATTGAACTTGAAATGAATGGCAAAACAAGCTGGGGAGTTGGCATAAATTCTAGTACAACAAAAGCATCTTTTGAAGCTATAGTTGTTGGAATTAGTAAACTTGTCTAATCAAAATTAGGTTTTCTTTTTTCAAAGAACGCTTTCACAGCTTCATGATTTTGTTCACTTTTTGTTAGATTATTTTGAATTTCGGCTTCTTTGGCATATATTTCCCAGAAGCTATTATTAAATGATTCACGCATAAGCTTTTTTGTAAGACTTAATGATTGAGATGGTCTTTTAATAAGCTCATTTGCCCATTTTAATGTCTCTTCTTTTAAATTATTTTTTTCTACAACTTTATTTGCAATACCATACTTTAGACAAACTTCTGAATCAATTTTTTTTGCTTCAATCGCATATTCATAGGCTTTTGCATATCCTAAAAATCTTGTAAGCATCCAGGACAATCCACCATCTGGAACAAGTGCAATATTACTAAATACTGACAAAATATAAGCATCCTTTGACATTATTCTTAAGTCACATGCCATGGCAATCGAAGCACCTACTCCAGCTGCGGGACCATTAATTGATGCAATGACGGGTTTTGACATTTCAATAATATTTTCAAAAAATGGTTTATAACCTCTTATTAAAGCATCTTTGGAACCATTCCATGAAGAATTTTTTTCTGAAAGATCAGCGCCAGCACAAAAAGCCCTTCCCTCTCCTTGAATAACTAAAATCTTTATTGAATCATTATTTCTTACACTTGACGTTGCTTCTTGAAAATCCCAAACAAGTTGCTCATTCACAGCATTCAATGATTCAGGTCTATTGAATTCAATAGTGGCAATGCTATTTCCTTCGGTTAGGGTAAGAGTTTTAAATTTCATAATATTTTTATGTTATAGATTATAGTTTATTTTTTTTTATAACAATCGACAGATCTCTAAAAATTACTCTTCCACCAAATTCATCATTGTCTGCTCTTGACCAATTAACTTCAGATTTGTCAGTTGGATTAGATAAAATGAAAACATTATAAATTTCATCCATAACCCCTTTGCTTGGAGCTGCAATGTTAAAATTTTTAATTGAATTTCTTATCAAATCAACTGCAATTGGTTTTGGCAATTCTTTTAAATCGTTTATTTTAATCTTAGCTCCAATTAAATCTGAGTAATTTTTATGAAGCAAATTTAAATAGGATTCATTTCTTGATTGAATTATGTTTGTTGTTCTGTTTATTCGATTTGAAACATTCTGCCACCTTTCTTCAATTTTAGGCAATAAAATATTTCTTAAGAAGTTTCTGTCTTGAGTGACCTCAAAATTAGAATGGTCGTCGACATATGAAATTTTATTTTCTGAAATATACTTCATTAAATCTTGTTTTGAAAAATCTAAAAGTGGTCTAATTATATAACCCTTGCCAAGTTTTCTTTTTTTTACAGGGCCTTCAAGGCCCTCTATTCCAGTACCTCTAAACAATCTAAGTAAAAATGTTTCCGCAACATCATTTGCATGATGAGCAAGAAGAATTTGTTCATTTTTTTTTACTACATCTTTAAAAGCAATATATCTAGCCTTCCTGGCATTTGATTCAAACCCCCCTTTAGTTTTTTTTACCTTAATATTTTTAACAATTAATGGTATACCTAATCTTTTACAAAAATTAATACAATGGTTTTCCCAATCTAAACTTTGTTTTGAAAGGTTATGGTTTACATGTATAGCCTCTAATTCAAAGAAAAATTCTTTTTTTAAATTATTCATTAAATAAAGCAAAGCACTTGAGTCTAAACCACCGCTATAGGCAACATATACTTTTTTTTTAAGATTTATTTTATCTATTATGCTTTGAATATTTAGCATCAAATTCCTACTTCTATAGATTCTTTTCCAAATATGTCTTCAAGAAAATTTAAATTTGCAAGTGTTGGTCTAAATAAATAGCTCTGGCCCAATTCTATTAAAGCCTCTGAATTGTTAGCATTGACCTTTATATTTATCTTACAGTTTCCATCGATCCAAAAATCTTTTTCAATTTGTTCAATTTTTTCAGACATTTCATTTAATGTGAGTGCATTGGAGTTTTTCATTTCTATTACTATTTTTTTTATATTTTTATTAAGAGCATCATCTAGTTCTTCAATATCTTTGACCCTCATCCTGTACATTGCGTTGCCAACTTCCTTAGATCTATAGTCATCAATTTCAACAAGTCCTTTTATGATGATTATTTTTCCTTCTTTTAAAACAGAATGGCATTTTTCATGGACATCGCTTGAAATAATACCGTCCATAATGCCAGTACCGTCATCAAAATTAATAAAGGTAAGCGGATTCCCTTTTCTGTCTTTAATTTGTCTAATGTTGTTTATTAAAGAAACTGTTGATAATTTTTTTGTGTCATTGGTGATATCTTTAATTAACGCTGATCTTACTTTTTTAATTTTTGTCTCAATAGCACTTACAGGATGGCCAGATAAATAATAGCCAAGAGATTTTTTTTCTAGTAAAAGCTTTTCGCTGAGATTCATTTCATTAATATTTTTATATTTTTCATAGGGATCAAACTTTGAATTTAGATCTTGAAATAAATCTCCAGAGGCATTTCCGATCGCAGCAGTTGTTGATGAGCCATCTTTTAGCATGTCTTCAACTGATGCTATAGCTATAGTTCTTGATGGTGCTATACAGTCAAAAGCACCGGAATAAGATAGCGCTTCAAGTGATTTTTTGCCGCCTAGTTTTATATCCACTTTTTTTGAAAAATCCCACAAATCATTAAAAACTTTTTGATTTCTAATGCTACATAAGTGTTGTATAAAAGAATCAGCAACACCCTTAATTGCTCCAAGTCCATATTCTATTTCTGCATTTTTATTGACATAAAATCTCTTTCTACTTGTGGTGACATTTGGACTTAGTACTTTTATTTTCATTCTTTTACATTCTTGAATTAATGCATATATTTTGTCAGTATTTCCAAGTTCTGTTGACAAAGCAGCAGACATAAAATGTTCAGGAAAATGAGTTTTAAGGTACGCGGTTTGATATGAAATCAATGCGTATGCAGCTGAATGTGACTTGTTAAAACCATATTCAGCAAACTGATTAATAAGATCAAATATTTTTTCAGCCTTAGCAGGCAATATTGAATTTTTCTCACACCCTTTCACAAAAATTTCTCTTTGCTCTTCCATTTCTTCTTTCTTCTTTTTTCCCATAGCCCTTCTTAATATATCTGCTTGGCCAAGAGAAAAACCAGCTAAAACTCTTGCAGCTTCCATTACTTGTTCTTGATACACTATGACTCCATATGTCTCTTCTAGGACTCCCTCAAGTAACTTGTGGGGGTAGGTTACAGGACTTTTTCCATGTTTTCTGTTAACAAATTCATCATGCATGCCAGAATTTAATGGACCCGGTCTATACAAAGCTAGTAATGCCGTGATTTCCTCAAACTTTGAAGGCTTTAATTTCTTAATTAAGTCTCGCATTCCTGAAGATTCAAGCTGAAAGACCGCCATTGTTTTTCCAGATGCCAATAAATCAAAAACTTTTTGATCATCCAAAGATATGTTATCTAAATCAATTTTTTTATCTTCAGGCCTTAATAGATTTATTGATTTTAATGCTCTATCGATAACAGTTAGGGTTCTTAATCCTAAGAAATCAAATTTGACAAGGCCAATTTTTTCAACATCATCTTTATCATATTGAGTCATGACTGATGAGGACTGTCTATCATTGTATATTGGGCAGAAGTCAGAAATACTTCCTGGTGCAATAACAACGCCACCTGCATGTTTTCCGACATTCCTGGATATTCCTTCAAGCTTATAAGAAAGCTCAACTACTTCTCTTACTTCAGAATCATTTTTTATAGCTTGAGCAAATATTGGTTGTTCTTCTATTGCTCTGTTGAGAGTCATTGTTGGGTCAAAAGGAATCATTTTCGAGATCCTATCACCGACTGCATATGGCTTTCCCATTGCTCTAGCGACATCTCTTACAACTGCTCTTGCTTTCATTGTTCCAAATGTAGCTATTTGTGATACTGCATCAGCTCCATATTTTTCACTGACATAATCTATTACAAGATCTCTCTTTTCCATACAAAAATCTATATCAAAATCTGGCATGGATAGTCTTTCTGGATTCAAAAACCTTTCAAATAGTAATCCATGCTTAATAGGATCAAGACTGGTAATTCCCAAAGAAAAAGCCACTAATGAGCCTGCTCCAGATCCTCTTCCTGGACCAACAGGTACATTATTGTCTTTAGACCATTGAATAAAATCATAAACTATTAAGAAATAGCTTGAGAAACCCATTGATTTAATCTGATCTAGCTCATAGTCAATTCTTTTCTTATAATCTTTTTTTGTACTTTCATTATATTTTTTTATATGTATCTTCAATTTTTTATGGGCTAAGTCTCTTAAGAATGAATCAAAATTATGTTCTTGCGGTACAGGATACTCTGGTAAAAAATAACTTGAACTATGCAATGAAACATTACACTTTTTGGCAATTTCATTAGTATTACCAATTAACTCGCTATAGTCTTTGAAAATATCCACCATATCACTTGATGATTTAAAGTATTGTTCTCTTGAAAAAATTTTTTCTCTGTTCGGGTCGTTTAATGTTTTACCAGTATTTATACATACTTTTGTTTCATGAATATCAAAGTCATTAGCTTCTGAAAATAAAACATCATTTGTAGCTACAAGAGGAATACTTTTTGAGAATGCTAATGGCAATATTTTTGAAAAATATTCTTGTTCATCTTCTCTGTCAGTTTTTTGAACCTCTAAAATGAAATCATCTTTAAAGATTTCTAAAAAATTATCAAGTTTGTTTTCAGCCTCACTAATTTTTTCTCTTTTTATTAGTTCAAATATGTGACTTCCTTTTCCGCCAGATATAACTATTATGTCATTTGCAAAATTTTTTAAATCACTAAAAGAAATAATAGGATTATTATATGAATAATTATTGTGCGCGTGGCTTATCAATTTCATTAAGTTTTTATGTCCCTCATTGCTTTTAGCTAAGCATAACAATTCATGAGACATATCATCTGAATCAAAAATAACATTAATTGAAGATCCTGAAATTGGTTTAATACCATTTGATTCACACTTTTGAAAAAATTTTACTAAACCAAACATATTTGATTTATCTGTTAGTGCAACAGATGGAATTGAATGTTTTATAGCATTTTGTATTATTTGATCAATCGTTAGTAATCCCTGTGAAATACTATATTCTGAGGAGACTCTCAAATGAGAAAAAGCTTCTGCCATTTCTTACAAAACTCCCTTGAATGTTTTTCTATGAATAGGACAATATCCATAGGTCTTTAGAGCTTCAAAATGTGACTTTGTTCCATATCCTTTATTTTTAGAAAATTGATATTCTGGATATTCTTTATCTAACATTTGCATTAAATTATCTCTTCGTACTTTAGCAATTATTGAGGCAGCACTAATTTGTTTTATTATAGAGTCTCCTTTAATCACCGACTCTATTTCATATTCTACGTCAGGTTTTTGAATGCCATCAACAAAAATTTTACTAGGTTTTATTGGTAAATTAAGTATAGCTCTTTTCATTGCTAATAATGTTGCATTAAGAATATTTGTTTGATCTATCTCTTTTTCTGATGCACTACCATATGCAAAATACGAGTTTTCAATAATTATCTTAGAAAATTTCTTTCTTTGGTTTTGATTTAATTTTTTTGAGTCTTTGAGTCCATCAATATTTTTTTTTAAAATCACTGCAGCTGCAACCACCGGTCCAGCTAAGCAACCACGACCAACTTCATCAACTCCAGCAATTTTTGTTCCTACAATGATAATATTTCTCTAGAGGTTTTATCAAAGCCTTTACCTTTTAATAATCGAATTAAAGACATTTGTAGTGAATCGTCTCTCACACTTAAAGAGTTTACAGCTGATAATATTTTTTTTGCACTGCAGTTCTTTTGCAATAATTCTGGGAATAACCTCTTATTGAATAATAAATTAGGTAATCCTATATGATCAACTTTTAACATCTTTGAAATTATTGAATAATTTAAAAAATTTGTTTTATAGCAAATTATTGGATTTGCACCAAATACTGCTGCTTCAAGAGAGGCTGTTCCAGAAGCTACTATTGAAAAATCAGAAACTAAAAAAAACTCTCTTGATAATCCAGACTTTACTATAATTTTGATTCCTTCATGAATATTTTCATTAGATAATATTTTTTTTATAGTAGCCTCATTTTTTTCGTCAGAGGCAGGAATCAAGTATTCATAACCATTGTTTTTGATTGAATGCATTTTTATAAATTCAATGAAAACTGGAAGCATATATTTCAGTTCTGAATATCTACTGCCAGGTAATACAGAGATATAATTTAGATTTGAATCCATTGATAGCTTACTGCATATCTGATCTTTTGTTTCAATTAATGCATTACCTAATGGATGTCCAAGATGAATGCTTCTTAATTTTTGTTCTTTATAAAATTCATGCTCAAAGTTAAATAAACATGCCGTATAGTCTATATACTTTTTAATTTTTTTTATTCTTCCCTGTCTCCACCCCCATACAGAGGGACTTACCACTTGAATATTTTTAGCAATGTTATTTTTTTTTAAAGTTTTGTGAATGCCAATATTAAAATCAGGGGAATCGATTCCAATAAAGAAATCAATTTTTTTATTTATAAAGGTATCTATTATCTTCTTTCTTGCCTTGATAAGCTTTCTATAATTAAGAATTGGGTCTACAAGACCTATCATATGAAGTATTGAGAAATCGAAAATTGATTGGAGTCCTAAAGATTCTAATTTTGGTCCTCCAACACCACATACTTCTAATTTAGCATTTTTTTTTAGTGCTTTTATTAATTCAGCACCAAGAGCATCACCTGAATGTTCACCAGCAACGATACCTATTTTTATTTTATTTTCATCGGACACTTATCTTAAAATGCCTCTTTCAGATAATGAAATGGATTTAATAAAAACATTCAGATTTTCATTTGATGTCTCTTTGTAAATAATTTCAAGCTTTGATAAGGCTTCCTGAATTTTTAAGTTGCGCCTGTATAAAACCTTATATGCTTTTTTAATCAAAGCAATTGTTTTTTGATCAATTCCACCTCTAGTCATTCCAACTGAATTTAAACCAACAACTCTTGCGGGATCAGCAGCAACTTTTACAAAGGCAGGTACATCCATAGTGATGGAGGTATTCATTCCTACAAAACTAAAATCTCCTATTTTACAAAATTGATGAATAGTAGTGAGGGCTCCAATAGTAATATTATTTCCAACAACAACGTGACCTGCGATACCAGCATTATTTGCAAAAACATTTTTATCGCCAACAATACAGTCATGAGCTACATGAGTGTAGGCCATAAATAAATTTTCATTACCTATTATTGTTTCATTTTTATCTTGAATAGTGCCTCTATGTATAGTTACACCCTCTCTAAAAATATTTTTTTTACCTATTAATAGTTTTGTTTTTTCGCCTTTATATTTTTTATCTGGGGTATCTTCACCAATTGTAGAAAATTGATAAAAGATATTGCCCTCTTCAATAATAGTTGGGCCTTTCACTACTACATGGCTTAAAAATGAACAATCATTCCCAATTTCTACGTCAGCACCAATAATGCAATATGGTCCAATTGTTGCTGATGTAGCAATTTTTGCTTTTTCACTAATAATTGCCGTGGGGTGTATATTCATCATGCTGGCCTATCTGCACATAGGATAGTAGCAGTACATGCTAAATCTCCATTAATTTCAGCTTTCGTTTCAAACTTCCATATACCTCTCTTACTTCCTAAAACTTCACTAAACAGATGAAGGGTATCTCCTGGTATTGCTCTTTTTTTAAAACGTGCATTATCTACTCCAGCAAAAACATATATTGATCCTTCTTCCGGTGTTTTGTTCATTGTTTTAAAACCTAATATTCCAGAGGCTTGTGCTAACGCTTCAAGAATTATTACTCCAGGCATAATTGGATTATTGGGAAAATGCCCAGCAAAAAACTTATCATTTTCTGAAAGCTTTTTTATTGCATGGATATTTTTTCCAAGTTCAATTGATACAATTTCATCGATAAATAAGAATGGTTTTCTATGAGGTAGGTGTTTAGTTATTTCAGAATAATTTTCATTCATTTTCATTTCTTTTCTTAATAAAAATTGAGGACTTTGCCCAATCTTTTCTATCTTGAGCAGGCATAATACCAATATATTCACCAGGTTTAAGAATATCTTTTGTGATCAGTGTATGAGCACCTACAGTTACATTTTCGCAGATAGATAAATGGCCTAAAATACCTGACAAACCACCCATTTTAAAGTTTTTTCCAATTACTGTTGATCCTGCTATTGCACAACATGCAGCTATTGCTGAATTTTTTCCAATAATTACATTATGAGCTACATGCACTTGATTATCTAATTTAACACCATCATGTAATTCAGTATCTCCTAAAGCACCTCTATCAATAGTACACCCCGCACCTATTTCTACATTATTTCCAATAATAAGAAATCCATTTTGTTCAATTTTGTAATATTCACCTCCGCTCATTGCATAACCAAATCCATCGGAACCAATAATTGCACCATGGTGAATAATAGAGTTTTTTCCTATAGACGTATCTTTTGCGATACTTACATTTGCTTTAATTACTACTCCTTCATCTAATTTACAATTAGGTCCAATGTATGAATTTGGTCCAATACATACATTTTTCGAAATTTCAGCAGAATCTGAAATAAAAGCATTTGAACTTATGGCTATTTTTTTTTGGTCATCAGAATTTGTTTTGAAAATTGAGCTTAGTTTTGCAAAAACTAAATATGGATCGCTAGATAGTAGAAACGTTAAACCAGATTTTAATTCGGTATCTTTGTGAACAACAATGGCTGCAGCTTTTGTCGAATTAAGATATTTTTCGTACTTTTTATTTGCTAAAAAAGATATTGAAGTTTTATTTGATTTGTCTAATGCTGATATGTTGTCAATGACTATAGTTTCGTCACCAATAACAATAGAATCAGTTAACTTCGCTAATTCTTTAAGTGTGAAACTTTTTGTTTCTGACACTACTCAGATTGAGTACTTGTATCAGATAAAGCAATATCTAGCATTGAAGTCACATCGTCAGTAATGTTTAACGCTGGATCACTAAATATTATTGACTCAGACTGAGCAAGCAGTACCTGAATTTGTTTTGCTTGTATTAACTCACCTACAATCTTTTGCATTGTTTGAGCATTCTCTGCTAAAACCTTATTAACAGTATCTTGTTGAGCTTGTTGGAGTTTGCCAGCAATAAATTCTAAATCTTTGCCTTGTTCTTGAAATTCTTTTTGCAAGTCAATAATTTCGTCTTGAGATAAAGTTTCCGCTTCTTTCTGAAGTTTTTCTGCAGTAGATTGTCTGCTAGCTTCAAGAGATTTAGCTTGTTCAAGATTTGTTGCATAGTCCTCATCTTCAGCCATAGCTTTAAATGCTTCTTGAGCAACTTGTGTTGAAAGAATAGCTGTACGCATATCAATTACTGCTACGCCATCAATTGCAAAGACAGGAAATGAAAATAAAAATATAGCTAATACTGTAATTTTATTAAAATTTTTCATATATACCCCTTAATAAGATTTGTTTATTTTATATTAATTAGAATACATTGCCTACGGTAAATTGAAATTCTTCAGTTCTCTCTCGAGGTCCTGCGTTTTCAGGTTGAGCAATTGCAAAACTCATGGGACCAAATCCTGTGATCCATGTAATTCCAACACCATATGAATATCGTAATTCTTCTAGCGATGGTTTGGAGCAATTTATTTGGTACTCTTTACAATTATCTGAAAAAACATTGCCGAAATCAAAGAAAAAAGCAGACCTCATTGAGCGCTGATCTTCGATAAATGGGAGTCTAAAAATTAATTGTAAGCTTCCTTCTACTTTAATATTTCCTCCTATTGGTGCGTCTCTATATCTACTGTATGTGTTTGCATAAGGATTATAATAAGGTGTATCTAAAATTGAATCGCCATCGGTATCTATTAAATTAGGGCATGTACCTTCAGAGTAATTAAATTCATAACATGGAGCATCTGTACTTCTTGGTCCCAATGTATTAGATTCGAAACCCCTAAGGGATCTTGGTCCGCCAGCATAAAAATTTTGGAAGAAAGGAGTTTCTTTTGTATCTCCATAACTGTCCAAATAACCAATTTCACCATTAAATCCAAAAACTAAATTTCCAAAATTTAATGGTTGATAGAACTTTTGAATAATATTTGCTCTGTAATAATTTAAATCACTAAAGGGAAGAGTGGATGAAATACTAAATGATGTTAAAGAACCGTCTGTTGGAAAAGTTCCTCTGTTAAGGGTTACTCTCTGCCAAGAAACTTGTGCACTGATAGATTCGTAAACATTTCCTTCAGCATTAACAAAATCCCAAATCTCTCTTGCAGGCATAGAACCAATATCTATATCAGTTTTATCTAACGTTATATTTAAACCCAATCTTTCTATATCTGAGATGGGATATCCAAATTGCGCCCCAACTCCCATAGAATTTGTTAAATAATTAGCTATATTGAACTCACCATAATCCGTTTCTCGAAAATAAATGTTATATCCAAGACTAACGCCATCTTTTGTTGCATATGGATCTAAGAAAGAAAGATTATACATTTCACTATATATAGTCTTTGTAATTCCAATACCCACTGTATTGCCTGTTCCAAGCCAATTATTTTCAGATAGATTAAAGCCTAATTGCAAACCAAAATCACTATATCCAATATTTCCACCAACAGAACCTGTGGACTCTTCTTCAACTGTGTAAGTTACATCTATCTGATCATCTGTGCCTGGAACGGGGATAGTTTCTACATTTACTTCTTTAAAATAGCCAAGTCTTTCTAGCCTTATTTTTCCAGATTCAATAAGATTATCCGAGGTCCAGGCCCCTTCAAATTGCCTCATTTCTCTTCTTAATACATAATCCTGAGTTATGTAATTACCCGCAAACAATATCTTTCTTGTATAAGTTTTTTTTCCTGGTTCAATTGAAAATATTAGTTCTACATTTTGGGTTTCATCATCAATATTTGGTGAACCTGTTACTTCAGCAAATGCATATCCTTGATTTCCGAGCGTATTAATTAAAAATTCTTCAATTGCTGTTATTTGTGCTTGGGAATAAATCTGTCCTTTTTGAGAATTTATAATATTTTCATAAATCTCTTTTTCAAATGGTATATCACCAATTACTTTAACATCGTCTATTTTATATTGTGTACCCTCAGAAACACCAAAAATAATGTAAATAGATTTTTTATCTCTTGAGAGACTGATTTGAGAAGATTCAATTGAAAACTTTAGATACCCTCTATCTAAGTAAAATGATTCAAGAGTTTCTATGTCACCTTTAAGTTTTTCTCTAGAATATTGATTATTATTAGATAGAAAAGAAAAGAAAGAACCCTCAGATAATTCAAAACCTTTCAATAGATCTTCAGTAGAAAAGAGTTCATTTCCAATAATATCAATTTTCTCAATCTTTGCACTTTTACCTTCATCAACTTCAATACTAATTTCGAGTCTATTTCTTGGTTGAGGTATTTCTTCTATTTCAACGCTAGCTCCATATCTTCCATTTGAAGAATATGATCTTACTAACTCTGATTTTACTCTTTCTAAAGTTGACCTTTTGTAGACTTCTCCTTCTTTAATACCAACTCCATCAAGGCTTTCAAGAAGCTGCTCAGTTTTTAAGGCTTGATTCCCAGAAATTTCAATTGAGGTAATAGATGGTCTTTCAGAGACAATAATAATTAATGTATTTCCATCTTTTCCAATCTGAATATCATTAAACTGTTCTGTTGAAAAGAGAGATTTAACTATATCTGATGATTTTCTCAAATCTATTTTATCGCCTACACTTATTGGTATTACATTAAAAATACTACCAGTTGATACTCTTTGAAGCCCAATAATTCTGATATCACTTACAAAAAATTCATCAAATGAAAAAAGGTTAAATGAAATTAATAAAGAAATAATATAAATTCTAAGATGTTTCAAGTTGGTGCCTATAGAAATCTTGCAACATCGTTAAAAA
Organism: SAR86 cluster bacterium; assembly: GCA_023703615.1. NCBI lineage: Bacteria > Pseudomonadati > Pseudomonadota > Gammaproteobacteria > SAR86 cluster bacterium. The sequence continues at coordinate 225,630 of CP097971.1, read as the reverse complement.
TTGCAAATATCATTAAAAGTACTACTAGAAAGCCACCAGTAGTATAAATAATGCTTTCTGCTTTTTCAGGCAAAGGTTTACCTCTTATGGCCTCTATTCCAAGCATTGTTAGTTGTCCACCATCTAAAACAGGTATTGGCAATAAATTTAAAACACCCAAACTTATACTTAAGAGCGCCATTAAATACATAAATGGTATAAATCCTGCCTGTGCAGTATTTCCAGCCATTTGTGCTATGCCGATAGGACCACTTAAGTTTTCGGCACCCATATTTCCAGTTAACATTTTTCCGATAAACTGAAGAGTTTTAATACTTAAGTTATATGTTTCATATATACCTTTTGAAATCGCACTTATCAAAGTTCTCTGAGTACCAAAAGAAATCCCAAGAATGCCAATTTTTGTGCCATCATTTGCCTCTACAAGTCCTGTTTGCAAAGGAATAACCATTTTTTGATTTTCTCGGAGCAAGGTAATGCTAACAAAACTATCTGGAATTTTGGAAATAGAAGATCTAATGTCTTCAGCATAAGAAATTTCATTATCATCGATAAATAAAATTTCGTCATCTTTCATTAATCCTGCAATATCAGCCGGTCCATCTTTGATAATATTTCCAATAATTGGTTTTGATCTATATTCTACTTCCAAACCGAGATTATCTAATGGATTTGCCTGTTCTATTGCTGAAGGTAAGAAATCCTCAACATAGATATTAACTTCAACAGGGTTTTGAATGTCATTTCTTTTTAAAGAAAGATTTATAAATCCAGTAAAACCTGCATACGTTAACAATTCAAGATTTAGATCTTTTGGATCAGATATCTTTTTAGAATTTACTGAAATTATTTCGTCTCCCTGAGATATGTATTGACCACTGTTTTCTTGGAATTGAATTTGAGAACTTGAATCTTTTATAACTGCAACAGTTTGAGGATCAGGCGTACCAAGAAATATTAAAGAAAAAATAAAAATAGAAAGAATAAAGTTAGCTAAAGGGCCTGCAAACATTATGCATGCTCTTTGCCATTTAGGCTTAGAATCAAAAGTGTTTTTAATTTGCTCTTCAGTAAGTTTTTCTTTGATTTCAGGCTCTACTTCAATTAATTTGTTAGTAATCATTGAGACATATCCACCTAGTAGGAATGCTGAAATTCTAAATTCGGTTCCCTGCTTATCTAATTTTTTATAAATTACAGGCCCCATCCCAATAGAAAAGCTTTGAACATAGACATTACACATTCTTGCAACTATGAAGTGGCCAAACTCATGAATAGTCACTAAAACACCCAGAAGGACTAAAAAGGATAATATGTATATTACTGCTGTCATGATTTAATTAATTAAGAAATTGATTTTACCACCTTCTTTGCTTCGATGCGTGTTAGTTTATCCATTTCATATATGCTTTCAATACTTATATCATTTGACATGGAAACACTTTCAAAAGTTCTACATATAACATCATAAATTTGATAAAACTTTATTTGATCCTTAAGAAAACTTTCAACTGCAATCTCATTTGATGCATTAAATGTTGTTCCAGATAATCCTCCTAAGTTACATATTTCTCTTGCCATATCTTCTAGAAATTTTCTGTCTTCAGGAAAATTCTTGAATGATAGATTGAGATCAGAAAAATTTATCTCCTCAAAATTAATGTGAAGTCTTTTATTATCAGAAAAGGCATTTGCAATTGGAACTTTCATATCTGGATTGCTCATTTGTGAAATACTCGAACCGTCTTTGTAAGTAACAATCGAATGGATTATGCTTTCGGGATGAATTACTAATTGAAAATATTTTTCATTTAAATTAAATAAATATCTTGCCTCAATAAGCTCTAAGCATTTATTTACGAGTGTTGCTGAATCAATAGAAATTTTAGACCCCATATTCCAATTAGGGTGTTTTAAAGCCTCACTCTTAGTAACATTTACAAGATCTTTTAGATCTTTATAAACAAATGGTCCTCCAGATGCTGTTATGATTATTTTCGAAACATCATCAATATTTTTATCATCATCTAAACATTGAAAGATAGCATTGTGTTCGCTATCAATTGGAATAATTTTTGATTGATAATGTTCAGCTATTGGAATAATTAATTCACCAGCAACTACAATACTTTCTTTGTTGGCAAGCAATATCTTTTTGCCGGTTTTAGCTGCCATGAGTGTGCTTTCAAGACCAGCAAAACCAGAAATAGCTGAAACTATATAATCAATGTTTGGGTCATTAATTAATGTCTCAAGTTCCTCTTTTTCAAATAGTAATTTTGTTTTCTTATCTAAGAATTCACAATCAGGTAAATTATGTTTCTCATTGAAGTATATATACTTTGGTGAGAAGTCTTTTGAAATCGCAAGCGCTTTGTCTATATTTGATTCTTGGGCAATTCCATAAAGATTTAATTTTTCTTTATTCTGTTTAATGACGCTTAAAACGCTGGTTCCTATACTTCCTGTTGCACCTAGCAAAAGAATATTTTTCATAATTTATACGGTCGAAATATTTGTTAATACTAAAATCAACATAATAGTTATTGGTGTAGATAGTAGATGTGAATCAAGCCTATCAAGAATGCCGCCATGACCAGGTAGAACATCTCCAGCATCTTTTATTCCATTTTGTCTCTTCAAATAACTAATTAAGAGGTCGCCTAAAAATGCAAATAGTCCGCCAATAACACAAATAAAGATTACCCATAAATTAGTATTAAATATCATGAATAAAGTTACGCCTATTATCAAGTTTCCAAATAGCCCGCCAATCAAACCTTCTAATGTTTTTTTTGGACTTATTTTTTTTGTTATAAAAGTTTTTCCATAATTTGATCCAATGAGAAAGGCTGCTGTATCAAAAATTGAAGTATTCATAATAATTAGCAAGTAAATATAATAAAAAAAATAGTCATTTTTAGCATCCGCAATTGGAGATGTAATACCAGAATAAGAAACAAAAAAAATTGACCAAAAACCAAAATTGCTAATTATAAATAACCCAAGAAAATGCTTACCAAAATTATTTTTTTTCCACTCATATATTGAAAATCCACAAATTAAAGTAATTGATAAACCAAATATCAACAAATTTGCAGACAAAGTTATCAACAATACAAAAAAGATCATTACAACAGATGTAAATAGTCTCAAAATTAAATTGTTTTTATATTCTTTTTCCAAACCGTCTGCTCACTTTTTTAAAATTATCTAAACATTCTCTAAAGTCTTCAGCTGTAAAATCAGGCCAATATTTTTCTATAAAAGCCATTTCAGCATAAGCTATTTGCAACAAAAGAAAATTACTAATTCTCTTGTCTCCACCCGTTCTGATTAATAAATCTATATTGTTGACTGGCACCGAAGATGCACTTGAAATAGTATCATTATTAATATCCTTTAATTTAATTTCTTTAAGTAAAACTTTGGCTGATATATCTTTAACGATATCTAAAATATCTTGTTGGCCTCCATAACCCAAAGCAACATTTAAATCTAATTTAGCCTTTTTGAACGAAGTTTCTGCTTCAGCGCTTTTGATTTTATTTATAATTTTTTCACCAAAATCTTCCAAATGACCAAAAAAATTTAATCTTACTTTTTGTTCAATTAATTCCGGTGTCTGCCCATCTATCGCACTGATAACTAAACTTTTAATAGCATTTATCTCTTTTTTTGGTCTTGACCAATTTTCTGAACTAAATGCATATAGTGTTAAAGATGCAACATTTTGTTTAATAGATTCTTCAACAATTTTTCTTACTACTTCAACACCTTTTTTATGACCTTTGCTAATATTAAAACCATTTTTAAGTGCCCATCTTCCATTACCATCCATAATAATGGCAACATTAATTCTTCTAGTATTTAATGGATTTTTTTTTGCGTTGACAGCCATTTTGGCTTATATTTCAAGCAAATCAGCTTCTTTATTTTTAAGTTCAAAATCTACTTGAGATATATATAGGTCTGTTTCTTTTTGAATTAAGTCCTCGCCCCTTCTTAATTCATCTTCAGAAATTTCGCCATTTGAATTTTTATCTTTTAAGAGATTATTTGCGTCGCGACGAATATTTCTTATTGACACTCTTGTGTTTTCAGCTTCTGATCTTGCTTGTTTGATATAAGTTTGTCTGGTCTCTTCGGTAAGGGCAGGCAAAGATATTCTAATTAAGTCAGATGCTGTACTTGGATTTAAGCCTAGATCAGAAATAATAATAGCTTTTTCTATTACTGGAATTAGTGTTTTGTCCCATGGTGAAATTACTAAAGATCTATTATCCTCAACGCTAATATTAGATGTTTGATTTAATGGTGTTGGGTTACCATAATAATCAATTTTAATATCATCTAGCAGAGATGGGCTAGCTCTACCTGTTCTAATTTTATTGAAAGCAAATTTAAGAGAGCTTATCGACTTTTGCATTCTTTCAGATGTTGTATTTATTATTTCATTCATGATTCATGATATTAATGTACCAATATCTTCTCCACATATTATTTTTCTTAGTGAGTCTGGTTCATTAGTATTAAAAACTTTTATTGGAAGCTTGTGATCTCTTGCTAAAGTTAAAGCTGTTGAATCCATAACTTTTAAATTTTTAACAATAGCCTCATCAAAGCTAAGATTTTTAAAGAATATAGCATCTTTATTTATCTCAGGATCGGAATCAAATACACCATCAACTCGAGTTGCTTTTAACATTAAATCAGATTGAGTTTCAATTGCTCTTAAGCAGCCTGCAGTGTCAGTTGTAAAAAAAGGATTTCCAGTTCCTGCAGTAAAAATAACAACATATCCGTCATTTAATAATTGTATAGCTAGCCTTCTGTCATAATGTTCTACTAGACCTTCCATTGGTATAGCAGACATAACTCTAGTTTTGAGCCCTGCTCTTTCTAAAGAGTCTCTTAATGCAATTCCGTTCATCACAGTAGCTAACATTCCCATATGATCACCAGCAACTCTATCCATACCGGCTTTGTTAAGCTTTTCGCCTCTGAAAAGATTACCACCTCCAATAACGATACCAATCTCAACATCAAGATTTTTACAATCTCTTATAGAGGAAGCCATATTATCCAAAATTTTTGGATCAATGCCATGATCATCATCACCAGCAACAGATTCTCCACTAAATTTTACAAGTATTCTTTTATATTCAGTAGAGACCATATTACTTTAATTGCTCTGCAACCTCTTCAGCAAATGTTTTAGATTCAATTTCAACACCCTCACCAACTTTTAACCTAAAAAATTTTGTGGCAGTTGCATTATTTTTTTCTAATAATTTTCCTACACTTATTTCTGGATCCTTAACAAAATCTTGAGAAAGTAAGGATACTTCTGAAAGGAATCTCTTAATTTTTCCTTCAACTATTTTTTCCATTATTTCTCTAGGCTTACCAGACTCTTTTGCTTGTGTTTCAAAAATATTTTTTTCTCTTTTAAGTAAGTCTTTATCAATATCATCTTCAGATAGACATAAAGGATTAAAAGCTGCAACATGCATTGCTATTGATTTAGCCAAGTCTTTATCCCCACCGGATAAAACAACAACAGATGCTAGCTTTGAGTCAGAATGCAAATATATACCGCAGTTTTCTTTAGCTGAAAATTCTACAGTAATTATTCGTCTAAGCTGGATATTCTCTCCAATAGATTGAACTAATTCATTTCTTTTATACTCTATTCCAGAATTGTTAATAGCACCGATATCATTATATTTTTGTTTAGAAATTAGTAAGTTAACTTCATCTACAAAAGCTAAAAATTTAGAGTCTTTAGCTGCAAAATCAGTTTCAGAATTAATTTCAATTAAGGATGCATAATCATGATCGAGATGGGTCGTTATTATTCCATCTGCAGCCGTTCTTGTTGCTTTTTTTTCAGCCTTTAATGCACTATTTGATCTAAGTAAATCTAAAGCTTTTTCAATGTCACCATCAGATTCAAGAAGTGCTTTTTTGCAATCCATCATTGCAACACCAGATTTTTCTCTAAGCTCTTTAACTTGTGATGCTTTAATTTCCATCTTTTTTTTCTGTATCATCGTCATTATAGGAACCGTTTACGTCTGATAGATCTTCATCTTCTTTTTTATCAGCATTACTAATTCCAATAGTCTCAAGTTTTGCATCAGTTTCAACTGTATTTTTTTCTGCTTCTTTTTCTTTTTTTACCGTCTTAATTTGAGGGCTATCAGAATCTTTTGGAGCAAAACCTTTATATGATTCTAGTCCTCTTGAACATGCGTCTGAAATAATTTTTGTAATTATTTTTACTGATCTTATAGCATCATCATTACCAGGTATAATAGTATCTATACCATCTGGATCAGAATTTGTGTCAACTAATGCTATTACAGGTATGCCCATTTTTTTTGCTTCTAGAACGGCAATTTTTTCATATTTTACATCCACCACAAATAAAGCATCAGGCAAACCTTTCATATCTTTAATCCCACCAACACTAGCTTGAAGTTTTGTGTATTCTTTTTGGATCTCAACAGCCTCTTTTTTTATAAGTTTTTCTATCCTACCAGAAGAAATCATTTCTTCTATGTCTTGAAGCCTTCTAATTGATCCTCTGATAGTCTTCCAGTTTGTAAGAGTGCCTCCGAGCCAACGTTTATCAACATATGGAAGCCCAAGGCTAGAAGCTTCCTCTTTAATTATCTTACTTGCAGATCTTTTTGTTCCAACAAATAAAACTTTATTACCTTTAGAACAAATATCTTCAACTTTTGATGCGGCTGCGCTCAAACATTCCTGAGTTAAATCTAAATTGATGATGCTAATTTTTTTTCTAGTATCAAAAATATATTGCGACATCTTTGGATTCCAAAAACGTTGTTGATGACCAAAATGAACTCCTGCATGCAGCAGGTCTTTGACTGAAACTATACTCAATTTATTTCTCCGTAGGGTTAATTCTCCAGCCCATTTAAAGCAAACTCTATAGAGCACCCCTGCTTTAATAAATAGGGCTTTCGTGTTAAAAGTTTGTGTATTCTATAGAAAAATTAGAAATATTTAAAGTTATTTTAAAAATATGAAATCTTCTAAAATATAGAGTCCTGAATCTTTATTTATTAACTCTTTTGAAACATCTAATGCTGTTTGTGAAAAAATTTCTCTTGATAATGCTTCATGTGAAAATTTAATAGATTCGTTTTCATTAAAAAATGTAACTGCGTGAATACCAAAATGATTGCCTATTCTCTGTGAATTAATACAAATTGAATCAACAATATTATTTTTGTCAAATTTTTCAACTATTTTTTTTAAGTCCATTGCTGTGCCTGAGGGTGAATCAACTTTTTGTTTATGATGAATATCATCAATGCGGCATGTTATTTTTGTTTTATTTTTTTTAAGAAAATTAATAATTGATTTTTTTAATTGAAAAATTCCTAAACTAAAATTTGATGAAATAAGGACGGGTATATTTTTTGAGAATTTTTTTATCATTTCTTGATCATTTTCTGTGAAACCAGTAGTACCTGTAATAAATGGAATTTTATTTTTTGAGCATTCTTTTAACACGCCTATAGATGATTCAGGTCTCGAAAAATCAATAACAACATCTATAAAATTATTAATGTTGAATTGTGGCACAAGTTTAAAATCTTTATTTTTATCTACTATTCCTTTTAAAGAAGTGCCCATTTTTCCAGACAAGCCATTAATATAAATATTTATCATTGATCATTAATTTTTTTAATAGCTTTGCTGAAGGCATCTGTACCAGGATAATTTTTGTTAACATTAAGCGAGTCTTTAAAATCTTTTAATAATTTTTTTTGCTTTGCATCAAGGTTTGATGGCGTTTCGACAACAATTCTACAAAGCAAATCACCCTTTCTGCTATCTCTAACCATAGCAGCGCCTTTACCTCTAATTTTAAAAATTTTACCAGTTTGGGTTTGAGAGGGTATTTTTAATGAAACAGAATTTTCTAAAGTAGGTATTGTGACAGATCCGCCTTCAACAGATATGTCAAAGGAGATTGGAACCTCTATGAACAAATTTCTTCCATCTCTTTCAAAGATTGGATGATTCTCTACACGAATAGCTACATATAGATCTCCAGATTGACCACCTTTTGCCCATTCACCTTCACCTGAAAGTCTAACCTTGTCACCTGTGTCAACACCAGCAGGGATATTAACAGAAAGCGTCTTATTTTCTTTAATTGCTCCTACTCCACCACAGGTTCTACATTTATCTTTAATGACTTGACCTGTACCAGAACATACTGAACATGTTTGCTGGACAGAAAAAAAACCTTGTTGCATTCTTACTTGGCCTGTTCCATTACAATTCATGCATGTAACAGGACTTGATCCTTTTGCAGCACCAGTTCCGTTACAATCAGGACATTCTCTTTGTGAAGGAATCTTTATTTTCTTCTGCGTTCCAAGTACAGCCTCTTTAAGAGACAACTCAATATTGTATTGAAGATCTGAGCCTCGTCTAGATCTTCTAGATGACGATCTTGTACCAAAGACATCTCCAAATATATCTCCAAATATATCGTTAATATTTATATCATTGAAATTGGGACCGCCACCTGCCATACCCTCAACTCCAGAATGACCAAATTGATCATATGCAGATTTCTTTTGAGGATCTGATAGAACATCGTAAGCCTCCGCAGCCTCTTTGAATTTAGATGCAGCTTCTGGATTATCAGGATTGCGATCAGGATGAAACTTCATAGCCTTTTTCTTGAAGGCTTTTTTTAATTCACTATCTGATGCGCTGCGAGAGACCTCTAAAATCTCATAATAGTCTCTCTTTGACATTTTAATTAAAATTAATTCTTTTCTTCTTCTTTGACTTCTTCAAATTCAGCATCAACAGTATTATCGTCTTTAGGCTCATCGTTTTCAGGAGAACCTGCTTCAGCAGCAGTAGCATCCTGGGCATAAAGTTTTTGTGTTAATGGTGTCAACACATCATTAAGACTTTTTGTAGCAGATTCAATTGCATCACTATCCTCTTTTGAAATTGCTTCCTCTAAACTAACAACTGACTTCTCTATCTCAGATTTCTCATCTTCTGTAAGCTTATCGCCAGACTCCTCAACAGTTTTTCTTGTAGCATGTACAAGCATATCAGCATTGTTTTTATTTTTAACCAACTCTTCAAATTTTTTATCATCTTCAGCATTTGCTTCAGCATCTTTAACCATTTTCTCAATATCTTCATCAGATAATCCACTGGAAGCTTTAATGACAATAGATTGCTCCTTACCTGTATTTTTATCTTTAGCAGATACGTTTAAAATCCCATTAGCATCAAGATCAAAGGACACTTCAATTTGTGGTGTACCTCTACTTGCAGGTGGCAAATCAGTTAAATTGAACTGTCCAAGAGATTTATTTTGAGCAGCTTGAGTTCTTTCACCTTGAATAACATGAACTGTGACAGCTGTTTGGTTGTCTTCTGCTGTTGAAAAAATCTGAGATTTTTGGGTAGGTATAGTTGTATTTTTCTCAATCAAAGGTGTAGCAACGCCTCCTAATGTCTCAATTCCAAGTGTGAGAGGTGTTACGTCTAGTAGTAATACATCTGTAGTATCCCCAGATAGTACTGATCCTTGAATGGCAGCTCCTACTGCAACAGCTTCATCAGGATTTAGGTCTTTTCGAGGCTCCTTTCCAAAAAATTCTGTAACTTTCTTTTGAACTAATGGCATTCTTGTTTGGCCACCAACTAATAAAACTTCAGAGATATCTGATTTTGAAATTTTTGCATCTTTAAGAGCTAGCTTAAGAGGTTCGAGACTTTTATCAACCAAGTCTTCAACAAGAGATTCTAGTTTTGCTCTAGTTATTTTATGAACAAAATGTTTTGGGCCACTACTATCAGCAGTAATGTATGGAAGATTCACTTCCGTTTGTTCAGATGATGATAATTCAATTTTAGCTTTTTCAGCTGCTTCCTTAAGTCTTTGAAGAGCAAGGGGATCACTTTTTAAATCGAAACCAGATTCTTCTTTAAATTTATCAACAAAGTAGTCTATTAGCCTTAAATCAAAATCTTCGCCTCCTAAGAAAGTATCTCCATTAGTTGAAAGAACTTCAAATTGGTGCTCACCATCAACATCTGAGATCTCTATTATTGATATATCAAAAGTTCCACCGCCCAAGTCATATACTGCGATAGTAGAATCGCCTTTATTTTTATCAAGTCCATAAGCCAGTGCAGCTGCAGTTGGTTCGTTGATAATTCTTTTAACTTCAAGTCCTGCTATTTTTCCGGCATCTTTGGTAGCCTGTCTTTGTGAATCATTAAAATAAGCTGGAACAGTAATGACTGCCTCTTTTATATCATGACCTAAGTAGTCTTCTGCAGTTTTTTTCATTTTCTTTAGAATTTCTGCAGCAATTTGTGGAGGTGCTAATTTTTTGTTGGATGCCTCTACCCAAGCATCACCGTTATCAGCTTTAACGATCTTATAAGGAACCATATCGGCATCTTTTTTAACAACATCATCATCAAAAGTTCTCCCTATAAGTCTTTTAATTGCATATAGAGTATTCTCTGGATTTGTAACAGCTTGCCTTTTAGCAGGTAATCCTACTAAAACTTCATCATTGTCTGAGTAAGCTACTACTGAGGGTGTGGTTCTACCGCCCTCAGAATTTTCAATTACTTTTTGCTGCTGACCCTCAATGACCGCAACGCAACTGTTGGTTGTTCCTAAATCTATTCCTATTATTTTTGACATTTTATTCCTCTAATTTTTTATAACTGTCACTCTAGCTGGTCTAATAACTCTTCCGTTTAATTCCCAGCCTCTTTGAAAGATATTTCCTATTTCCCCATCTTTCTTTTTTTTATCTTTTTCCATTGAAACTGCTTCATGCTTTTCTGGATTAAAAGACTCATCTTCTGGATAAATGGGTATCATTCCAAATTTATCAAGAGCAGACTCAAAAGACTTTAATGTTAATTTAATGCCTTCTTTATCATCTTCACTTGAATTTTCAAGAGCATTTTCAAGATTATCAATAACAGGTAGCAGTTCAAAAAGTAGTTTTTCTATGCCATATTTGTGAGCTTTATCAACTTCCGAAATAGTTCTTTTGAGTGCATTGTCTAAGTCTGCTTTATATCTCAAAATAGATTTTTCTAAGCCCTCATTAATCTCTATAAGCTCCTCATATGAGGGCGTGCCTATACTATCATCTAAGTTATTAATTGCTTGATCTTCAGCTTTTGAAATAGTCTCTTTATTCAAATCTTTGTTTGAAATTTTAGTATTCTTCTTTTTTGACATAATTAATCCCAATTGGTTAGGTATATAAGGATTTAATTTTTTAGTTCAAGTGCAAGGAATTTACGTATTAATTTTTTTTACATAAAGTATCATGCTATGGTCAACAATCTCGTATCCAGCTTTTCTTGCTATTTCTTTTTGCTGGTTTTCTATAATTTCATCATTAAATTCAAGAACATCACCAGTATCAACACAGACCATATGATCATGATGCTCATCAGAAATAATTTCATATACTGCTCTACTATCTTCAAAATGATGCTTTTTAACTATACCAGCCGACTCGAACTGTGTAAGGACCCTATATACAGTTGCAAGGCCAATATCCTCCTCCATTTTTAGAAGCTCTTTATAGATATCTTCAGCACTAAAATGAACATCTTGATATGAAGTTGAAGCTAAAACTTGCATAATTTTTATTCTAGGAAGAGTAGCTTTAAGCCCTGCTTTTTTAAGTTCGTCGTTTTGATTCAACATTTTTCTTAATAATAAAAATTATAAAACCTATTTTAAACACAAGCATATATCTTTATAGGATAAAATACTCATGACAAAGTATAATTGATCTAAATTATGAAACAATATTCAAAGAAAATATTTATTGCTACTTTTATAGTATTATTGAGCTCTTGTTCATATTTTGCCCCATACAAAGTTCCGATAATCCAAGGTAACATATATGAAGAAGAAGATCTTAATCAATTACAACAAGGTTTAACTAAAGATCAAGTTCAATTTATATTGGGTACTCCTGTAATAAAAGATCCGTTTCATAAATCACAGTGGAATTACTATAACTCAATCCAAATTGGTGAAAAATTATTAGGTCAAAAAAAACTCACGTTATTTTTTGATTCTGATGATCTGCTGAATAATTGGATTGTTGAAGATACTAACTCTTCTAAAGAGGACTAGCTTTATTTATCATTAGATAGCCTTTTTATGAATGCTTCTAAAGCTTTTTCAAGAAAAATATTTAATAATTCGTCCGATACTAGCTTATTTAAAAGGAAAGGAAGCTTAAAGTCTGATTCAAAAGTTATTTCCGTTAAATCATCATCAACTTGATAAAGGATCCATTTACAATTAAATAAATCAAAGGGGCCTTCGATCTGTTCGATATTAATAACTCTATCAAGTAAAATGTTTTTAGATTTAATTGAGTAACTTTTTAACATAAAACTGAATTCTAGCTCCCCAATTTCAAAATCATCATTCTTTTCAATTAATCGAGAGCTTGAGCATCCAGGAATATACAAATAATAATTTTCAAAATTTGCTACTTGTTCGTAAACTTTTGAAAAGTTTTCATTTATTGTTTTTGAAAAACTAATTTTTCTTAACACTTTATAGAATTTGAGAAATAAATATTGACGCTACACTAATTGGAGCAATAAATTTTATGAAAAATTTCCAAAGTCTGTAAATATAAAAATTTATATGCCCTATCTCATTTGAAATTAAATTGTGATTCATGAACCAGCCAACAAAAATTGCAATTAACATTCCTCCAAGAGGAAGTAAAATTTGATTCGAAATAAAATCCATAGAATCAAGAAAATTTCTACCAGGTGTTAAATTAAAATCAGAAAGTAAATTAAAACTGAGCACTGTCCCTATTCCTAAGGTCCATGCAAAGAAAGAAATACCAAGCGCTGAACGTTTTCTTGATAAAAAACCTTCTTCAGACAAATATGCAACACCTGGCTCCAGTAAAGAAATTGAAGAACTCAAGGCAGCAATTGATAATAATATAAAAAAGAAAGGTCCAATAATTTGACCGAATTGCATTTGCTGAAAAGCAGAAAGCATTGATACGAAAACAAGACCAGGCCCGCTGTTGGGTTCAAGATTGAAAGCAAAGATAATTGGAAATATTGCTAGACCTGCCAACATTGCAACTAAAGTATCTAATGAGGCTACCGTAAATGAGGTTTCTACTACCTTTTGATCTTTTGGCATATAAGCCCCGTATGCCATTATGGAGCCCATTCCAAGACTTAAACTAAAAAAAGCCTGGCCCATGGCACTTAGAAAAGTTTCAGAAGTTACATTTGAAAAATCTGGAGCGAATAAAAAATCTAAAGTTTTTATAAACGCGCCATTAATCATTGAATAAATCACCATAAAAATTAAAAGGAATCCAAGCATTGGCATTAAAATTTTAACCATTCTGCCAATACCATTCTTTACACCTGCTGAGACTATAAGAAAAGTTAGGAATATAAAAATTGTATGCCAAAATAAAAGGTTAATAGGTGATGCTATCACTTCACCAAACTGATCTGAAGAACTTAAAATTTGTGATGGTAATGCTGAAATAAAAATATAGTTAAGGCATATTCCTGCGATTACACTATAAAAAGATAGAATTAGAATTCCAGCAGTTATCCCACTCCAACCAACAAATCTCCATAAGGAACTAGTATTGGAATCTAACGCAGTTTTTTTCATTGCATTTATTGGACTATTTCCTGCCCTTCTTCCAATAATAATCTCACTTATCATAATTGGGATACCGATAATGACAATACATAATAGATAAATTAGGACAAAAGCGCCTCCCCCATTAGTACCAGCTTTATATGGAAATCCCCAAATATTACCTAATCCAACCGCAGAACCGGTAGCAGCAAGAATAAAAGTCCATTTTCCAATCCATGCACCGTGAGATTTGAGTTTTTTTTCCATTATTTTATAAGTAAGGGTAGCTATATGGGTTGATCCAATACCATGAAGATATTAGAAAAGATATGCATACAAGTAAAGTTAAAATTTTTCTAAATTTCTGATAATCAATATCTTTTTTTTTAAAATCTTCAGTAGACTTTTCAAAAATATAAAAACTATAAAAAGCTATTATTGAGATGATTAATGAGATTAGTATCATTTTTAAAAAAATTAATAATAGAATTAAGCAGCCTGCTAGGCTAAATCCGATTCCAAGAGATAAGTTAATTTTTTGATTTTTTTGATTATCTCTCCAGCCCCATGCGAATCCACCTAGGAAAGAGATTATTATTGCTCCATAGCTCAGCTGAATGATTATAAAGGTTTTACTTATTTCTCCTCCAACAATCCAAGGCATTACAGAAAAAAAAGCAAACGGAATAAAACCTATGTAACCATATGTCGATTTTATATTAGTTATATTCAATTTATTATAAAAAAAATCATTGCACTTAATTTATCAAAATACATAATAAAGTATGACAAATGAAAAATCTGAATTAATTGTAAAGAATAAAACAGCATCTAGAAACTATATTCTAGGTGAATTCTTTCAAGCAGGCATAGTTTTGGAGGGTTGGGAAGTAAAATCTCTAAGAAATGGAAAAATTGATGTTAAAAATAGTTATGTAAACTTCAAAAATAATGAAGCATGGTTATTTGGTATAAAAATTGATCCCCCAGCTTCGTTAATAGAGGCAAATATAGATCCACTAAGAACCAGAAAGCTTCTTCTAAAAAAAAGAGAAATTGCTCAATTACAAAAACAAAAGAATGAAAAAGGTTTAACAGTTATTATGACCTCAATTTACTGGAAAGATAATCTTATAAAGTGTGATATTGCTTCAGGAAAAGGAAAGAAAATTCGTGATCAAAGGCAAGATATTAAAAAAAGAGACTGGGAGAGAGATCAGGGAAGAATTTTAAAAAATTCAAGAAACAATAGTTATTCTTCTAAAAATTTCAAGTAATATTGTATAATTCATGCCCCAATGGGGGCGAATAGGGTTCGACATTTCTACTGGACTCCGAAACGCATGCCAAGATTGTGGTAATTCTTGTAAAACATACTACAAAAAATTTAGTTGCAAATAACGACAACTACGCTTTAGCAGCTTAATGCTAACCGATGCCAGATTTGACTATGGTTCGAAGCATCGGCAAAACACATAGTCTAGCCAAGCTGTGTTGCTTGGACACAGTTTGGTTAAACTAAATCAAGCTCGCTTTTTCACCCTGCTCCTCGGGTCGAAAACGTTAAAAAGCCAATTGAGTGAGCTATGCATGTAGAAGTTAGGCTGAAGGATTAATGGACGCGGGTTCAATTCCCGCCGCCTCCACCATATAAATAATAATGGACATATCGTGATTTCATTATTAAACTACGCACTCTTAAAGAATATATATAATATGGCAAACTCAAAACAAGCAATTAAAAGAGCTAAACAAAATGCTCAAAAATACAAATTAAGGCATGCTCAGAGATCTGTTGTTAGAACAGCAATAAAAGCTGCAAGAACAAGTATTGAAACAAAAGATTCCTCGAAAGCAAAAGAATTAATACAAAAAGCAGAAAAAATTCTAGATATTTCAGCTTCAAAAAAAGTTATTCATAAAAACGCTGCTGCACGAACAAAAAGCAAACTAATAAAGGCCTTAAAAGCTTTTTCTTAAATTTTTCTATACTTTCTTAGCAAGGGCAGAAATTAATTTATCAACACCATTGCCTGTTAGGGAAGAAATTGAATAAATTTGTTTTTTTGAAAAATTAAATTTATTTTTAATTTCATCTTCGAACTTTGCTATGGATTTTTTATCTGAAATATCTTCTTTATTTAGTACAACCCACATCTCTTTTTGAGTAAGATCATTCTTATACAGGCTCAATTCTTTCTTTAAAAGCTTTATTTGATTTATTGGATTATTTTCCACATCTGGCGATAAATCAATAAATATTAATAATAATCCCGTTCTCGAGATGTGCTGAAGAAATTTTATACCCAAACCTGCTCCCTCTGACGCTCCTTCAATTAATCCAGGAATATCAGCAATAACAAAACTTGAGTAACTTGTTTTAACAGTACCTAGATTTGGTCTTAGTGTTGTAAAAGGATAATTACCTATTTTAGGCTTTGCAGAAGAAACTTTTCTCAAGAAAGTTGATTTACCTGCATTTGGAAAACCAACTAAGCCAACATTAGCTAATGATCTTAATTCTAGTCTTAAAACTCTTTTTTCACCTTCAAATCCTTTCATAAATTTTCTTGGTGCTTGATTAGTGCTTGTCTTGAATCTTGCATTGCCCTGACCTCCATCCCCTCCTTTGGCAATCAAGTAGGTCTTATCTTTATCACAACAATCTAAAAGCTCTTCTTGTAACTCCTCATCATAAATAACAGTACCAAGAGGAACTTCGATAATTAAATCACTGCCTGCGGAACCAGATTTATTTTTTCCAGACCCAGATTTTCCATTTTTAGCTTCAAATAATTTCTTATTTTGAAAATCTACAAGTGTATTTTTATTTTCATTTGCTTTAAAAAATACATCTCCGCCTTTACCACCATCTCCACCATCAGGACCACCAAAAGGTATATATTTTTCTCTTCTAAAACTGGATGCACCAGAGCCACCACTACCAGCCCTAACTTCGAGAAAGGCCTCGTCGATATAATTCATGATCTAATACTTATTGAGGAATTACGTTTGCGGTTTTTCTGCTTTTAGGGCCTTTGTAGGAAAACTCTACAACACCAGCTGCTTTTGCAAAAAGAGTATCGTCTTTGCCAATGCCAACATTAATGCCAGGATGAGTGTTAGTTCCTCTTTGGCGTATTAATATTTCTCCAGCCTTAACTACTTGTCCACCAAATCTTTTAACGCCTAGCCTTTTAGAGTTAGAATCTCTACCATTTTTACTGGAACCACCTGCTTTTTTATGTGCCATTATTAACTCACTTTGATATCTTTTATTTCAATTTGAGAATATTTAGCTCTATGGCCAATTTTTCTCATACTATGTTTTCTTCTTCTAAAACGTAATATAGATATTTTTTTTGCCTTAATCTTATCAATTATTTCTGCAGAGACTTTTACATTAGACAAATAAGGTTGCCCTATTTCAACATTATCGCCATCTACATAAAGAAGAACATTATCAAAAATAATCTTTTTTCCAGGCTCATCCTGCAAAAGATCAACGGATAATTTCATACCTTTTTCGACTTTGTGTTGTTTTCCGCCTGATTCTATAACTGCATACATAATAAAGTTACCTAAAGGTGGCAAAATATACGCTTTAATGAAGAATTTATCAATAGTTATGTATAATTTTGCTTTAAAAAATAATTATCTATGAGAATTAAAAATAATCTAAAAAATGAACTTAAAGAAGTCAAGTTATTGATAAAAAATGAAGTTATTAAAGACAAATCTATTTCTAAACTATATGGTCATGTTTTTAAAACCAGTGGTAAGCAAATAAGATCAAAACTATCTTTAATATCATCCTCTTTAAAAGCAAATAAACAAAATTATAAAAAAAGAATCGCTCTAGCTGCAGTTATTGAACTTCTTCATTCTGCAACTCTTGTTCATGATGATGTTATAGATGAGTCCAGTATCAGAAGAGGTCAAAAATCTATAAACAATTTATGGTCTAATTCACATGGGGTGCTTATTGGTGATTTTATATATTCAAAAGCATTTATATTAATGGTAAAAATTAAAAATTTAAAACTTTTAGAAGAGTTGTCTTTTGCAACTAATGATATTTCAAAAGGAGAGTTAATCCAGTTAGATGCCATAAATAATATTAAAATTAAGCTAGATGACTTATTAAAAATTAGTTATTACAAGACCGGAAGATTATTTGAAGCAGCAGCAAAAAGTGCTGCATATTTAATTGATTCAAATTTAAAATACACAAAACAAATCTCTAAGTCTGCCAAGTACATAGGTATAATTTTTCAAATTAAAGATGACTTGCTTGATTATCAAATTAATGAAAAAAAACTTGGCAAACCATCATTTCAAGATATAAAAGAAAGTAAAATTACTTATCCATTTTACTTTGCATATAAAAATGCAAATTTTCAACAAAAAAAAACTTTAAGGAGTTTTTTAGGCAACAAAAGCATTAATAAATCTAAATCTTATAAACTTATAGATTCCTTGAATGGTATTGTTGAAACAAAAAAGCTACTTAATGAACATTACAAAAACGCAAATTTTTACATCAAAAAACTTGAAGACAATAAAATAAGAAAAGAAATGTTAGAATTGCTTGAGCTAGCTATATTAAGAGATAAATGAATTTCCTTCCACAAAAAAAATATACAAAAGATGAACTTATAAATTGTTCGGATGGAAAATTATTCACAAAAGATGGTGATGGTAGATTGCCTTCTGATCAAATGTTAATGTTTGATGAAATATCTGAGATAAATTCTTCATCAGGAAATTACGAAAAAGGAAAAATAATAGCATCTTTAAATATTGATCCTGAGTTATGGTTTTTTAAATGCCACTTTAAAGAAGATCCTGTTATGCCAGGTTGTCTTGGCTTAGATGCTATGTGGCAATTACTTGGTTTTTATTTGTTATGGTCTGGATTACCTGGAATAGGCAGGGCCCTTGGTGCTGAAAAAGTAAAGTTCTTTGGTCAAGTTCTTCCAACCTCAAAACTTGTAAAATATGAGCTCGATATAAAAAGAGTATTTTCAAGAGGTGCAATTGTCGGACTTGCTGATGGTAAGATGTTTGTAGATGGAAAAGAAGTTTATACAGCTGAAAATTTAAAAGTTGGGCTTTTTAAAGATCCTAGTAATTTTTAATGAAAAATATTGTAATAACTGGAATGGGAATAAGATCTTGTATAGGTAATACATATAGTGAAGTTCTCAAAAATCTACAAGCTGGTAAATCTGGTATTACAAAAAATGAAACTTATTCTAAAATGGGGTTTAGAAGCCAAGTTGCTGGATCAATAAGTATTGAATTATCTGATTTTATAGATAGGAAACTATTAAGATTTATGGGTGAAGGTTCAGCTTATTCATATTTGGCTGCACTTGATGCGCTAGAAATGGCAGGTTTGGATGAAGAGGATATAAGTTCTCCTAAAGTCGGTATTGTTGCGGGTTCTGGAGGTGCTTCAACTCGAGTAATGGTTCAAACTGCAGATATTGCAAGAGAAAAAGGTCCAAAAAGAATTGGTCCATATGCAGTTACAAAAAGTATGGGGAGCTCTATTTCAGCAATTCTCGGAACGGCATTGAAATTAAAGGGAATAAATTATTCGATTTCATCTGCGTGTGCAACAAGCGCTCATTGTATTGGGCATGCAGCAGAATTAATAAAATCAGGTCAACAAGACATCGTTTTAGCTGGTGGAGGTGAAGACGAGCATTGGAGTTCATCTAGTCTCTTTGATGCGATGGGAGCTCTATCATCTAACTTTAATAATAGTCCAACATCTGCATCTAGGCCGTATGATAAAAAAAGAGATGGTTTTGTAATATCTGGTGGTGCAGGGATAGTTGTGCTTGAGAGTGAAGAATTTGCAAAAAAAAGAGGTGCGAATATTCTTGCTAAACTTGAAGGTTATTTTGCTACTTCTGATGGTTATGACATGGTTGCTCCATCCGGCGAAGGCGCAAAAAGATGTATGGAAGGCGCATTAAAAAATTTAGATTCAGATATTGATTATATAAATACGCATGGCACTAGTACTCCTGTAGGTGATATTGCTGAGCTAAATGCCATAAAGGATGTTTTTAAACAAAAAATTCCTTCAATCAGTTCAACAAAGTCTATGACTGGGCATTCTCTTGGAGCTACAGGCGTGCATGAGACTATTTTTTCGATAATGATGTTAAGAGAGGGTTTTATAGCGCCATCAATAAATATTCATGATTTATGTGATGAAGCAAAAGATATAAATGTAATCACTGAAGCGGTTGATCAAAAACTAAATTCAATTATGAGCAATTCATTTGGATTTGGGGGAACTAACGCTAGTTTAATACTTAATAAATACTAAAAAGGAATATCGTCGTCAGTTAATTCTGCGCTTGATTCATCTGAAAAAGGAGCTTCCGATTCAGTTTGAGCTTGTGCATTGTTTGATGGCCTTGAACCAAGCATTGTAAGCTCATTACCTACAATTTCTGTAGTCCATCTATCAGCTCCAGATTTATCTTGCCATTTTCTAGTCTGCAATTTTCCTTCAATATAGACACTTGAGCCTTTATCTAAATATTTCTCAACAATTTCTGCAAGTTTTCCAAAATATACTACTCTATGCCATTCTGTTTTGTCTCTCATTTCACCACTTTCTTTATCTTTCCATGATTCTGTTGTGGCTATAGACAGATTTGCAACTGCTGATTGTGTTGCCGTATAGCGCATTTCAGGTTTTTGACCTAAATTTCCAACTAAAATAACTTTATTTACTCCTCTGCTCATAATTACCTCTTATAATAAGTAAAAGTTTAACCTAATTTAATTTTTTCATCACGGATAATTTTTAAATTCTCATGAATAATATTACTATAAAAGGTGCAAGGACTCATAATCTAAAAAATATTAGTCTTGAGATACCTAGAAATAAAATAGTTGTCATAACAGGTCTTTCTGGATCAGGAAAATCATCACTGGCTTTTGATACACTTTATGCGGAAGGTCAGAGAAGATATGTAGAATCACTTTCTACTTATGCTAGACAGTTTCTGTCCCTTATGGAAAAACCTGATGTTGATCAAATTGAAGGTCTCTCTCCTGCTATTTCAATCGAGCAAAAGTCAACTTCTCATAATCCAAGATCAACTGTCGGGACAGTAACAGAAATCTACGATTATTTAAGATTGTTATTTGCAAGAATAGGCACTCCAATTTGTCCTGATCATAAAGAGGAACTTAAAGCTAAAACTGTTTCTGAAATTTCTGACGAAATCCTAAAGATGAAAGAAGGTTCAAAAATTATGGTTCTTTCTCCAATAGTTAGAGGTAAAAAAGGTGAGCATCTTGCAATATACGAAGATTTAATGAAGAGTGGTTATGTTCGTGTGAAGGTAAATGGAGTTATCTATCCCATTGAAGAATTTCCTGACCTCGAAAAGAATAAAAAACACGAAATTGCTGCTGTAGTGGATAGATTAGTAATTAAAAAAGATGATGAAAATAGATCTAGGCTATCTGAATCTATTGAAACATCTCTTTTGTTAGCTGATGGACTTGTAGAAGTTGAATCTATTGATAGTGGAAAAACTAAATTGTACTCATCTAATTATTCATGTTCTAAATGTGGTTATGCTGTTCCAGAATTAGAACCAAGAATGTTTTCATTTAATAATCCTTTTGGAGCATGTTCAAAATGCGATGGTTTAGGTGTCATACAATTTTTTAATGAAAACAGATTAATACAAGATCACGAAGTCTCTATATCTAATGGCGCAATAAAAGGATGGACTAGAAGGAATAGATTCTATTACTACCAGTTAAGATGTTTGTCTGCTCATTATAATTTTTCACTTACAACTAAATGGAAGGATTATCCACAAAATATAAAAGACATAATTTTATGGGGGTCTGATGAAAAAATTGATTTCTCGCATAGGTTTAGAAGTGGGAGTAGAATAATTCGAAAGCATAAATTTGAAGGAATAATTCCAAGCACTGAAAGAAGATTTAAAGAAACAGATTCTGATTTTATAAGAGACGAATTATCTAAACTTATGTCACAAAGTTCTTGTAACGATTGTGACGGATCTAGATTAAATAAACAATCTAGAAATGTTTTCATTAACAAAATGCAAATACATTCAATAACAAATATGAAAATTAATGACGCATTAAATTTTATAATAAATTTAAATTTAAAAGGATCAAAGAAGAAGATTGCTGAAAAAATCTTGAAAGAAATTAAAGATAGATTAACTTTTCTTGAAGATGTTGGTTTGAGTTATTTAACATTAGAAAGAAGTGCTGACACATTGTCAGGTGGTGAGGCACAAAGAATAAGACTTGCCAGTCAAATTGGTTCAGGGTTAGTAGGTGTTACATATGTTCTTGATGAACCATCCATTGGACTTCATCAAAGGGATAATGAAAAACTAATTAGAACATTAAAAAATCTCAAAAATCTTGGAAATACAGTTATTGTCGTTGAGCATGACGAAGAAGCTATAAGATGTGCAGATCATATCATTGATATAGGACCTGGAGCAGGTAGACATGGTGGTGAAATCTGTGCAGAAGGAAACCTTGAAAGTATTCTTAATAATCATAATTCTTTAACTGCTAAATACCTAAATGGTATGAAGAAAATTAATATCCCAAAAAAAAGACTATCTCCATCAAGTAAACAAATAAAAATAATTAATTCTTATGAAAATAATCTTAAAAACATATCTGTAGATATACCAATTGGTTTATTAACCTGCGTTACTGGGGTATCTGGTTCAGGAAAGTCATCATTAATTAATCAAACATTACTTCCAATGAGTTCTTTTATTTTAAATAAAGCTAAATTAAATAAAGAAGTAAAGTGTGAAAAGATTGAAGGACTAGATTTTTTAGACAAAGTTATTAGCATAGATCAATCTCCTATTGGAAGAACACCTAGATCAAACCCTGCTACCTATACTGGTTTGTTTACGCATATAAGAGATTTGTTATCTCAAACTGTTGAAGCAAAATCAAGAGGCTATAAGCCAGGAAGATTTAGTTTTAATGTAAAGGGAGGAAGATGTGAGGCTTGTCAGGGAGATGGCGTTACAAAAGTTGAAATGCATTTTTTAGCAGATGTTTATGTGACTTGTGAGGTTTGTAAAGGTCACAGGTATAACGAACAAACACTAGAAGTTAAATACAAAGATAAAAATATAAGTGACATATTAAATATGACTGTTGAGGAAGCTTTAGATTTCTTCAAAGCTATACCAGCTATCAAAAAAAAGCTCGATACATTGAATGATGTCGGATTAGGCTATATAACTCTTGGGCAATCTGCAATAACATTATCTGGTGGTGAAGCTCAAAGAATTAAATTAGCTAAAGAATTATCCAAAAGAAGTACTGGTAAAACATTATTTATTCTAGACGAACCAACAACTGGTCTTCATTTTGCTGACATAGAGTTATTATTGAAAGTCTTAGAAAGGCTTAAAAATCAAGGCAATACAGTTATTGTTATTGAGCACAATCTTGATGTAATTAAAACAGCTGATTGGATTATTGATTTAGGGCCGGAGGGTGGAACAGACGGAGGCGATACAGTGGCTTGTGGAAGTCCAGAGGAAATTTCAAAAATCAAGAAATCTTATACAGGACAATTTCTAAAGAAAATCCTTAATTAAGCAGCAGAATCCTTTTCAACATCTGATTCTTCATCAGATTTTCTATCTACAAATTCAATGAACGCCATATCTGCTTTATCTCCTGGTCTAAAGCCTGCTTTAATAATCCTCGTATAGCCTCCATTCCTATCTTTTGCATTAACGGAAATTACTGTAAATAATTTTCCAACAGCATCATCAGATCTTAAACGATTAAATGCGATTCTTCTATGTGCGACTGAATCATCTTTACCAAGAGTTACTAAAGGTTCAATAAACTTTCTAAGCTCCTTAGCTTTTGGAAGAGTTGTTTTGATAATCTCTCTTTCTATTAATGCAATCGCTAGGTTTTTAAATAAGGCTTTTCTATGCGAAGAATTTCTATTTAATTTTCTTCCTGATTTTTTGTGTCTCATTTTTTATACCACTGGTGGCCAGTTTTCAACATTCATACCTAATGATAAGTTTTTTGATGCCAGGACATCTTTAATTTCATTTAAGGATTTTTTTCCTAAATTAGGCGTTTTAAGTAAATCAAATTCTGATCTATGTATTAAGTCTCCAATGAGAAAAATACTTTCTGCTTTTAGGCAATTTGTTGATCGAACAGTTAATTCTAGTTCTTCAATTGATCTTAATAATAATGGATCGAAATCATTCTGATCTTTTTTAGCCTCTTGTTCAGCAATAGCATCAAGATCAACAAATGCTCCTAATTGTTGTTGAATGATTGTCGCTGCGTGTTCAATGGCCATCTTAGGATCAAGAGTTCCATCTGTTTCAAGCTCAATTAAAAGTTTGTCAAGGTCTGTTCTTTTTTCAAATCTTGCGTTATCTACAGTGTATGAAACACGTCTTACAGGGCTGAAGGATGCATCAACTTTTAAACCACCAACAACTCTATCTTCATCATCTCTAAGATCAGCTGGCTCATAACCTCTTCCAGTTTTCACAGTTAATGTCATCTTTAAATTTACCTTATCTACTATAGTAGCTATGTGAAAATCTTGATTTACTAATTCAACGTTACCAGGCACCTCAAACGAAGAAGCTGTTACATCACAGGGACCGGTAATATCAAGTGAAATTTCAGCTGTATTGCCTTCGATTAAGTTAACTGGCATATCTTTAATGTTTAAAAGAATATCTATTACATCCTCTCTAATTCCTTCGATTGTACTATATTCATGAGATATTCCATCTATTACTACATCTGTCACAGCTGCTCCAGGCATTGATGACAATAAAATTCTTCTTAATGCATTACCAAGCGTATGGCCAAAACCTCTCTCAAGTGGCTCAAGAGTTACTTTCGACAAGTTTGGTGATATATCATCTACTTGTATTTCAGTTGGTACTAAAAGATCTATTACTGATGTTTGCATATATTTATCCGCCTTTTTTAGTTAATTATTTTGAGTAAAGCTCAACAATAAGATTTTCGTTAATTTCTGAACTTAAATCAGTTCTATCAGGAACAGATTTAAATACACCTTTTAAATTTTTCTCATCTACCTCAATCCAATCACAAGCTTCTCGCGTTGAAGCTATTTTTAATGCTGATTGAATTCGTAAATGCCCTTTTTTACTCTCTCTTACCTCTATTTCGTCTCCTGCTTGAACTTGATAAGATGGGATATTAACCGTATTTCCATTAATGGAAAAAGCTTTGTGAGTTACCATTTGTCTAGCTTCAGCTCTAGTTGATCCAAAACCCATTCTGTAAACGACATTATCAAGTCTTTTTTCTAAAAAACTTAACAAATTTTCACCAGTATTACCTTTTGATGAAGCTGCTTTTTTATAATAGTTTCTAAACTGTTTTTCAAGTACGCCGTACATCCTTCTTACTTTTTGTTTTTCTCTTAGCTGAAGTCCGTAATCTGACAATCTGCCTCTTCTTCCACCTTGAGCTCCTGGAGGGGAATCCATATTACATTTAGATTCAATAGCTCTTATGCCACTTTTTAACAATAAGTCAGTGCCTTCTCTTCTTGAAAGCCTTAATGATGGTCCTCTATATCTAGCCATTATATCTCCTTATACCCTTCTTTTTTTAGATGGACGACAGCCATTATGAGGTAAAGGCGTCACATCTGTTATGCTTTTAATTTTCAAACCACAAGAATTTAGAGATCTAATAGCCGATTCTCTTCCTCCTCCTGGCCCTTTGACTTTTACATCAAGATTAATCATCCCAAACTCTTTTGCAGCATTTCCAGCTTTTTCTGCAGCAATTTGTGCAGCAAAAGGAGTACTTTTTCTTGAACCTTTAAAACCAGATCCGCCTGATGTTGCCCAACAAACTGTATTGCCTTCTTTATCAGTGATGGTAACTATTGTGTTATTAAATGATGAATGAATATGTGCCACACCATCTGTAACAATCTTTTTAGTTTTTTTACCTGCCATTATTTACCCTCTCATTGGCTTTTTAGGGCCTTTTCTAGTTCTTGCATTATTCTTTGTATTCTGACCTCTTGTTGGTAGTTTCCTTCTATGTCTTATTCCTCTGTAGCTACCTAAATCCATAAGTCTCTTAATGTTTGTACTTATATTTCTTCTTAAATCACCTTCCAAAATATATTCTGATAAAGCAGTTCTAATTTTTTCAACTTCATCCTCTGTAAGATCTGAAATCTTTCTTGTGTAATCAATATTTAACTTTTTACATACTTCCTGTGCTGTTTTTCTTCCAATGCCAAATATATGTGTTAACGAGATTTCTACATGCTTGTTCTCTGGAATATTTACACCTGATATTCTTGCCATAATTATTATCCTTGCCTTTGTTTATGTTTAGGATCAGCGCTACAAATAACAAATAAAACACCGTTGCGCCTTACAATTTTGCAATTTCTGCAGATTTTTTTAACTGATGCTTTTACTTTCATTATTATCTCTTATAATTTTTTAGATTTACCTTCTTCATTAATGATGCATATTGTGTTGACATCATATGCGACTGAACTTGTGCCATAAAGTCCATTAAAACAACAACGATAATTAGAACAGAAGTTCCACCAAAATAAAAAGAAACACCTGCAAAATTTATTAAAGCAAGAGGCAATAAGCATATTAATGTTAAATAAATTGCTCCAAAAACAGTTAGCCTCGCTAAAACTGTGTCAATATAACTCGCTGTTTGTTCTCCTGGTCTGATTCCTGCAATATATGCTCCGGAACGTTTTAAATTATCTGAAACTTCTCGCGTATTAAATGTTAAGGCAAGCCAAATAAAACAAAAAGAAATAATTAAGGCTGAAAACACTAATATATAAAGGGGTTGGCCTGGATCTAAAGCCAAGGATATTGAATTTACTATACCAGTAGTATCGCTTTGTCCAAACCAGGTTGTTAAGGATGCAGGAAATAGTAAAAAGGTGCTTGCAAAGATTGCTGGAATAACACCTGCCATATTAACCTTAAAAGGCAAATGACTAGTTTGAGCTTGCATTAATTTTCTACCTTGTTGTCTTTGAGCGTAATTAACAGTAATTCTTCTTTGGCCCCTTTCTATGAATACAACAACTGCTATAACAACCATTGCTAATATTCCAATTCCGATGAGCAACAAGATATTTAAATCACCTTGTCTAGATTGCTCAAGAGCTTGGCCAATAGCCCCAGGAATACCAGTAAGTATGCTTGTTGCTATGATAATTGAAATTCCGTTTCCAATACCTCTTTCAGATACTTGTTCTCCAAGCCACATTAAAAACATGGTACCTGCAACAACTGAAAAAACTGCAGATATAAAAAATGATGCTCCAGGATTGTATGCTAAGCCACTGCTAGACAATGTCACGGCCAAAGCGGAAGCCTGAATAAAAGCTAATAATGCTGTTCCATATCTTGTATATTGAGTGATTGTATTTCTTCCTGCTTGACCATCTTTCTTGAGCTCTTGTAAATAAGGAATAGAGTTAGAAAATAACTGCATAATAATTGCAGACGAAATATAAGGAATAACATTTAAAGCAAAAATACTCATTCTCTCTAAGGCACCGCCTGAGAACAAATTAAACATATCGAGAATAGTTCCTTGGTTCTGTTCAAATAAAGCAGCAAGTCTATCTGGATCAATACCGGGGATAGGTATGTGAGTTCCAATTCTGTAGATCAAAATAGCGAACAATACAAATCGCAATCTTTTCCAGAGGTCACTCATGCTACTACCCTTATCAGCCATTATTATTTATCATCCTCTTTTTTTTCTTCTTTTAAAGTGTTCTTCATTTCATTAAGCTCAATAACTTTTCCACCTGCTTTTTCAATAGACTTTTTTGCGCCTTTAGAAACTTTGATTCCTTCAACTTCTATTTTTGAAGTTAAATCAAAAGCTCCAAATATTTTTACCTTATTTGTTGTTTTAGAAATAATTTTATTTTCCTTTAATGTCTCGAGGCTTATTTTTTTTATGCCGTCTAGATGTTTTAAGTTAATTTCTTTGAGCTTATTATTAACTCTAGATGAGAAACCAAATTTTGGTAGTCTCATTTGAAGTGGCATTTGGCCTCCTTCAAAACCTGCCCTAATATTGCCTCCACTTCTAGATTTTTGTCCTTTGTGTCCTCTTCCAGAAGTTTTTCCAAAGCCGGAGCCAATTCCTCTCCCAACCCTTTTTCTGGATTTTTTGGTAGCTTCACTGGAAAGTGAATTCAAAGCTAAAATATTTTCTTGTTTAGTACTCATTTTAATTATCCAAAATTTCTATCATGTCTCTAATTTTATTAACCATGCCTCTATTGCTTGAAGTATCTTCAATGCTTACAACTTGATTTAGCTTTCTAAATCCTAGGCCTTTAATGCACAACTTATGTTTGTTCATTCTGCCAATTCCGCTTTTAATAAGTTTAATTTTTAATAATTTGCTCTTATTCATGCTACTGTTTGCTCTATTTTTTTGCCTCGTCTTAATGAAACTGTTTCAGGAGATTCCATATCTTTTAGAGCATTTATGGTTGCTCTAACTACGTTTACTGGATTAGTAGATCCGTAACATTTGGCTAAAACATTTTGAACGCCTGCTAATTCTAAAACCGCTCTCATAGCACCACCTGCAATAATACCTGTTCCCTCAGCAGCAGGCTGCATGTATACATTAGATGAACCATGTTTTGCTTTAATTGGATACCATAGAGTAGTATTGTTAAGTTCAACTTCTACCATGCTTCTTCTAGCATTTTCCATTGCTTTTTGAATTGCTATTGGGACTTCTTTTGCTTTACCTCTTCCAAAACCAACTCTTCCATTTCCATCGCCCACAACTGTGAGGGCAGTAAAGCCAAAAATTCTTCCCCCTTTTACAACTTTTGCAACTCTATTAACTTGAACTAATTTTTCTTCAAGAGCATCAACTTGTTGATCAACTATATTATTTTTTTCATTCATAATTTAAAACTCCAGCCCTGCTTGTCTAGCTGAATCTGCCAGGGCTTTAATTCGTCCATGATATTTGTATCCCGATCTATCAAAAACAACTTTTTTAAGACCATTTTCAAGAGCTCGCTCTGCTATTTTTTTTCCAACTGCTTCGGCACTTTCAACATTATTTGATTTTGTTTCAAAATCTTTTTCCGTTGTTGATGCTGAAGCTAATACCTTATCTCCAAGGCTATTAAATACTTGAGCGTAAAAATGTTTTGAAGATCGATAAACAGATAGCCTGGGGGTATCTTGATTTTTAATATTCATTCGATTCTTCTTTGCTCTTCTTAATCTTGAATTATTTTTAATACTCATATTTAAGCTCCTGCTGCTTTTTTAGCCTCTTTTCTTCTCACGTTTTCATCTGAATATCTAACCCCTTTACCCTTGTAAGGCTCTGGAGGTCTAAATGATCTGATTTCAGCTGCTGCCTGACCTAGAATTTGTTTATTAAAGCTCTTTAAAACTACTTCAGTTTGAGATGGAGTTTCGACTTTTACATCCTCAGGTAGTTGATACTTAACTGGATGAGAAAATCCAAGAGTTAATTCTAGTAATTGTCCTGAAGCCTTGGCTCTATAACCGACGCCCTTGAGCTCTAGTTTTTTTTCAAAGCCATCTGATACACCAATGACCATATTATTTATATTGGCTCTCGTTGTGCCAGCTAAAGCAACAGATTGTTGACTTGATTCATCGTATTTTACTTGAATTAAACTTTCATTAATTTCTATCTCAACAGATTCTGGCATGCTTAAATTCATTTCACCATTTTTACCTTTAACATTAACAATATTGCTCTCATATGAAACACTAACGCCGTCGGGTATTTGAACTGGATTTTTTGCTACTCTTGACATTAAAATACCTCACACAAAATTTCACCACCAATATTTTTTTCTCTTGCTTGATGGTCAGTCATTAATCCTTGGTTTGTAGACACTATATATGCACCTAAACCATTTTTGACTAAATCTAATTGAGAAGATGATGAATATTTTCTTAAACTTGGTTTACTAATTCTTTTAATATTTTTTATTGCTGGCAAATTGTTATAGTATTTAAGATCAACTTGTATATTTAACTTGCCACCAATATCTATTTTTTCGCAGCCCTTAAGGTATCCCTCGTTTTTAAGTAAGTTAATTAGTTCAAATTTTAACTTGGAGTGAGGAACGTGAACATGCTCTTTTCCGCGCATTAAACCGTTGCGAATTCTGGTTAAACAATCTGATATTGGATCTTGAAAACTCATAATATTACCAACTTGATTTTACTAATCCTGGAATATCGCCTCTCATTGCAGCTTCACGTAATTTGATTCTACTTAAACCAAATTTTCTATAAACTGCATGCGGTCTTCCAGTTAATTGACATCTTCTTACAACTCTTGATGGACTGGCATTTCTAGGTAAAGAATGAAATTTTACTGAAGCTTCATATCTTTCTTCCGATGAAAGATTCATATCATTCATTGCCAACTTAAGACTAGCTCTTTTCTCTGCATATTTTGCAACTGTCTTAATTCTTTTTACTTCTCTTGCTATCATTGATTTTTTTGCCATTTTTCTTTCCTATTTCTTAAACGGGAACTCTAAAACTTCCAGTAACGCTTTAGCTTCGTTTTTGTTTTTTGCAGATGTATTAATACATACATCCATACCTCTTATTGTGTCTATATTATCGTATTTAATTTCGGGAAAAATAATTTGCTCTTTAATGCCAAAAGAATAATTTCCTTGATTATCAAAGGATTTAGAATTTAGGCCTCTAAAATCTCTTTCTCTAGGTATAGCAATATTAATCAATCTTTCCATAAATTCGTACATCTTGTTACCACGCAGAGTAACCTTGCATCCAATTGGCCAACCCTCTCTAATTTTGAAACTAGCAACTGATTTTCTTGCTTTAGTGATTACTGGTTTTTGACCAGAGATCGCAGTTAAATTTTGAACTGCTGATTCAAGATATTTTTTGTCATTGGCAGCTTCACCAACACCCATATTAATAACAACTTTTGTTAATTTTGGGAGAGCCATAACATTTTGTATGCCAAGCTTTTCTTGAAGAGGTGCTCTTAATTCGTTTGTATATTTTTCTTTTAAATTTGGCATTTATTTAATCTCTTTACTATCAGATTTATATAATCTTATTTTTTTACCATCGCTATTTGTAGAGTACATAATTTTGTCTTTGGCTTTTTTATTTGAATTCCAAATCGCAAGGTTTGAAAGATGAATAGCGGCCTCTTGTTCAACCACGCCGCCAGTTACTCCCATATCAGGATTGGGCTTAGTATGTTTTTTTACCATATTAATTCCAGTAACAAATGCACGATTTTTACCTTTAATAATCTTTCTAAGTGTTCCTTTTTTTCCCAGATCTTTACCAGAAACGACAATCACTTCGTCACCAGTTTTTAATTTTGAATTGTAACTAAATTTCTCTTTCATTCTATATAACCTCAGGAGCTAATGACAAAATCTTCATGTGTTTGCCATCTCTTAACTCTCTTGTAACTGGTCCAAAGACCCTTGTTCCAATTGGTGCTTTTTGATTATTAATAAGAACTGCAGCATTCTCATCAAATTTAATTAATGATCCATCCCGTCTTCTTACTCCTTTCTTTGTTCTAACTATAAGGGCGTCAACAACTTGTCCTTTTTTAACTTTGCCAGTAGGAATAGCTTCTCTTATGGCAACCTTGATTACGTCACCAATATTTGCATATCTTCTTTTAGATCCGCCTAATACCTTTATACACATGACGCTTCTCGCACCACTGTTATCAGCAATTTTTAAAAGCGATTGCATTTGTATCATTATTCAGACCCCATTTTATGTTCTTCTTCGCTAACTAAAATCCAAGTTTTAGTTTTTGAAAAAGGTGCACACTCTTTTACAGTTACAAAATCGCCTTCGGAAGCACTATTTAATTCATCATGAGCGTGAACCTTAGTTGCTCTTTTCATAACTTTTCCATATAAAGGATGTTTCACTTTCCTTTCAATTTTTACAGTAATAGTTTTATCTGCTTTGTTGCTTGTAACTATTCCACTTAATGTTCTTGGATTTGTATTTTTCATTACTTGTTGTCCTTGATTTCATTCAAAAGAGTCTTTATTCGTGCAATTTTTTTTCTTAAAAGACCAATCTGATTAGTTTCATTTAATTGTCCAGTTTTATGTTTCATTCTTAAAGAAAATTGTGATTCTCTTGATGCTTGTAATTCAGCATTGAGTTGATCAACATTTTTCTTTCTTAAGTCTGTAATCTCTTTGTTCATTTATACATCCTTACTTATAAAATGTGTTTTTATTGGAAGCTTTGCTGCTGCTAATTTGAAAGCCTCTCTAGCTAAATCTTCTTCAACACCAGCCATCTCAAACATTACTTTTCCAGGTTGAACAAGGGCAACCCAATACTCAACATTACCTTTGCCTTTACCCATACGTACTTCAAGTGGTTTTTTAGTAATTGGTTTGTCTGGAAATATTCTTATCCAGATATTTCCTCCTCTTTTAATATGTCTCGTCATTGCTCGCCTTGCAGATTCAATTTGTCTTGCAGTTATTCTTCCTCTGTCAGAAGCCACTAAACCAAACCTACCAAATGCAACTGTATTTCCGTTTTGAGCAAGGCCGCGATTTCTGCCCTTATGCATTTTTCTAAATTTTGTTTGTTTTGGTTGTAACATTATATTAACTAGCTCCCAAATCTACTTTATATGGATCTTCAGTTATTTCACCCTTATAAACCCAAACCTTGACACCAATAATTCCATATGTTGTTAATGCTTCTGCTGTTCCATAATCAATGTCAGCTCTTAATGTATGCAAAGGAACTCTGCCTTCTCTATACCATTCTGTTCTTGCTATTTCAGCACCATTCAATCTTCCTGAAACTTCAATACGCACGCCTTTTGCACTTTGCCTTAAAGCACTTTGAACAGTTCTTTTCATAGCTCTCCTGAACATAACTCTTTTTTCAAGCTGTTGGGCAACCCCCTCTGCTAAAATTTGAGCATCTAAGTCAGGTTTTTTAACCTCTTTAATATTGATTTGAGTTGGTTTTTTTACAATTTTTTCAACAGCTTTTTTTAGATTTTCAATTTCCTCGCCTCTCTTTCCAATAATAATTCCAGGTCTTGCTGTATGTATTGAAACTACAAAATTCTCTGCAGATCTCTCAAGTTCAATTTTACTAATAGAAGAATTCTTGAGTTTCTTCTTAAAATATTCTCTAACTTTAAGATCCTGAATTAAATTTTTTGAAAAGTCTTTACCCTTTGAATACCAATTAGCATTCTGTTTCAAAGAAACACCTAATCTAAAACCATTTGGATTAACTTTTTGTCCCATTATTTTGTACCTTCACTTAGAATTATTTCTATATGGCAAGTTGGCTTAATTATTCTGTCAGCTCTTCCTCTTGCTCTTGGCTTCATACGCTTAAGTCTCATTCCTTGATTTACAATTATTGATTTTACTGAAAGTAAATCAATGTCAGATTTATTATTATTTTCGGCGTTTGCAATCGCAGATTCGAGCAGTTTTTTTATAACAGATGAGCCTTTTTGCTTATTAAAATCAAGAAAATCCATAGCCTCTTGAATAGATTTTCCTCTAATAGCATTAGCAACCAGCCCTGCCTTCTGAGGAGATAGTCTTGTACCTTTCAAATATGCTCTAGTATCCATTATTTAACCTTCCTATCTCCAGAATGCATTTTAAATGTTCTTGTAATAGCAAATTCTCCTAATTTATGTCCAACCATATCTTCGTTAATATAAACAGGAACATGCTGTCTTCCGTTATGAACTGCTATAGTTAAACCAACCATTGAAGGATTTATCATAGATCTTCTTGACCATGTTTTTATTGGTCTTTTATCATTTGCAGAAACAGCTGCCTCAACCTTTTCTTCAAGAGAAATATCTATGAATGGTCCTTTTTTTAATGATCTTGGCATAATTTATTTCCTTTTAGTCCTTCTTCTTATAATCAGCTCGTCAGTTCTTGGATTTTTTCTTGTTTTATAGCCTTTAGTTGGTGTTCCCCATGGCGTTGAAGGATGTCTGCCTCCTGAAGTTCTTCCTTCACCACCTCCATGAGGATGGTCTACCGGATTCATAGCCACTCCTCTAACTGTTGGTCTAACACCTCTCCATCTTTTTGCACCAGCTTTTCCTAATGATTTAAGATTATTTTCCTGATTAGAAACCGTTCCCAATGTTGCACGGCATTCCCAAAGAACCTTTCTAGTCTCGCCTGACTGAAGACGAAGTGTTGCATAAATGCCTTCCTTAGCAATTAATCTTGCAGATGTACCAGCACTTCGTGCAATTTGAGCTCCCTTGAGAGGTTTTAGCTCAACACAATGAATATTTGTTCCAAGAGGTATATCTTTCAATTTCATTGAATTACCTGTTTTAATTTCACAATTATCAGATGAAATGATTTCATCACCGATCTTTAATTTAGAAGGAGAAATGATATATCGTCTTTCTCCGTCTTTATACAATAATAAAGCTATATGAGCTGACCTATTTGGATCATATTCTATTCTTTCAACAACAGCAGGAATGTCTAATTTATCTCTTTTAAAATCAATTATACGATAATGCTTTTTGTGTCCGCCTCCCTTATGTCTTACTGTAATTCTTCCATTGTTATTTCTTCCACCATTTTTAGATTTAGACTGTATAAGAGATTTTTCTGGTTTGCCTTTATGCAAATCAGTTTTGATAGATATGACACCTCTTCTTCCTGGACTAGTTGGTTTTGCTTTTATAATAGCCATTTTTAGTTAATTCCCTCAAACTGAATGTCAGAATTTTCACTAATTGAGACAAAGGCTTTTTTGTAATTAGATCTTTTATAAATACCAAACCTATTTCTTTTTGTTTTACCTTTTACAATAGAAGTTGTTACTTTAATTACTTCGACTTTAAACATCATTTCAACTGCTTTTCTTATTTCTCTTTTATTTGCCGATATATCAACCTTAAACACTATTTGCTTCAAAGCTTCACCCAATCTTGATGTTTTTTCAGTTACCAATGGAGTTTTAATTAATGTATATAATTTTTCGTTATCCATTAATCCATTCCTCAATTTGTTTTAGAGCATCAGCAGTAACTGCAACTTTATTTGATTTTAATAATATAACTGGATTTATTTCTCTTACAGAAATTACATCTACATTTGGAATATTTCTAGCTGATAGATATAAATTAATATCTGGCTCTTCCGTGATTATCAAAACTTTTGTTAGAGAGAATTGCTTTAATAAATTGGCTATCTCTTTTGTTTTTGGTTTTTCTAAAACAGGTTTCTCAATCCCAACTAGCTTCTCTTGGCGAAGCAACTCAGAAAATATTGATCTGATTGCAGCTCTATACATTTTTTTATTGATCTTTTTACTATAGTCCCTCGGTCTCGATGCAAAAGTAACACCTCCACCCCTCCATATTGGACTTCTAATTGTTCCAGCTCTTGCTCTACCTGTTCCTTTTTGCCTATATGGTTTCTTTCCTCCGCCTCTGACTTCAGATCTAGTTTTCTGTTTTGCAGAACCTTGTCTAGATCCTGCCATAAAACTAACTACAGCTTGATGCACTAAAGATTCATTAAAGTCTTTACCAAAGATAGAGTCAGAAATATCTATTCCTGTATTTTTTTTTGTAGATAGGAGTTCTATTTTCATTATTTTTTAAGTGCTGGTTTTATTTTTAATTCTGAACCATTAAAACCAGGTACTGCTCCTTTGATATATAAAACATTATTTGCAACATCTAAATCAACTATTTTTAAACTTTGCACTGTTTTTCTTTCATTACCCATATGCCCTGACATTTTTTTGCCTTTCCATACTCTTCCTGGAGTTTGACATTGGCCAATTGAACCATGTGCTCTATGTGATAATGAATTGCCATGGGTGGCATCCTGCATAGAAAAATTATGTCTTTTTATCACACCTGCATAACCTTTACCTTTTGAG
This sequence comes from SAR86 cluster bacterium, assembly GCA_023703615.1. Classification (NCBI taxonomy): domain Bacteria; kingdom Pseudomonadati; phylum Pseudomonadota; class Gammaproteobacteria; species SAR86 cluster bacterium. Next base: position 189,834 of record CP097971.1, on the reverse strand, counting down.
GTTCCTGTGACGTCTACATATTGACCAATTTCAAATAACTCAGCGGTAAGATGTTTACCAATTTTTATATCATCTGTAATTTCATCTGACGAAACTTTAAATTCTAATAATGAACCGGGTTGAAGATTCACTTTTTTAAAATATTCTTTTTTTGGTTTGTTAATACTATTAGATTTTTTTGTTTTAGAAATTACAATAGAATCATAGCCATTTTTTTCATGGGTCTTTATGTCTGCTATGAAGTTTCCACAGACAGAAACAGCAGTTACTGCAATTGAATCTCCATCTTCTAGAAAAAGACGAGACATTCCTGATTTTGTTCCTATTAAGCCTATGCTCAATTTTCTCTCCTAAATACGGGGCTTGTAACCCTCTATGGCCGCTTTATGCGTTAATATGGACTAACCTAAGCTAATTTGTACGTCTACTCCGGAAGATAAATCTAACTTCATAAGCGCATCAACTGTTTTATCAGTAGGTTTAATTATATCCATAAGTCTTTTATAAGTAACAATCTCATATTGATCTCGAGCATCTTTATCTTTATGCGGAGATATTAAAACTGTTGTCCTTTCTTTTTTTACTGGCAGAGGAATTGGTCCATTAATAACAGCACCTGTTTTTTTTACAGTTTCTACTATTAATTTTGCCGAAGCATCAATCAATCTGTAATCAAAAGCTTTAAGTCTTATTCTTATCGATTGATTTTCCATTTTAATCCTATTTTTTACCAATTTTTTACATAGTGCAAAACGCAAAATGTGGCGTATTCTAAGCCTCTTAGAGGTGAACTGTCAACTTTAAATGAGAAGATTTATAAAATAAAATTTACGACGTTTTTAATTGTTCGGCTATGTTATTTGGAACTTCGCCGTACTTGTTAAATTCCATGGTAAAAGTAGCTCTTCCTTGAGTTTGTGACCTTAAATCAGTTGCGTATCCAAACATTTCAGCAAGTGGGACTTCTGAAGAAACTTCTTTACCAGAAGTAATATCGTCCATACCCAAAATTATGCCTCTTCTTCTATTCAAATCTCCAACAACGTCTCCCATGTGTTCTTCTGGTGTTACAACTACAACTTTCATTATTGGCTCAAGAAGAGCAGGTTTTGCCTTGTTTGCACCATCTTTTAAAGCCATTGAGCCTGCAATCTTAAAAGCCATTTCATTTGAATCAACATCATGGAATGATCCATCATACAAAGTAGCTCTTAATGCTAACAAAGGATATCCTGCGATTACTCCATTCTGCATCTGTTCTTGTATACCTTTATTAACAGCTGGAATATATTCTTTAGGAATAACTCCTCCCACAATTTTATCTACAAATTCATACTCATCATCTAAACCAAGTGGCTCCAATTTTAGCCAAACATGTCCATATTGTCCTTTTCCGCCACTTTGTCTAACAAATTTTCCCTCGACATCTACGGTTTCTTTGATAGTTTCTCTGTATGCAACTTGTGGTTTACCTATATTAGCTTCAACTGAAAACTCTCTTTTCATTCTGTCTACAAGAACATCAAGATGAAGCTCCCCCATTCCTGATATGATAGTTTGACCAGACTCTTCATCGCTTTGAACTCTAAATGATGGGTCCTCTTGTGCAAGCTTACCAAGGGCTAATGACATTTTTTCCTGATCAGGTTTTGATTTTGGCTCTACCGCTACTGATATGACAGGTTCTGGAAAATCCATCCTTTCGAGAACAATTTGTTTATTTGAATCTGACAGAGTGTCGCCAGTAGTTATATCTTTAAGACCAATACATGCAGCTATATCTCCAGCTCGAACTTCTTTAATTTCTTCTCTATTATTAGAGTGCATTTGAACCATTCGTCCTACTCTTTCTTTTTTTGATTTAGTTGAATTAATTACAGCATCACCAACCGAAAGAACTCCTGAATAAACTCTTATAAATGTTAGAGTACCAACAAAAGGATCTGTTGCAATTTTAAAAGCAAGTGCTGAAAAGGGCTCTTCATCAGATGATATTCTTTCATCTTCAACTTCTTCTTCCTGATTATTATTTGGTATAACACCCTTTATAGCCTTAACTTCATCCGGAGCTGGAAGGAAATCAACAACAGCATCTAGCATCGCCTGTACACCTTTATTTTTGAAGGCAGAACCGCAAAGCGCAACAATAATTTCATTTGAAAGAGATCTAATTCTAAGTCCTTTTTTTATTTGGTCTAATGTTAATTCACCAGACTCAAGATAAGCATCCATTAATTCTTCGTTTGCTTCTGCAGCAGCCTCAACCATCTCTTCTCTTAACTTAGAACATCTATCCATAAGTTCTTCAGGAACGTCTTTTGAATCAAAAGTGAGGCCTTTATCATCTTCATTCCAATATATTGCTCTCATATTAATAAGATCTACTACACCTTTAAAATCTTCTTCGGCACCGATGTTATATTGAATTGGGACAATGTTGGCGCCTAGTCTATCCTTAATTTGATCAACAACCTTATCAAAATTTGCGCCGGCTCTATCCATTTTATTTACAAAAACTATTCTTGGAACTTCATATCTATTTGCTTGTCTCCAAACTGTCTCAGACTGGGGTTCAACACCAGAGGTTCCACAAAATACAACAACTGCTCCATCAAGAACTCTCAGAGATCTTTCAACTTCAATAGTAAAATCGACGTGACCTGGTGTATCAATAATATTAATTCTGTGCTGTGGGAATTGTTGTTCCATCCCACTCCAAAAACAAGTTGTTGCGGCTGATGTAATTGTAATACCTCTTTCCTGTTCTTGTTCCATCCAATCCATAACTGCAGCACCATCATGAACTTCGCCTATTTTGTGTGACAATCCTGTGTAGAAAAGAACTCTTTCAGTTGTCGTTGTTTTTCCTGCATCAACGTGAGCGCATATACCAACATTACGATATTTATTTAAAACAATTTCTCTTGCCATAATTTATAGGTAAAAATTAAAATCTAAAATGAGAGAAAGCTTTGTTTGCTTCAGCCATTTTATGAACATCTTCTCTTTTTCTAAAGGCAGATCCTTTTTTCTGAGAAGCATCTTGAAGTTCCCCTGCTAATCTTAAATCCATTGATTTTTCACTTCTTTTTCTTGCAGCTTCAACAATCCACCTCATAGCTAAAGCTTGTCTTCGTGATGGTCTTATTTCAATCGGGACTTGGTAATTTGCTCCACCTACTCTTCTTGATTTTACTTCAACAAAAGGGCTTACTTCTTCTAATGCCTTCATAAAAATCATTAATGGATCATCTTTAGTAGTTTTAGTGATCTGATCAAAAGCACCATAGACTATTTTTTCAGCTGTAGATTTTTTTCCATTCTTCATGAGATTATTCATGAACTTTGCAAGAATAACATCATTAAATTTTGGATCAGGTAATACTTTTCTTTTTTCAGGACTTCTTCTTCTTGGCATAATTACTTACCTTTTTTTGCACCGTATTTAGATCTTCTTTGTTTCCTATTAGCTACACCTGAGGTATCTAATGTTCCTCTGACAGTGTGATATCTCACTCCAGGCAAATCCTTAACTCTTCCACCCCTAATTAAGACAAGTGAATGCTCTTGTAAATTATGACCTTCTCCACCTATATAAGAAGTTACTTCAAAACCACTTGTAAGCCTTACTCTACAAACTTTTCTTAGAGCCGAGTTTGGTTTTTTTGGAGTTGTTGTATAAACCCTTGTACAAACACCTCTTCTTTGTGGACAGGCATTAAGAGCCGGAACATCAGTTTTTTTAACCTTAGGCTTTCTTGATTTTTTTAATAATTGATTAACTGTTGCCATAATTTTATTACTCTGGTCGCGATTTTATATAGCAGACAGTGTATGGTCAATACTATTCATCATTTTCTTGAAGCTCCTGTCTTAGTGCTGCTTCAATATCTTCTGCAGATAAAGTCTGTTCTTCAATGTCATTCTGTTTTTTATTCTTCAATTTGTCGTGGAAATCCATACCAGTTCCAGCTGGGATCAATCTGCCAACAACAACATTTTCTTTCAATCCTCGTAACTGATCTTTTTTCCCAGTAACTGCTGCTTCTGTTAAAACTCTTGTAGTTTCTTGGAACGAGGCTGCTGAAATAAAAGAATCTGTTGCTAAAGATGCTTTAGTAATTCCTAATAGCACCCTCTCATATTCTGCTGGTGTTTTACCATCAGCATTAGCTTTTTCATTTTCTTCTACCAATTCAGCATAACTCACTTGATCACCTTGAATAAACTTGGTATCACCACCGTCTATTATTAATGCTTTTCTCAACATTTGTCTTAAGATTGTTTCTATATGCTTATCGTTTATAGATACACCCTGTAATCTGTAAACATCTTGAATCTCGTTGACAATAAAATTTGTAAGTTCAGGAATTCCTTTCAAGCGCAATATATCATGAGGACTTAGAGGACCATCAGAAATGATATCTCCTTTTGAGATTCTTTCGCCTTCAAATACTGATAATGTTCTATGTTTAGGTATTAACATTTCTGTATTTTGAGTTTTCTTGGTTGCTCCCTCTGGTGATATGACCAGTCTAATTTTTCCTTTTGTTTCTTTACCAAAGGAAATAATTCCAGTCTCCTCAGATAAAACTGCGGCATCTTTAGGTTTTCTTGCCTCAAATAGATCAGCAACTCTTGGCAAGCCTCCTGTTATATCTTTTGTTTTTGATGCAACCAGCGGCATCCTTGCGATTATTTCACCTGCAGTTAATTTCTGACCATCTCTGAGATTTACAAGCGCTCCTGCTGGCAAAGTATATGTGGCTGGTACTTTAAACTCACCAATTAGAACTGGTTTATTTTTAGAATCCACTATAGATATTGTTGGGACTAGCTCTCTTCCAGCTGAAGGTCTATCAGATACTTCTATGACTTCGATGCTCGATAGCCCTGTTAGATCATCCATCTGCTCTCTGACAGTGACACCATCCTCAATATCAGAAAATTTAACTTTTCCAGACGTTTCACCAACAATTGGTCTTGTGTACGGATCCCATGATGCAATTCTTATGCTCTCACTAAGTTCTTGATTATTTTTAACTTCTAAGGTTGCTCCGTAAGGAACTTTATATTGCTCTGTTATTTTTCCATTTACGTCTGTAATAGTACACATAGCATTTCTTGAAACAACAACTTCAAGTTTATCCTTATTAGTTACAGTTTTAATATCATCGGAATATGAAACATTCCCTGAATTCTTGTTGAAAATCGCGTTTTCTTCAGAAGAACTAGACGCTGCACCGCCTATATGAAAAGTTCTCATAGTTAACTGGGTGCCAGGTTCTCCGATTGATTGTGCTGCTACAACACCAACAGCTTCACCTCTGTGAACTAAATGTCCTCTAGCCAAATCTCTTCCATAACATTTGGCACAAACGCCAATTGATGCTTCACAAGTCATAGGTGATCTAACTTTAAGTGACGACAAATTTAAAGATTCAATTACATCAACAGCTTCTTCATCAAGCATCGTATTTACAGGGAAAATTTCTTTACCCTCGCTATCAAAAATTGGCTCTGCAATTACTCTTCCTAAAATTCTATCAGTTAAGCCTTGAATAATTTCTCCACCATCAATAATTGAAGTAACTGTGATTGATTCTTTTGTACCACAATCTTCAATGTTTATCACAGAATCCATAGAAACATCACATAATCTTCTGGTGAGGTATCCAGAGTTAGCAGTCTTTAAAGCAGTGTCCGCTAATCCTTTTCTTGCTCCGTGAGTAGAAATGAAATATTGAAGTACAGACAAACCTTCTCTAAAATTTGCTGTTATAGGCGTCTCAATAATTGAACCATCAGGTTTTGACATTAATCCTCTCATTCCTGACAGTTGTCTGATTTGAGCTGGAGAGCCCCTTGCACCAGAATCAGCATAAATGTAAACAGAATTAAAAGATGATTGCTCTTCGTTTTTACCATCTGGAGTTTCAACGGTTTCAACGCTTATTTTTTCCATCATAGCCTTGGCAATTTGTTCATTTGCTCTGGACCATATATCAATAACTTTATTATACCTCTCACCTCTGGTAACGAGACCCGAATCAAATTGCTTTTCAATTGCTTTTACTTCTTTTTCAGAATCATCAATTATTTTTGCTTTCTCTTCGGGAATTACAAAATCATTAACACCAATTGAAGATCCTGATCTTGTTGAAAAATCAAAACCTAAATACATTAGTTGATCTGCAAAAATTACTGTCTTTTTTAATCCAGCTTTTCTGTAGGAGATATCAACTAATTTTGAAACAAGTTTTTTTGTTAAAATCTGATTAATATTCTCAAATCCAACCTCAGATGGAGTAATTCTCCAAATTAATGTTCTACCAACTGTTGTATTATAAATCTTACTTTCATTTTCATTTTCTTTAATACGCACTTTAATTGAAGAATGGATCTCAAGGGTTTCAGTTTCATATGCCCTTAGAACTTCATCAGGATTGCTAAATACTCTCCCTTCCCCTATAGCACTAACATTTTCTCTTGTCATGTAATATAAACCTAACACCACATCTTGAGTCGGGTTAATTATTGGAGAGCCGTCAGCTGGAGATAAAATATTGTTCGTAGACATCATAAGCGCTCTGGCTTCTAGTTGAGCTTCTAGGGTTAGAGGCACGTGCACGGCCATTTGATCGCCATCGAAATCAGCATTAAATGCTACACAAACAAGAGGATGAAGTTGAATTGCCTTTCCTTCAATTAACTTTGGTTCAAATGCTTGAAGACCAAGTCTGTGCAAGGTTGGTGCTCTGTTTAAAATGACTGGGTGTTCTCTTATAACATCCTCTAGAACTTCCCAAACCTCTGGAGTTTCTCTTTCGACTAATTTTTTAGCTGCCTTAATAGTAGTGGCTAGTTCTCTTTGTTCAAGTTTTCCATAAACAAATGGTTTAAATAATTCCAATGCCATTTTTTTTGGTAAGCCGCACTGATGAAGTTTAAGATTTGGTCCTGATACAATTACAGATCTACCTGAATAATCAACACGTTTTCCTAATAAGTTTTGTCTGAATCTTCCACCTTTACCTTTAATCATATCTGCGAGAGATTTAAGTGGTCTTTTGTTGGTACCTGTTATGACTCTGCCTCTTCTTCCGTTGTCTAGTAAAGCATCTACAGATTCTTGCAGCATTCTTTTTTCATTTCTAACAATAATTTCAGGTGCACTTAGTTCGAGTAATCTTTTTAATCTGTTATTTCTGTTTATTACCCTTCTATATAAATCATTCAGATCTGAGGTGGCAAAACGCCCTCCCTCAAGAGGTACAAGTGGTCTCAAATCTGGAGGAAGTACTGGCAAAACATTCATGACCATCCACTCAGGCTTATTACCTGAATCATTAAATGCTTCTAAAAGTTTCAACCTTTTTGAAAGTTTTTTAAGCTTTGTTTCAGAATTAGTTTTAGGTATTTCTTCTCTTATGATTCTTATTTCTTCATTTACATCTAATTCTTCTAACAAAATTTGAACTGCTTCTGCACCCATTCCTGCTGAAAACTCATCTCCGTATTCTTCATATTTTTCAACCCACTCCTCTTCTGTAAGTATTTGTCCTTTTTCTAATTCAGTAAGGCCAGGATCTGTAACAATGTAACTTTCAAAATAAAGAACTCTCTCGATTTCTCTCAAGGTTGTGTTAAGTAGAAGACCTATTCTTGAGGGTAAAGATTTAAGAAACCATATATGAGCAACCGGAGCAGCTAGATCAATATGCCCCATTCTTTCTCTTCTTACTTTAGCTAAAGTTACTTCTACACCACATTTTTCACAAACTACTCCTCTGTGCTTCATTCTTTTGTATTTACCACAAATACATTCGTAGTCCTTAATTGGACCAAATATTTTTGCACAAAATAAGCCATCTCTTTCTGGTTTGAAGGTTCTATAGTTAATTGTTTCTGGTTTTTTTACTTCACCAAAAGACCATGACTTAATGACTTGAGGAGAAGCTAATCCTGCAGAAATAGTAGTGAAATCCTCTTGTCCTTGTTTTAATGTATTTAATAAATCTCTCAATTTTATCTCCTAATTTTCAGAATCTAGTTCAATATTTATAGCTAAAGATTTAATCTCTTTGCTAAGAACGTTAAAGGATTCAGGAACATTTGCATCCATTTCGTAACTTCCATCAACAATATTTTTATACATTTTTGTTCTACCGGAAACATCATCAGATTTAACTGTCAACATTTCTTGTAATGTATAAGATGCTCCATAAGCCTCGAGAGCCCAAACCTCCATCTCACCGAAACGCTGTCCTCCAAATTGTGCTTTACCGCCTAATGGTTGTTGAGTGACTAAACTATATGATCCTGTTGATCTTGAGTGCATTTTGTCATCAACTAAATGATTGAGCTTAATCATATACATATAACCAACAGTAACCGGTCTTTCAAATTTAGTTCCGGTTCTACCATCGTAAAGTGTAATCTGACCTGATTCAGGAAGATCAGCTAATTTAAGTAGACCCTTGACCTCACTTTCTTTAGCCCCATCAAAAACTGGAGTTGCTATAGGCAGTCCGTCAGTCAAATTATTTGCTAATTCCATAATTTCGTTGTTAGAAAAAGAGCTTATATCTTCTTTATTTGCTGCATTTTTATTGTATAGCTTATCTAAATAATCTTTTAGCTCTGCAGGCTTTGCATTAGCTTTGAGCATTTGATCAATTTTCAAACCAATGCCTTTTGCCGCTGAACCCATATGAGTTTCTAATACTTGGCCCACATTCATTCTAGATGGGACACCTAAAGGGTTTAAAACAATATCGACTGGATTTCCATCTGTGTCATAAGGCATATCTTCAACAGGCATAATTTCGGAAATAACACCTTTATTACCATGACGGCCTGCCATTTTATCTCCAGGCTGAATCCTTCTTTTGATAGCAAGATAGACTTTAACTATTTTTATTACTCCGGGTGCTAAATCATGGCCTCTAATAATCTTCGCCTTTTTTTCCTCAAATCTTTCTTTAATATCTTTGATATATTCCTTATATGTTTTTTCAGTATCTTCTATAGTTGCATTTATTGAATCTGAGCTTACTCTGATTGAAAAAATATCATTTAGTTTTATGGACTCTAATTTTTCTCTTGTTAATAGCTCACCCTTTTTTAGATCATTTCCTTTTAAAACTTTTGAGTCTTTAAGAATTTCTAGCATTCTTGATTTAGTAGCATGTTCTATTACAGCAGATTCATCATCAGCATCTTTTTTTGATTGATCTAGATGATCTTGCTCAATTGCTTGAGTTCTGTCATCTTTTTCAACTCCATCTCTAGTGAATACTTCCACTCCAATAACTGTTCCTTTTGAACTAGATCTTTGAGATGTGTCTTTGACATCAGATGCTTTTTCGCCAAATATTGCTCGAAGTAGTTTTTCTTCAGGAGAAAGTTGAGTTTCGCCTTTTGGAGTTATTTTTCCAACTAATATATCTCCTGGTTCTACTTCTGCACCTACATAAACTATTCCACATTCATCTAATTTATTTAAAGAGCCTTCCCCAACATTTGGAATATCTGCAGTAATCTCCTCTGATCCAAGCTTTGTATCTCTAGCAACACAAACAATTTCTTGGATATGAATAGAAGTAAATCTATCTTCTCTTGCAACTTTCTCTGAAATTAGAATAGAGTCTTCAAAGTTATAGCCATTCCAGGGCATGAAGGCTATTCTAATATTTTGCCCTAAAGCTAATTCACCATTATCAATAGATGGTCCATCTGCAAGGACATCACCTTTTTTTACAACATCTCCAATTTTAACTATAGGCTTCTGATTAATGCATGTATTTTGATTCGATCTTGTATATTTTATTAAGCTGTAGACATCAGAAGCAGACTTTGATTTCTTGTCAGTAACCCTAACAACAATTCTTGATGCATCAACGTTTTCTACTACGCCAGGATTTTTAGCTACAATGCACACTCCTGAATCTCTTGCAACAACAGACTCTAATCCAGTTCCAACTAAAGGTTTTTCAGATCTTAAAACTGGTACTGCTTGTCGTTGCATGTTTGAGCCCATCAATGCTCTATTAGCATCATCGTGTTCTAAAAATGGTATTAGAGAAGCAGCAATAGAAACAACTTGTTGAGGTGAAACATCCATCAAGTCAATTCTATCAGGCGACATAAGCTCAAATTCACTTGCATGACGAACAGCAACCAGATCATCAATAAATCTATTATTTTTGTCTAGCATCACATTTGCTTGTGCAATAACATGCTCAGCTTCATCAATTGCAGACAAATAAATAATTTCATCAGTAACTTTTCCATTTACAACTTTTCTATAGGGAGTTTCTATGAACCCGTATTGATTTGTTCTTGAATAGGAAGCAAAAGAATTAATTAATCCAATGTTGGGACCTTCTGGTGTTTCAATTGGACATACTCTTCCATAATGTGTTGGGTGAACATCCCTTACTTCAAAACCAGCTCTCTCCCTAGTAAGTCCTCCTGGCCCAAGAGCAGATACTCTTCTTTTATGAGTGATTTCAGAGAGAGGATTATTCTGATCCATGAATTGTGAAAGTTGACTTGATCCAAAAAACTCTTTGATTGCTGCTGTTACTGGTTTTGCATTTATAAGATCTTGTGGACCTAGTTCATCGGCCTCAGCCATACTTAGTCTTTCTCTAACTGCTCTTTCTACTCTTATTAATCCTACTCTAAACTGGTTTGCAGTCATTTCTCCAACAGATCTAACTCTTCTATTACCTAAATGATCAATATCATCAACTATATCGTGACCATCCCTAATATTTACAATACCTTTCATTACTTCGATAATATCTTCTTTATCAAGAACATGAGGTTGATCTTTTTGAGAATTAAGTTTGAGTCTTCTATTGAACTTCATTCTTCCAACTTCTGATAAGTCGTATCTCTCTTCATTAAAAAATAAATTTGTAAATAGCGTTTCAGCAGAATCTTTTGTTGGTGGTTCGCCAGGCCTCATCATTCTGTATATTTCAACAAGAGCCTCAAGCCTATTAGAGGTAGGGTCTGCTCTTAAAGTATTTGAAATATAAGGACCTTTATCTAATTCATTTATATATAAACAATTGATTTCATTAATATCTTTTTCTTTAAAAGTAGTTAATATTTCAGTATCTATCTCAGTATTAGCAGAAAAAAGAACCTCTCCTGTTTCTTTATCAAAGATATCTTTTGATAATACTTTGCCCAAAAGGTATTCATCAGAAAGTGAAATCTCAGTTGCCTTAGAATTAGTAAGTTCCTTAATATGTCTTGCTGTTATTCTTTTTCCAGCTTGAACATATATTTTATTTTTAACTTTTATATCAACTGAGAGAGTTTCGCCTCTAAGTCTTTCAGGTATTAATTTTAATTTAACGGAATCTTTATCTATCGTGAATAAATCTTCATCATAAAATTCAGACAAAATTTCTTCAGTTCCCATATCAAGGGCACGCAACATTATGGTTGCAGGGATTTTTCTTCTTCTATCAATTCTTGAAAATAAAATATCTTTTGGATCAAATTCAAAATCCAACCATGAGCCTCTATAAGGAATTATTCTTGCAGAATAAAGTACTTTACCGGAAGAATGAGTTTTACCCTTATCATGGTCGTAGAAAACACCTGGTGATCTATGAAGTTGAGATACAACAACTCTCTCCGTTCCGTTAATAACAAATGAAGCATCATCTGTCATTAAAGGAACCTCTCCCATAAATACTTCACCTTCTTTTATATCTTTAACTTCTTTAAAATTAGTTTCTCTATCATATAAGACCAATTTAACTTTGATTCTTAAAGGTGCTGAGTAAGAAAGACCTTGAATAAGACATTCTTGCACATCATAAGTATTTTTACCTAGCTCATAAGATACATACTCAAGAGCAGCATTACCTGATACGCTTTTAATTGGAAACAAGGATTGAAATACCTCTTCCAATCCTTGTTTTTTTCTTGCATCAGACGCAATATCAGCTTGAAGAAAATCAGAATAAGAATTTGTTTGAGTCTCGATAAGATTTGGTAAATCCATAACTTTAGCAAAAGTACCAAAATTCTTTCTTATCCTTTTCTTTTCAGTGTAGCTGTATGACATAAATGCGCCCTTATTTATATGTGTTTAATTATTATTTTAGTTCTGCTGTAGCTCCGGCTTCAGTTAATTGAGTAAGCATTGCTTCGGCATCATCTTTTGCAACGCCTTCTTTCAAAGTAGAAGGTGCTCCATCAACCATATCTTTTGCTTCTTTCAATCCGAGACCTGTTATAGCTCTTACAGCTTTAATAACTTGTACTTTCTGATCTCCAGCTGCCGATAATACAACATCAAAAGCATCTTTTTCTTCTTCAGCGGGTGCATCACCAGCTCCTGCTGCTGCAGGTGCGGCTGCAACTGCTGCTGCTGCTGTCACTCCAAATTTTTCTTCAATTGCTGAAATCAAATCGACAAGTTCCATTACCGACATTTCTTCAATTGATTTTAGGATATCATCTTTACTAGTTGCCATTTCTTATTCTCCTTATAATTTAGGCTGACGCCTCTTTTTTGTCACGAACTGCTGATAAAACTCTTGCTAACTTACTTGGAACTTCATTTAATAAAGTTGCAAATTTAGAAATTGGAGCTTGGAGTACATTAGCGATGAGACCGTAAGCCTCTTCTTTAGAAGGCAAGGTAGCTAAGATATCTATCTGGCCCCCGTCAAGCAATTGCCCTTCAACAACTAATGCTTTAATTTCTAATTCATCAAAATTCTTAGCATAGGTTTTAAGCAACTTCGCTGCTGCACCTGGTTCATCAAAAGAAAAAGCAAATAAAGACGGTCCAAACAATACTTCATCTGAGCATCCAAAATCAGTTCCCTCAAATGCCAATTTGGCAAGAGAGTTTTTTATAACCTGAATATGGATACCAGATTCGCTTGCCTTGGTTCTGATTTCAGATAACTCCGAAACTTTCAGACCTCTAGCGTCGGATATAACAAGAGATGATGCATTAGATGCAACTTCTTTGACTTCTCCAACTATCTTTTCCTTTTCACTCTTTGACAACGCCACAGCAATTCTCCTTATTAAGCCTTTCGGCTATTCGGTGACAAATTGTAAAATTACAATTTGAACACCACCTGCGTAGGAAATTAAGTCTCTCAACACCTACGGTCTTTGACGGCTGCGTAAACGCAACTATCTAGCTTTGTAATTTCTTACAAAGCTAAAACTTATAGCAAATCTGCAGAATTTACCTTAATTCCTGGCCCCATTGTACTGCTTAGAGCAATACTGCCTATGAAAATTCCTTTAGCAGACGCTGGTTTTAATTTTTTTATTTCTTCTAATAAAACAGATGCATTTGCTTTTATCTTATCTTTGTCAAAAGATACCTTGCCAATACTTCCATGAATTATTCCATTTTTATCTGTTCTAAATCTGACTTGACCTGCTTTAGCATTCATAACTGCAACAGCAACATCATCAGTAACAGTTCCAACTTTAGGATTTGGCATAAGCCCTTTAGGCCCTAATACTTGTCCTAATTTTCCAACCACTTTCATGGCAGCATTTGTTGCAATCACTACATCTGCTTGAATCTCTTCTTTCTTAAATTTGTCAGCTAAATCTTCCATACCAATATGTTCTGCCCCTGCTTCTTTTGCAGCATTAGCTTGATCCCCATCAGCAAAAACTGCAACATTAACATCTTTACCAAGACTATTTGGTAGTGTTACTGCTCCTCTAACATTTTGATCAGATTTATTTGGATCTACTCCAAGCCTTATTGCAATATCAAGAGATTCTTCAAAATTTTTAGATTTTACAGATTGCATAATTTCCATTGCCTCTTCGAGTGAATAAATTTTTTCTGGATCTACTTTATCCACAATTATTTTTTGTTTCTTTGTCATTTTGCTCATAGGTCAACCTCAACACCCATACTTCTTGCAGTTCCTGCAATAATTTTAACTGCTGCATCAATATCATTTGAATTAAGATCGGGCCCTTTTTGTTTAGCAATATCTTCTAATTGTGCTCTATTCAATTTACCTACTTTTTCCTTGTTAGGCTCGCCACTACCTTTTTCAATACCAAGAGTTTTTCTTATAAGTACTGCTGCGGGTGGAGTTTTTACAACAAAGTCAAAAGATTTATCTTCATAAACATTTATGACAACAGGTAAAGGTATTCCTTTTTCAGCTTCTTGAGTTTCATTGTTAAAAGCGTTACAAAAATCCATAATGTTTACGCCAACTTGGCCAAGCGCTGGCCCTACAGGAGGACTGGGGTTAGCACCTCCAGCCGGTATTTGTAATTTCAAAACATTTGCTAACTTTTTTGCCATTATGTTTTCTCTATTTGCATAAATTCTAGATCTACTGGTGTTGCTCTACCTAAAATTTGAACAGACACTTTAACCATATTTCGTTCATAGTCAACATGTTCAACTACTCCATTAAAATCATTAAAGGGACCGTCGCATACTCTGATAACTTCACCTGGTTCATAAATTGTTTTTGGAGCAGGAGCATCTTCACCAACTTCAATTCTATTAATAATGTTATTAACATCGGATTCAGAAATTGGGAGAGGCTTTTCTCTAGTACCTCCAACAAAACCAGATACTCTCGGAGTTGATTGAACAAGCTGCCAAGAATCATCTTCAAGAATCATTTGTATTAATATATAACCTGGAAAAAACTTCCTTTCGGTAGTTTTTTTCGCTCCACCTTTTAACTCAACTATTTGTTCGGTAGGTATAAGTATCTCTCCAAATTTATCTGAAAGATTGTTTAAAGCTATTTTTTCTTCTAGAGCAACTTTTACTTTTTGCTCATAGCCCGAATAAGCTTGTATTACATACCACTCCATAAATTTACCCTAATATTAGTCTTGTTAAAAAACTCAAAAGCGTTTCAAGACCCCAAAAAAATAAGCATAATAATATAATTGAAACAAAGACTACCAAAAAAGTTTGAGTAGTTTCCATTCTAGTAGGCCAAACAACTCTTCTAAGTTCAGTTCTAGATTCTTTTATTAATTTTATGGAATTTGAACCAAAGTTCGTTGCAGCTAATATTACAAGACCAAATACAAATAAGATTAAAACACCAATAACTCTATATAAAAAAGCAACCTCTACAAAATAACTATTTCCAAATACAGCTAAACCGAAAATTGCTAAAGCAAATACCCATTTAAGAGTATCTAATGTATTTGAACCAGATTCTTTAGCCATATAATTCCTATTTTGCCAGCAAGTTAAACTTGGCAGGCCAGGAGGGTCTCGAACCCACAACCCCCGGTTTTGGAGACCGGTACTCTACCAATTGAGCTACTGGCCTAAAACTAATTTTCATATTCTCTACAGACAAGCAAGCCGAGACACTTTGGCCTCGGCTATTTAGTCAATTTTTACTCAATAATTTTTGATACTACACCAGCACCAACTGTTCTTCCACCTTCTCTAATTGCAAACTTAAGTCCTTCATCCATAGCAATTGGAGCAATTAGCTCAACATTCATTTTTATGTTGTCACCTGGCATGACCATTTCTACGCCACTTGGTAGCTCACATGCTCCAGTGACATCAGTAGTTCTAAAGTAGAACTGAGGTCTGTAGTTATTCATAAATGGTGTATGTCTTCCACCTTCATCTTTGCTTAAGACATATATTTCTGCTTCAAATTTTGTATGAGGTGAAATTGATTTTGGTTTTGATAAGACTTGACCTCTTTCAACAGCCTCTCTTTCAACGCCTCTTAACAAAATACCACAATTTTCACCGGCACGACCTTCGTCGAGTGATTTTCTGAACATTTCAACACCGGTACATGTTGTTTCTGTTGTATCTTTAATACCCACAATCTCTAATGGATCACCAGTATTTACTATACCAGTCTCGATTCTTCCTGTAACAACTGTTCCTCTTCCAGAGATTGTAAATACGTCCTCAATTGGCATTAAAAATGCTCCATCCACAGGCCTTTCTGGTTCTGGTACATAAGTGTCTAGTGTTTCAATAAGTTTTTGAACCGAAGGCACACCAATTTCTGAAGTATCTCCTTCTAATGCTTTAAGAGCACTTCCAACGATGATAGGTGTATCGTCACCAGGAAAATCGTATTCGTTTAGTAGTTCTCTAATTTCCATTTCTACGAGTTCTTGAAGCTCTGCATCATCTACTTGATCTGCTTTATTCATGTAAACAACAATGTATGGAACACCAACTTGTCTTGCAAGCAGAATATGTTCTCTTGTTTGAGGCATTGGGCCATCTGCAGCACTAACTACCAATATAGCACCATCCATTTGTGCAGCACCTGTAATCATGTTTTTGACATAATCGGCGTGACCTGGACAATCAACGTGAGCATAGTGACGAGCAGTTGATACATACTCCACGTGAGAAGTAGCAATAGTAATACCTCTTTCTCTTTCTTCAGGTGCGTTATCAATATTTGCAAAATCTACAGCATCGCCGCCGAAAACTTCTGCAGCTACTTTTGTTAATGCAGCTGTAAGCGTTGTTTTACCATGGTCTACGTGACCGACTGTTCCCACATTCACATGTGGTAAGGTTCTTTCGAATTTTTCTCTAGCCATTTTTCTGCCTCTCTGAAATTATTAATTTAAATTGGAGCTCATAACCGGACTTGAACCGGTGACCTCTTACTTACCAAGCAAGTGCTCTACCGACTGAGCTATATGAGCCCGTTTTTATAAGCATCCTCATTTAAGGTGGCGTATTATCTCTCTAAAATCTTATAAACTCAACCTTTTTTGACTATAAATATATAGTTATTTTATTTAGTATTTTTCATGAAAATTAATGGTGGAGAGGGTAGGATTCGAACCTACGTAGCCGAAGCGGCAGATTTACAGTCTGCTGGTATTAACCACTCA
The DNA here is from genome assembly GCA_023703615.1 of SAR86 cluster bacterium. Taxonomy (NCBI): domain Bacteria; kingdom Pseudomonadati; phylum Pseudomonadota; class Gammaproteobacteria; species SAR86 cluster bacterium. The sequence goes on along the minus strand of CP097971.1, from coordinate 172,935 downwards.
CCCACCTCTCCATTTAAAGGAATGTATTTTTGTTCTAGAATGTTATTAAGTCAACTAATTTGTGTATTTTGAATAAATTAAATAAAAAAGAAATCTTATCAAATATAGATAGAACAAGGGTCAATATCAATATTTTCGATCAAATTGACTCTACTAACGAAGAATCAAAGAGAATTAAGATAAATTCAGATATTCATATAATTATTGCTGAAGAACAAATTAAAGGTAAAGGCAGACTTGGCAAGAAATGGTCAAGTCCTAATCTTGGTAATATTTATCTTACTATTGCAACATTAAAAGAGCTTAATGATGCTCCATTGAGCCTAATAACAGGTATTTTATGCATAGAAGCTCTTAAAAATTTTGTTACTGATGGTTCTTTAGGTTTGAAATGGCCTAATGATCTTGTATTTGCCAATAAAAAAGTTGGTGGAATACTCATAGAAAGGGAGATAAAAGGCGATAAAAACCTCTCAATTATTGGTATTGGCATAAATTTTGATCTCCAAGAAAAAGAATCTTGGTGGGGTGATCTTTCAAAATATGAACTTAAATCGAAAAGATCAAAAATAATTAACAATATAATTCTAAATTTTATTGATTTCATAGATAACGGTATTTACGATTGGCAGTCTAAATGGGAAGATATGTGCATTCATATGAACAAGGAAATAAAAATATTAAGGAATAACGAAATAACAGATACAGCGATATTTAAAGGTATTAATAAAGAAGGAAAAATTAAAATTTTTAAGAATGATGAGGAAAAAATCATTGAATTCGGAGAAATTTCAATTAAAGGAATATACAAATGAATCATTTTTTAAATTCAAAGTCTCTCATAAATGATAATCCAAATAATTTAAATGAAATAATTTTTGGTGCAGGATGTTTTTGGGGGGTTGAAAGAAAATTTTGGGACCTTAATGGAGTTTGGGTTACCTCTGTTGGATATTCAGGTGGTGATACTGAAAACCCATCATATGAAGATGTTTGTTATAAGGAAACAAATCATGCTGAAGTGGTTAAAGTTGTTTATGATAAAAATAAGATTTCATTAAACGAATTGCTAAAAATTTTTTGGGAATGCCATGATCCCACTCAAGGTATGAGGCAAGGAAATGATGTTGGGACGCAATACAGATCAGTAATATATTGCAATAATGAAAATGACCTAAATACTGCCAATAAAAGTAAAGAATGCTTTCAAGAGGTTTTATCAAAAAATAACTTCAATCTTATAACCACTGAAGTCAAGTTAATGAAAAATTACTTTTTAGCTGAAGAATATCACCAACAATATCTTGCAAAAAATCCAAATGGATATTGTGGTCTCGGCGGAACTGGTTGCACACTCGAGATATAATTATCCTATAAATAATTTTCAAAAAGTTCTATTGAGTTTAAAAACTTACTTTCAAAATATTTTTTTGCATCGCTGCTAATTGATTCGTTTGTATACTCTGTTTTCCATAGCTTTAAGGATTTATTAATCTTAATCTTAAACTCGTCTTCAACATAATTTTGAACTTCATTATATCTGTCAAATACAAATACCCTGTCTACAGTGAGGTTATTTTCGATATGCGTAAATTTATATTGATCAATGTAATGGCTATATTTTGATACATTATGGCCATTTTCATCAAGTATAAAATTATTCAAAGATGTTATTTTTACTTGTTTTCTTAACTGATTGTATAAACTTGTAACTTGCTCATAAGGGTTTCTTAAAATTACAAATTTTTCATATTTATCAATATCCATGTATTCATCATATTCTTTGATAAAACTGTGAGTATGGCCACCATTTCCTTTTTGCAATTTTTTATAAAAACCATGCACACTAAAATTTTCATATGAAAAGGCTTCAAGTTTTATTCTATCCACTTCATCAACTTTGTTAATGTTCTTATAAAAATTTTCAGTAATTGCAAATTCAATACTGCTCCCACCTGTTTTTGGGATGTGAATGAATATCTTATTATTTGGAAAGAACATTTTGATTAAATTAATTTTATATTAATCATAAAAAAAAGGGAGCATAAGCTCCCAATTTATTTTGCTAGTCTTAACGTTAGTCTGGATTGTATTGCAGCAGTGTTTGTTCCATATATGATCTTACTTGCGTAAAAGTTTCACCAGCTTCTTCTAAAAACGTACTAAATTGAGGGGTAGTCTGATAATTTGCAAGAAATTCAAGTGCTTCTGAGCTTGAATTAAAATATATTGAAACAGAGTGAGTAACGTTTCCACTGCCAAGATGTTGTTGTCTTAAAACATATGCTTCACCACCAAATGACTCTTCAAACATTTTTGAAGCCACTTTTTTAAATGATGGGAAGTACACCATTGGATTGCTGACTTGATCAACAAAAGTAACTCCATAATTTGCGCCTCTAGCATCACCTTCGGCTATTAGATAACTTGTAAGGTTGTTGTAGTAAGGTTCTGCACCAGCAGCAGCCATTTCTTGACCAAAAATACCAAAGGCAGGCGAACTTGAAAAAATTTCTCCTGCTTTTTGAAACCTTTCAGCGCTTTTATAATAAAAGTTTATTGAATGAGTAATATTTGCGTACCCTTGCATACTAATTCTTGAGAGTGACGCTTCAAATTTTTGCTCTTTGATTTCAGGACTATTCATAAGCTTATCAAAGGCAGCTCCACATGCTGGCTCATTTGGGCAGCTGAAAAAATAGTTTGCCTGAAACTTGGAGTAGTTTGGTTCTGTATGATCATCCCCAATGATTAATGATGATGTGAGTAAAATTGTAAGTAATAAATATTTCATAATTTTGTTTTGGAATATTAAAATCTCATAATATACATAAATTGCAACAAAAACGTTAATATTTTAAAACAATGATGTAAAATTCACACCGTGCCACCTTAGCTCAGTTGGCTAGAGCAGTTGATTTGTAATCATCAGGTCGTCAGTTCGAATCTGACAGGTGGCTCCATCTTATTTAATTTTCTTTAAAGATAATAATCTCGTTTTAATAATCTATTATAAAAAATTGCAAAAATTACAATGAAAATAGATCCAAGAGCAACAGGCATTAATATAAAATCGAACCCTTCTCCACCTAAAATTGCAATTATTGGATTTGCTCCGGCGGGTGGATGAATATTGTTTGTAGTTGCCATTACCCAAACCGACAAGGCAACAGCAATTCCAATTGAAATCGGGGACATTCCAAGCAACATATAAATTATTACTCCTGACAAGGCCGAAAGAGTGTGCCCAAGAAAAATATTTTTTGGAGAAGCCAAAGGACTGTCATGAACTGCCATAACTAATACCATTGTTGCTCCAAAAGGTGGAATTAACCACAAATTAGTTTTATCTAAAAAACTTATATAGGCTAATGCAGTTATACAAAAAAAGGCGCCTAATGCCGAAAGTAAATTATTAATCATATGAAATCAAATATAATCTATAATTCAATAAATACAAAAAATTATGCAACTAAATTATTTTAATAAACCTTATTTTGAAAACGGAGCTCTTGGGAAAATATCGGAAGTTTTAGAGACACTCGAAATAAAAAACCCTCTTGTTTGCACCGATCCAGGACTATCCTCAATAGGGATGACTGACAAAATTAGAGATCTTATCTCAAATGAAATTTCTCCAACATTTTATGAAGAAACTCCGGCAAATCCAACAGAAAAAGCTGTGAATGAAGCTCTTGAGTTATATAGAGCCAATGATTGCGATGGTGTTGTTGGATTTGGAGGCGGATCGAGTATGGATTTAGCTAAAGCAGTTGCGCTTATGGCAAATCATGATGGGAATCTTTTAGATTACGCAGTTAACGAAGGTGGCTATGGAAAAATAACTGAAACAATGCCTATGATTGCAATTCCCACAACTTCTGGAACTGGTAGTGAAGTATCCGTTGGATCTTTAATTATAATGAATGATGGAAGAAAATTGATTCTTGCAAGCCCGCACTTAATGCCAAATGCTGCAATTTGTGATCCAGAGCTTACAGAAGGTTTACCACCAGTCTTAACGGCCGGAGCTGGAATGGATGCTTTAACTCATTGTATAGAAGCTATTTTATCTCCAATAAATGATCCTCCTGCGGAAGCTGTAGGAATTGATGGTATTGAGAAAATTATTAAAGAGGAAAGCTTAGTCAGAGCCTGTAAAGATGGAAAAGACAAAGATGCGAGATGGAATATGATGATGGCATCGACTGAGGGCGCCATGGCTTTTTCAAAAGGTTTAGGTGCTGTTCATTCAATGAGTCATGCAGCAGGAGCTAACCAAGAACTTAAACTTCATCATGGAACTCTAAACGGTGTGATCTTGCCTTCAGTACTAAGATTTAATCACGACCATATTGGAAATAAATATTCAAGAATATTGCGTGCAATGGGTAAAAATGAGTCAATTGACTTAGCTAATGAAATTGAGAAATTAAATGAAAGGATTGGACTCCCAAAAGGTCTAGCAGAAATGGGCGTCACTGAAAATATGATTCCTGAACTGGTTGCTCACTCTATTACTGATCCAAGCAATTTCACTTCACCTAAAGTACCGACTGAAAAAGAGTGGGAAAAACTTTTCCTTGAAGCTATGTAATAAATGACTGGGAAAATAATATAATTAATGTGAAAATTTTTTTTACAAATGAATAATAAATATCTTTTAATATCAATTCTTTTTTTAACCGGTTTATCGGTTCATAGTTTTGATGCTCATTTTGAGCATCATGATGAGGAATATATAACTGAATGTCAGGCGTGTGAACATAATACTGACATTCCAGTAATCCTATTTAAAAGTCATTCATATCACCAAAGGGTCATTTTAAAAACAAATCTTTTATCAAGATTTGCTTCATATTTTAAAACTTCTAATTTATCAAGAGCACCGCCTAAAAAATAAATACTGAATTTTATATTTATTTTTTTACAGGAGTTTTTTATGAAACGTTTTTTATTTACGCTATTATCAATTAGCGTGATTGCAAATTTTATATTTGCACAAGATATTGAAGAAGTTGTTGTTACCTCTTCTTTGGTTGATTCAAATAAAATCACAAATCCTTTATATGTTATAGATGGTGAAGACATTATTGACGATGCAACAACTAGTCTAGGAGATGCGATTGACAGTTATTTGGGAGTATCTATAGCGGACTATGGTGCAGCAGTGGGACAGCCAATAATTAGAGGAATGTCAGGACCAAGAGTCAAAATTCTTAAAAATGGTATGGTCAATAGAGATGTATCAGGACTCGGCGTAGACCATTTAAATGATATCGATTTAAATGATGTCCAACAAATTGAAATTGTAAAAGGTCCATCATCTTTGCTTTATGCTAATGGAACGACTGGTGGAATTATAAATGTTGTTGACAATGCAATTGCAACTATGGATATTGAGGAACCCCTAATTAATGTTGGTCTTGAGTCTCAATCAGTAAATAGTGGCGACACTCATAATATTAATGCAAAGAGTAATATTAATGGATTGAACTTAACTTTTGGTTATAAAAACTCTGAGTTTGGAAATTATGATGTTCCTAATGGCGCAGTAATTCACGAAGAGGAAGAGGAAGATGAAGAGGAAGAGGAAAATTTAGGTTATATAAATAACTCTGATCTTCAGGTTGAGTCTTCAAAATTTGGACTCTCAAAAACAGGAGATTGGGGCTTCATAGGTTTCTCAATTGATAATTTAGAAAGTGTCTATGGTATTCCTTTTCATGGTGAGGAACATGAACCAGAGGGTGAAGGCGAGGCAGAACCTCATGGGGAAGAACGAATTTTTTCAACAACTGATTCAGAGAGTTTTTCTATAAAAGGTTCTTATAATATTAATGGTAGCTTAATAAATTCCATTACATATAACTTTAGGGATTCGGATTATTCATTAACTGAAGGTCATGAAGAGGAACATGATGAAGATGAGCCTCACGATCCTGATGAGGAAGATGAGCCAACAGTTTTCATGAATGATGCAATTGAGTATGGAGCAATTTTTGATTTATCTACTGAAAATATGACACAAAAAATATCACTAAATTTTGTTGATGAGGATTCTTCAATTGTTGGAGAAGAAGCCTTTATGAATCCTGCAAATAACGAAGAGTTTACGCTTGGATACTTCGTCAGCAAAAATCTTGAACTTTTTAAAGTCGATTTTGGTTTTAGATTGGATCAAATTGAGAGATCTGGAAGTGTTACTGATGAGCATCATGGTGACATAGACAATTTTGTAATAGAAGATGATACAAATAGTTTTGCCCTGAGTGTAGGCAGAGATTTAAGTGATAATCTTGATATTAAACTAGGTTATGCAAGTGTTGAAAGAGCTCCTTCAGTTATTGAGCTTTTTATGAATGGTCCTCATATGGCGACAGGAAGGTTTGAAGTTGGTGATCCTACATTATCAAACGAAACCTCTAACAATTTTGACATTACATTAAGCTTTGACAACGGTGATTATTACGCGCTTGCTAGCGTATATATAAACGATGTAGATAATTATATTACCCTCCATGATGAAGAACATCATGAAGAGGATGGTGAAGAGGAGCATCATGAATGTAATGAGGAAGAGGATGATGATCATCCAGTAGAAGATCCTGGTGGAGATCCGCATCCGCATCCTGAGTTAATTTGTTCAAACTATGAACAAGCAGACGCTGAATTTGATGGATACGAAATAGAGTTTGGTAGAACATTTGCCTTGAGCTCAGGCGATTTAACATTATCTTTTGGAAGAGATGTTGTAAATGCTAAATTTGATGATGGGCATTATTTACCTAGAATCAATCCAGCAAGAAATGTTTATTCTCTATCGTATGTTCAAGACGATTTAATTTTTAACTTGAGTATGAAAGATGTTGAAAAGCAAAATGATATTGGTGAAGGTGAAACTGTGACTGGAGCATATCAAATGCTTGATACTAGGTTAACAAAAACATTTAATATTAATGGTAAGGGTGATTTAAAAGTTTCATTATTTGGTAGGAACCTTCTAGATGAAGCTGCAAGAAATCACGCGTCATTTGTAAAAAATGAAGTACCTCTTCCAGGTAGAAATTACGGAATTAAATTTAATTTTACCTATTAATTTTTTTCTTATTGCTAAAATAAAATGAGCCCTTCTGGGCTCATTTTTTTTGAGAAAAAATTACAAATCTCTCTTTATCTTGTAAGATGCTTCTTAATTGTATTTACGCATGATATTAAAAGTAAAACCTATTTTTTTAATTCTTTTTATTTTCATTTCTTATTTGGAAAGTACAGATATTGAAGAAATAATTGTTACTGGAAGCCTAATAAATAATAGTGAATTAGACTCATCACCTATTGAGATAATAACGCAAGAAAATTTTGAGAATCTTAATATTTCTACTATTGCAGAAATAAGCAAATATATTACAGCTTCATCTGGTTCGCATTTTCAAGCAAATACGTTGGATGGCGTGGATCAAGGTATGTCTTCAGTAACTCTTAGAGGACTAGATCATGCATCAACGCTTCTTTTAATAAATTCAAAAAGACAAACATTTGCTGGCACGCCATCGAATGATGGAGAAGGATATATTGATGTAAATATTATTCCAGAAATTGCATTGCAAAAAATCGAGGTGTTAAAAGAAGGTGCTACTTCAACATATGGATCTGATGCTGTTGCAGGCGTAGTTAATTTTTTTACTTATAAAAATTTTGATGGAGTAAAGCTTAAAATAAATCGTCAAACTACTTCCAATTATAATCAAAATGATAATTCGATTGGTTTACTATATGGTTCAAATTATAAAAAGGGAAATTATGTCCTTGGGATTAATATCCTTGATAGATCATCTCTATCGGCATCTGAGATTCCTGGTATTGCTGAACTTGCAATTAGTGGGCTAGGAAGATCTTTTAAAGTTACTGAAGCCGATGTTGTTAGTAGTGGTTTATGGGCAGGCACTTATCAAAGTAATCAAAAAATACCTGACCCAGATTGTATAGCCAATGGAGGTGTTTTCAGAGATGCAAATACATGTGGTTTTTTATATGGCAATAGATTTAATATAGTTAATGATGAGGGTCATAAAAAGTTTTATTCAAATGTAAATCATCAATTAGAAAATTATAATTTTGAATTAACTTACATTTACTCTAAAGTAAATGTTAATGACAATCCGCAGTCTCCTTCATATCCAGCATTACCCTTTTTAAGTCGAAAAATTCAACCTGGAGAAGGAGGAAGCCCTTTTAATGTGCCTGTAACTTGGTATGGTAGGCCACTTGGCTCAGAATATATTTCTCCTAAATCACCTAAAGATATTGAACAATATCACCTTAGCCAAAAGATATTTTCAAATATTGGTAAAAGTACTGAAGTTGAATTTTCAATTTCTGCTAGCAGTCACTCAAATAATCATTTTAGACCTGACATTATAGATTCAAGATTTTTAGAATCTCTTAATGGCACGTCAATGAATGTTCAAGGTGGAGATATTATTTTTTGGAACATATTTGATTCATCTCAAAATTCTAAAGCTCTTCTCGATTACGTCACTGGTGCAGAAATCTCAACAAAAGAGGCAAGTCTAAGAAGTATTGACCTTATTTTTAGGACCTCCTCTTTATCTGGATACCAAATTGCTTACGGATTTCAATCTAATCAAGAGAATCTAGACATCTTTTATGATGATATAAGTAGAGCAGAATTTGATTCGGATGGAAAAATTATAAAAACCGCTGATTTATTTTTTTTAGGTGGTGGGATTAATGTTGATAAATCTAGAAATAAGTTTGCCGGTTTTTTTGAAATAGAGAAAAACTTCAAAAATAAGTTAAATTTTAACTTAGCCGGTAGATATGAGGATTTCAGCAATGATTCATCATTCGATCCTAAAGCATCTTTTAAAGCTTATTTGAGTGACAATTTTTCTATAAGAGCATCAAGAAGCTCTTCATTTTCAATGCCTTCAATGGCACAAATGTTTTCAAGTAATATTAATTTAGGTAGTGTCCGTGATTTTAATGGGAATTCTCCCTTTGTAAGACAAGCTCAAATAGGGAATCCTAATCTAAAACCAGCTTTTTCAGATAATACAAATATAGGAATTATTTATACTAATTCAAATTCCAAAATAACTCTTGATTATTGGGAGATTGATTACGAGGATAGAATTGAAATCCAAAGCGCGCAAGCAATACTAAATGAAAATCCAAATGGTTTAAGAATTACGAGAAATGAAATTGGTGATTTGATTGGTGTTACCACATCATATTTTAATGAAGAACGAACTGAATTATCAGGAATTGATATAAATTTTGAAAAAATTTTTATTAAGTTTAAAAAATATGGAGAAATTAAGTTTGCCTTAAAGGGAACTTCCCTGAATAAATTCTTGACTCCAGATGATGGAAATACAAGCAAAATGATTAATAGGGTTGGTAAATTTAATTACGATGCTCATACGCACTCTTTACCAAAAAGAAGAATAAATTCTTTTATAAATTGGGCTATTAATGATTTGAATATCAATTTTAATACTCGTTACATTGATAGCTACAAAAATAATAGGCCAGTAACAGGTCTTGGATTAGATTATGGGTATCAAAATAAAATCAATTCTTTTTTAGTGTTTGATTTTTCTTTAAGTAAAACTTATGAAATGTATTCAGGAAAAATGCAATTTAAATTTTCAGTAATAAATATATTAGATGAATCTGCACCAAGACTTTATGATGCTCCAGATTTTAGTTTTGATACAAGAGTTCATGATCCAAGAGGCAGAATGCTAGGTCTATACCTCGAATATAAAAATTAAACAAAATGAGTCAATTAGAAAATACTGTACTCCAAATAATTAAAGAAAATAATCTCAGATATAAATGGAATGAGAAAATATCTTTTGAACTAAAAGATATTGAATTAGACTCAAAAAAATCAAGAAAAGATCTTACAAAAACTCCATTTATAACGATTGACGGTCCGGATGCAAAAGATTTTGATGACGCTATTTTCTGCAGGAGAAATAACTCAAAATATATTCTAAGTGTTGCTATTGCAGATGTTGCAGAAATTATTAAATATAATTCTGAAATTGATAAAGAAGCTCAAAAAAGAGGCACCTCAATATATTTTCCATCAAAAGTTATTCCCATGCTTCCAGAAAAAATTTCAAATGACCTATGTTCATTAGTTCCAAATGAAAATAGAAATGTAGTTGTTTGTGACATATTTTTTAGTTTAAGTGGTGAAATAGAATCTTATAGTTTTTTTGAAGGAAAAATAAAATCACACCTCAGAATGACCTATAAACAAGTTGATGAATATTTAAATCATATTAAATCTGATATAAATGAAAATATTTGTTTATCTTTAGATAACTTAAACTCTCTCACAAAAATTCTTTTAACCAAAAGAAGTGAAAGACATGCATTAGAAATCGATAGTCAAGAACCAACTCTTAAAATCAACCAAAATGGTAAGGTAAATAAAATAGTTCTTCCAAAGCATTACTTTTCCAATCAAATGATTGAAGAAGCGATGCTTTCTGCAAACATATGCGCTGCTAATTTTATGAAGAAAAATTACTCTTATGGAGTGTATAGAGTTCACGAGGAACCTGATGAGATTAAGTTAGAAACTTTAAAAAACTTTTTTCATTTAAAAGGATTCTCTATTAATTCTAGTAAAAATTCACTAGGAACATTAACTGAATGTATAAAATTTGCAAAAAAAAATAATTTGAAAAAAGTTCTTCAGACTCTTATTTTACAAAGCTTAAAAAGAGCAGAATATTCAACTAAAGAAATTGGTCATTTTGGTCTTCAACTGGAAAGATATTCTCATTTCACTTCTCCTATTAGAAGATATCCGGATTTAATGACGCATAGAATGATAAAAAATATTGTTAATAAAGGAAAAATAAAATTTAGCAAAGATAAAATTGAAGAGGATTGTATTGCTATGTCGGAATGTGAAAGAATTGCAGAAAAATCATCACGACAAGTTATTCAACAAATGATTTGTTATTTACTAAAAGAATATATTGGTAATCAGTTCAATACGGTCATAACAGGTATAACAGAATTTGGTTTATTTGCTGAAATTGAAGATTTTTATATTTCTGGACTAATTCATGTTACAGATTTGCCCGGAGATAGATATTTTTACAATAAAGAATCCAATTACCTTATCGGAAAAAGATCTGGAAGAACTTATAAAATAGGTCAAGAGATAAGAGTTAGAATAGCTAATGTCATTCCGGATGAAAGAAAAATTACTTTGGTCCCTTTGTCAAAATGAGAAAATCAGATAAAGAAATAGATACAAGAATTAGTTTTCATAGCATAGAAAGCATACTTGAGCATAATCCTCATAAAATTAAAAAAGTTTTTCTTCCAGCTAATAGGGACGATGATCGAATAAATATCTTAATTAAGTTGTTGAACAGGAATAATATCCCATACGAATTATCAAAAAAAATTAAGCAAGAGCCTGTTGCTCAAATAAGGCATGAAGACAATAGAAATTTTAAAGATTTAAAAGAATTCATAGAAGCGAGCTCCAAAACGAATCCACTGATATTAATTTTAGATAATATTATAGATCCAAGAAATCTAGGCGCATGTATCAGATCAGCTGCTGTTAGTGGCATTGATGCTTTGATAATTAATAAACACCAATGTGCGCCTATTAATGCCTTAGTTCATAAAGTATCAGCTGGTGGTATAGAAACTTTAAATATTTTTCATGTAAGTAATTTAGTAAATTGCTTAAAGTATTTAAAAAACATCAATATAAAAATTTATGGTTTAAGTGAACATTCAAGTAAAAGTTACCTTGACTGCGAATTTGATAATGGATCAGCAATTGTTATGGGTTCTGAAGAATCAGGTATTCGGGAAAAGACTTTAGACAAATGTGATCAAAAAATTAATTTGAGTAATAATAATATATTCAAAAGCTTTAATGTTTCTGTTGCAACTGGGATAATACTTTCTGAAGCTATAAGACAAAGAAAAATTTAAAAATTTATTTTTATGTTAAAACAAAGAACGTTAAGAAATCCTATTAAAGCAGTTGGAATTGGACTTCATACTGGAAAGAATATAAATATGGAGCTACTTCCTTCTGATATAAATACAGGTATTTCGTTTATACGAACTGATATTGATCCAGAAAATGTAATTTCAGCAAGCGCAGAAAATGTTGGAGATACTACTTTATCGACTGCATTAGTCAAAGATGATATAAAAATTTCTACAATTGAGCATCTACTTTCAGCAATTGCTGGCTTAGGTGTTGATAATTGCTTGATAAAGGTTGATGGACCAGAAATACCAATTATGGATGGAAGCTCAAGTCCTTTCGTTTTTTTAATTCAATCTGCTGGAATTGAAGAACAAGATTCTCTTAAAAAATTTATAAAAGTTAAGAAAGAAATATCCGTAACTCGTGGAGATGCATACGCAAAAATTAAGCCTTTTAATGGATTCAAGGTATCCTATAAAGTTGACTTTGATCATCCTGTTCACAAAGGTCTCCCCAGTGAATCAATTATTGATTTTTCAACTACTTCGTTTGTGAAGGAGGTATGCAGAGCAAGGACTTTTGGCAATGCACGTGATCTTGAAGAATTAAGATCACAAAATCTTGCTCTAGGTGCAAGTATATCAAATGCTATTGCATTTGGTGATGATAAAATTTTAAATGAAGAAGGTCTTAGGTTTAATGATGAAATTGTTAAACATAAAATGTTAGATGCTATCGGGGACTTATATTTACTTGGGCATAATTTAATAGGAGAATTCTCTGGTTTTAAATCGGGACATGCACTAAATAATCAACTTCTTAAAAAAATTATTGAACAAGATAATGCTTATGAGATTATTGAATTTGAAGATTCAAAAAATGCTCCAATATCATATGCTAGACCCCCTTTTGGTGATTTAAATTAAAAGCTAATATTTAAATGAATATTTTCGATATTTTCTCTAAAATTTTTGGCTCTAAGAATAGTAGAGTTTTAAAAAGAATGTCCTCCTATGTGATTGAAGCTAATGCACTTGAATCAGAATTAGAAAGCAAACCAGATGATTATTTTAAAGAATTACAATCAGAAATTTTATCGATTTATAAAGATAGTAATAATGATATGTACAAAATTCTACCTCTTGCTTTTGCAGCAGTAAGAGAAGCAAGCAAAAGAACTATTGGATTAAGACATTTTGACTCTCAGCTTTTAGGTGGTATTGCATTGGCAGAAGGTAATATTGCTGAAATGAAAACAGGCGAAGGTAAGACATTGGTAGCAACGTTACCAACTTATTTAAATTCATGTATTGGTAATAAAGCAATTTTAGTTACTGTTAATGATTATCTAGCCAGCAGGGATGCAGCATGGATGGGGCCAATATATGAATTCTTAGGACTCTCAGTAGGAGTTGTTAATTCTAATCAAGAAATAGAAGAAAAAATTAAAGCTTATAAGTGTGATGTTATATATGCCACAAACAATGAACTAGGTTTTGATTATCTGCGAGATAATATGTCACACAGAGTAGAGGATAGGGTTCAGTGCTCATTGGATTTTGCAATAGTTGATGAAGTTGATTCAATCTTAATTGATGAAGCAAGAACACCACTAATAATTTCAGGGCCCTCTGCTGAAAGTTCTGATATGTATAAACAAATTCGACGATTTATTCCTAAGTTAATATTACAAGAAAGAGAAGAAACTGAAGAGGAGCCATTGCAAGATCATGAAAAGGGTCATTACTTGATTGATGAAAAAAATAGAAGTGTTGAACTTACAGATGAAGGATATATTTTAGTAGAAGAATTATTGGAAGAAGCTGAAATAATTGGCAAATCTGATGGTTTGTATTCTGTTTCAAATATAAAAATTATGAGGTTTGTTCAAGCAAGCTTACGAGCTCATTTTCTATTCAAAAAAAATGTGCATTATCTTGTTAGAAATAATGAAGTTTTGCTCATAGATGAACATACTGGAAGAACAATGCCTGGCAGAAGAATAAGCGAGGGTGTTCATCAAGCGCTTGAATGCAAAGAAAATGTTCCAATTCAAAAAGAATCACAGACACTTGCTTCAACAACCTTTCAAAATTTCTTTAGGTTATTTAATAAATTATCCGGTATGACAGGTACTGCTGATACCGAAGCACTTGAATTTAATCAAATTTATGGATTAAGTGTAATAATAATTCCAACAAATGTTCCAATGGCTAGGGATGATCATAATGATCTTGTGTTTCTTACAAAAGAAGCTAAATATAAAGCTCTTATAAATGAAATTGAATCTGTACGAGATAAGTCTGCACCAATACTCGTTGGAACAGTGTCAGTTGAATCTTCGGAAGAGGTTTCAGAGTACTTAAAAGCAAAAAAAATACCTCATCAAATTTTAAATGCAAAGCATCACGAAAAAGAGGCTATGATCATTGCAAATGCAGGTAAACCAGGAATGGTAACAATTGCAACTAATATGGCTGGAAGAGGAACAGATATTGTGCTTGGTGGAAAAAAAGATGATCAATCCTCAGATGAATGGAATAAAAATAATAAAACAGTTCTAAATGCTGGGGGTTTGCATATTCTTGGAACAGAAAGACATGAGTCAAGAAGAATAGATAATCAATTAAGAGGTAGATCTGGTCGTCAAGGAGATCCTGGTTACTCAAGATTTTTCCTTTCTTTAGAGGATGACTTGTTAAGACTTTTTATTTCTGATAACAGAAGAGCTCTTTTTGATAGGATTGGAATGGGAGAAGACCATATTGAACATAGAATGCTTTCTCGTGGTATTGAAAATGCACAAAAAAGAATAGAAAGTAGAAATTTTGATGCTAGAAAAAATCTTCTTGAATACGATGATGTTTCAAACGATCAAAGGCAAGCAATATATTCATTAAGGAATCAGCTTCTTGAAGAGGATGATATTAGCCTCACAATAGAAAATTTGATTGAAGATCAATTTACTTTAATTTCAAATAATTATATTCCACTTGAATCAATAGAGTCACAATGGAAATCAAAAGAATTAGATACATACTTAAAAGAAACTTTTGATTTAGATACTAATCTAAATAATGAGATAAAAAATAACAAAGATCTTCTTCCTGACAGTATTGCTGAAAGGCTCGTAAAAATTGCTAGAGAGAAATATTCTCAAAAATATGACGCTCTAGGTGAAAACAGACTGCAAATTGAAAAACAAGTAATGTTGCAAGTGCTAGACGTTCACTGGAAAGAGCATCTATCAGAGGTTGATCATTTAAGAGGAAGTATTGGATTAAGAGCTTACGCGCAAAAAAATCCAAAAAATGAATTTAAGCGCGAAGCTTATTCTATGTTTGAATCGATGTTGAGTGAAATTGATAGTGAAACTATACGAATTTTATTCTCTTTACAAATTTCATCTGAAGAAGAGTTTCAAAATAAAACTAAAAAAACTCAAGATAATGAAGAAATAGTTCTTCAAAAGGAAAATTATAATGCTGACGAATTAAACCAACCAAATGAAAAGAATCATGAAGGTGATTCGGGAAAAACTTTTAAACGGGAAACGCCAAAATTTGGAAGAAATGAAATAGTTAAAGTTACTAATGGTCAAGAAACCAAAGAGATGAAGTTTAAAAAAGCTGAATCTTTAATTAAAGATGAAGGGTGGCGGATAGTATAAAGAAATCATTTAATTGCTAGTCTTCATAAAAATCCTCTGATTTTATTGGCCTGGATATTCTATTTTCTTCATTTGCCCAATTTCCAAAATCCAGCAACTTGCATTTTTCTGAACAAAAAGGTCTATCTGGATTTTTCTCTGAAAGGTCTGTCTTTTTTTCACATCTTGGACAAGTTTTCATCTTTTTTCTAAATTAATGATGTATTTCTTATGTAAGGCTTCTACTTGAGCTCTTAGATTCTCAATTGATGAATTATTTAAAATAATATCATCTGCGATTGAATTTCTCTCATCTCTGGAAGCTTGGGATTCAATTATTGCTAAAATTTCTTCCTTTTTTTGATCATCTCTTATTGCTGCTCTTTCTAATTGAGTATCTAAGTCACAATCAATAACAATAATTTTTTCGTAAAAATCCATAGTTCTTGTCTCATAAATTAAAGGTACCATTATTATTGAATAAGGAGATTGTGAGCAATCTATAAATTTTGAGATCTCTTCTGCAACAATTGGATGAATTATTTCTTCTAATTCTGATTTTTTTTTATTATCAGAAAAAATAAAATTTCTTAACTTAAGTCTGTTGATTTCTGAGTCTTCATTTAAAAATGAATTTCCAAATTTTTCTAAGAATTGGTCATATCCAATACTATTTTTATTTAAAGCTTTTTTTGCTAATAGATCCGCATCAATAACATCAATATTAAGATCAGTAAACATTCTTGCTGCTAAGGATTTGCCAGAACCTATTCCACCAGTTAAACCAATAATCATAATTATATTATCCCATAAAAAAAGGCTTCCAAATATGGAAGCCTTTGAATAAAAAAGCCTGACGATTTCCTACTCTCACACAGGGAGACCCTGCACTACCATTGGCGTTAACCCGTTTCACTTCTGAGTTCGAGATGGGATCAGGTGGTTCCAAGTTGCTATTGTCATCAGGCAAACTGGTAAGTAATTTTATTTCACTGCATATATCTCAATTCACAAACCTTTCTTAAGGTTACATGATCAAGCCTCACGAGTTATTAGTACAAGTTAGCTCAACGCCTCACAACGCTTACACATCTTGCCTATCAACGTCATAGTCTATGACGACTCTTTAGGAGACATAAAGTCTCTGGGAGATTTAATCTTGGGAGAGGCTTCCCGCTTATATGCTTTCAGCGGTTATCCTTTCCGAACATAGCTACCCGGCAATGCCACTGGCGTGACAACCGGAACACCAGAGGTTCGTCCAATCCGGTCCTCTCGTACTAGGATCAGCTTCCCTCAAATCTCCAAACGCCCACAGCAGATAGGGACCGAACTGTCTCACGACGTTCTAAACCCAGCTCGCGTACCACTTTAAATGGCGAACAGCCATACCCTTGGGACCTGCTCCAGCCCCAGGATGTGATGAGCCGACATCGAGGTGCCAAACACCGCCGTCGATATGAACTCTTGGGCGGTATCAGCCTGTTATCCCCGGCGTACCTTTTATCCGTTGAGCGATGGCCCTTCCATTCAGAACCACCGGATCACTAAGACCTAGTTTCCTACCTGCTCGATCCGTCGATCTCGCAGTCAAGCATCCTTCTGCCTTTATACTCTTTGCACGATGTCCGACCGTGCTGAGGATACCTTCGTACTCCTCCGTTACTCTTTAGGAGGAGACCGCCCCAGTCAAACTACCCAGCACACACTGTCCCCAATCCAGATAATGGACCTAGGTTAGAACTTCAATTTTACAAGGGTGGTATTTCAAGGACGACTCCACTAAGACTAGCGTCTCAGCTTCAAAGTCTCCCACCTATCCTACACAAATAAAGTCAAAGTCCAGTGTGAACCTGTAGTAAAGGTGCACGGGGTCTTTCCGTCTAGCTGCGGGTACACTGCATCTTAACAGCGATTTCAATTTCACTGAGTCTATGGTGGAGACAGTGTGGCCATCGTTACGCCATTCGTGCAGGTCGGAACTTACCCGACAAGGAATTTCGCTACCTTAGGACCGTTATAGTTACGGCCGCCGTTTACCGGGGCTTCGATCAAGAGCTTCGCATAAGCTAACCCCATCAATTAACCTTCCGGCACCGGGCAGGCGTCACACCCTATACTTCCTCTTACGAGTTTGCAGAGTGCTATGTTTTTAGTAAACAGTCGCAGCCACCTGGTATCTTCGACCACATTCAGCTTAGAGAGCAAGTCTCATCACCAAATGCGGCGCACCTTCTCCCGAAGTTACGGTGCTATTTTGCCTAGTTCCTTCACCATAGTTCTCTCAAACACCTTGGTCTACTCGACCTAACCACCTGTGTCGGTTTAGGGTACGGTTTCTTACAACCTGAAGCTTAGAGGTTTTTCCTGGAAGCATGGTATCAACTACTTCCCACTCAAAGAGTGGTCGTCATCAATTCTCAGCCTTAGTGTTCCGGATTTACCTAAAACACCAGCCTACAATCTTAAGCACGGACAACCATCGCCGTGCTAGTTTAACCTTCTCCGTCACCCCATCGCAGTTGTAAAAAGTACAGGAATATTAACCTGTTTCCCATCGACTACGGCTTTCGCCCTCGCCTTAGGGGCCGCCTCACCCTGCCTCGATTAGCGTTGGACAGGAACCCTTGGTTTTTCGGCGAAGAGGTTTTTCACCTCTTTGATCGTTACTCATGTCAACATTCGCACTTCTGATACCTCCAGTTCGCCTCTCAGCTTACCTTCAGTGGCTTACAGAACGCTCTTCTACCATCTTTGAAACAAAGATCTGTAGCTTCGGTTTATGATTTAGCCCCGTTATATCTTCCACGCAGGCCGACTCGACTAGTGAGCTATTACGCTTTCTTTAAAGGATGGCTGCTTCTAAGCCAACCTCCTAGCTGTTTGTGCCTTCCCACATTGTTTCCCACTTAATCATAATTAGGGACCTTAGCTGACAGTCTGGGTTGTTTCCCTCTCGACTACGGACGTTAGCACCCGCAGTCTGTCTCCCGTGCTCATACTCATAGGTATTCGGAGTTTGCATCGGTTTGGTAAGTCGGGATGACCCCCTAGCCGAAACAGTGCTCTACCCCCTATGGTAATACACGAGGCACTACCTAAATAGTTTTCGAAGAGAACCAGCTATCTCCGGGTTTGATTAGCCTTTCACTCCTATCCACAGCTCATCCCCTCATTTTTCAACATAAGTGGGTTCGCGCCTCCAGTCGATGTTACTCGACCTTCACACTGGCCATGGATAGATCACCCGGTTTCGGGTCTAATTCCAGCAACTGAACGCGCTATTAACACTCGGTTTCCCTACGCCTACCCTAAATGGTTAAGCTTGCTACTAAAATTAAGTCGTTGACCCATTATACAAAAGGTACGCCGTCACAGAACAAGTCTGCTCCGACTGCTTGTAAGCACAAGGTTTCAGGTTCTATTTCACTCCCCTCGCCGGGGTTCTTTTCGCCTTTCCCTCACGGTACTGGTTCACTATCGGTCAGCATAGAGTATTTAGCCTTGGAGGATGGTCCCCCCATGTTCAGTCAAGATTTCACGTGTCCCGACCTACTCGATTTCACTTTTAATAGTCTTTCACATACAGGGCTATCACCTACTATGGCTAAACTTTCCAGAATATTTTGCTGGACTAAAAAAAGCTTAAGGGCTGTTCCAGTTTCGCTCGCCGCTACTACCGGAATCTCAATTGATTTCTTTTCCTCTAGGTACTTAGATGTTTCAGTTCCCTAGGTTTGCCTCTTATACCTATGTATTCAGTATAAGATAATGTACTTATGTACATTGGGTTTTCCCATTCGGAAATCTTCGGATCAAAGCTTATTTACTAGCTCCCCGAAGCTTATCGCAAGTTATAACGTCCTTCATCGCCTTATGCTGCCAAGGCATCCGCCTTGTGCTCTTCCTTTACTTGATCATATAACCTTAAAAAAGGTTATTTTTTTTGAGAGTAACTTAATAAAATATTATTAATTACTTTTTAATTGCAGTGATCTTATGTATATAAATTTATATACACTAGAAAATTACATACCAATTATTTTTACAAAACAGTTTGTTTTTATAATATTTAGTTACTCGTGTGGGCGTTTAAAAACGAATTTCTTTTTAAGGAGGTGATCCAGCCACAGGTTCCCCTACGGCTACCTTGTTACGACTTCACCCCAGTCATGAAACACACCGTGGTAAACGCCCTCCCGAAGGTTAGACTATCTACTTCTGGTGCAATCCACTTCCATGGTGTGACGGGCGGTGTGTACAAGACCCGAGAACGTATTCACCGCGACATGCTGATTCGCGATTACTAGCGATTCCGACTTCATGGAGTCGAGTTGCAGACTCCAATCCGGACTACGAAGAACTTTCTAGGATTAGCACCACCTCGCGGCTTAGCGTCCGTCTGTATTCCCCATTGTAGCACGTGTGTAGCCCTACTCGTAAGGGCCATGATGACTTGACGTCGTCCTCACCTTCCTCCGGTTTATCACCGGCAGTCCCCTTATAGTTCCCGACCGAATCGCTGGCAAATAAGGGTAAGGGTTGCGCTCGTTATCCGACTTAACGGAACATCTCACGACACGAGCTGACGACAGCCATGCAGCACCTGTATCTTGGTTCCAAAAGGCACACTCTCATTACAAGAGCTTCCAAGTATGTCAAGAGTAGGTAAGGTTTTTCGCGTTGCATCGAATTAAACCACATGCTCCACCGCTTGTGCGGGTCCCCGTCAATTCATTTGAGTTTTAGCCTTGCGGCCGTACTCCCCAGGCGGACAACTTAAAACGTTAGCTGCGCCACTGAAAGACGTTGTCTCCCAACAGCTAGTTGTCATCGTTTACGGCGTGGACTACCAGGGTATCTAATCCTGTTCGCTACCCACGCTTTCGCACCTCAGTGTCAGTACAGATCCAGGAGGCCGCCTTCGCCACCGGTATTCTTCATAATATCTACGCATTCCACCGCTACACTATGAATTCTACCTCCCTCTATCGTACTCTAGTGAGTTAGTTTTGGATGCAGTTCCTAGGTTGAGCCCAGGGCTTTCACATCCAACTTAACAAACCACCTACGCGCGCTTTACGCCCAGTAATTCCGATTAACGCTTGCACCTTCCGTATTACCGCGGCTGCTGGCACGGAATTAGCCGGTGCTTATTCTGCAGGTAACATCACGGTTGTAAGGTATTAACTTACAACTTTTTCTCCCTGCTTAAAGTGCTTTACAACCCGAAGGCCTTCTTCACACACGCGGTATGGCTGGATCAGGCTTGCGCCCATTGTCCAATATTCCCCACTGCTGCCTCCCGTAGGAGTCTGGGCCGTGTCTCAGTCCCAATGTGGCTGATCGTCCTCTCAGACCAGCTAAAGATCGTAGCCTTGGTGAGCAGTTACCTCACCAACAAGCTAATCTTACGCAGGCTCATCTAGTAGCGAAAGCTTCAAAGAGAGGCCCTCTTTCTCCCAAAGGAGGTATACGGTATTAATCCGAGTTTCCCCGGGCTATCCCCTTCTACTAGGTAGATTCCTACGCGTTACTCACCCGTCCGCCGCTCTACTCGTATCCGAAGATACTTTCTCGCACGACTTGCATGTGTTAAGCCTACCGCCAGCGTTCAATCTGAGCCATGATCAAACTCTTCAATTATTTATCATGTTTGTTGATTTTTAATATAAAAATCTAAATTTTTTTCTCGTATTTTGAACACCCACACGAGTAACTAAATATTTTTAAAGAACAACCGTCTCTAAGAACGGACGCGTATTCTAACTTTCTTATTGAGAAGAAGAAAGGGTTTTATGAATATATTTTAATTAATTTTTTTATCTACTAATTTTTGTGTTTTTAGGAACTTCATTTTAGATCTTAACTCTTGTCCAACACTCTCAATTGGATGATTTTTAGTAGCTTCTCTATTGCTTTTCATGAAAGGTCCTCCAGACCCATCATTGCTTTTTCTACAATCATTCAAAAATTGATTTGCAAAATTACCTGATTGTATATTTTCTAAAATTTCTCTCATAGACTCCTTGGTTTCATCAGTAATTATTTTAGGCCCACTTAAGTAATCTCCATATTCAGCAGTATTAGAAATAGAATAGTGCATATTTGAAATACCCCCTTCTTGAATAAGATCAACTATTAATTTTGTTTCATGCAAACATTCAAAATAAGCCATTTCAGGACTATATCCTGCTTCTACTAAAGTTTCATAACCTGCTTTAATTAACGCTGTCATGCCACCACATAATACAGCTTGTTCGCCAAATAAATCTGTTTCCGTCTCTTCTTTAAAAGTTGTTTCTAAAACTCCTGCCTTTGTTCCACCATTTGCTTTTGCATAAGACAATGCAACATCTTTTGCAGAATATGATTCATTAGAAATTGAGTCTCTATATATAGCTATAAGAGATGGAACACCTCCACCTTGAAGATAAGTACTTCTTACAGTATGACCAGGACCCTTGGGAGCAATCATAATCACACTATTTGTAGATTCTGGAATAATTTTCTTAAAATGTATATTAAAACCATGAGCAAAAGCAAGAATTGCATTCTTTTTTAAAAAAGGTTTTATCTCTGAATCATAAATATTTTGTTGAAACTCATCTGGAGCTAAGATCATAACAATGTCTGCATCATTTACTGCATCTGAAACCTTTGCAACTTTAAGACCAGCTTCATCTACTTTAATCCACGAACTTGAATCTTTCCTTAGTCCAACTGTTACATCTACTCCAGATTCGTGCAGATTGTTTGCGTGTGCATGACCTTGAGAACCATAACCAATTATTGAAACTTTCATATTTTTTAAAATTTCTATATTCGCGTCTTCGTCATAATATATTTTCATAATATTTCCTTTTGT
Source organism: SAR86 cluster bacterium (assembly GCA_023703615.1). Classification (NCBI taxonomy): domain Bacteria; kingdom Pseudomonadati; phylum Pseudomonadota; class Gammaproteobacteria; species SAR86 cluster bacterium. The sequence continues at coordinate 150,402 of CP097971.1, read as the reverse complement.
AAATTTAGTTTTTATCCTCAACAGCTACAAGAACGTCAATTAATTTGTTAATTTGCCTTAATATTTGTCTTAATAAATCATCCGATACAGTTGTAGCTATAGACAAATGGGAAACCTCATTTTCCTCTAATTTAATGTTCAACATTTCTTCAACATATTTGTATTCAGAGGTATCTTCAACAGGATCAACATGAAGACTTTCAATGTTATATCCTCTTTGATGAAATAAACCAACAACTCTTACCAAAGCACCAGGTTTATTTTCTAAAATAACTGAAATTTTTCTTTGCATTAAACTTTCTTATCCTTATCTAACCACATGTCTTTTAAACTTCCATTAGGAGCCACTAACATTGGATATACGTGCTCATTTGGATCAACATATACATCAATAAAAACTAATTTATTCTTCATTGAAAATGCTTTTGCTAAACCATTTTTTAGTTCAGAATTTTTCTCAATTTTAATTCCAACATGACCATACGATTCTGTAAGTTTTATAAAATCAGGTAACGAGCTTTGATAAGTGCTCTCAGAGTGTCTGCCGCCATAATTCATATCTTGCCATTGTTTAACCATGCCTAGAGCTTCATTGTTAATGTTTATTATCTTGATTGGTAATCCATACTGAAGACAAGTAGAAAGTTCTTGAATACACATTTGGATACTTCCTTCACCAGTGATACATATTACCTCATCCTTAGGAAAAGCTAATTTAACACCCATTGCAGCAGGTAGACCGAAACCCATTGTCCCTAACCCGCCAGAATTAATCCATTTTCGAGGCTCATCAAAATGATAATATTGAGCTGCAAACATTTGATGTTGTCCAACATCAGATGTTACATAAGCCTTTCCATTCGTCAAATGGTATGCATGTTGAACAACCTGTTGAGGTAGAATTTCAGCATCATCATTTTCAGATAGATATAAATCATGATTTAAGCCATGCTGTTCTTTCCATAATTTTATTTCATTCCTCCATGATTCAATTTGATTTATATCATATTCTTTATTTGCGGATTTAATTTCATTTATTAATGCTCTTAAGGAATTTTTGATTTGCCCAAAAACAGCAATATTTGCCTCAATAATTTTAGAAACAGAGGAATGATCGACATCGAAGTGAATAATTTTTGCATTTGGAGCAAAGAGCTTAGGTGTGTTGGTTATCCTGTCATCAAACCTAGCGCCAATTGCAATAATTAAATCTGAATTGTGCATTGCCATATTTGCTTGGTAAGTTCCATGCATGCCAAGCATTCCTAAAAATCTTTTATCGGTTGCGGGATATACTCCTAAACCCATTAGAGTATTTGTAACTGGTATGCTCAATATTTCATTTAATTCAAATAATTCAGACGCTGCATTGCTATTAATTGCTCCGCCACCTGCATAAATTACTGGTTTTTTTGCTTCAAATATTGCATCTGCAGCTCTTTTAATCTGATCTGCGTGGGGTTCTACAGGTGGATTATATGATCTGATATTTACTGATTGAGGCATTACATATTCGAATAATGCATCAGGAGCTGTCGTATCTTTAGGAATATCAATAACAACTGGTCCAGGTCTTCCAGATGTTGCAATGTAAAAAGCTTCTTTTACAATTGTTGGAATTTCAGATGCGCTTTGAACTGTAAAGCTATGTTTTACTATTGGGCGTGATATTCCAATCATATCAGTTTCTTGAAAAGCATCAGTTCCAATCAAATGAGATGGAACTTGTCCTGAGATTACTACCATTGGAATAGAATCCATAAAAGCTGTTGCGATTCCTGTTATAGCATTCGTTGCTCCTGGGCCAGAAGTCACCAAAACTACGCCAGGTTTACCTGTGGCACGAGCATATCCATCCGCAGCATGCGTTGCACCTTGTTCATGTCTCACAAGTATGTGATCAATGTCAGTTTGTCTAAAGATAGCGTCATATATATGCAATGCTGCTCCACCGGGATAGCCAAAAATAAGCTCAACTCCCTCTTCGTTGAGAGATCGCATTAACATGTCAGCGCCAGATAATTTCAAAATACCGTTCCTAAAAGGTTTAAAGACTATGGTTTATATTATTTTATTTGCTAAAAAACAAGTTTTTCTTATATTTTATAGGCAATTTTTCATATTTTGAATTAAAGATTTCATGTCGTCAGGTATAGAAACTTTATAAGATAAGTCTTCTCCAGATTTATGACATTTGAAAGAGATATATTCTGCATGAAGCGCTTGCCTTGGAAAAGCTCTGATTACTTTGATTAATTCCAGAGACGAGCCTTTGGAAATCTGGCCGCTTGGATTGTATGTTTTGTCTCCAATTATAGGTAGCTTTTTTGAGCTTAAATGTACTCTTATTTGATGAGTACGTCCTGTCATTATCGTTAAATGAAGAATTGAATAATTGCCAATAGTTTCTTTAACATTAACTATTGTTAAGGCTTCTTTACCATCCTCTCTAACACACATTTTAGTTCTATTTTTTTTATCTCTGCCAATAGAATCATTAATTTTTAGACTGCCTAAATTTGTACCTGATACAACTGCAAAATATTTTTTTTCAATATTCCTCGCTTGCATCTCATTAATGAAATGATTTCGAAATTTATCTGTTTTTGCTACAACAAGAATGCCTGAAGTATCCTTATCCAATCTATGAACGATTCCGCATCTAGGAAGTTTTGAAAGTTCAGGATACTTATACAAAAGCCCATTTGCTAGTGTTTTATCATGACAACCTGCTCCAGGATGCATAACTAAATTTATTGGTTTATTTATTATTAAATAATCTTCGCATTCAAAAACTATTTTAAAATTAATATTTTGGGGCTCCCAAGAAATTTTATCTTTAACAATTGGATTTAATTCTAACTCGTCATTTTCTTGAACCAAGTCTTTAGGTTTTGAAACATCACCATTAACTAACAGACATCCATTTAATATCCAATTTTTAATTTGTGTTCTTGAATATTCTTTAAAAATCTTTGTAGCTGCTATATCTAATCTTAAATCATTGAGATCTGAGTTGATGTATTTAGTAATTTGCATTTGAACTTTGTGAAAAAAAAATAATCTAATTAGTTGATTTAAAACTAAAATACTATAAAGCAGGTAAAATGTGCAACTAATGAATAATTATAAATATAATAATATTTTGATTGGTCTGATAGCTTCATTATTTTTAGTGGGATGTAATTCGAATGGTGAAGAAATTGAACAACCTGAAAAAATATACTATGACCAAGCCCAACAAAGAATGGCAACTAATAATTTTTTTGGTGCAATAGAAGCATTACAGGCTATTGAAACAAGATATCCTTTTGGCAGATACGCAGAGCAAGCTCAAGTAGAACTTGTTTACGCACATTTAATGAATTCTGAACCTGAAGCATCTCATGCTGCAGCTGAAAAATTCATACGTTTACATCCAAGACATCCAAATATTGATTATGCTTATTTCATGAAAGGACTGGCTAGCTATACAAGAGATAAAGGTTTTTTAGTAAGAGTCACAAAAACAGATCTTTCAAACAGAGATATAGCTGGGGCAAAACAATCATTTTCAGAGTTATCAGAATTTCTTACCAGATTTCCTGAAAGTCAGTATGCGCCATATGCAAAACAAAGAAATATATATCTAAGAAATATGATCGCAAGGAATGAATTAGCAGCAGCAGACTATTATATTGAAAGAGAGGCTTATGTGGCAGCTTTGCGAAGGGCCAACTATGTAATCGAAAATATTCCAAATTCAAGTGAAAACTTAAGAGCTTTGCAAATATTAGAAGTAGCTTATTCTAATTTAGGATATCCAGATTTACTTGAAGACATTCAATTAATAATTAATTTAAACTACGCCGATGAAACTTCTCAAAATACTGAAGAGGAGCAAAATAATAATTGGTCGTGGAATTTGTTAAAAAATTTAAGGCCCTGAGACTTTTAGTATTTTATGTTTTTTAAAATAATCCCAATCATAATTCCATTTTTCTTATTTTTATTTCTTAGAATATTTTTTACACAACTAAAAAAAAATTTCTATAGGAAAAAAACTTCAAAATTTAATGAAATGTTTAGTTGCGATAATTGTGGAACATTTGTTCATGAAGATCTTCTTTTTAGGAAGCGCGATATGAAATTTTGTTCCAAACAATGTTCTAATTCTTAATTTTAGCAAGATAAATAAACATTGCTGGTATATACAGCAATGCAGTCAAAGTTGCTCCAAGAACACCGACGCTCATTCCCCAAGCGAGAGGCGCAAAAAATATACTTGAGAAAATTAATGGTAAAAAACCACCTAATGTAGTGAGTGAAGTTGTAACGATGTGTCTTGTTGATCTTATAACGACCTCTATTAAATCTGCTTTTGTCATTACTTTTTGTTTTGCTCGTTCTTTAATATGCGATAAAACAATTATTGAGTCATTAATTGAAAGTCCTATTAATCCAATAGCTCCAACTGTTGCAATAAAACCATAATTTTGTCTCCCTACTAAAAGTCCAACAAAGGATAAGCCAATTGAAAGTATTGCTACAGATAATATTAAGCCTGTCTGTCTAAAGGAATTTAAAGCAAAAACTAATCCAATTGTAATTAGGACTAAGTATATTGCTGCAGACGAATATATCTGTGATTGTGATTCACCTCTTGTCTCCGCCTCACCACCTTGTTTTAACGTATATCCTGGTGGTAATTTTTTCTTGAAATTTTCAACTTCTTCTTTAATAAATTTTTCTGTAGCGGATGGAAGAGTTCCAGTCCACACCCAACCTTCCACATTGTTTACCCTCTGCCCATTAATCCTTTTTATATCACCAAATTCTTTATTTAGATAAGTTTTGCCAAAACTACTAATTAACTGAACACCATTATTTGTTGGAATAGATAAAAAGCTAGTTTCTCCTGTAATGTCGCTAGAGCTTGAAATACCTTTTACTCTTATAGGTATCTCCTTATTTGCATCGAGCATCGATCCAACAACAATTCCATTATTTGCAGCATAGAGTTGTTGTGCAAGAATATCCGTATTTTTTCCAGAAAGCGAAACATTTGAGCTATCAAAATCTATTTCAATATTTGTTCTTGAAAATGAAGCTTCAGAATTAGTATGGCTAATGTCTGGGGCATTATTTATTATCAGCTCAAGCTCTTCACCCAGAGATCTTAGTAAAAAAGGATCATCACCAAAAATTTTATAGCTTATATCAGCAAAAATTGGCGGGCCTGTATTGAAACTATCAACATAAATCATAATATCAGGATTTTCTGCAACCAGATATTTTGATAATTGCGGAAGATTTCTCATCATCTGATCATAATCGTTCACATAAAAAACACCTTGAGCAAGATTATTTGCTCCTTGTTTTTCTTTTCCACCAACAACATTGTTAAGCACTCTCGGCATCCTTCTTCCAACAAACCAATTATCTTGCCTGATATCTATCAAACCACTTTCGATTATCTGCTGCCTGACTATTTCTGCCTTTTTTTGACTTTTTAAAGTAGATGAATTTTGTGGTAGCTCGATATTCACTCTAAACATATCTCTGTCATTGGCTGGAAAGAAATCATTAGGTATTGTGGTAAAAAACATAAAGCCAATTACAGGCAAAGACACAGCAATCAATATTGCTCTTCTGGGAATTTCAAAGCACCACGTTAGAAATGCTCTATATTTTTTTAGGAGGTTTTCATTTCTATAGCCCTCTTCATGAACCTTGATGTTTGCAAATATTGGTATTTTTTCCATATAACTCATCAAAACAGGTACCATTATTAGTGCTAGCACAAGTGACGATACGATTGACATAATTACAGTTATTGCAAGGCCGCCAACATATTCAATACTTGACCCTTCACCGGTAACAATTGGCAAAAATGCAAATACAGTGGTTCCAGTGGCTGCTGCCAAAGGCGTTGTAAGTTGAGTTAAAGTTTGATTAATCGATTCTTTGATGGACAAATTTTGAGAACGCCTAAATTTATAATCCTCTACAACAATAATTCCATTATCAATCAAAAGACCAAGTGCGATTATTATTCCTGTAATCGAGGTTATATGAAGAGGTAATCCTATTAAATTACAACCTAATAAAACTAAGGATACTGAAAAGGGTAAAATTGCTGTAACAATAAGTCCAGGCCTTATGCCAAGAATAAAAAAGCTCAAACTCAAAACAAAAAAAGCAGCTAAAGAAAAGCTTCTTATCAATTCGTTAAATTTATCAGCAACATACAATGATTCGTCATATATGAGTTGTATTGAAAATTCTTCTGGTAACGAAGCTCTCATTTCATTCACAACTTTCTCTGCTCTAACTACATAATCAAAAATCCTTTGTGACATTGTTCCAGTTGTGGAAACAGATATAACAGGCTTACCATTGTATAAATATAAATCTTCTAATGGATATGCGGGTTTCATAGATACTTGGGCAATATCTTGTAACCTTATGATTTCTGAATTATTTAAAACCTTTATAGGAATTTCTGATATAGATTGTATGCTTTGAATATTGTCTTTCAGCCTTATTCCAAACTCAGCATCATTATTAGAGACTACTCCTATTGGTTTTTTATTATCAAAAGCATCCAATGCACCAACAATATCTAAATAACTTAATTCAAGAGAGGACATCTTTACTGAGTCAACTTCTACAAAAATTTCTTCCTCTGCTTCTCCATATATTGCAGTAACTTCAGTAAGTCCAATAGAACCCAATCTTCTCTCTAATTGTTGTGCCAGTCTAGACATCATTATTACAGGAACTTCACCTGTACCATTCCAGAAGAAAGCATAATGAAGAGTTATTGGTGGTCCACTACTTACATCAAGTACTGCTCTTGCACCATCAGGTAAATATATTTGATTAAGCTTATTTTGAATTTTTGACCATGTTTCATTGATCAAATTTGGTGGAACAGATTGTTCTAATTCGATTCGAGTTTTTGCAAATCCTTCAGATATAATTGAAAATAATTCATAGATTTCAACGACTTCTCTGATTTTTATTTCAAGATCATTTACTACTTCTGTTTCAAGTTTTTGTTGAGTTGCACCAGGATAAAAAATATCGATATGGCCCCATCTTTTTGCAAGTTCGGGGTTGTCTTGAATTGGAACGGATCCTGAAGACGATATACCAGCAAGAAGTATGAAAGCTAAAGTTAAAAAAAGTATTCTAGGGCGATCTAAAAAAACATTAATAAAATTCATGGCTTCTAATTAACTTTTTTACCTTCAATAATTTTTGAAGCTCCACCAAGGACTATAAGATCTCCATCTTGCAGTGTGCCATTAACAAAAGCATATTCATCCTCAAAATATATAATATCTACAAAATCACGAACCACTATCTCATTTTCATTTATTGTATAAACTGCCCAGATTCCTTGTTCAGATTGGGATAAAGATCTTAAAGGAACCCAAGTCCCTTTAGATTTTTTATTTACACTTAATTTTAATTTTGCTGTAGATCCTGGATTAAAAAAACTTTCAAATTTAAATATTGCTAATCTACTGTCCGACCCTCCTGGTGACATGGGTGCTAATCTTGCAAATGTGCCATTTGCTGTTTTGTTATCAAATTCAAAACCATAACTAGTGCCTATTTTCATATTCTCTAAAAATTCTATTGGCACAGATATGTGAGCCTCAACATAGTTTGAATCTAGAATTTCTAGTATTGGTGCGCCAGCGTTAATTACCGTGCCTGTATCAAGAAATCTACTTTGTATTACTCCATTAAAAGGTGCTATTAGATCTGTTTGCTCAACTTTGACTTTATATAACTCATATTGGGATTTTGCTATCAAATATTCCGAATTAACTCTATCTAGTTCCTGAACTGAAATATGGCCATCTTTTTTTAGATCCTCGTACCTGCTAAGCAATTGCAACGAAAGATCAAATTTTGCTTTGGCTTGGTTGAGTTGAGAAATGGCCTCTCTTTTATCCAGCTCAGCAAGCACATCACCCTTTGCAACCTCATCGCCTATATCTACATTTATCTTTTGTATTTTGCCCGTCACCTGAAAAGCTAATTTTGACTGCTCAAGTGGCACAAGCTTTCCTGGAAATTCTTTAGTAATTAAATAAGAATCCAAAATTTTAACTTCAAGAACTTCAAGTGATAGAACATTGAAGCTTAATAAAAAAATACAAAATATTTTAAAAAATTTGCTCATAGCTTCTTTATGATAATTTGACTTTTAATAATAAAAAAATTAATGTTTGCAGTGTAAACATAATACGCAAAATGTATGCAGTGTCAACATTAAGAAGAATTGTATGAAATCTTATCATCATGGAAATTTAAAAAAAGAACTTATTATATGTGCATGCAAACTGTGTGAAAAGGATGGATATACAAACCTAAGCATAAGAAGTTTAGCTAAAGAAAGTGGGGTTTCGCAATCTGCTCCATACAGGCATTTTAGTACTAAGAGCGATCTATATGCAGCAGTTGCAGTCCAGGGTTTTAGTGAGTTAGGAAAGGCATGTCATATGGATCCATCAAAAAAAATAACAAAAAAGAAGCTTATAAAAACTGGAAGAAAATATATAGAATTTGGTTTAAATTCAGCTAATACATATGATTTGATGTTTGGAACTGCTGTAGGAAGCTTTTCTAATTATCCAGATCTTTTAATTTCAGCAAATGCTACTTATGATAATTTTAGATTGTCTTTTAAAAAATTAGCTAATGACTCAGAAGAAGTAATTAGTCACAAATGCATAATTTTATGGTCGATGCTTCATGGCCTTGTTGGTATTCTTAGAAAGGTACGAATTGCAGGTGAAAGTTATAAGGAATCAGAAGGTCCAATGGCTGGTGCAAATATGATTGCAAAAAATCTTGATGCACATTTAGATATTGTTCTAACAAATATTATTAAGGGTTAATAACTTTAATCAAAATTTTCTCAGAGTAAACTGGTTGATCGTGTGGTGTATGAGAATAATCTCCAAGCAGCAATTGTAGAGTATGAGTACCCTCTTCGAGAAAAATACTTGCCTCTTCTTGTCCTTTGCCAAAATGTAAATAATTTTTACCAGAAGGTATTGGTCTTTTCAGATTAGGCAATTCTGAATCCACTATTAAGTGATGATGCCCAGAAACACATTTTGCATTTTTATCTGGCATTTTTGTAATTGGTAATATATTAATATTTTCCGATCCGAACTCTATTAAGAGATTATTATCATTTGAAATAAACCCATCGTTTATATTCTTAAAATAAACTTTTGCTAAGCCATTACAATCAATATTTTTATAATCATCTGCGATAACTAGCATATTTATAATTAAAATACTTAAGAAGATTAAAGTTTTAAACATACTTACCATTTACATAACTAAGAGTATTTATTTTATCATTAGAAATTGCATTTAATACTCTACCGATAACAATTGTGTGAGTATGATATGGCACTAAATCTTCAATGGAACAAAAGATATTTGCTTGAGCCTCTTCTAAAAATGGAATTGTTTGAGTGTTCCATTTGTCATGATCGAATCTTTGATCATATAAAGAGTCTGTTGAGCAAATATTTGAGATTTCTTGTTGATTTTTGTTTAAAAGATTTATACAAAAATCAGAATTTTTAATTAATGTATCATGAATTCTTGAGCTTTTGTTTATACAAACAAGTAAGCTTGGCGGCTCCATAGATATAGATGTCACAGATGATACTGTTATAGCATTCAATTCACCATCTATATTTTTATTTGATAAGATACTCACAGAATAAATATAGTTTCTCATTGCTTTTCTAAAATCACCTTGATCAGACATACATTGATTATACTTTGATTTATTTTTAAATAAGAGTGTTTAATTTACATTATGAAGAAAAAAATTAAAATTTCCTCGGGAATGCTTAAAGGTAAAAAAATTGTATTTGAGAATAGTCAAAGCCTAAGACCAACAACAAGCAAATTAAAAGAAATTTTATTTGATTGGCTTCAGTTTGAAATTTCAGGTACTAATTGCTTAGATCTTTTTGCAGGCTCTGGTTCTATAGGTATTGAAGCTATTTCAAGGGGCGCTAAAAAGCTGGTCTTCGTTGAAATAAATAAAAAAAACTTCTTAAACTTAAATAAGACAATTAAAGAACTTCAATTAAAAAATTTACCAAAAATATTTCTGAAGGATGCTTTTATTTGGATTAAAAACTTTGATTTATCTGATTTTGATTTCATTTTTTTAGATCCTCCTTTCAGTGCAAACTATGAAGAAAAAATTTTAAAATTTTTTTCAAAATATAATAAATTAAAATCTTCCTGTAAAATCTATCTAGAACATAGTAAGTTCATAAACATAAATATGCCTGATAATTTTTCAATATTAAAAGAGAAAAATATTGGAGATGTAAGAGCAATATTGATTCAAAAAAATGACAATTAAAATAGCTACTAGATCCTCAAAATTAGCATTACTGCAGGTTGATGAATTTCTTGATTATCAATCAATTAAAGATTTTGAAATTATAAAAGTTACAACAAAAGGCGATAAATTAAGTAATGAGGGAAAAACTCAATTCGATAAACTTAATTTTATATCGGACATTGAAAAATTAATTCTAAAAGGAGAAGTCGATGTTGCTATTCATTCTGCAAAAGACCTTCCTGCAATCCAATCTCCTACAATTGCTCAATCCTATTTTTCTCAAGAAAAACAAATAGGAAACGATGTTTTAATCTTTCGAAAAGATTTGGATCCAATTTTTAAAGAGCATTTAAGAATTGGGACATCAAGCTTAAGAAGACAAATGCAGGCTAAGCATCATCTAAATGCTTCAAATATTGTTTCTCTTAATGGCAACGTTACAACTAGACTGAAAAAACTTGAAGATGGCATATGTGATTGTATTATTCTTGCTGAAGCTGGATTAAGAAGATTAGATTTGATAAATAAAGAATTAAATTTTATAAGATTACAACATTACACAAACTTTGCTCAGGGTACTTTGGCTGTGCAATGGAAAACTGAATCAGAGCATGTAAGAGAAATGTGGAGTGGCGCTATGAGAGAAATGAAAGAAAAATACAATTTAGATATGTCTACTTACGATATAAACAGAACTAAAGAAATAAAAACTGGCCATGAGGTCTTAAAAGAATTAAATGCCGATTGTAATTCTGCTATTGCTTTAGAAGTAAAATGTGATGAATCTTCAACAGATATTGTTGGAGAAATATACGGTAGAAATAGATATATTTATTTTTATGCAAACAAAGTGAGTGATGCAATAAAAACAATTAAAGAAAAAGGCGGCTTAGAATTGTTAAATGAACATAATTGATACACGAACAGTAAATACTTTAAGTCCTTATAACAAGGGCGCCATAAAGAACATTCCTCTTTTTAAGCTTGAGCCATTAAGTTATGAATTGAAATCAAAGAATTACACGGATATTATTTTTCAAAGTACTCCGTCTGTAGAATTTTTTAATGACATTAATTTATTAAAGCATAAAAGAGTTTTTTCGATGGGAGTATCTACAAAAAAATCTCTTGCAGACAAAGGGATTGATTCTGTAAGTCCTGTTTTTCCTGGATCTTTTGCTCTTAGTGAGCTACTAAAGGAAAATCTATCAAATAGAAAGTTTTTAATTGTTAAAGGTTTGGGCGGACTAAATAAAATATTTAATTATTTAATAAAAAATGATGCGCAAGTTCACGAAATTATTTGCTACCAAAGAATGAAATTTGATAGTTATGAAGAAATAAAAAAATTATTTAAGAAATCAGATGCGATTATATTTCCAAGTACTTTTGCTGCAAAAATTTTTTTTGAAGAGATATTTTCTCGAGATTTAAGGGCTAGATATTTTGTGATATCTGAAAGAATTAAAAGTTTTATTAATACTTTAGGATTCGAAGCTTACTTAATAGACTATTTTTCTGATGATGTTGAGAAATCAATAAAAAATTTACTTAGTTGATTTCTTACCATTGCCATTTTTCATTGATGAAAAGAACTCGTCATTTGTTTTATGCGATTTTAATCTATCGATTAAAAACTGAATTGCTTGCGCATCCTCCATATCGTCGAGAATTTTTCTGAGAACCCACATTCTTTGCAATTCATCTTCTGCAGTTAAAAGATCCTCTCTTCTTGTCCCAGATCTTCTAATATTGATGGCTGGAAAAATTCTTTTTTCAGCAATTTTTCTTTCAAGATGAATTTCCATGTTACCTGTTCCTTTAAATTCTTCATAAATGACTTCGTCCATTTTCGAACCAGTTTCTACTAATGCGGTTGCAATGATTGTTAAACTTCCACCCTCCTCTAAGTTTCTAGCAGCACCAAAAAACCTTTTTGGTCTTTCTAGAGCATTAGAGTCAACACCACCACTTAATATCTTTCCTGATGCTGGCTGCACAGAATTATATGCACGTCCCAATCTGGTGATCGAATCTAAAAGTATAACAACGTCTTTTTTATGTTCCACAAGTCTTTTTGCCTTCTCAATTACCATATTTGCAACTTGAACATGCCTTGAAGGCGGTTCGTCAAATGTACTGGCTACAACCTCGCCTTTAACAGTTCTAGACATTTCAGTAACTTCCTCAGGTCTTTCATCAATCAATAAAACTATTAACTCAACTTCAGGATTATTACTTTTAATTGAATGTGCGATACTTTGAAGCATCAGCGTTTTACCAGCCTTTGGGGGCGATACAATCAAACCACGCTGACCTTTACCTATTGGAGCTATTAAATCAATTATTCTTGATGAAAGGTCTTCATTTGAACCAGTGCCTTGCTCAAGTAAAAGTCTTTCATTTGGAAAAAGAGGTGTTAAATTTTCATAAAGAATTTTATTTTTAGTTTTAGTAGGCTCCTCACCATTAATAGTGTCAACTTGCACCATCGCAAAATATCTTTCTTGATCTTTAGGGGTTCGAATTTTTCCTGCAACAGAATCACCCTTTCTAAGACTAAATTTTCTAATTTGACTTGGCGAAACGTAAATATCATCAGGCCCAGCACAATATGACCCTTCTGGTGATCTTAAAAAACCAAAGCCATCATTTAAAATTTCTAAAACACCGCCACCATAAATATCGATTCCCTCTGAGGCTTTGTGTTTAAAAATTTTAAAAATTATGTCTTGTTTCTTTAAGCGACCAACATCTTCAATACCAAGATCGGTAGCAATACCTACCAATTCGTTAATTGATTTAATTTTTATTTCTGTAAGATTCATTAATTATATAAAGTGTTCTTAACGTATAAATACTGAGTGTTTGGGAGCCTATTAGTCCTAGATATCAAAATAATAGAACTTTTTTTATTAAGATGCAAAGTTTATTGCATAAATTTAAACTATTGTTTTTATAAATACTTCAAGCTGTTCTTTAGTTAAAGCTCCAATTTCTGTGCCCGCAGGTTCCCCATTTTTAAAAATTATAAGTGTTGGAATTGATCTAATACCATATTTTGCAGCAACCTCTCTATTAGTATCTACATCCATTTTACATACCTTGAGATTATCTTTTTGTTCAGACGCAACTTCTTCAACTGTTGGAGATAGTTGTTTACAGGGACCGCACCACTCAGCCCAAAAATCAACTAAAACTGGTTTTTCAGATTGCAAGACATCTGATGTAAATTGTTCTTCATTAATAATAGCAGTTACGTCACTCATTTTTATTTATCTCCATTGAAATTTCTTTTGCGAAATATGTAAGTATTGCATCCGCACCAGCCCTTTTGAAACATACTAATGTTTCTAGTATAACATCTTTATCAAGCCAACCTTTTTCTATAGCAAGTTTTAACATGCTGTATTCTCCACTTACTTGATAAGCAAATGTTGGTATCTTAAAAGTCTCTTTTACTGAAGATAAAATATCTAAATATGGCATGCCGGGTTTTATCATCACAATGTCTGCGCCCTCTTCAATATCCATTGCTACTTCGTGCATAGCTTCAGATTTATTTGCTGGAGACATTTGATAGGATGATTTAGAGGATTTGCCAAGATTTGATGAGGAATTCACTGCGTCTCTAAAAGGTCCATAAAATTTCGAATTATATTTTGCAGCATAAGACAAAATCAAAGTATTTTTAAAATTTGAATTTTCTAGAGCTTCTCTTATTTTTCCTATCCTTCCATCCATCATATCTGAAGGTGCAATGATATCTGCTCCAGAAGCTGCAAGTATTAAGGATTGTGAAACTAATGATTCTAAAGTTGCATCATTATCAACATAATTATTGATTAGCAACCCATCATGCCCATGAGATGTGTATGGATCTAATGCAACATCAGCAATTATTACTAATTCAGGAAATTCTTTTTTTATTAGTTTTATTGTTTTTGAAATAATATTTTCTTCATTTAACGCCTCTTTGCCAAGATCATCTTTTTTATTTGAATCAATGACTGGAAATATAGCAATAGTTTTAATACCAGAAGATATTACTGATTCAACTTCTTTTAAAATATTATCAATACCATACCTATTAACGTTTGGCATTGATTCAATTGGCTCAGAACCATTTAGATTTTCTTTTACGAAAACTGGTTGAATTAAATCAGCTGAGTTAAGAGTATTTTCACTTACAAGATCAATTATTGAAGAATTAAGTCTGAGCCTTCTGAGTCTTGAGTTAGGGAATTTTCTTTTCATTTTTTTAATCAGTTATAGCACCAAGGCTTGCAGATTTTACACTTTTTGCATATTTTGCTAAAACACCTTTGGTGGGCGTGTCTTTTGGGTTTTTCCAGCTATTTCTTCTTTTCTTTATTTCCTCATCTGAAACTTTAAGACTTAATTGATCATTCTTTGCATCAATTAAAATGACATCTCCATCTTCAATCAAAGCTATATTTCCACCATCTGCTGCCTCTGGAGTTATATGGCCAACAACAAAACCATGTGTTCCTCCAGAAAATCTTCCATCAGTTATAAAGGCAACCTTGTCTCCCAATCCTTGACCCATGATTGCCGAGGTTGGTTTAAGCATTTCTCTCATTCCTGGACCTCCCTTTGGACCCTCATATCTAATTACAACTACATCTCCTTCCTTAATTTCTTTTGAAAGGATTGCGTTTACTCCTTCTTCTTCAGAATTAAATACTCTAGCTTTACCTTCAAATGAAGTTCCTTCTTTTCCAGTGATTTTTGCAACAGCTCCCTCTTCAGCTAAATTACCATATAAAATTCTCAGATGACTTGATGCTTTTATAGGACTATCCAAAGTACTTATGATCTCTTGGTTTTGATCATAACTTTTTATGGTCTCAAGATTTTTTGATAATGTTTCACCTGTGACAGTTAAGCAATCACCATGAAGCATGTCATGATCAAGCAACATTTTCATCAAAGGTTGAATACCACCTTTTGCATTTAATTCAGACATAAAATAATCACCAAAAGGTTTCAGATTGGCAAGAACAGGAGTATTTTTTCCAATTCTTGTGAAGTCATCTAATGAAAGGTCTACTCCAATAGCGTCTGCCATTGCTAGTAAGTGAAGAACTGCATTAGTCGATCCACCAAGTGCAATTACCATTGTAATTGCATTTTCAAATGCTTTTTTTGTCATTATATCTTTTGGCTTAATATCTTTTTCTAAAAGTTTCATTATTGCTAATCCAGCATCTTCACAATCTTGTTTTTTTTCAGATGATATTGCATCTTGACTGCTACTTCCTGGAAGGCTCATACCTAAAGCTTCAATAGCAGATGCCATTGTATTTGCTGTATACATGCCACCACAAGATCCTGGACCCTTGACGGAAACTTTTTCAACATGAATTAGATCAGATTCTGGAATGCTACCCTTTGAAAATTCACCAGTTTTTTCACAAACTGTAACATAATCTGTATTTTCTTCGCTTGGTTTTATAGAGCCGCCATAAACAAAAATTGAAGGTCTATTTAATCTTGCAATACCTATCAAGCAACCAGGCATATTTTTATCACAGCCTCCAATTGCAATTAGACCATCATAACCCAAGCAATTTACAACTGTTTCAATAGAATCAGCAATAACTTCTCTTGAGACTAAAGAGTATTTCATGCCTTGAGTTCCCATCGAAATTCCATCTGATACGGTAATTGTGTTAAAAAGAACACCTTTACCATTATTTAAATTAATAGATTCCTCTACAATTTCAGCTAGCTCATTGATATGCATATTACACGGAGTTACCTTTGCTCCAGTTGAAGCAATTCCAACAAAAGATTTTTCAAAATCCTCTGATTTGAAACCAACTCCTCTGAGCATTGATCGAGATGCAGCTTGGCTTGGTCCATCAACCAGAGTTTTTGAATATTTTCTATTAGCCATTTCTATAATTTTCTAATTTTATCTTTAGTTAGCTGCATATTTTAACGCAGCTGATAGCAATTTTTTAGTGTAATCCTCTTTAGGTTCTTCAAATACGCTATCCGAGGAACCAGATTCTACTATCATTCCATCCTTCATTACAAAAATATAATCCGACATTGACCTTATTACTTTTAAATCATGACTAATAAATAAATAAGTTAAGCCATATTCCTCTTGTAAATTTTTAAGTAAATTTATAACTTGGATTTGAATTGATCTATCAAGTGCTGAAGTTGGTTCATCAAGAATTATAAAGTCAGGATTCATTACTAGCGATCTAGCTATTGCTATTCTTTGTCTTTGACCTCCAGAAAATTCGTGAGGATATTTATTTTTTGATGAATTTTCAATTCCAACATCATCAAGTGCGCTATCAATTCTTATATTTCTATCTTTTTTTGATAAATTGAAGTGAACATCAAGTCCTTCGCCAACAATCTCATTAATAGTCATTCTGGGAGATAATGATCCATATGGATCTTGAAATACAATCTGAATATGCTTTTTAACGCTCTTAGATTGTTTAGATAATCTTGAATTGAGTTCAGTATTGTTGAAAATAATACTTCCTTCATAATTTACTAAATTTGCTATTGCTTTGCCTAGAGTAGATTTTCCTGAACCAGACTCACCAACTATGCCTACTGTAGAATTCTTTTGAATGTTGAGTGAAATATTTTTTAATGCATGAAAATTTTCTTTTTTGAATAAATTTTTTGAAACGATTGGATAATAGACATTTAAATTATTTATTTGTATTAAACTTTGCTCATTCATTACTAGCTCTTGTTTTTCTTTTGGTTCAGCATTTAAAAGTTTTTGTGTATAAAAATGGCTTGGATTATTAAAAACTTCTTTTGTTTGCCCTTTTTCAACTATTTTTCCATCTTTCATAACACAAACTTTGTCTGAAAACTCTTCAACTAATCCAAGATCATGAGTTATAAATAATATTGACATTCCTAGCTCATTTTTAAGTTTATTCATTAAATCTAGTATCTGTGCCTGAATGGTTACATCCAATGCTGTTGTAGGTTCATCTGCAATCAATAATTTAGGTTCATTGACCAATGCCATTGCAATCATAACCCTTTGTCTTTGTCCTCCAGAAAGCTCATGAGGATATGAATCATATCGTCTCTCAACTGAATCTATTTCTACTAATTTCATTAAATTAAGTGTTTTTATTTTTGCATCTTTTTTTGAAATGTCTGAATGCAACAATATTGACTCTGATATTTGATTGCCAATTTTGTGATAAGGGTTTAAAGAAGTCATTGGTTCTTGAAAGATCATTGAAACAATATTTCCTCTAATACTTAAAAGTTTCTCTTCAGACGCATTTATAATTTCATCTCCCTGAAATTGAATTGAAGAAAGTTTAGAATACTCAGCCTGAGGTCTAGGAAGTAATTGAAGTATAGACATTGCTGTAACTGATTTTCCTGAACCTGATTCACCTACAAGCGCTAAAGTCTCATTAGTATTAATTTCAAAAGATATATCATCTACAGCTATAAAATTACCTTGTCTTGTATGGAATTCAACACTTAAATTTTTTATATCTAATAGCGTCATAATATTTTTTTATATTCATTCAAGAAGTCTAAAACAGCTGCTTTTGGTTCATGTAATTTAGTCATTGATACAAATCCATGAAACATACCAGGATAATGAAATTGTTTTACATCTGCGCCCATCTCTAACAAAATCGAAGCATAGTCTTCTGCTTCATCCCATAGTGGATCAAAACCAGCTGTAATAATTATAGTTTTAGGCATTTCATCCCATTTATTTATCTTTAACAAATTGAATTTAGGATCTATTAAATCATCATCAGAGTTTTTTAATTTATCCCAAAACCATAACATTGATTCTTGATCAAGAACGTATCCATCATTTAAAACCTTATGTGAATCTGATTTACAATTAGGATCGCACATCGGATAAATTAAAAATTGGTTGCAAGGCAGTGACTTTTTTTCTTCGAGAAGTTTATGCACTAAGGATGCAGCCAAATGAGCTCCGGCACTATCTCCACATAAGCTTATATCCTTACTAGAATAACCTTGGTCTATTAACCATTGAAATGCAGATTCGGCTTCTAAAGTTGCTTTTGGAAATTTTGATTCTGGCGAAAGACTATATCCCAATGAGAAAATTTTTACTCCCAAAATTTCAGAAAAATAACTGACCATAGGGTCATTAGTATCAATTGAATTTAGAACGTAACCACCTCCATGAAAATATAGAATTACTTTTTTTGACTTAATTTTTTCAGGTTCGTACTCTCTTATGGTTAATTGTTTATTTTCAATTAAATGATCTGTCTTTTTTAATTCATTTTGAATTTCTTCTGATATAGGATATTTTGTTCTTCTGTCAATAATAAGATCTCTCATTTTTTTTATAGCTTCATAAGACATTTCTTTAAATTTAATCTTTGGCATTAATTTAAGAAATACGAAGGATTGATTATCAAGAAACTGATTTCTTCTCGATGGCGCTTTAAAAAAAGGAATTAAATTAAATACCCAGTTTGGCATATAAAAGAAATTCTTTAATATAAATTTACGTAACATTTTTTTTAAAAATTCTTTCATTTATGGAAATACAAGCTTATTCTTTTAGCATAAATGCGAAATGTAATTTTTATTCTCTTATCTTATACATTAATTCTTCCAATAATTGGAGAAAATATATTTAAAGAGGGAGAGATATTACCAGCCAATGAAGCATTTGTGGTAAAAAAAATAATTAATAAAAATAAGATTGCAGTTGAATGGCAAATAAAGAAAGGCTATTACCTCTACAGTGACTCCATAAAAGTTAAAAGTTTAGAGACTGGTTCAGTAAATTTTGACATTCTTGATGATAATAAAATTATGTACACAGATCCATTTTTTGGTGAAACCGAGATTATTAAGAATAAGCTTATAATTCAAATCAAACCTGAACAAAATTTAAAAGCAAAATTTGAAATTCATTTTCAAGGATGTTCTGAATCAGGTTTTTGTTATCCCATGCAAAAGATACTTATTCAATCCTAAAATCTCTTAAATCTATTTAAAATCTGTTAAAGTCAACATTATGAAAATTTTAGTTTTAAACGGACCAAACTTAAATCTTTTGGGAAAAAGAGAAAATGATATTTATGGTGAGAAGTCTCTTGAGCAAGTCATATCAAAACTTGAGAAAACTGCAAAGGAGAATGATTGCGTAGTTGAGTCTTTTCAGTCTAATGCAGAACATGAGTTAATTAACAAGATACAAGATGCGAAAACATCAGGTTATTCAGCAATAATTATAAATCCTGGGGCATTTACGCATACCAGTATTGCAATGAGAGATGCATTTTTGGCAACCAAAATACCTTTTTATGAGGTTCATATTACTGATATATATAAAAGAGAAAAATTTAGACATAATTCATTTTTTTCAGATATTGCTGAAAAGTCTTTTATTGGAGAAGGCGTCGATGGTTATGAAAATGCCCTAAAAGAAGTTATAGGAAACTTTAGATAAAAATATGGATATAAGAAAGATAAAAACTTTAATAGAAATGCTTCAAGAGTCTAACTTGGCAGAAATTGAAGTAAAAGATGGAGATACGTCAGTTAGATTAAGTAAAAAAAATATTAAAAATGATGAATCTAAATCAACTGAAGAAGAAATAGTGATAAAGAAATTCGAACAATAGATATTGTCAAATAACTTATAAAAATATGGTTCCTGAATATAATTTCAAAAAAATAGAAGCTCTTGTTCAAGACAAATGGATCAAGGAAGAAAGGTTTAAAGCCAAACCTGACGACAGAGAAAAATTTTATTGTCTTTCAATGTTTCCTTATCCATCTGGTAAATTACATATGGGCCATGTGAGGAATTATACAATTGGTGATGTAATTTCAAGATTTAAAAGAATGAATAATTACAATGTATTCCAGCCTATGGGTTGGGATGCATTTGGTCTACCTGCAGAAAACGCAGCAATTGCAAATAATGTAACTCCACAAGAATGGACTAATGAGAACATAAAATATATGAAAAAACAGATGATTTCTCTGGGTCTTGGCTACGACTGGTCTAAAGAGCTAAGTACTTGCGACCCAAATTATTTTAAATGGGAACAGCATTTATTTAAGAAATTTTATGAAAATAATTTGATTTACAGAAAAAAAGCTTTGGTTAATTGGGATCCCGTCGATGAAACTGTTCTAGCGAATGAACAGGTCATAGATGGTTTAGGATGGAGATCAGGCGCAAAAGTTGTAATTAAGGAAATTGATCAATGGTTTATAAAAATTACTGATTATGCTGAAGAATTATTAAGTTCTCTTGATGACGTTGACTGGCCGGAAAGAGTAAAATTAATGCAAAGAAATTGGATAGGTAAGTCAAAAGGTGCAGAAATAATATATAAGGTAGATAAATCAGATAGTCCCCTAAAAGTTTTCTCCACAAGACCAGACACTATTTTTGGGGTGAGCTTTCTCGCAATTTCTCCAAATCACGAAATATCCATACAGCTAGCAAAAGAAAATAAAGATATAAAAAAGTTCTTAGAGAAATGTAAAAAACAAAAAGTTGCTGAGGCAGACATGGCTAAAGCTGAAAAGTTAGGTATTAAAACTCAAATAAATGCTATTCATCCATTAACAGGTAATAAATTGCCTCTATGGATTGGTAACTT
Source organism: SAR86 cluster bacterium (assembly GCA_023703615.1). Classification (NCBI taxonomy): domain Bacteria; kingdom Pseudomonadati; phylum Pseudomonadota; class Gammaproteobacteria; species SAR86 cluster bacterium. The sequence continues at coordinate 129,357 of CP097971.1, read as the reverse complement.
TGTTTTATTAGAATATGGGACTGGTGTTGTAATGGGTGTGCCTGGTCATGATCAAAGGGATTATGAATTTGCAAAAAAGTATGATATTGAAATACCACAAGTAATTACAACAAATAATAAAGAGGAGGTTATTCCAATTATTAATAAAGGTATTTTAATTAATTCTGATATTTATGATGGTATGACTTCTGACGATGCGTCTGAAAAAATTATTAGTGACTTAATAAATAAAAATCTTGGAAATCCATTAATACAATTCAGATTGAGGGATTGGGGTATAAGTAGACAAAGATACTGGGGTTGTCCAATACCTGTGATTTATGAAGATGGAATACCTAAACTTGTTGAGGATGACAATATACCAATTAAGCTTCCTAAACTTAAAAAAGGAACTGGGCCAATTCCACTAAGCCAAAATGACTCATTTAAAAAAATCTCTTCAAATATTGAAAGAGAAACAGATACATTTGACACATTTATGGATTCGTCTTGGTATTATGCTAGATTTACCTCTTCTGAAAATAAATCCTCAATATTTGATGATAATTCAAAATACTGGCTTCCCGTAGATCTCTATATAGGAGGGATAGAACATGCCATTCTTCATTTGTTATATTCAAGATTTTTTCACAAAGCAATGAGAGATCTTGGTTTGGTTAAGGGAGATGAACCTTTCAAAAAATTACTTACGCAAGGTATGGTTCTTAAAGATAGTGCAAAAATGTCAAAATCAAAGGGGAATACTGTTGATCCTCAGTCTTACATTGATAAATATGGGGCTGATACGATACGACTTTATATGATGTTTACTGCTCCGCCCGAACAAAGCTTAGAGTGGTCTGAATCATCAGTTGAAGGTGCATATAGATTTTTAAAAAGAATATGGTCGCTGGTAGTCACTAAAAAGTATAGTGAAATTTCAATACCAAAGTCTTTTACACAAAATGAGAGAGATTTGCGGCGTAAAACACATGAAACAATAAGAAAAGTAACAAATGATTTTGAGAGCAGATTTGGTTTTAATACAGCTATCGCATCAATAATGGAGTTACTAAATTATATACCGGATGATTTCAAAAAAGATGATGCCAATGAAAATCAAAAATATTGTTTAAATGAACTTATAATTTCAATATTAAAAATGCTTTACCCAATTTCACCTCACATATCAGAACATCTGTGGGATGGATTTTTTGACGAAAAAGAACTAGGAAATATTGAAAGCTCTTGGCCAGTATTTGATGAAGATTTAATTAAAAAAGAGGATTTTTTATTAGTAGTTCAGATAAATGGAAAAGTAAGGGGAAAGATTAAGATTATGAAAGATACAAGTCAGAATCAAATTGAAGAGCTTGCTAAAAAAATAGAAAATGTTGGTTCAAATCTTCAAAACAAAAAAATTAAAAAAGTTATCTACATTGAAGAAAAGATATTAAATTTTGTTATCTGAGAAATCGGCTTTAATATATATTTATGAAGTTTATTTTTATTTCTTTATTTTCATTATTCCTATTATTTGGTTGTAACTATAAACAATTAGAAATTGGAACTTCTTCAAACTTTGTTAATTTTAATTTTGATAATTCAATTCCATTGAGTATCTCTTCAGCTTTTAAATCAAATAATACTTATTCTAATTTACTGGATGCAGAAATAAATGACTATCGTATGAGTAAATATGAAGTATTTGGAAGTCCATCTATAAGAGCATTAGAGGGTGAAATAAAACTTTCAGTGAATCTGTTAATTAAAAATAATAAAAAAGAGATTAGAAAAAGTATCGTTTCAATTCGAAGGTATAAAACAAATGAGCTAAATCCACTTGCAGAAAATGAAATGATAAAAATTTTAGAAAAAGAACTACAAAATGATGTTATAAAAAAAATTATAATAGAGGTCGATACATTTGATTTGTGAAGCTACATCGTTAAATAAATATATTGATAAATCACCTTTAATATATTTTATTTACGGGTCTGAGATAGTTCTAAAAAATGAATCAAAAAAGATGATTAAAAAATTTTTGGAGAAATCAGGTTTTTCTGAAAAGATTTTTTTAGATTCAAGTCAGATTAATGAGATTGAAAAAACTATTATTGAGAATTCTAGTGGCTCATTGTTTGGATCAAAAACGATAATTGATATTGAGCTTGCTAAGGGTAGATTACCAGATTCTTTAAATATGGTTTTTGAAAAAAAGGGGTTAGTATCTAAAAATATTGCCATCATAATCAATTCACAAGCTGAAAAAATATCTAAAACAACTAAACTCATAAAAAAGATTGATGCTCAAGGCTTAATAATTGAATGCAAAAAATTAAAATCCTTCGAAGAAAAAATTTGGCTTAAAAGCAAGTTAAATTTTTTGCAAGATACTAAAGTAAATGAATACGTTGAAATTATTTCAAATATGAATGTTGGGAATTTAGCAGCACAAAAAAATGAAATTGAAGTGCTTAAACTGCTTAATCTTTCTAAGTCAGAAATTCCTATAAAACAATTCAATGACTCTTCAGAATTTGTTCCATTTGAATTGGAAGACGCAATCATTAACAAAAATGCTAAATCTTCTTTAAGAATACTCAATACTATAAAAAAGAATGAAGATCATTATGGCCCTCTTTTAATTTGGATAATTGGAAAAATTATTAATACATCTATAAGTGCTGTAACAAGCAGCTATCCCAAAAAAAGCTTACAAGAATCTGGAGTTTGGCAAAATAAAATTACTCTATATTTAAATTTTATCAATGGATTTAACCATAATGAACTAATCAAAATTCAAAAAAAAGTTTTCGAACTCGATCTTGCAGTTAAAGGCTTAAGTCAAAAGAATTTTTGGAATGAAATAAGCATGTTGGTTCTTAAGCTGACTGCTAAATAAAGTAGATTTCCTTTAGGATGTCTAAACTTTCTAAATAAAGATCATCGTTTAGATCAAATGATTTATTAATATCTCGAACTTCTATGACTGGCGCAATTGGTTTGGTTGAGCTAGTAAACCAAATTGATGACGCTTCCTTTATGTCTTTGAGTGTGTATTTACTCTCATTTACAACTATATTTTTTTTCTTGAGATTTTCAATAAGCAAAGATCTTGTTATGCCAGGCAAAATATTTGAAGATAAAGAAGGAGTACATATTTCATTATTTTTAACAAAAAATACATTAGACGCACCGCCCTCTGTAATATTTTTTCCTTTAAACATTATTACTTCCTCACAATTATATTTACTTGCCTCATTCATTTGCATTACATTTCCAAGCAAAGAAGTTGATTTTATATCGCATCTACCCCATCTCAAATCATCACACATCAGAACTTTAATTCCTTTTATTTTAAATTCATATGGCTTTGCATATCCAAAAGTTTCATTAGTAATATTTGAAGAGTGAATGTGCGACCTTATTTCATCTATTCCTCGAGAAATTTGATAGTAAACGTATCCATTTTTGCTTTTGCAATTGTCAATTAAAGTTTTTATTTCAGAACTTACTAAGTTCAAGTTAAAAGTAATATTTAAATTTTTAGAACTTTTTTTTAATCTATCCATATGCAATGAGTGCGCGATTGATTTACCTCTCACAAATGGAACTACTTCATAGACACTATCAGAAAATGTATATGCTCTACTTAAAGGCGATACCTTGATATTTTCGAGTAAATCAAATACTCCATTGTAGAAAGCATTAATTTGATTCACTATCTGTCATTCCAAATAAACTAAATATCCATAAAACAAATTTAGACCATAGTCTTCCAAAAAAACCTTTTGCTTGAATATCTTTTAATGCAACTAAATCTTTAGATAAAATAATTTGATCATTGCTTAGTATATCTACTGTACCAATTTTTTGACCAAAGCTTATTGGAGCTTGAATGTTATTTTTAAATGTGTAGTTTATTTTAAGATCTTTAAAACTAGTTCTTGGAATTGTAATAGAGACATTATCTGCCACGCCCAAAGCTAGCGTATCATCTTGACCTCCCCATACAGTGACCTCTTTGTATTCTTCATTTGCATCTAATATTTTTTGAGTAACAAAAAATTTAAACCCATACTCAAGAAGCCTTCTTGTTGATTGAATTCTTGATGTTTCGTCCTCAGCTCCGGCAATAACTGAAATCAATCTCATTGATCCTCTTTCGGCTGATGAAACTAAACACCAGCCAGCTGATTCTGTGAAACCAGTTTTAACTCCATCAACAGAATCATCTTGCCATAAAAGTATATTCGTTGATTTTTGTCTTTTACCCCATCTGCATGTTTCACAAGTGAAATATTTTTCTTTATATAATGAATAGTGCTCAGGATAATCCTTTATCAAGTTTGCTGTCAAAATAGAAAGATCTTTGGCGCTAGTATAATGGTTAGGTTCTGGCATACCAGTAGAATTTACATAATTAGTATTTGATAAGTTCATTGATTTTGCGTAAGCATTCATGATGTCTACAAACCCATCTTCAGTTCCACCAGCCTTTTCAGCCAAAGCTACTGCAGCATCATTTCCTGATGCTACGATCATTCCTTTAATTAGTTGGTCTACATTTACTTTATCTCTTGGTTCTAAATAATTTGAAGATCCCCCAACTTTCCATGCTCTCTCACTAATTTTTACTTCTTCATTCAAATCCAATAAATTAGTCTCAATTTGTTCTGCAAGAACATAGCTTGTCATAATTTTTGTCATGCTTGCAGGCTCAATTAATTCGTCAGAGTTATATTCTGCAATTATTTTTCCAGTATTAGGCTCATAGAGGATATAACTTTTAACGTCTAATTCAGGAGAATTAGGAATAAAATTTTGAGAAAATAAAAAATTCCCAAAGGATAAAAAAACTAATAGTAAATATTTCATAATTTCAACTCTTCTGACAAATAATAAACAGCCATTGCATAAAAATGACTTATATTATATTTGGTTATAGCAACAAAATTATCATCTCCTACAAAATAAATTTCTTTTTCGTCCTCATTAAAACTTAATGGAATAAATTTTGAAAGATTTTTATTTGGTTTATATACTTTTCTAACATTATTTGGATAAACTTTTGTAACAATTTTACCTTCCCTTTTCCATCCATGGACATATAAATAATTTGCAACACTTCCAATTGCATCCTCAGTCGAAGAAAATAAATCACTAATCCCATCATTATTATAATCAACTGAATATGCTCTATAGCTAGATGATATGAATTGACCATAACCCATGGCACCTGCATAAGATCCTTTTACATTTAAAATATCTATATCATTTTCTCTTGTTAATAGAAAAAAATTTATTAATTCACTTTTAAAAAACTTTGCTCTTTTTGGATAATCAAAACCAAGAGTTGTTAAGCTGTCTAGAACTTTATGCCTTCCTTGTATTGATCCGTATCTAGTTTCAACTCCAATAATAGCTGTAATAATTTCTTTTGGGACACCAAATTCTTTTTCGGCCTTGTTAAGTATCAGCAAATTATCATTAATGAATTTTTTTCCATTTCTAATTCTCTTTTCTTCAATAAATATTTTTTTGTATCTATCCCAAGTTAGTGTGAATTCAGCTGGACTAGAGATGGCATCTAATATTTTTTGTTGTTTTTTAGCTTTGGATAAGACTTCTATGACGTAAGTGCTCTCAAAATTATGTTTGTTTACAAGCTCTTCAATTATAGCTTCAGCTTCTGGATGATTGGAATAATCAGATTGAAGCTGAGATATAAAAAAAATTGTTATTAGAATTATTCTCATCTTTGCATTAACTTCTTATGTGTTGCCATCGAAATAATTATTCCAAAAGCAATATAGAATGATAGCAAAGATGACCCTCCTTTGCTTATAAATGGCAATGGCATGCCTACAACTGGAATAATGCCAACCACCATACCTAGATTTATAAAAAGCGTTGAAGCAAAAATTAAGCTAAGCCCTCCAATACTCAATCTACAAAATCTATCACGAGCGTTATATGCTAAATATAAACACCTAACTAAAATAAAGAAAAACAATAAACAAATTACTGAAACTCCAAGAAAACCAAATTCCTCCGCAATTACAGCAAAAATAAAGTCTGTTTCTGTTTCCGGCAGAAAATCTAAATATGCTTGAGAGCCTTCTTGATATCCTTTGCCATTTATTCCTCCAGAGCCTATTGCAATTTTTGATTGAGTTATATTCCATCCAGTTCCATAAGGATCTTCATTTGGATTTAATAAAGTAAGGATACGTTGCCTCTGAAAAGGCTCTAAGAAGTTATTCCATAAAAAAGGCGTTGATAAAATTAAAATTCCAAATGCTGCGCCAATAAACCTCCAACTTAATCCTGCCAAAAATAATATATACATACCAGCTAAAAAAATTACTATGCTGGTTCCTAGATCTGGTTGGCTTGCAACCAATAAAAAAATTATAACTATTAAGGTTATTGAAATAGATGCGTTTTTTAAACTAATGGGAAGTTTTTTGCTATATAAATAAGATGCTAAAAAAATTGGGAGAGATATTTTTATTATCTCAGAAGTTTGAAGAGTAAAAAAACCAAAGTTAAGCCATCTTTTTGCTCCATTCATTTCCTTGCCAAAAAAAATTGTCATAATAATTAATATGAAAGATATTAATAAGAATAAGCTAGAAGTATTCTTATAAAAATCTGGATCGGGCTGACTAACAAAAAACATTAAGAATAAACCAAATGCGACAAACATAGCCTGCTTAATAACGATATTTAAGTTTCCTTGAGAAGCACTGTAGAGAAAAAATAATCCCATTACAGAAATTAAAGATATCGTAATAAACAAATACTGATCAAAATAAATTGTAAAATTTTTAAATTTTAATATTTTCATTCTTTTATCAATTTTTTCAAAACTTCTATTGCAACTGGGCCTGCGACAGAACCACCACTTTCACCATTCTCAATTACAACACTTACTGCATATTTAGGATCTGGCATTGGGCCAAATGCTACAATTATTGCATGATCCCTTTTACCTTTGTTTTCTCTAACAATTTCATAATCTTCTTTACTATCTAAACTTACTAGTTCTACGGTTCCAGATTTTGCAGCTACAATAAATTCTTTGTTTTTTTTAAGTCTTTTTGCAGTTCCTTTGGGATGCTCTATTACATCAATCATGCTTTGATGAAGATTGTTCCAATCGCTATTTGTAATATTCTTTGGAACTAATGAATGAGTCTCTTGTTGATCTAAATCACTTAAAAAGGATAGTTTTTTTAACTTTCCTTTGTTTGCAAGGAAAGCAGCATAGTAGGACAATTGTAATGGAGTAGCGCTAAGATAGCCTTGCCCAACTCCTAAATTTACCGTGTCGCCCTTAAACCAACTGCTATTAATGTTATTTATTTTCCATTGCGGGCTTGGCAACAGCGCATTATCTGGGTAGAAACAATCTGCGCAAACATTTTTACCAAAACCAAAGTTAGATAAATGTTCAATTAAAGAGTTAATATCTGAATTGTATGCTAGTGAAAAGAAAAAAGTGTTAGAGCTCTCAACAATTGCATCATTTAAATTTATTATGCCGTGACCACCTTCTTTCCAGCCCCTATAAACTCTTTGATCTTCGGGTAAAATAAAATATCCTGGATCATCAATTGTATAATTCCAATCAATAATTTTATTATCAATACCATATAAACCAATTGCGGGTTTGATTGTTGAGGCAGGTGAATATCTACCTTGTCCAGCTCTATCAAAAAAAGGTTTACTTAAATCATTTAGCAAATCATTAAATTCTTTTGTTGATATACCACTGGTAATTTTGTTAATTGAAAATGTTGGCGAACTTAAATAAGTTACAATTTTTCCTGTATTAATTTCAACCGCAACAATTGCACCTCTTCTTCCATCTATTTGATTAAAAGCTTCTTGCTGGGCTTCTAAGTCGAGCGCAAGATATATATTTTTTCCATTATTTGGAGGTAAGAAGCTCACCTCATCTAAAAATCTTCCAGTAGCGTCAACCTCATATGTTATTTTTCCAAAATCACCTCTTAAAGTATTATCATATGTGCTCTCAATTCCTGTTTTTCCTTTAAGAAATCCATTTGAATATTTAAAGATAGTTTCAACTTGAGTTAAATTTTGAGCATCCAAAATTGAATTTATTTCTTCATCACTAGTTACACCAACATAACCCAAAGAATGTGCAAATAAATATGGATACATATTAAATCTAGAGTATCTAACATCAATAAAAGCATTAGGAAAATTAAATTTTCTAACTTCGAATTTTGCAATATCTTCCTTTGAGAGATTTTTCTTTATGGTTAGCTCCCTATTAAAAAGAGCTTTTTTTGCAAAATTTTTATTTATATATTCAATTTCTTGATCATTTAATGGCAAGATTTCTTTAATATTTATTATGAATTTTTCAATATTTTGTATTTCTGAGGCTTTAATAATTAAGTTGTAACTTGAAACATTTTTTACAAGCACATTGCCATTCCTATCATATATTTGACCTCTAATAGGCTGAACTAATAAATCTCTTGTTTTATTTTGCAAAGATGCTAATTCATAACTTGAATAGCTTGAGATTTGTAATGAATATATTCTTACTAGAAAAAATAAAAATAGCAGAGCAAAAATTAAATAAATGAAAAGAAGTCTATTAAAAAAACTTTTTTTTTCGATTCTTCTTTCATCAAGATCAATCATTTGTGATAAGGCGAATTATTTATTATTGATAAGGCTCTGTATATTTGCTCTACAACCAATATTTTAAAGATTTTATGTGGGAAGGTTAAGTTTGATGCAGAAAAAACTAAATCTGATTCTTTAATAATTTTTTTAGTTAAACCAAAAGAACCCCCAATTATAAATGTAATATTTTTTTTACTTATAATGTTTGTTTTAATGAAATTACTAAATTCAAATGAATTTATCTGCTGTCCAGAGCAATCCCATGAAATAATAGAGTCTACGTTAGCTAATTTTGGCAAAATAAGCTTCTCTTCAAGATGCATAATTTCTTTCTTTGATCTTTTTACATGTTGTTGACTCTTTAAGTTTATAAAATCTATTTTTATACTTTTTGGAAATTGTTTTGTGAAATGTTTCAAGCCTTGATGCTCCCAATTAGATAATTTGTTAGTAATTGAAATTATTTTGATGACCATTTAGGCTGAAGTGTTCAAAAGAGTTTTTTCACCCCAAAGTCCTTCAAGGTCATAATAATCCCTTGTCTCTTTAGTCATTATATTTATAACAATCTCTCCGCAATCTACAAGCACCCATCCTGATTCTACGTCTCCTTCAATGCCTAAAATACAAAGTTGGTTTAGTTTTATTAAATCAACCAATTTGTTAGAAAGAGTTTTTGCATGTCTATTAGAAGTTGCTGAAACAATTATTAATGAGTCTGCAAAAGCAGATATTTTTTTTACATCAAGAACAAGTAAATTTTTAGCTTTATTTTCTTCTAATGATTTAATGCAGATTTTTTTAAGCTTATTATTTGGCAAAGTTGATTTATAAATTAAACAATTTATTCTAATGTTAATACTAAATCATATTTTAAAAAAAAGGTAAGTAATTTGGAAATTAGCTTATTAAATAATCTACTTGAATATACGAATACATATAAAAACTTTATTTTTTGGATAAGTCTAGTTTCCTTGACTATATTTATCATTAGCATTCTAAGTATTAGATGGCTTGTTTTATTGATACCTGAAAATTACTTTAAAGAAAAGAAAAGCTCTGTCTTAAAAGAAAAATATTTTCTTTATTGGATTGCTTTTAAATTTATTAAAAACTCACTTGGTTACTTATTGATAATTGGGGGTATTTTAATGCTTGTGTTACCAGGCCAAGGTATTCTAACGATTTTTATAGGCATGATTCTGAGCGATTATCCAGGCAAATATAATATAGAAAAAAAAATTATTCAATCATCAATAATATTAAGAACTATAAACTCTATAAGAAAAAAATCTGGTAAAAAATCTCTTAAGTTTAATTGATGCTATTGAGATGAAAGTTTTTTTATATAACTTGATAGAATTTTCATTCTTTGATTTGCATCAAAAGCTTCTAATAAACTTTGCTTTTCATTTGAAGTAAGTGGTATCAGCCCAGCAAGATGATAACTTACAGAATCAGCTGAATTAAAATCTACTTTTAAATACTTATCATTGATTTTTGGATGCTTAACCAATTGCATTAGTATATTAATTAAATCAGGATGTTCAGCTAAAATAGCCTGGTCATCAACTTCTGGGTCAATTAACGCCTCTGCATCTGCCATATGCAGGCCATCATCCAACTCAGTGATATTATTTATTTTTACTTTATGTATTGACTTTACAGTTATACCTAATAATCCATTAGGCAAGTTATTAAAATCTATAATCTCAACATAAGTGCCATTTTTGGATATTCCATAATTTGTTTCATTATTTTTTTGAGTACTCAAAGTAATAACAAAGCCACTATTATTTTGCATGCATGACTTAACCATATTTATATATCTAGGTTCAAAAATCTGGAGAGATTGCATTGTTCCTGGTAGAGAAACTAAACCAAGAGGAAATAACGGAATATTATTCTTTTTCAATATACTTAATTAAAGGTGTTAATAATTTTTGACTATTTTTATTAGTCATCAACAAAATAATATCATAATCAAAAACAATTTTTTTAACAGATTCTATAAAATCTTTATCATTATTAAAAGTTTTTTTATTATTTGATAAAACATTTTTATAGTCTAGCCACAACGTATTATCAAGTTTACGAGTTTGATCAATGATTGAATTTCCGTGATATCCAGATGACATTGTATTAGAGCCCAGCTCTATTAAAGCTAAAATTTTTTTATTTTTATATTTGGTTCTTATTGCGTTGGATGTATATGCTATGGCAGTTGGATGATGTGCAAAATCATCATAAATTTTTATATTTTTGAAAGCTCCCTTAAACTCAAGTCTTCTTTTTACGCCTTCAAAGTTTTTTAGAGCATTTATAGAGTTTTCAATTGGAATTGAATGCAAGCTTGCTGCAATAATTGCAGATACATAATTCTTAAAGTTATGATCACCTATAAGAGGTAATTCAGATAAAGAATATTTTTTATTTTTATAATAAAAATCTTTATTTTTATAATCGATCTTATTGTTGCCTTCTCCTACCATTAATTTTTTTGACCAAGATCCCATTTTAATTAGCTCATGACTATTTTTGTCTTCTGCAAAGTAGATTACGTTTCCTTGTGATGGAATTATTTTAATTAAATGATGAAATTGTTTTTTTATGTCGTCTATGTTCTTAAAAATATCAGCATGATCAAATTCGATATTATTTATTAATAAAGTATTTGGAGAATAATGAATAAATTTAGATCTTTTATCAAAAAAAGCTGAATCATATTCATCGGCCTCTATAACAAAAATATTGTCTGAACCTAATGATGCAGAATCCTTAAAATTTGGTGAAATGCCTCCAACTAGGTAACCAATATCCTTCTTATTTTGTTTTAAAATATGAGCTATCATATATGCAGTGGTTGTTTTGCCATGTGTTCCAGAAACTGCGATAACATTTTTTTCTTTTAAAATTTCTCCTAAGATTTCTGGGCCAGATTTAAAAGGCAGCTTCTCATTTAAAATATATTCTACTGATTCGTTTCCTCTTGAAAGTGCATTTCCTATCACATACAAATCTGCTTTAGGAAGATTTGAAGATTCATATCCAGAAATTAAAGTAATTCCCATAGAATTTAATTGATCTGACATCGGTGGATAAAATTGAAGATCTGTACCAGATACTTCATGTCCAGACTCCTGGAGTATTTGAGCAAGGCCTCCCATAAAAGTACCACAAATACCTAAGATATGTATCTTCATATTAGTTATAATACGATACCTAATTTTATTTCAAAACTTATGAGACTAAATAAATGAAGAAAAATGCTTTTTATGCACAATCTGGTGGTGTTACGGCTGTAATAAATGCAACAGCAAGCTCATTAATTATTGAAGCTAGAAAAAATAAAAAACATATCGGTAAAGTCTATGCTGGTAAAAATGGAATTCTCGGGGCTTTAAATGAAGAATTAATTGATACATCAAAAGAATCGATATCCAATATTAAATCTTTGCAATATATTCCAGGCGGTGCTTTTGGGTCATGCAGATATAAATTAAGTACAATTGAAGAAGATAAAAAACAGTACCAGAGATTAATAGAAGTTTTTAAAGCTCACAATATTGGTTATTTTTTTTATAATGGAGGCAATGATTCAGCGGATACGGCTCTAAAAGTTTCTCAGATAAGCAAAAAATTGAATTATGATTTAAATTGTATTGCAATTCCAAAAACTGTTGATAATGATCTAGCATATACGGATTGCTGTCCAGGTTTTGGCTCGGCGGCTAAATACATTGCAACATCAATACAAGAGGCTTCATTAGATGTTAAATCAATGGCTGAAACTTCTACAAAAGTATTTATTTTAGAAGTGATGGGTCGACATGCAGGTTGGATGGCTGCATCTTCTGCCCTTGCAAGATCAGATTCAAATGATGCTCCACATATTATTCTTATGCCAGAAATAATTTTTAATCAAAAGAAATTCTTACAAGAAATTACTAAGATCGTTAAAAAAAATAAATACTGCGTTATCGTTGCATCTGAAGGCATAAAAAATGTGGAAGGAAAATTTCTATCCGAATCGTCAACAAAAGATGCTTTTGGGCATGCTCAATTAGGTGGAGTTGCCCCATATTTATCTGACTTGATTACTAAAAAATTAAAATTAAAAAATCATTGGGCTGTATCTGATTATCTTCAAAGAAGTGCAAGACATATTGCATCAGAAACAGATTTCGAGCATGCAAAAGCTGTAGGTAAGTATGCAGTAAGGTATGCTATTAATGGATTAAATGGTGTGATGCCAATTATTGTGCGAACAAATAAAAAAAATTATTCATGGGCTGTTAAGCCAGAAAAATTATCTAAGATTGCTAATGTTGAAAAAAAACTACCTAGCTCCTATATTTCAAAAAACGGTTTTGACGTCACAAAAAAAGCTATTAATTATTTATTACCTTTGATTAAAGGAGAGTCTTTTCCTAAATTCAAAAATGGAATACCAGAAATTAAAAAATTGAAGTTAATTGAGATTAAGAAAAAACTACCTAATTGGTGTTAATTTCAGTTGTGAGAATTTAAAGTGTTGATAATATCGCTTATATTATTTTTTAAGCTTTTTTTGTCCTCTTCATTTAAAAAGCTGCCGATTTCTATTTCTTTTCCTTTAGATGTGAAACTTAATTTTAGAGAATCCATGTCTTTTTTGTTAACATTAAAATACGCAAAAGTTCTAAATTCTTCCCAGCTAAATTCTATATGTTTTCTCCCTTTTTCAATTTTAACTTTTTCTTGTGACAAGAATATTTTTTCTCTTTTGCTACTCCACTTAAAATTTAAGTAAAAAGCTAGTAATACAAAAAAAACTTCTAAACCAGCAAATGGCAATATTAAAGTTGCTCCTAGTATAAAAAAAATAATTGCAATGAATATACATAAAAAAGATATGCTAGATAAAAAAATAATTCTCTGAAAATTTGTTAATGAATTATTTGGACTTAATGTAATTAAAAAATCTTTTTGATTAATATTTTCTACTGAAACCACGTTACAATTTACTTATGAATGAGATCAATGATTATACTAAATATATGGTGCCTTTTTATGCACCTGCAAGCTTTAAAGTTAAAAAAGCACTAGGATCATTGGTTTGGGACAAAAATAATAAAAAATACATAGACTTTACCGCTGGAATCGCCGTTACTAATCTTGGACATAGCAACAAAACTTTATCATCAATTATTGCTGATCAATCAAAAAAAGTTATACATTTATCAAATCTTTATATAAATGAGCCTTCAATAAATTTAGCCAAAAAGCTATGTAAAAAAACTTTTGCTGAAAAAGTCTTTTTTTGTAATTCTGGAGCAGAGGCTGTCGAAGCATCAATAAAAACTGCAAGAAAATTTTATTCAAAAGAAAAAAGTAAAAACGAAATTATTTCATTCTCTGGCTCCTTTCATGGAAGAACAATGATGGCTATAGCATTATCAAATAATAAATCACTCACTGATGGGTTTGCACCTCTACCTAAAGGTGTTAAAAATCATAAATTTAATGAAATAAAAGATCTTGAAAAAAAATTCTCCAAAAATACATGCGCAGTTATTTTAGAATTGGTGCAATGGCAATCAGGAATTATTAGTGCAGAAAATAAATTTGTTAAAACAATTATTAAGTTATGTAAAAAATATAAAGCACTTTTGATAATAGATGAAGTTCAGTCAGGCATTGGGAGAACAGGATCATTATTTGCATATGAAAAGTATAAAATTAAGCCTGACATTTTATGTTTTGCAAAGGGTTTGGCAAATGGACTTCCAATAGGAGGTATTTTAACAACACATAAAATATCAAGCAGAATGAATGTTGGTTCACATGGAACAACATTTGGTGGAGGTCCCCTAGTCTGCGCAGTTGGATCAAAAGTGCTTGAAATTGTTTCAAGTAAAAAATTACTAAATGGTGTTCGCAAAAAAGAAAAAATATTTATACAAAGAATAAAAGAAATTAACAGCAGCTTTGATTGTTTTTCGAACTTCAGTTCTTCAGGACTGTGGCTAAGTATTGAGCTAAAAAAAGATAATTTTACTGTTGATGATCTAATTGATAAATGTCATTCAAATGGCTTGATGATACTTAAAGCAAATGATTCGATGGTTAGATTTTCTCCAAGTTTAATAATTGAAGATAAAATTATTGATGCCGGCCTAGAAATTTTTAAAAAGTCTATTTTTCAGTTGATGAATTGACTTCGATTTCTTCAATCAACCGATCGACATTTTTAAGGTTACCAATTTTTTTTCCTCTTTTAGCTCTTGTGAGGATGTAATCTGCCCAGTCTTTTGGTTTAAGACTTACGCTTCTGTCACCAACTATAACCCTTAAAGTACTTTCATCTGATAATAATTGTGCATGTGCCATAAATTCTTCATTAGAATTAAATTTAGCTTTAGGAATATTTATTATTTTATTGCCTTTTCCTTTTCCTAATATTGGCAATTCATCAATTCTAAATATAAGAAGTTTTCCAATGCTTGATACTGCAGCGATGTGTGTGTGATCTTTTCTAATTGGTATCGCTTTTAATAATCTTGCATTATCAGGTAACTTCATAAAAGCCCTTCCAGTTTTTTTATTTGATGTCATATTTTTAAATTCAGATATAAAGCCATATCCAGCTGTGTTCATAATCATAAATTTGTCATCACCATCATTACCAGAAACACATGATATGAAGCTTACTCCTGAGTCTGCTGATATTCTGCCTGATAAAGGCTCTCCCATACCTCTTGCTGAAGGTAAAGAATGTGCTTGAAGAGAAAAAGATTTTCCTGTTGAATCTAAAAATACGACTAGTTGATTACTTTTTCCTCTACAAAAGTCTTGCAAAGAATCGTCTCCCCTATAGGTTAGTGAATTTGGATCAATTTCATGGCCTTTTGCACTTCTTATCCAGCCTGCTTTTGAAAGAATAATTGAAACAGGTTCTGTAGTAATCGTTTCTTCTTCTGAAAAAATTTTTGCTTCAGAGATCTCTATTATTTTTGATTTTCTTTCATCACCAAAATCTTCTTTTATTTGTTTTAATTCATTTTTAATAGTTGTTTTTAGTCTAGATTTTGAATTAAGTATTTTTTCAATTTCTTTCTTTTCATTGTCGAGATTAGTTTTTTCACTTTCTAATTTTTCTTGCTCTAATTTTGCCAATTGTCTGAGCCTAATTTCTAAGATAGCATTCACTTGCAAGTCAGATAATTTAAATTCTTTGATTATTTCTTTTTTAGGATTATCAGACTCTCTTATAATTTTAATCACTTTATCTAAATCTAAATAAACTATCAGAAAGCCTTGAAGAATATGCAGCCTATCATTTACCTGATCTAATCTATGTTCAAGTTTTCTTGTTACGGTTTGTTGTCTAAACTTAAGCCATTCTTTTAATAGTTCGTCCAAGGCAAATACTTTTGGCCCCCCTTTTAAGGAAATTAAATTCATATTCGATCTGTAACTTTTCTGAAGATCAGTTGATGCATAAAGGTGATTCATCACATCGTTAGCATTTACTCTATTTGATCTTAAAGTGATTACAAGTCTTATAGGCTCCAAATGATCTCCTTCATCAGTTAAATCAACAACCATTGGCAGTTTCTTTTTTACCATTTGCTCAGAGATCTGTTCTAAGATTTTTGATCCTGATGCCTGATAAGGTAGCGCATCAACAATTATTTGATTTTTTTCCTGTCTCCAGTTTGCTTGTATTTTAAAACCGCCTCTACCTGTTGAATACATTTCAAAAAGCTCTTCGCTAGTTGCAACAATTGAAGCATTATTAGAAAAATCTGGACCCTTTATTATTTTTAGTAAATCTTTAAGGCCAGCTTTGGGATTGTCAATGATATGAACAACAGCCTCAATAATTTCATTTATATTATGAGATGGAATATCTGTTGCCATACCAACAGCAATTCCAGAAGTTCCATTAAGCAAAATTGATGGTAACTTTGATGGGAAAATAACTGGTTCAAGAAGTGAACCATCAAAATTTGGTTGCCAATCCACCGTGCCAGATTTTAATTCTGAAATTAAAAGGTTTGCAAAACTAGTTAGTTTTGATTCTGTATATCGCATTGCAGCAAAAGATTTAGGATCATCTTGAGAACCCCAATTTCCCTGGCCATCGACAAGTGGATATTTAAAAGAAAAATTTTGTGCCATTAAGACCATTGCTTCATATGCTGCGGTATCTCCATGAGGATGGAATTTACCTATTACATCACCGACAGTTCTTGCAGATTTTTTATATTTTGAAGATGCATCAAGTCCTAATTCGGACATTGCATAAAGAATTCTTCTTTGAACTGGTTTTAGTCCATCTCCAATATTAGGTAGAGCTCTATCTAAAATTACATACATTGCATAGTTGAGATATGACTCTTCAGCATAATTTTTTAAACTTAATGATGATATTTTTTCATTATTTTTCATGTTTATACTTTTGCTAAAGATCCTTTTTTCTCAAGCCATTCTTTTCTAGCCGATGCATTTTTTTTTGAAAGTAATAAATCCATCATGGAATTAGCGTTATCAGATGCGCTTATTGATAATTGCACAAGTTGTCGTGTGTTTGGATCCATAACAGTTTCTCTTAATTGGGATGGATTCATTTCACCAAGACCTTTAAATCTTTGTATATTAATTTTAGGCTTCCCTTTTTTGCTTTTAAACTTATTAACAATTTCATCTCTTTGCTGCTCATGCAACGCATATAAAACTTCTTTGCCACAATCGATTCTAAAAAGTGGTGGCATAGAGATATATATTCTTCCATCAACAACAAGTTGCTTGTAATGACGCAGAAATAAAGCACATAAAAGAGTTGCTATGTGAAGTCCATCGGAATCAGCATCTGCTAATATACATATTTTTCCATATCTCAAATTGTCTACGTCAGATGTTCCTGGTAAAACTCCAATTGCAGTAGAAAGATTTTTAATCTCTTGAGATTTAATTATTTCACTGCTTTCTAAATCCCAAGTATTTAATATTTTGCCTCTTAATGGCATTATGGCCTGAAAAGATCTTTCTCGAGCTTGTTTCGCAGAACCTCCAGCTGAGTCACCTTCAACTAAAAAAAGTTCAGTTTCGTTAAGATCTTCGCTATTACAATCTGACAATTTTCCTGGTAATGCTGGACCCTTAAAAGTTTTTTTCCTCTGAACAATATTAGATACTTTAGCTCTTGTTTGTGCAGAATCTATTGCAAGTTCTGCAATTTTTTCTCCCTCTTCTGTATGTGTATTCAACCATATGCTTAAAATATCTTTTGTAGAATTTGCTACAAATAATGCATGATCTTTTGAATCTAATCTTTCTTTAGTTTGTCCAGAAAATTGTGGATTTTGTAATTTAGAAGATACTACAAATATAGCATGACTTATTACGTCGTCAGCATTTATTTTTAAGCCTTTTGGTAATAAACTTCTATAATCACAAAATTCTTTTAAAGCGTCTAATAGTCCTGATTTAAATCCATTTAAATGGGAACCTCCTTGCGACGTTGGAATTAAATTTACATAAGTTTCACTAATTTTATTTTTTATGTTTTTATTAGACCAGTTAACTGCAAATTGAATCTCTTGTGATTCTGACTTTTTTGAATCTAAGATAGATTCATTTAAAATTAAATCATTTTCATCAACTGATTCCTTCAAGTAAGATTGTAAGCCTTCCTCGTATATCCAATCCTCTCTTTCATTCTTTTTTTCATAAAAAAATTTTATTCTTAAGCCAGGGCACAAAACTGCTTTTGCTTTGAGAAGATGTTTTAGTTCTTTAAGCTGAACCTCAATAGTTTCAAAATAAATTGGATTGGGTATAAATTTTACTGAGGTTCCAGTATTTCTTGGACCAACTTGACCAATTTCTTCAAGATCCTCTTTTTTTTCTCCATTACTAAACGAAATTTTGTACTCTTTAGAGTCTCTTTTAATTCTTACTTCCAGATTTTCAGATAGCGCATTAACTACAGAAACACCAACGCCGTGAAGACCTCCAGAAAAGTTATAATCTTCACCAGAAAACTTTGCACCAGCATGAAGCTTACACATTATTAACTCTACTCCAGAAACTTTATGCTCAGGATGGATATCAACTGGCATACCTCTTCCGTCATCTGAAATCTCTATGAAACCATTTTTAAGAATTGAAATCTGAATCACGGAACAAAAACTTGATAGAGCCTCGTCAATGGAATTATCTAAAACTTCTTGAATGAGATGATTTGGATTAGACGTATCTGTGTACATGCCCGGTCTTTTCCTGACAGGGTCTAGTCCGGATAAAACCTCAATTGCTTTTGAATCATATGATTTTTTTGCCAATTTGTATTGCCTTATAATTGATTCATTTAATATCTACTTATTCTACTCCAAGAAATATGAAAAACTCTATTAAAACTCAAATATGGCAAAAATATTCATAAATGTTTTCATTGTAAACATTTATATGAGTTAAAATTAGTACATGAAAATTAAAATTCATTTATTAAGTATTATTTTTCTTACAACTTTTATAGAAAGTGAAAATATCCTAGAGATATATAACGAAGCCTTAAAAAATGATCCAACCTATAAAGCTGCTGAATATTCTTTTTTAGCAGATAAGGAGATATTGGTTCAAGGAAGAGCTGCTCTTCTTCCAAGCATATCTATAAACGGATCAACTAATTGGAATGAGTATTATCAAAATAAGAAACTTCAGCAAGAGTACAACTCTTTTTCTTCAAGTGCGAATATTTCTCAGCCATTATTTAGGTTAGATACTTGGTTTCAATTTAGGCAGTCAAAATCGTTAAAAAATGCAGCTGAAGCTGAATTTGCTTTTGAACAACAAAATTTAATTTTAAGAACTGCAGAATTATATTTTGGTGTTCTAAGACAAATTGATAATCTAAGTGCTGCTTTATCTGAGGAAAAGGCTATTAAACAACAGCTAGATCAAGCTCAACAAAGATATGAGGTTGGTTTATCTGCAATTACTGGTGTTCAAGAAGCACAATTAGCATATGATTTAAGCAGAGCTTCAAGAATTAACAACGAAGGCGCTCTTTTTTCTGCCAAAGAAGCTTTAAATGCTTTGCTTGGACGTGAAATTTTTAGCTTGGATGAGCTTGGTGAAAATCTTATAGTTACTGAACCTTCTCCAAACTCTAAAGAGAAATGGGTTGAAATCGCTCTTAAAAATAATTTCCAACTTAAAGCTTCCCAAATGAGAAAACAAGCTGCAAGAAACAATGCTAGGGGGGCTGCCTCCGGTCATCTCCCTAAAATTAATATTGTTGGATCAAAATCTGAATCTGAAACCAATCAATTTAATTTCGAAGGTATTAATATTGATGGGCAAGGTATTCCTGTTCCTGAAATTACTGGCAGAAGAAATTATGCAATACAGTTTAGTATGCCTATTTTTCAAGGTGGAGCAGTTAATTCAAGAAGAAAACAGGCATATGCACAATACAATGAAGCAGATGAAAATGCTCTATTTGCAGAAAGAAAAGTTATCCAAGAAGTTCGATCACAATACTCAAACGTCCTTACATTAGTGGCAAATGTAACTGCACAAAAACAAGCAGTTGTCTCAGCAAAAAGTGCTCTTGAGGCTACTCAAGTTGGCTACAAAGTAGGAACGAGAAATGTTGTGGATTTATTACAATCTGAAAAAAACTTATACGCCGCGGAGAAAAATTTAGCTAACGCGAAATATGATTATATTTTAGCAAATTTAAGATTAGGTCTCGCATCTGGAACTCTTGAACCTTCTGACATATTAAATATCAATAATCTCCTGAAATAAAAAATGCCTGAGCTACCAGAGGTTGAAACAACCCTCAGAGCAATTAGTAAATTTAATAAATGTGATTTAAAAGAAATCAAGATACATAACAGAAATCTTAGATGGAAGGTCGAAGAAACCGTTGAAAGTAAAACAAAAAATCAAACAATTATAAATATTTCCAGAAGAGCAAAATATTTAATCTTTAGTTTTAATAATTTCGATTTATTTCTTCATCTAGGAATGTCAGGAAGTTTACGAATACAAAAAATAAAGAATAATTTTTTTAAAAAGCATGATCATGCAGAGTTTATATTTAATGATGAAAAAATTATATTTAATGACCCCAGAAGATTTGGATCAATTCATATATCTAATGATTTGTATAATCATCCTTTAATTCAAATTCTGGGACCAGAACCATTGTCTTCTGAATTTAATTTAAATTACCTTTATAAAAAAACCAGAAATTCGGCAACAAATATTAAAAATTTTATAATGAACCAAAAAAATGTTGTAGGTATTGGAAATATTTATGCGTCTGAAACTCTTTTCTTGTCTAATATTAGGCCAACAAGAAAAGCTGGCAGAATTTCAAAAAACGAATGTCAAAAAATTATTAATAATTCAAAAAAAGTTCTTAGATCAGCTATTAGAAAAGGTGGGACTACTTTGAGAGATTTTTATTCGGCAGATGGAAACCAAGGATATTTTCAAATAAATTTAAACGTATATGGCAGAGATAATGAGATCTGCAATAATTGTAAAGCAAAAATTAAAAAAATAGTTTTGAATAATAGGGCAGCATATTTTTGTGCAAACTGTCAGAGTTAATTTAATGAGAATCTAATTTTGCTCTTAGAGCTTTTTCAATATTTGGATGAACAAATTTAGAAACATCTCCTTTTAAATCAGATATTTCTTTAATAAGGCTGGATGAAACATATATTAGACTTTCTTTAGGAGTTAAAAAAATGCTTTCCATATCTGGTGCAAGAGATCTGTTCATGGTGGCTAATTGAAATTCGTATTCGAAATCTGATACCGCCCTCAAGCCTCTAATTATTGCAGATGCATTATGTTCTCTCGCTAGATCAACTGTTAGCTGCCTTGGAAAACCAACCACCTCAACTTTTTCATTATCTTCAAAAATGCTAGATGATAGAGCTATTCTTTCCTCTAAAGTAAATAAGGGTTTTTTTGCATCGCTTTTAGCTATAGCAACAATTATTTTATCAAATAAGTTACAACCTCTTTCAATAATATCCATATGTCCATATGTTATTGGATCAAATGAACCTGGATAAATAGCTACTCTCATAAGTGAATAATACTAATACATTGTGAATTAATCAAAAAAGATCAGCATTTTTATAATTCAATTTTTGTAAGTTCCTTTTTGAAAAGATTACATAGTAATTCTATATTCTTAGCGCCTGCATAGTTTGGTCTAATTATTAATGCAATTTCTCTATGAGGACCTGGCTCATTGAGATGAGCTCTTTTAAGAAAATCATTAGATTTTAAAAGCTGCTTTAATGCCATTTGAGGAATAAGAGTGGATCCCATTTTCCCGGCTACTAATTGAATAAGAGTATTTAGGCTTGATGCTTTCATTGTATATTGACCCTCATTAGAAATTTTACATGCTGTCAATGCGTGTTCTTTCAAACAATGCCCATCTTCTAAAAGCATTAATTCTGATTTTTCTAGCTCTTTTGCTTTTATTTCTGAATTCTTAAAATCAAAATTATTATTGTCAATATGAGTAACAAAGTAAAAGTCCTCTTGCCAAAATTTAAATGCTAACAAACCATCTAAGTTATATGGTAAAGCTAGAATTGCAGTATCAATATCTCCATTTTTAACTTTTGTAATTAGCTCTTTGGACTGGGCTTCTATTATATTTAACTTTAGATTGGGATATTTTTTTTTTAATGTTGGTAAAACAATTGGTAGTAGGTAAGGACTTATTGTTGGAATTATCCCTATAGAAATTGGAGTACTTAACGGTAAGCGGTTTTCCGAGCCAATCAAAGAAATATCATCCAGATGCAATTTAATTTCTTTAGCTTTTTTTAAAAAAGATTTACCTGAAGCTGTGATCATGACTTGCTTATTAGTTCTTTCGAAAACTTGAAATCCCAGTTGAAGCTCCATTTCATTAATCGCATTAGAAAGATTTGAAGGAGAAATAAAACAAAGCTCAGCGGCTTTCTTAAAATGTAAGGTTTTTTGAACTGCTAATGAATAAGTTATTTGTTTTAAAGTAATCATTTAATGTTCAATATTATAAAACATAAAGTTTATTTTTAACATATTTAATAAAACATAAAACTTAGTTATAATGTAAACACATTATGTTTTGGAGGTTTAATAATGGAAAATAAAAATAAATGCCCTGTTATGCATGGTGCAGCTACATCTAATAGCGGTGGAAGTACATCAAACAGAGATTGGTGGCCTAATCAATTAAATTTAAATATTCTTCATCAGCAAGATACAAAAGTTGATCCTATGGATGAGGGATTTAACTATCGTCAAGAGTTTGCAAAAATTGATTACAAAGCACTAAAAAAAGACTTGAATGATCTTATGACAGATTCACAAGAGTGGTGGCCTGCGGACTATGGTCATTATGGACCATTCTTTATTAGAATGACTTGGCATGCAGCTGGAACATATAGAAGTACTGATGGACGCGGTGGTGGAGGTACTGGAGCTCAAAGATTTGCGCCATTAAACAGCTGGCCTGATAACGGTAATTTAGATAAAGCACGAAGACTGCTTTGGCCGATTAAACAAAAATATGGAAAGCAAATCAGTTGGGCAGATTTATTAATTCTGGCAGGTAACGTAGCTATTGAATCAATGGGTGGTAAAACATTTGGTTTTAGTGGAGGCCGTCCAGACATATGGGCTCCAGAAGAAGACATTCATTGGGGACTAGAAAATGAATGGCTTGAAAACAATAGATACGAAAATAATGAGGTAAGAGAATCTTTGAATAATCCCTTAGGCGCAGTTCAAATGGGTCTTATATACGTAAATCCTCAAGGTCCAGATGGCAATCCTGATCCTAAAGCAAGTGCACATGATATTCGTACTACTTTTGGTAGAATGGCTATGAATGATTATGAAACTGTTGCTTTAGTAGCCGGCGGTCATACTTTTGGTAAAGGTCATGGTGCTGGTCCAGAAGAAAGTGTTGGTACAGAACCGGAAGGAGCATCACTTGAAGAAATGGGATTTGGTTGGTCTAGTTCTTTTGGGTCTGGTAAGGGAAGCGATACCATCACAAGTGGTTTTGAAGGAGCATGGACTGCAAACCCTACACAATGGGATAACGGATATTTTGATCTTCTTTTTGGATACGAATGGGAACTAGTCGATACTCCAGCAGGAGCAAAAGTTTGGCATGCTATTGATGTAAAAGAAGAAGATATGGCACCTGATGCTGAAGATGCGTCTAAGAAAGTTCCAACAATGATGACAACTGCTGATATGGCAATGCGTGAAGATCCTGCATATAACAAGATTTCAAAGCATTTTCATGAGAATCCTGATGAATTTGCAGACGCTTTTGCTAAAGCATGGTTCAAACTACTGCACAGAGATATGGGTCCAAAAACAAGATATATGGGTCCTGAAGTACCTGATGAAGAATTAATCTGGCAAGATCCTGTTCCAGCTGGTAACTCTAGTTATGATGTTGATTCTGTTAAAGAAAAAATTCTTGAAAGTGGTTTATCAATTCAAGAAATGGTCGAAACTGCATGGGCCAGTGCTTCTACTTTCCGTGGTTCTGATATGCGTGGAGGAGCTAATGGATCAAGAATTAGGCTTACGCCACAAAAAGATTGGGAGGCTAACAAACCAGAACAACTTCAAAAAGTTCTTGAGATTTATGAAAGTATTTCCAAAGAAACTAAAGCCTCAATTGCTGATGTTATTGTTTTAGCAGGAAATACAGCTATCGAACAAGCATCTGGATTAAGCGTTCCATTTACTCCTGGTAGAGGTGATGCATCACAAGATCAAACTGATGCGGAGTCATTTGCTGTTATGGAACCCGTATCAGATGCCTTTAGGAATTATCATAGAACTGGTGTGAATATCTCTCCTGAAGAAATTATGTTAGATAAAGCTCAATTATTGAATTTAACAGCTCCTGAAATGACAGTGCTTATTGGTGGAATGAGATCATTAGGTATAAGTTCAAATGGTCTTGGAGTATTTACAAAAAATCCAAATCAATTATCAAATGACTATTTCGACACATTACTAGATATGTCAGTAAAATGGAAACCAAATGGAACAGGCAATTCATTTGAAGCGTTTGATAGAGTTAGTGGAGATAAAGTAAGAAGTGCATCAAGAGCAGATCTTGTATTTGGATCCAATTCTCAACTAAGATCATTGGTAGAGGTATACGCATCCAATGATTCTAATGATAAGTTTGCGAAAGATTTTATCAAAGCATGGAATAAGGTCATGAATGCTGATAGATTTGATATCAATTAAGCTCCTGTCATAAATAAACACAAAAAAATGAATTAATTCGTTTTTTTGTGTTTTTCTTCTTTTAGACAAATAAAAAAAACTGCAATTTTTTGCTTATTTTCTTGTAGTTTTAAAAAGATTTTTGTTATCATCAAAGTTCAAATTTTAATAGGGGGAGCAATATTGTTAATTTAGCTCCTAGAAAAAGGAGTATTTTATGAAAAACTTATTAGCTTTAACAGCAGTTATGGCGATGCCTTCTTTTGCTGCAAGTGGCGGAGACTTGTCAATTAGTGATCCTACAGGAATCTCTTTTTGGTTAGTTACTGCAGCTATGCTTGCTGCAACTGTTTTCTTTTTTGTTGAAAGAGACAATGTAAATGGAAAATGGAAAACATCACTAACAGTAGCTGGTTTAATATGTGGTATCGCATTTTGGCACTATCTATACATGAGAGGTGTATGGGTGGATGAAGGTGCAACACCAACAGTATTTAGATATATTGACTGGTTATTAACAGTTCCATTACAAATGATTGAATTCTATTTAATCCTAGCAGCATGTACTGCTGTCGCAGGTTCATTATTTAGAAAACTATTATTTGGTTCTTTGGTTATGTTAATTGGTGGTTTCTTAGGTGAAGCAGGTGTGATGGCAGTATGGCCAGCGTTTATTATCGGAATGGCAGGATGGCTATATATGATATATGAGCTTTACTTAGGTGAAGGAAAATCTGCGGTTTCAACAGCTAGCGTAGCTGTTAATTCTGCTTATAAAGCTATGATGGCAATTATCGTATTTGGTTGGGCAATTTATCCTGCTGGATACTTTGCTGGTTACCTCATGGGCGGTGAAGGCGTATATGCATCAAATTTAAACATCATTTATAACCTTGCTGACTTTGTTAACAAGATTCTATTTGGTTTAATAATTTGGCATGTAGCTGTGAAAGAATCACAATCTGCCTAATAGATAGCCTTTAAAAATTTAAAACCCAGCTATAAAGCTGGGTTTTTTTGTTTTAAATTAGGGTTTAATATTTGATCCATCCCAAGCAAGAAGTTCACCTGAATCCTCAACTGTAGACTTTTCAATTACATCTACAAGCATTTTCACACTATAATCTGCAGAAAATAAATTATCCTTAGTAACATTTTTTTTAAATGGCTTGCTTAAATTACTATCAACAGTTCCTGGTTGAAGCCCAAGAATAATTGCATTAGGGTTGATTCTTTTAGCCTCAATACTAAAATTTTTAATTAGCTGATTTAAAGCAGCTTTGCTAGATCGATAGGAGTACCATCCTCCAATTTTATTTTCTGATATGCTTCCGACTCTTGCACTTAAGAATGCGAGAACGCTTCTACTATTTTTAGATAGAAGAGGTAGAAAATGTTTACCAATCAAAGCAGGACCAAAAGCATTAACGCTGAATATTTTTTTGAATGTTTTGAGATCAATTTCTTTGATACTTTTCTCAGGGCCAAAAATTTCTGTGTGTAAAAGTCCTGTTGCAACAATTACTAAATCAATTTTATTTTCACCAATTTTAATAGCGGCATTTTTGATACTTTCTTCATCTTCAATATCTATTTTTTTATTTATAACTTTTTCAGAGCTGTGGGTTTGATCAGTTCTTGAAAAACAGTATATCTTTTTGACATCAACTTGATTGCTGTAGAAATTAACAAAAGCTTTACCGATAGACCCACTTCCTCCAATGATGACTAATCTTTTCATGTAAAAAAAAATTTTTTAGTTAATGATTGCATAAATTATATGTATCTTTTTTATTTAGTAATCAAAATGTTGTTAACCTCCTATATATGTCTATAATAATTTTTATCAACGTCAGGAAAAATAAATGAAAACAAAAATTACAGAAATGTTTGATATTAAACATCCAATTATTCAAGGTGGTATGCATCACGTTGGATTTGCAGAGCTGGCTGCGGCTGTTTCGAATGCGGGTGGATTAGGAACCATCACAGGCTTAACTCAGGGAACACCAGAAAAACTAGCTAATGAGATTTCAAGATGCCAGGAAATGACAGATAAACCTTTTGCAGTTAATCTAACTTTTTTACCCTCTCTAACTCCGCCAGATTATCCTGGTCTTATAAAAGTGATTATTGATGCAGGAGTTCCTGTTGTTGAAACGGCAGGCAGAAATCCTGCTGAATATCTTCCATCACTTAAAGATGCTGGCATAAAAGTTATTCATAAATGTACGTCGGTTAGACATTCTTTGAAAGCTCAATCTATTGGCTGTGATGCTGTTTCAGTTGATGGTTTTGAGTGTGGAGGTCATCCTGGTGAGGATGATATACCTAACTTTATTTTATTACCAAGAGCTGCAGATGAATTAGAAATACCATTTGTTGCATCAGGAGGTATGGCTGATGCAAGAAGTTTAGTAGCAGCAATCTCTTTGGGAGCGGAAGGAATGAATATGGGAACGAGATTCATTGCTACTCAAGATGCTCCTGTTCATGAAAATGTTAAGAATGCTATTGTGAATGCTTCTGAGTTAGACACAAGATTAATTATGCGCTCTTTAACTAATACTGAAAGGGTTTTAAATAACGAAGCAGTTGAAAGATTAATAGAAAAAGAAAAAGCCTTGGGCGATAAATTAACTTTTGAAGATATTCTTGATGAAGTTGCAGGAGTTTACCCAAAAATAATGCATGAGGGTACTATGGATGAAGGTGCCTGGTCATGCGGAATGGTGGCAGGACTGGTCAATGACATACCAACAGTTCAAGAGCTTATAGACAGCATTATGTCTCAAGCAGATGAGATAATTAATAATAGATTACAAAAATTGTAATATTATTTTTTATACTCAGCGGCCTCTTCAGAACCATCTGTAGCAGTACCTTTGGTGTACGAATGAGCCCCCATTCCAGCTAAATCTCCATTTTGAACAATTAAATATGGTTCTCTAATTGGTTTGTTATCAAAGAAGCACTCGAGAATTTCTCTTACTCCAGCTGCATACCTAGCTTGAGCAGAAAGAGATGTACCTGAAGTATGCGGAGTCATACCGTGGTTAGGCATCGATCTCCATACATGATCGTTTGGAGCTGGTTGAGGAAACCATACGTCACCAGCATAACCGCTTAACTGACCTGACTCTAGTCCTCTAGCAATTGCATCTTTATCACAAATTTTGCCTCGAGCTGTATTGACAATGTATGCTCCTCGTTTCATTTTACTAATCATTTGATCATTAAATAAATGTTCAGTTTTAGGATGTAAAGGGCAACTTATATTTACAACATCACAAACAGCAACTAATGATTCTACAGAGTCGTGGTAAGTAAGGTTCAATTCAGCTTCAACTTCATCAGAGAGTTTATGAATATCAAAATAATGCAAGTGAACATCAAATGGTTTCATTTTTCTAAGCATATCAATGCCAATTCTTCCTGCAGCTACAGTCCCTACATGCATGCCTTCTACATCATAAGACCTTTGCACAGCGTCAGCTATATTCCATCCGCCCTCTTTTACTATTCTATGTTGATTATGATAATCCCTGACCATTGATAGAATCATCATCACAATATGCTCGGCAACAGATCTAGAATTACAATAAGTAACTTCAACAACATCAACGTTGTTATCCATTGCGGCCTGCAAATCAACGTGATCTGAACCAATACCAGCTGTAATTGCCATTTTTAAATTGGGTGCAGATTCCATTTTTTGTCGTGTTAAATAGTAAGGAAAAAACGGTTGAGATATTACAATATCAGCATCAACTAATTCTTTATCAGCTTCACAATCGTCTCCATCTTTATCAGAAGTAACAACTAATGTGTGTCCTGCATCTTCAAGAAATTTTCTTAATCCAAGCTCACCTGATACACAACCAAGAAGCTCACCTGGTGTAAAGTCAACTTCGCTTGGTGAAGGAAGAGTCATACCATCAGGATATTTATCTAACTTTGGTAAATCATCCCGAGCATATTTTTCTGGCATTCCGTTTATTGGATCGTCATAAAGTATACATAAAATTTTCATACAATCTCCTCACAAAAATATAAAAGTAATTAATGTTAAAACAAATAGAATTAAAAACAACAAATATATTTGATAAATTATTTTAAAAATAGATCTATCTTTCTTAAATAAAGAATATAATTGCGTATTATGAAAAAAACAGGAGAAAAAGATTCTACAAACAACAAAAACAGTAAACTTTCTTTTTTTTCAATTAAATCAATGAATTTTCCCAACAAAGAAGATCTAGTTGAAAAGATTGATAAATTTATTCCATTAATAATTGTTGTTATTGCTTTTTTTATTGCTTTAATCGTTTAATTTTGTCCAATAATCTCTTAATATGGCTGGTCTTAAAGTAATTTTTTTTGATTTCATTAAAGGCGCATAACCATATAAGTTCAATATAATTATTCATAATTACCCAATTTCTAATGGAATTATGGGTATTTTTGCTAATTTTTAGCCCATAACCATTAAATAATGCATTGATCTCAGACTTATTAAGACTTAAATTTTCAATTATTTTAGATAAATCGCAATATCTGCTATTTAAACTTGCATATTCATAATCAATGAAACAAACATCATCATCATCAGAATATAAAATATTTGCAGAATTTAAATCATTGTGTGAAAAAACATATTTCGAATCAGAGCGCTTGATCAATTTAAAAAATTCTTGGAATTCATTTAATACCAATAAGTTTGAATTTTTAGTTAAAATTTTTTTATAAAAAGTTAATTGATCATCAATTGATAAAATATTTTTTGGTAATTTAATTGAATGGAGTTCTTTTAATTTAATTCCAATATTATTTATATAATTAACTCTATTTTTTTTATATGCACTTTCCTTAAAAAATTCATAGATCAATAAGCCATCTTTTTGATTTGCATACAAAATTTTCGGGAATAATTTTTTAGCAATAATCTGACTTCTAATTTTATTTTTTAAAAAATGATTTGTAACTTTATTAAGTTTATTTTGAAGAAAATATTTAACTATAACTTTTTGATTTTTATATTCGCCTATATAAGTTTTTGATGTTTCACCAATTCTTATTTTTTTTAAAGATTTTATTTTTATTTTTTTTTCTATGAGAGTTTCTTTAAATATTGTCATAAGAATTTTTCAATAATTTTTTCCAAGATCTATATCCATAAATAATTATTACTAAATATATTAAAAATAAAAAAGCTGTTAAAAAAAGTTCGCGAGATATGAAAAGATATATTGAAATTGAATCTATAACAAACCAATAAAACCAATTTTCAATGACTTTTTTTGCAACCATATATGTTGAAGCAATTGCGCCCCATGTCGTAAGCGCATCTAAAAATGGCAAGGCAGCATTTGTAAATTTTTCTAAAAATATTCCAGAGATTAGTGATAAGGTTATTACAAAACTTATAATTATTAAATGGGTAGTTTTTTTCCATGATGAAATTTTAAGAGAAGATGTTTTATTATTCGTATCTTTCCATTGCATCCATCCATATACTGCCATGAATACATAAAAAATTTGAAGGCCTCCTTCCATTAAAAGTCCAGCTTGTAACATTATATAGAAATATAAAATAGAACTAATTAGTGCAGCATACCAGCATCTTACGTCTTCTTTTGCTGCCAAAATTAGATACATTATTGCTGTTACAACAGCTAAACTTTCTAACACTAAATTTAGCACAATTTTTAAAAATTATGTCTTATGGATATACCAACAATTTTTGGATCGCCTTGTCTTTTATAAAGAGTATCAACAAAATTTGGTGCCTCATTCCCGAAATAAAATCCTCTTGTCGAATAATATTTATTGAATATATTTCGCGCCCAAATATTGATTGAGCTATTCTGTTTTTTATAACTTAAAGTTATATTAGTAAGAACGTAACTATCTGATTTGTTATCATGAGAGTCAGAATAATAAAAACTACTTTTACCATTAAAATTAATTTTAAAATTAATGTTAGGTGTTAAATTAGCATTCATGCCGATCGAGTAGGATCTTTCAGGTGAATGAGCTTGAGCCCTTCCCTCTAGATCTGGCCTTGATTCCCAATTTTTAATTTTTGTTTTTAATAACCCTAGATTTGCAAATAACATTATATCGTTCGTAAACATAAATTTAGAACTAAATTCAAAACCATAATTTTCTCCCTCAGCAGCATTTTGAGTAAGAAAAGAAAATGTATTTGGATCATTTGGATCTACTTGTCTTGAAATTAATACTTGTTGGTCATCCCTTTGGGAAAAAAATAAAATAGCTGAATAATTTAAAGACAAATTTATATTTGAATTAAATCCAATCTCATAATTTGTTAAAAATTCTGGATCATAAATGAGAGAATTATTTGAATCAATATCTAGCGCATCAAGATTCAAATTAAAACCACCTTGTTTATATCCTCTTGCAATAGAAAAATAAATATTTGAACTATCATCATAATTTTTAATTAATGACGCCTTGCCTCCATTCATACTATCGGATGGGTTAAATGATTCCTTATTTGAATCATTATATTTTGAATCCCAATTTTCTCGTCTCAGGCCAAAAGTAAAAAGATAATTTTCACTTAAAAAATAATCGATATTTCCAAATAAAGAAAAATTATCAGCTTCATAATCTCTTGAAATTGACGATTCACTTAAATATGGGCTAAATGGATCTGAGGGATCTCCATAAATACCATCATCATTAGTTAAATTTGTTTCCTTTAAATTATTAAAATCAACGCCAAATACCCATTTAAGTCGACTTTTTGATGAAAAATCTTTACTTTTAGACAAAATTCTTAATTCTTGTCTCAAAGTGTCTCTTTTTCTAAATGTTTCAGAAAAATAATCATATGTGTAAGGATAATGTGACTCTGGATTACCCCAGTCTGCATCATAACTAAATACTACATCTGTATTGGTCGCACTCGTATAACTTTGAATGTCAAAATGTTCAAGGTCCTTAAATATTTTTAATCCAAAGGAATCTGTCTTTTGAGAGTCCATACCAGGGCGATCAGAAAGAGTATTCAAGCTTCCATCTATTGTCCAAATATCAGCAGGGTCATCAATATCAACTTGAGAAAAAAGTAATTTTATTTTAGTGGTTTGATTGAGATCCCAATGTAATTTATATCTCAAAGTTAATTCGTCTTTTTTTGATGTATCTGATTTGTTTAGATAAATATTCTTTCTGAAACCATCAGAATAGTCTGACCTTAGTACCATTCTATATTTTAATTTATTATTTTTGATTGGACCTCCAAAAGCAATACCAATATTTTGAGTGCCATATTCACCAAGCGTTAGTTCAGTCAATCTTTCAAACTTATCAGTAGGATCTTTTGTTTTTATATAAATTAATCCTGCTAAAGCATTTGCTCCAGTTCTTGAGCCCTGAGGTCCTCTGTAAATTTCAATCTGATCAATGTCAAAAGTTGTAGCAATGCTCCCCTGACCAGAGTAATCAATATCGTCAATTAAGAATCCTACTGATGAATTTGGTGTACCTTGATATCCTGACCTCTCTCCAATTCCCCTTATTTGGAAATATCTTGCTCTCGAATCTGAAGCAGCATAATTTAAATTAGGAATTAAATAAGTTAACTGTTGAAAATGTTTAATTGCTTGATCTTCTGCAACCTGGCTGTCTATGACAAAAATACTAGAATCCTCTTGAGAGATAAGATTTTCCCTCCATTGGCCTTTTACAACCACTTCTTCTATCTCATTAGGGATAATCTCAAAGCTAAAAGTTATGATAAAAAAAGAAAATAGTAAACTATATTTAGTGATCTTCATGCAATTCCTCCGCCACTATTATATGGATCAGGTTCAAAGAGTTTCGTTTAAGATCTCAGGTCTTTATGACCACCCCTTTGCAGTTGACCTAATAATATTATTTTTTTTAAAAAAAAGAAATGACTATTTTATATTTAAATTATTTTTATATGTTTCCGTTAAAGCCATAACAGATAATAGTGTTAAAAATGATGCAAAGGCGATGTATACAGATACCCAAATCACACCAAAATCATTCCACAACAAAGCAGCAATTGTTGGAGCAAATGCTCCCCCAAGAATTGCACCAAATTGATAACCAAGGGTTGCACCTGAGTATCTTACTTCAGTACTAAATAATTCAGTGAAGAAAGCTGCTTGAGGTCCATACATCATTGCAAGAAATATAAGACCACCAGTTATTGCTAATACTATAAGCCAAAAGTTTTCAGTATCAACTAGTGGGAATATTGCAAAAGCCCATATACCAGTAAGAATTGCTCCTAACATGAATATTCCTTTTCTTCCGTTTCTATCAGAATACGAAGAAAAAACAAATTGTATTGGAACCATAATAGCTGATGCTATTAAAACAGCAGTTAACATATCATCTCTTGAAATGTTCTCACTTGATGCTCCATATGCAAGAAGGAAAGCTATTAAAATATAAAAAGTTACTTGAATTGAAAGAAAAGCTCCTGCTGCTAAGGCAATTCTTTTAGGATACTTTCTTAATGCCTCAATGATTGGAGACCTTTTAGTTACTTTAACATTTTCGTTACTATTTTCTCTTAATAATTTTAACTCTTTAAAAGCCTTGGTATCCTCTAAATTGAGTTGAATATACATACTTATAGCAATTAAAACCGCGCTTGCTAAAAAAGGAATTCGCCACCCCCAAGAATAAAAAGATTCTTCTGAGACGAGTGAGCTTGTAACTATAAAAGCAAGGTTAGCTAAGATAACACCAACAGGCGCTCCAGCCTGTGCAAAAGCTCCATAGTAACCTCTTTGGTTAGATGGCGCACTTTCTGTAACTAGTAGCATGGCTCCACCCCACTGACCTCCTATCGCAAGACCTTGAGCAAATCTAAGTGAAGTTAATAATATAGGTGCTGTAACACCTATCATGGCATAGGTAGGCAAAAGTCCTATCAAGGTTGATGAGACGCCCATTAAAATTAATGCCATTACAAGTGTCTTTTTTCTTCCAACTCTATCGCCATAATGACCAAAAACAATACCTCCAATTGGTCTTGCAATGAAGCCTGCTGCGAAAGTTAACAAAGACAAGATTAGGGCTGTATTTGGAGTCGTTTCTCCAAAAAAAGCTGTTGGAAATATAAGTGCTGCGGCAGCTCCGTAGAGAAAAAAATCATACCATTCAATACTAGTTCCAGCTAACGCAGTAAGTGCCACTTTGCGCATGTTATTTTTTTGGTTTTTATTACTCATGAATAGGTTACTATATCAAATTATGAATGGTGGGTCTGGGTGGACTCGAACCACCGACCTCACCCTTATCAGGGGTGCGCTCTAACCAAGCTGAGCTACAGACCCATTTAGATGGGAAGATGCATTCTACCTTCGAATTGTTTTTTCGACAATTAATCTTGAGAAGTTTTAAAGGATTTGTATAAAGTAAAGTATATGTAAGCTAGTGGAATCATAAATAGATATTCTAAAGAAGCTAAAATTGCAATATTTACTATACCAGTATCTATTAGTGAATTTACAATAAGAGTAGATATCATAAGCAAAGCTAAAAATGTAAGAGTAAACTTAAAGAGCTTTCCTCCATGTTCGTCAGTGTTGTCCCATGATAAACGAAGTGCTTCCATTGCTCCTTTATTCTCAAGCATTATGTAACAACCATAAAGTGAAAATCTACCCATAAGATATATTCCAGGAAGAATTAAAAGTAAAAACCCAAGCATTATTAATATTGTTGATAATATGACTGCGCCTAACAAAGGGAAAAACTTCTTAAGAGCCAATAAAAGAGCATCTAATGGCTTAACGTAATTTGAGCCTGTGATACTATCAAATCCTTTATAAATACCACCAACATATGCAATTCCAATAATAAGAGATAATGGTCCTACAAAAAATAAAGAAGAGTTTCCTTCGAAGTAAGCCAAAATATCTTCCGGTTGGGACATACCTTCAAGAGGTGCTACTATCATTGCAACTGCAATATCCACAGCTAATACCGGAATAACTAATACTATTAAATATTGAAAATTATTTAACAAGAAATGCCAAGACTCTTTGAATTGATTCATTAGTGGATTATAAAGTAATATCTGTTAAATGAAAAAAATTATTGTTCAACTATTCATCATAAGTTTTGTGCTTTCTTGTTCTAGTAATAGTGAGGACTTTACATATCCTAAATCAAAAAAAATAAATTTTACTGAAATTCTTCATGGAGTTGAAATAAGTGATCCTTATAGATGGCTTGAAGATTTTACAAGCGCTGAATCAATTGATTGGATTAATAGACAGAACGATTTTACTGAAAACTTTATTAAAAAAAATAAGTATAAAGAAAATCTTGAAAACTACCTAAATAAGATATGGGAGAACGAATCTATATCAACTCCATTTGTTGTTAATGGAAAGATTTTTTATTATTTCAACGATGGCACTTTTCAACAAAGCAAGTTAATGATTAAAGATTGTGAGGAATGTAAAGCCAGAGTTTTAATTGATCCAAATACTTTTTCAGATGATGGAACCATATCTTTAAGCGGAATAAGTGTTAGCAATAATGCAAGTCACGCGGCATTTGCAATCTCTGATGGAGGATCTGATTGGAGAACTTGGAAAATTATAAATATAGATACAGGTGAAGTTCTCGAAGATGAGATTAAATGGGCAAAATTTTCTGGTGCTACTTGGGAAAGTGATGATAGTGGATTTTATTACAGAAAATATAGAAAACCAGATGAAGAACTTTTGATTGAAATAAATGAGTCTCCTCAACTAATGTTTCATAAAGTTGGCACTGATCAATCTGATGACATTTTGATTTATGAAAATTCTGATAAGCCAAGATGGAGTTTTGGAATCAGTGTCTTAAAAGATAGTGATATAAAAGTTTTGTCAATTTTTGATGGCACTGATGAAAGAAATAGAATTTATTTAAGTTTGAAAAAAAATGGTGACTTTGTGCCTATTATTGATGATTTATTTGGTGCATATAATTTCATTGACAGTAAAGATAATATTTTGTGGTTTTATACTACTGAAAATGCACCGAATGGCAAGATTGTAAATTTAGAAATAAAAAATAACTCTTTTGTGTGGAATGAAGTGATATCAGAATCCAAAAATGCTATCAGGTCAGTAAATATTGTAAATAATTCTTTCGTGGTTAATTACTTAGAAAATACTTTCTCGAAGATTAGTATTTTTGATCTATCTGGTAAATTAATTTCAAAACTTTCATTGCCAAAAGAAGGAACAGTAAGCGGATTTAGTGGAGGTATTGATGAATCAAATTCTTATTTTGCAATCAGCAACTACATTACTCCAAAAGAAATATATAAAATAGATCTTTCAAATTTATCTTTTGAACTTTTTTGGAAGGATCAGCTTTACGGGTATAACCCTAATGATTATGTGTCTAAATTAGAATTTTATAAGTCAAAAGATGGGACAGAGATCCCAATTCATATTAGTCATAAAAAGAATCTTAAAATTGATAAAACTACTCCATTACTAATTTATGGTTATGGAGGATTTAACATTTCAATACTTCCTAATTTTAGTAAAAGTCAGACTGCATGGAAAAATCAAAATGGGGTTTTTGCAGTTGCGAACTTAAGAGGAGGAGCTGAATATGGAGATGCTTGGCATGAGGCTGGCATGTTATTTAATAAACAAAACGTTTTTGATGACTTTGCTTATGCAGCAAAATTTTTACACTCACAAAACATTGGCTCTCCCGAAACTACAGCTATTGATGGGAGATCAAATGGCGGACTATTAGTTGCAGCAACGATGTTGCAGAACCCTGATCTTTTTAAGGTAGCTATTCCACAGGTTGGTGTATTGGATATGCTTAGATTTAATAAATTCACAATTGGGTGGGCATGGGAAAGTGATTATGGTTCATCAAAAAACAAAGATGAATTTGAAAATCTCTTAGCATATTCCCCTTTTCATAATATTCAAAACGTTTGTTATCCAACTACTCTAATTACCACTGCTGAAAGAGATGATAGAGTTGTTCCATCACATTCGTTTAAATTTGCAGCAAGGCTTCAAGAAAAACAAGCTTGTAGAAATCCTATACTTATTAGAATTGAAACTAGAGCGGGGCATGGCTCTGGAACACCAAAAGATAAGTCAATTAATCAAATTGCTGAAATATATGGATACGCCTTGAAGGTTATTAAATCTTAATTTTAAGGAATTTTCTTTTGCCTACCTGATATGTAGCTTCTGAATTTTTCTTAATTTTTAATTTGGTATCAGTAACCTTATTGGAATCAATCTTTACTCCTCCTTGCTCAATAAGTCTAAGCGCCTCAGAGGTGCTTGATGTCATTTTTGACTCTTTTAGGAGATTTACTAAAGGAATTTCTTCTGAGTCAATGCTTAAAGAAATACTTTCAATTTTTTCAGGAAGATTGCCTTTTTGAAATCTTTCTAAAAAAGACTTCATACACTTTTGACCATCACCTTTATCATGAAATCTATCCACAAGTTCTTCTGCAAGGATAAATTTTACATCTCTTGGATTCTTACCATCTTTAACCTCTTTTTTTAAATTAGAAATATCTTCTTCAGGTATAAAACTTAAAAGTTCGAACCATCTCCACATAAGATCATCAGAAATTGACATAATCTTTCCAAACATTTCATTTGGCTCCTCATTTATACCAATATAGTTTTCCAACGATTTTGACATTTTATTTGTTCCATCTAAACCTTCTAGTATTGGAACAGTTAGAACTACTTGGGGTTCTTGATCAAAATTACGTTGAAGTTCACGACCAACTAACAAATTGAATTTTTGGTCAGTGCCTCCACATTCAACATCGGCTTCTAGAGCAACAGAATCATAACCTTGAACTAATGGGTATAAAAATTCATGAATGGCAATACTTTGATTAGAAGTATATCTCTTATTGAAATCATCTCTTTCTAGCATTCTAGCAACATTATACTTAGATGCTAAAGAAATAATTCCATCGGCACCAAGTTTATTACACCACTCAGAATTAAATTTTATTTCTGTTAAATCTTTTTTTAGAATTTTGTATACCTGTTTTTCATAAGTTTTAGCATTTTTGTTTAACTCATTCTCACTAAGAGAAGGTCTTGTTTTATTTTTTCCAGATGGATCTCCAATTTTTCCAGTAAAGTCACCAATCAAAAAAATAACTTTATGGCCCAAATCCTGGAAATGTCTAAGTTTATTTATTAAAACAGTATGTCCTAAATGCAGGTCAGGAGCTGTTGGATCAAAGCCAGCTTTAATGGTGAGTTTTTTTCCGGATAATAATTTCTTTTTTAATTCAGATTCATTAAGAATCTCATCTGTTCCGCGTTTGATATACTTTAAATTATCATTCATAACACTATCATAGTATTTTTATTGATTTAGTAAAATCTCAAAGTTGCTTGAAAATTACATAATATTAAAATAATTAAAATGATTGGCTTTAAAAAAATACCAAAAAAATTAATATTCATAGTTTTTACAATATCTGTAATTCTAATATTTCTAATTTATATAGATGACTCATCACATAAACCTCTTCCATCTGAAATAATTAAAGAAACAGAAAGTACTAAATATGAAATAGATATTATAAAAAGTAGTGCCTTTTACGAAGTTGCGGATGGTGAAAATATATCAATTATTTTTGAAAAGTTTAAAGTGCCTCTCAATACAGCCTATAAAATATTTAGATTAGATAAAAAAGGTCAATTAACAAATATTAAACCTGGCGATGAGATGGTATTTAATTACCTGGGTGATGATTTAATAAATATTAAAATAAATAAAACTGATACAAGTTCTCTTTTAATAAAAATTGATGAAAATATATCAATATCAGAAATAGTTGAAAATATTGAATATTTCAAATCATATAAGAAAGGAATAATAGAAAATTCTTTTTATGAAACGGCTCAGAATTCTGGAATGCCAGACAGCATCATAATGGATTTAGCATACATATATGGCTGGGACATTGATTTTGTCTTTGATATTAGAGATAACGATGAGTTTTTTGTAATTTATGAAACAGGTTTTTCAAATGGTGAAAGGATTGATACTGGCGACATAATTGCTGCAAAATTTGTAAATAAAGGAAAGGTATATTTTGCAAATAGATTCGTACAAGATAGTAAGAAACAATATTTTGACAACGATGGTAATAATATGCAAAAAGCTTTTTTAAGGGCGCCATTAGAATTTTCTTACATAAGTTCTCATTTTAATCCAAATAGAATGCATCCGATTCTTCATACCATAAGAGCCCATAATGGTGTAGATTATGCAGCAAAAAGAGGCTCACCGGTAAGGTCAACTGGTGATGGAACTATATTATTTATTGGTAGAAAAAGTGGTTGTGGTAATGAAATTCTAATTAAGCATTCTAATGACTATTCAACAAGATATTGTCATTTAGAAGGCTTTGCAAAGAATTTAAACAATGGAAAAAAGGTAAAACAAGGCCAAACAATAGGATATGTTGGCAGCACTGGTTTGGCTACAGGTCCTCACCTTCACTATGAATTCAAAATTGGTGAAAAACATACAGATCCTGTAAAAGTAAACTTGCCATCTGCTGAGGGCATAAAACAGAACTATAAAGAATCATTTAATAGACTCATTGAAAAAAATAAATCAATGTTAGAAGAATTTAGTAGACTATAAATACATGAATAACAATATATATGTTGGTGCGATGAGCGGAACAAGTCATGATTCTGTCGATGTATCTTTCATAGAAGTTATTAATTCAATTAAATTAAAAGCCTTTCATAGCAAAAAAATATCTTCTTCAATGCAATTAAAAATTCAGGAAGCGATGTCTCTAGGAAAAATATCTCTAGATAAATATGGATCTTTGGATAAAGAAATTGGCGAAGTTTTTGGAAATGCAATTAATGAAGCTATCAACAAAACAAAAATTAATAAATCAAACATACGCTGTGTTGCTATATCTGGCCAAACAATATGGCATAGTCCTAATTCAAAAAAACCTTTCACAATTCAATTAGGTGATCCAAATATTATTGCTGCTAAAACTAAGCTCACAATAATAAATGATTTTAGAAAGATGCATATCGCTTTAGGTGGTAAGGGCGGGCCAATAGTACCTGAGTTTCATACAAGATTGTTCTACAAAAAAAATCAGCCAAGAGTTGTGGTAAATCTAGGAGGTATTTCTAATTATTCTTATGTTTCCTCAAAAACTAGTATTTGGGGTTCAGATTGTGGACCAGCAAATTCACTCATGGATGCTTATTGTTCAAAAAAGCTAAAGATTCCTTTTGATAAAAATGGAGCGATTGCATTAAAAGGTCAAATAATACAGAAAGAATTAAAAAAAATGCTTAGCCACCAATTTTTTAAGTCATCTTTTCCTAAATCAACAGGTAAAGAATTATTTAATTTTTTATTTATACCAAAAAGCTTATTACAACATTCTCCTGAGGACGTCTTAGCAACCTTATGCGATTTATCCGCTATCTCTATAATTGATTCAATTAAAAAAAATAATCATAAATATAAAGAAATAATCCTTTGTGGCGGCGGTACAAAAAATCAAATGCTAGTGGAAAGGATTAATTTTCATGCAAAAAAAGAATGTGTGATATCTAGTGAGATAGGTTTTGAGTCAAAAGCAATAGAATCAATGGCATTCGCATGGTTTGGTTATAAAAGGATTAATAATAAACCTCTTTCAATACAAACTAAAAGCAAAGAAAATGCGAAAGGCCTTCTTGGCAACGTGGTTAAATTTAAATAGTAAAAGATTCTCCACAACCGCAAGTTGTTTTTGCATTTGGATTTTTAACAACAAACTTTGCTCCTGATAAATCCTCAACAAAATCTAAGGTTGATCCGTATAAATACGGATAAGACATAGAATCTAGAAGCACAGAAAAATTTTCAAATTCAATGATATCGTCATCGAATGCTATCTCTGAATCAAATTTGAAACCATACTGGAAACCGGAACAGCCTCCTCCAGTTACATAAACTCTAAATTTTGAACTTAGTTCTTGGTTAGAATTCATGATAGTTTTAATTCTAGAAAGGGCACTATCAGTCAAAACTAAAGATTGATTATTTAATTTTTCCATAAATTTATAGTTAATTTAAGTATCAGTATAAAATATAATTATGTACAATTCTCTATTTTTTTAAGTGATTCAATTTAATTTTTAAGATATAAGTAATGAAAAAATCTTTAATAACGTTCTCAACAGTTGATGGTCACACGAAACTTATCTGTAAGAAAATAGCTGAATATTCTGCAAATCAAAATGTTGAAGTTATTCCAATATCTCAGATAAATGATTTAAGTGACTACAAATCAATAGTTATAGGTGCAAGTATTAGATATGGTAAATATAGAAAAGAGGTTTTTGATTTCATTAAAAATAATATTAATTTACTGCAATCTATGGAAAATTCTTTTTTTTCTGTCAATGCTGTTGCAAGAAAGGTTGAAAAAAGTTCATCTAAAACTAATCCCTATGTGATTAAGTTTTTAAAGCAAATTAAATGGAAACCAAAAAATATTGCAGTTTTTGCTGGTAAGATAGACTATCCTAAATATAAATTTATTGATAAATATGCAATAAAATTTATCATGTGGATCACAAACGGACCTACTGACACCTCCCAAGCGTATGATTTCACTGATTGGAAAAAAGTAGAGACTTTTGCTAAAGATTTAAATCTATGAGTAAAATAAAAAAATCTATAGAGCTATTTAAGGAAGCTCAGTTACATATGCCTGGTGGCGTTAACTCTCCTGTAAGAGCTTTTAAAAATATAAATGGAAATCCCATTTTTTTTAAAAAAGCTAAAGGTGCCTATTTATTTGATGAAGATAATAATAAGTATATCGATTTCATAGGTTCATGGGGTCCAATGATAATGGGTCACTCGCACCCAAAAATTATTAAAGCAGTATCAAAACAGCTTGAGCTTGGGACTAGCTATGGTGCTCCTACAAGCATAGAATCAGATACCGCGAAACTTATAAAAAAATGTGTGCCTTCTATACAAAAAATAAGAATGGTAAATTCAGGAACGGAAGCCACTATGAGTGCAATCAGACTTGCCAGAGGCTATACACAAAAGGACAAAATTATAAAATTTAATGGTTGTTATCATGGGCATGTCGATTCACTTTTAATTAAAGCAGGTTCTGGAGTTTCTACTTTTGGTTTGCCGGATTCTCCTGGGATACCAAGTGATTTAGCAAAACATACACATGTTTGTGAATTCAATAACAAAGAACAGTTTCTTAAAACATTTGAAAAAGTCAAAAAAAATCTTGCTGCAATTATAATTGAGCCTATTGCAGGTAATATGGGTTTTATACCTGCTGATAAAGATTTTCTAAAGCTTTTAAGAAGAGTTTCTAAAGAAAATAAAACTATTTTAATTTTTGATGAAGTAATGACAGGGTTTAGAGTATCGCTTGGTGGAGCTCAAGAAATATATGGTATCAAACCAGATTTAACTTGTTTAGGAAAAATCATTGGTGCAGGACTTCCAGTTGGAGCTTTTGGTGGAAATAAAAAAATTATGAACTATCTCGCTCCAGAAGGTCCTGTATACCAGGCTGGAACATTATCAGGGAACCCTCTTGCCATGGCTGCAGGAAAGGCCCTTCTTGAACTACTAATTGCAAATAATCCTTATAGCAAGCTAGAAACAAATTCAAAAACTTTGCTAAATGGTATAAAAAAAATAATGAAAACTAAAGATATTGAATTTTCTTCATCACAAATTGGAGGTATGTTTGGTTTTTTCTTTGCAAAAACTTTACCAAAAAATTTTAGCGATGTCGTAGGTTCAAATGATAGTAACTTTATTAAATTTATTAATTTATGTATTGGAAAAGGAATATATTTTGCTCCATCAAAATTTGAGGCAGGCTTTATTTCAAGCAAACATACAAAAAAAGACATAGAATTAACATTAGAAAAAATTCAAACAATTATTAAGAAGGACTTTTAAATGAAATATGATATTAGTGCTCTTGGAAACGCTTTAGTAGATACTCAATATATGGTGGATTATGAATTTTTAGAATCTATAGGGTTAGAAGCTGATTCAATGACTTTAGCTTCTGCTGAAGAGCAGGCTCCTATAATAAAAAAATTAATTGATATGGGTTCTGAATCTGTCTCAGATTGCGGAGGATCTGCTACAAATTCATTAATTGCAGCATCAAACTATGGCTCAAAGTGTCATCATGTTTGTAGAGTATCTGATGATGCTGACGGAAAAAAATATCTTGAGAGCCTTCGATCAGCAGGAGTAGATCATATTGGAGTGAGTTCAAAAGAATCTGATATGCCAACAGGAAAGTGTTTAATTTTAGTTACTCCAGATGCAAAAAGAACCATGAGCAGTATGTTAGGAGTAAGTGCATTTTTGGCGACATCGGATATTAAATTTGATGTCATTGATGATTCAAAAATTTTTTATATAGAAGGTTATATGGTAACAAGTGAAGAAAACTTTGGTGCGGTGATCTCTGTTTTGGAGCATTTAGAAGATAAAAATACTCTTAAAGCTCTTTCATTATCTGATGCTGGTATTGTTAATGCTTTCAAAGATAAGTTTGATCAAATTCTATCTTATGGTATTGATATGATATTTTGTAATGATGATGAAGCAATTGCATTTTCTAGCAAAGATAATTTAAATCAAGCAATAGAGTTTTATAAAAAACAATCTTATATGATTGCAATAACAAAAGGTGCTGAGGGTAGCACTATAGTGAGCGATGGTAAGGAACATATTTCAAAAGCTGAGAAAATTGATCCAATTGATACTAATGGTGCAGGCGATATGTTTGCTGGATCATTTATGCATGCATATTTGAATGGATTTCCATTAATTGAGTGTGCTAACTTTAGTAACTATGCATCATCGAAAATTGTGCAAACCTTTGGGCCAAGACTTTCAAATGAAGGGTATCAAGAAGTTTTAAAAAAATTAAGAAAAAGCTAGCTTATTTTTCTACTAT
Organism: SAR86 cluster bacterium; assembly: GCA_023703615.1. NCBI lineage: Bacteria > Pseudomonadati > Pseudomonadota > Gammaproteobacteria > SAR86 cluster bacterium. Next base: position 85,379 of record CP097971.1, on the reverse strand, counting down.
CTGATATTTTTCCCAACCTAAATATATTTACTTGTATTAAATGCCAGAAAAAAAATCAAGAAAAGTTCAAAAGCCTGCAAAGAAAAAAGTAGTAAGTAAAATTAAGGCAAAAACTAAAGCTAAACCAGTTGCAAAGAAAACAGCTGCTAAAAAAGCTCCAAAAAACAAAAAAGTTGTAAGAAAAAAAACTACTACTGTAACTAAGATTGCAAATAACAAATCTAAGATTGCTCCATATAAGACAAAGAAAAATGAAAAATACATGAGTGCTGCTATGAAAAGGCATTTCACAGCAGTTTTACTGAATTGGAAAGAACACTTACAAGAAGAGATGCAAAAAACTTTTGATCATTTAAAAACTAAAGGCGAAACATACGCTGACCCAATTGATAGAGCCTCTCAAGAGGAGGAGTTTGCTTTTGAATTAAGAACTAGAGATCGTGAAAGGAAGTTGATTAATAAAATTGCCGTTTCCATTGAACAAATCAAACAAGATGAATATGGTTGGTGCGAATCATGCGGAGATGAAATTGGTGTTAAAAGATTAGAAGCAAGGCCAACAGCAACTCATTGTATTGACTGTAAAACTTTAGATGAAATTAAAGAAAAGCAACTTACAGGATAAAAATATAAAATATTATCGTCTATATCAGGTTTTGGTTTGATAGATAATAAGAAAATAAGTAAGTTTGCTCTATCCGTTGTAAAAGATCTTCAAAAAAATAAATTTCAAGCTTTCCTTGTTGGAGGTTGTATAAGAGATATTCTTTCAGGTATTGATCCAAAAGATTTTGATATAGCAACAGATGCTACTCCTGAGCAAATAAGAAAAATTTTTAAAGCATCCAGAATAATTGGAAAGAGATTTAAATTAGTTCACGTATTTAATAGAAGTGAATTATTAGAGGTTGCAACTTTTAGATCAGGAGAAAAAAAAACTATTATAGGGGACGATTTAATTACTGATTCATCGGGCAAAATACTTAGAGATAATATTTGGGGCAGTCTAGAAGATGATTGTGAAAGAAGAGATTTCACTTTAAACGCACTATATTACTGTCCAGTGACAAAAAAAATTGAGGACCGTCATAATGGAACCAAACATATAATAAAAAAAATAATAGTTTCAATTGGCGATCCTAAAAAAAGATTTGAAGAAGATCCTGTACGAAGTTTAAGAGCAATAAGATTTAGTACTAAGTTAAATTTTAAAATAGATAACAGAATTAAAGATGCTATATATAAAAAAGGTAATCTCCTATCAAATATTTCTAATGCAAGAATGTTTGATGAGTTCTGCAAAATATTTTTATATGGATCAGCAGAAAAAAACTTTTCAAAGCTTAAAACTTTTAATTTAAATAAATATTTAGTTTATGCTAATCACAATATGTCAAAGTTCTCAGAAAATCTTATTGATGAGGCTCTAAGAAATACGGACAATAGAATAAAAAATGGTCTTTCGGTGACTCCGGGTTTTTTGATTGCAGCCCTTTTATGGCCAAGTCTTCTTAAGAAATGTGTAAAAAATAACGAGATAAATATAAGAATATTTTTCAGATCAATGGACAATATTTTAAAAAATCAACAACAATTAACAGCTATCCCTAGAAAATTTCATTCATATATAAAAGATATATGGATTCTTCAGCTTAAGCTTCATAGCAGAATTGGAAGTCAGCCCTATAAATTATTAAAGCACCCTAGATTTAGAGCTGCATATGACTTTTTGCTTATTAGAGAAAAAGCTTCAAATGATAAAAAACAGCTTGGCAGTTGGTGGACCAGTTTTCAAAGAAATGATCAAGATTTAAGAAAAAAATTCATTGGTAATTTAAAAAAAGATAATTTTAATGAAAGTTCTAAAGTATTTGGTTTCTTAGAAGAGTTGCGATAATCTATTGTATAAATAAAAAAATTTATTTATGAAACCTGCAATAGAAGAAACGCCACTCCCAAAATATATTGCCATTGAAGGTCCGATTGGAGTTGGAAAAACAACATTAGCAAATAAGCTTGCAGAAACTTTCAATTACGATGCTTTTTTAGAGCAACCTGCAGAAAATCCATTTCTTAAGAATTTTTATAAGAACCCTAGTCAATCTGCTTTAGCGACACAGCTCTTTTTTCTGTTTCAAAGGATGCAGCAGATCCAAGATTTAAAACAGAGAAGTTTATTTGAAACAGTAAGAGTAGCTGACTTTCTTATTGAAAAAGATAGATTATTTGCAGAGGTTAATCTTTCAATTGAAGAAATGGCTTTATATGACAAGGTTTATGAACATATAACTATAGATGCACCAACTCCTGATCTTGTTATATATCTGCAAGCTCCAATTGATGTATTAAAAAATAGAATTACAAAAAGAGGAAACATAAATGAACAATATTTAACGCTTGATTATCTTGAAAGATTAAATGATGCCTATTCAAAGTTTTTTTTGGATTATCAATCTGCTCCATTGTTAATAATAAATGCTGCGGATATAAATCTTGAGTCAAATGAAAATGACTATGAACATCTCATTACAAAAATAATGTCTAATCCAAAAGGTAAAAATTTTATAAATCCTCAGCCTTCTATAATTTAAATGAAAGATAATGTATTTAATCCTCACATAAGGGACTTTGATCATTATAAAGAATTGTATAAAAAATCTGTTGATGACCCCTCAAAATTTTTTGCAGAACTAGCTCAAGAAAATCTTGATTGGATAGAACCTTTTTCAAAAACTCATAATAATGAATTTTGTGATTCAAAATGGTTTGAGGGAGGTAAAACTAATATTTCTCTTAATTGTATTGATAGACATTTAGAAAAGAATGCAACAAAAATTGCATTAATTTGGGAGGGAGATGATCCAGATAACTCGAAAAATATTACTTTCCAAGAGTTACATGATGAGGTATGTAAGTTTGCAAATGTTTTAAAAAGCCTTGGAATAAAAAAAGGTTCAAGGGTATGTATATATATGCCTATGATTCCTGAGGTTGCATACGCTATGCTAGCGTGTACAAGAATTGGCGCAATTCATTCTGTAGTATTTGGAGGCTTTTCTCCTGAATCCTTGAAGGACAGAATTCTTGATGCTGATTGTAGACTTGTGATTACAGCTGATGAAGGTTTGAGAGGCGGCAAAAAAATACCTCTTAAAAGAAATGTGGATGAAGCTTTAAAGGGCTGTCCTGATGTTTGCAACAATCTTGTTATTAAAAGAACAGGCGGTAATATAGATTGGAATCCAAATATTGATATTTGGTATGAGGATCTTTATGAGGATGCAGAAAACATTTGTCCAATTGAACCAATGGATTCTGAAGACCCTTTATTTATCCTCTATACATCTGGTTCGACTGGAAAACCTAAAGGTGTTCTTCACAGCACAGCTGGGTATTTGCTAGGTGCACACATGAGTTTTAAATACTTATTTGGCATTCAACCTAACGATAAATATTGGTGTACTGCTGATGTAGGTTGGATAACTGGTCACACTTATATACTTTATGGTCCTTTATCAAATGCAACAACATCTTTAATGTTTGAAGGTGTTCCAACATATCCTTCTGCATCAAGGTGTTGGGAAATATGTGATAAGTACTCATTGGATATTTTTTATACAGCTCCTACAGCCATAAGAGCTTTAATGGCTCAAGGAGACGAATATGTCCAGTCTACAAAAAGAAAAACTTTAAGAGTTTTAGGTACTGTTGGAGAACCAATAAATCCAGAAGCATGGGAATGGTACTATTCAGTAGTTGGAAACTCAAAATGCGACATAATTGACACTTGGTGGCAAACTGAAACTGGTTCAGTTTTAATCTCTCCAATAGCAGGTATAACACCTACAAAACCGGGATCTGCAACTCTGCCTTTTTTTGGAGTTATACCAAGTCTTTATGACGAAAGTGGTAATGTTCTTGAAGGTGAAGCATCGGGTAACTTAGTAATAGAAAAATCATGGCCGAGTCAAATACGAAGTGTTTATGGCGATCATCAAAGAATGATAGATACATATTTTTCAATGTACCCGAATAAATATTTTACCGGTGATGGCGCCAGAAGAGACAAAGATGGATATTATTGGATTACAGGTCGTGTGGATGATGTTTTAAATGTTTCAGGGCATCGACTAGGAACAGCTGAAATTGAGAGTGCTCTTGTTCTTCATCCAAAAGTTGCTGAAGCTGCGGTAGTAGGTTTTGAACATCCAATAAAGGGTCAAGGTATTTATGCTTTTGTTACCTTAATGCATGATGAAAATTTCAACGAAGACTTGTTAAACGAGTTAAAAAAATTTGTTGTGAATGAAATTGGTTCAATAGCTCGGCCCGATCTAATACAAAATTCTCCAGGTTTACCTAAAACTAGATCTGGAAAAATAATGAGAAGAATACTTAGAAAAATTGCAGAAGGTGATTTCTCAAATCTTGGAGATACTACCACTCTTGCTGATCCTTTGGTAGTAGATTCATTAATTGAAAATAAACAAAATTTATAATGCGTTTACTTTATTTACTATCTTTTTTAACGTTAAGTAGCTGTGTTTCAAATACAGAAAAAGACATCATGCCAGATTCAAATAAGACGCCACATGGAATGATTATGGCACGCTGTATGCAACAGCCTGCAAGAGTTCAAGAGATATATGTAAGAGAGGGTAGTATTGTCTCAATCTCCAACGAAGACATGGATGAGTGCATTGAAAGGAGCAACATGGATTTGTTTATATTAAGAGTAGAAAATGAAAATGAAAAAGACTTTCCCATGGAAATAACTAATGTATCTTTAGATTCAGAAATAGATATAAAAAGACTTGAGAAAAAGATAGAAGAAAAAGAAATTATTAATCTTGACTCTTCCAAAGACTAGAATCTTCACAAAACATAATCTTCTGATCATTTTTTAATTTTATTAAATGAGCTTCTAAGCTTAAAAGCGCAATAGGATGAAGTCTTGAATCAACATCATCATAAACAGATAGAACAAGGTCCTCAATTTTAGATTCATTATTTTTTCTTAATCTGTCTAGTACTTTTTCTTCCCTTTTAAGTCTATGTTCTATTATTGATTTAATAACTGTGTATGGCTCATACATATATTCGCCATGACCCGGTGCAAGGTAGTTAATTTCATAATTTATTAATTTTTTTAGAGATTGAATATAGCCTGACATACAACCATCAGGTGGAGCAATAACAACTGTTGAGCCATCCATTATATGATCTCCTGTAATTAAACAGTTTAGATCCTTAATTAGAAAACATAAATGGTTGGATGCGTGCCCTGGCGTATGAATGACTTCAATTGTATATTCTTCTGTCTCTAATATATCTTTATCTTTGAGAACCTGATCAGGTAAAAAAGTTTCATCCTCAAAAATAGAATCTCCATGGACTAATTGACCTAGTTTTGGGACGTTTAATTTCTCTGCAATTGGTTTTGCTGCAGGTGAATGGTCTTTGTGAGTATGAGTAACAAGTACTCTTTTAATATTACCCTCTCCTAAATCTAAGATATTTTTTATATGATCAACGTCATTGGGTCCAGGATCAATTAGAGTAATGTCTTTTTTTCCAACTAAATATGTATTAGTTCCAGCGCCAGTAAAGACTCCTGGATTAGGCGCTGTAATTTTTTTTATAATTTCCATAATATATTCTAATATTTTTCATAATCAGGATCACCTGGTAATAGACTGGTCCACTTGTCATTTTTTTTAAAAAACTTTGGCAAAATCGGTGGGAAGTCTTTATGAGAAAGGCTCTTTTGATGTCTAAGAAATTCCTCTCCATTTTTATGTTTGCTGCATTGTTCCAAATTTTTAATTGTAGGCATAATCATATGCATTTCTCCCTCGTAGGCTTTTTTAATTGCATCCAATGGATTAATCCAGATGCTCTGTGTTAACTCAACTTCATCGTGTTTCACAATTTGATTTTCAGGCAAATATGCAATAAAAAACCTTGTGTCAAACCTTTTAGTTTCTATATTAGGCGTTATCCAATGAGAAAGTGGAGCAATATTTACAGTTGATAAGACTAAATCTTCTTTTTGACAAATCTCTAAAAGGTTGATCTCATTTTTAACTAACATCTTTCTGTAATTTTCATATTTTGTTTTTTCGCTTGAGATAAAGTCTAATTTTTCTCCAGATTTTTTTTGAGCTAATAATATCCCAACCTCTTCAAAACATTCTCTAATCGATGCAATCCAAAAACTAAGGCCGCCATCTTCTATTCCTAGAATATTTGATGCAATTTCGTCATTTATGCCATCAGTAAAAGCTTCAAGCTCTTTGATTGAGTCATCATGATCAATTTTACCGCCAGGAAAAACGTGTAAATTCTGAAATGGTGGTTTTTTTGATCTTCTAACCATCAACACCTCTAATTTATTATTTAGATCTCTAAGAACTAAGACTGTTGATGCTAGTATTAAATTATTATTCATATTTAATTTAGATATAGCTTAGAATACTGCTTATGATAATTACTGACAATCTAAAAGACGATATATCAAATGCACCTGATTGGTTTAAAGAAGCAATCAAGTCTAGAAGTGATGAAATAATTATTGATGACCCAAAAGGCAAGGTCTCTTATACCAAATGGTCAGCAAAAAAAGATTCTAAAAATCTTATTATCTTTATTCATGGTACAGGAGCTCATAAAAAGTGGTGGGACCCGATTGCACCTCAATTTCTAGATTTATCTCACGTTATAGCTCTTGATCTTCCTGGAATGGGCGATTCAAATTTTAGAGAAAGCTATAGCATTAAAGATTTTGGAAAATGTGTTATTTCAATTATAAAAAGGGAAAAAAAAATAAATGATATTGAAAATATTTTTATAATTGGTCACTCACTTGGAGGTCAAGTAGCTGCTTATGTAGCAACAGAAAAAAAAGATCTAATCAATAGTTTAATAATGATAGATACATTCATAATGCCTCCCAATTATGACCCAAAACAACACCAGGGTGGACCGCTAAGAATGATCAAGTATTACAGTGACAAAGCCGCTATTCTTAATAGATTCAGATTAATGCCAAAACAAGAATGTTTAAATACATGGTTCTTAAGATACATTGCAGAATATTCAATTACTCAAACTGATAAAGGTTGGAGATGGAAATTTGATGATAATATGTTTAGCAGTCTTGAGAGACTATTTGGTTATAAATTTGAATTTAGTTGTCCTGCTTTATTTATACATGGAAAAAACAGCCTTTTGATGTCAGGAAATATTCTTACAAATATTAAAGAAATGTATTCTGGAATTATGGACTTTAACGAAGTTGCCAATGCTGCGCATCATGTTCCCTTGGATAAACCATTAGAAGTTATTGATATAATAAAAAATAGATTATTTTAAATCTTCATATGGATTATTTTTATTTCTTTTTCTTCCTATCCCTATCAGTAATAATTTTATTTAAATCCATCATAAAGTCTATTTCAGATTGGATAATGAAATCAGAGAAACTAAATAAAACTGGTCTTATAACTTTTATTATAGGAATTTCACTTACATGCTTTAGTTTAATGCAATCTTTGTGGTATGAAAGATTGTGGATGGTGGTAACTTTAATTCTTGGTATTCTTCTTTTGATAAGGAGTTTCTTCATTATATTTTTTCTCAAAAATATAAAAAAAATGCTGCCAATATTATTAAAACACTATTATAAGATTTCTCTTCCTATATCGGCGACTATGATCTTTCTAGCCTTTTTAATTGTTTCTACTGATTATATCGGTCCTAAAAAAGATATTAGTAATTGCCAATCTGATGGGAGCATTTCAGTAATATGCAACTTTCAAAATCCCGAGGATATTGTTATTACGCCTGACAATAAATATCTTTTTATTTCTGAATTTGGCGGTGTTCAACCATTTGAAGAACATAAACCAGGCTATTTTGCTTTTCTTGAAATTGATACTAATACAAAAATAATACCAAACATCAAAATCGAAAATAATGAATGGGGTAACTCAAATTGTGAACGTAAACAAGAAGATCGGTATGGACCTCATGGAATTGATCTTATAGAAAGAAATGATGGTAGATTTCAGATAGCTGTTATCAATCATTATCCGAACGAGACCATAGAAATGTTTGAATTAATTAAAAATAATGGATGGTCAATTATATGGAGAGGGTGCATAGATGTGCCAGAAAAATACTACTTTAATGATGTTAGCCTTAAGAAAAATGGTGATCTTTTTGCATCTCATATGTATCAAAGAAATATAACTCTTAATAAATGGCTAATTCAGTCAATTTTGAAAATCAATACTGGGTATTTAGTTAAATGGAATCAAAAAGAATTTGTGAAAATTCATAATTCTGAAGGAAGTGGACCAAATGGTATAGCTTTTCATGAAGACTCAAACATAATTTACATTAGCTACAACAAAGGCGATAAATTAGTTAAATTTGATCTAAATAAATTAAAAAAAATAGCAAGTTATAATGTTGAGTCACCAGATAATCCATATATTGCAAATAATTCAATATGGGTAACATCACTCGATGCTAAAGCAAATGATCTAAGAGATTGTACAGTTGGTAAAAATTGTTCAGCTCCGTTTTCCATATACGAATTAGATAAAAGTTCATTATCATTGCAGAACAAGTACTCTTTTTCTAAAACTGTCTTTGGTCTCCCAACTGTTGCTGTTCCAATTAATAAAAAACTATATATAGGCTCTTTTCGATCAGATCGAATTGGAGTAATAAACATTAATGAATGAAGTGATTAAAAATTTTAATTTAGACTCTATAAAAATAAAAATCCCTAAAAGATCTAAAGAATCACATAAAGGTAATTTTGGAAAAGTACTAGTATACGGAGGTTCAAATGGAATGGGAGGTGCAGCAATTCTTGCATCTGAGGCATCTTTATTTTGTGGCGCAGGACTAGTTTATTTACATACACATTCTTCAAATGTAGAAGCAAGTCTAAAAAGAAATCCTGAAGTTATGGCCGTAGGAATTAATTCTGAATACAAAATAGTGGATGATATGAATATAATTTTATGTGGTCCAGGACTTAAAAATGATAAATGGTCTGATACTGTTTTCAAGAAGTCGATCTCTAAAAAAACTAAAAATACCATTATTCTTGATGCTGGTGCACTCCTCTTTTTAACGAAATACAGAGATAAATTTTGTAAGAGTGATAAATTGATATTAACTCCTCATCCTGGCGAGGCTAGTAAGCTTTTAGATATTTCTATTGATGATATTCAATCAAATAGGCCTGAATCTGCAAAAAAAATTGCAAAAAAATATGATGCCGATGTAATTTTAAAAGGAAGTGAAACTATTATTTACTCAAAAGAAGATTCAGCATTATTCAGGTGTTCCGATGGAGGTCCTGAGTTGTCAACAGGTGGAACGGGTGACGTTCTTGCAGGAATAATTTCAGCATTAGTAGCACAAAATTTATCCAATATTGATGCATGCATTCTTTCAGTTGCTGTTCATGCTCGAGCAGGTAAAATATTTAGAGAAGAAATTGGTGAGGTCGGTCTTAATGCATCCTCATTGATACCTATTGCGAGAAAGATCCTTAATCAATGAACAAAATTATTCTCAAAGACGATGATGCAACAAATAAATTTGGTCAATTAATCGCATCTAAAATATTAGCACTAGATAAAAGATCTATCGAAATACATCTTGAAGGTGATTTGGGTTCTGGTAAAACATTTTTAACAAGATCAATAATTAAGAGCTGTGGCTGGAGTGATCATGTTAAAAGTCCAACATATACATTATGTGAAGAATACGAATTAGGTGATCTTATTTTCCTTCATATTGATCTTTATAGAACTAATGAACCAGAAGATATACTTTTATTTGATTTGGAGAGAAATACCCACTCAAAAAAAGTTATTGTAATTGAGTGGCCTGAAAGACTTACTGTAAAAAGAAAATTTGATATAAAAATATCTTTCAAGCATATTAATAATGGAAGAGAATTAAATATAGAAACAAAAATTAACTCATTTGAAGATTTAATTAATGAATATAATTAAGCTTGTAATAACCATATTAACTTTATCTACTATTGTAAAAGCTAATGAAATATCTTTTAACGAAATTGTAGAAAGTAAAAAAAACTCCTTTACTGTTTCATTTTTTTTAGAGAAAATTTCGTATATAAAATCATATTCTCTTGAAAGTCCATCAAGACTTGTCTTTGAGGTTTATGACAGCAATCTACTAACAAATCTGGATAAAGCATACGACTATCCTATTAAAAAAATAAGGGCGGCAACATCTAACGGTATTACTAAAATTGTCTTGGATTTGTATGAGTATGTTGAATGGAAAAAACCCACTCAAATATATAAAGACGGCAAGGTAGTACTAAATATTGAGATAAATAAAGTTAAAGGTCTTAATGCTAATGCCAGGGACATTATAGTTGCTATTGATGCTGGCCATGGCGGTAAAGATCCAGGGGCAGTTAGTAGCAATAACGTACTAGAGAAAGATGTGACTCTATTGATATCAAGAGAACTAGAGAGAACTCTAAGAGACACTAAAGGATATCAAGCAATTATGATTAGAGATGATGATAATTCTTTAAGCCTAAATGATAGATATAAAAGTGCAAGAAAATATGGGGCGGATATATTTATATCCATACATGCTGATGGTTTTAGGCTTGCATCCGTAAAAGGTGCATCAGTTTTTGTATGGTCAGAGAATTCATCTAGTAGCGTTGCAAGAAATTTATCTGAAAAAGAGAGAAAAAGAATTCAAGCTCAAATAAAAAATATTGAATCTTATGATTTTGATGAGGATGTTGCAAGAGAACTTTATCCAAATGCCTATAAAGAAAAAATTGATAGAAGTAAGCTTTTAGGTGAAAAAATTTTAGATCAGTTTAAGAGTGATCCCTTTACAAAAATACACAAAAAAAATGTTGAATTTGCTGATTTCAGGGTCCTTAAATCTGTTGATATACCCTCAGTTCTCATCGAATCTGGTTTCCTTACAAATCCAGAGGATGCAAAAAGATTAAAAAGTAAAGCTGGTCGAAGAATGCTTGCAAGATCAATCTTCCTTGGAATAAATGAATATTATAAAGAAAAGCCTCTTTTAGGATCTTATTTTGAAAATTATCCAGAATATCTGGAGTATCAAATACAAAAAGGAGACGTTTTGTCTGAGATTGCAATTAGATTTGGTGTTACAGTTGATTCGATTAATGAATCAAACAATCTTTTTAATAAATCTATCTTTCCAGGACAACTAATCAGGATAAAAATTTAATTAATCAAGTCATTTCATAAGGATCTATATCAAAGGACCATTTTACTTTTTTTCTTTCTGGCCAACTCTCAATCTCTTTAGTTAAATTTTTTAATATTTTATTTAGATAAACTTTGGCTGAGGATTTTATTATTAAATGATTTCTAGTATTGCCATTAATTTTAAATGGAATTGAAGGCAAAGGTCCTGTTGTAGAGATATCCTTTTTATTATCCAAAAACTTACTCGCCCTTCTCAAAAAATCAAAAGAACTTTTCGAATTTGGTGAGACAGCCCGCAAAATACAAAGACTTGAATATGGTGGCATATCAAGCTTTTTATTTACTCTTAAACACTCTTCAGCAATTAATTTATAATCACCGGTTTTAATTTTTTTTAAGTTAACATCCTCTGGATATCGCGTTTGAATAATTACCTTGGCAAGATTATTATTTCTGCCGGCTCTTCCTGAAACTTGAATAAGTTGCTGCGAGATTTTTTCAACGGAATTAATTTCTGGACTTATTAATCCACCATCAGCATTTAAAATTATGCATAAAGTTACTTTTGAAAAATCATGGCCTTTAGATAACATTTGTGTGCCTACTAAAATAGCTTCATTACTTTTATTTACTTTGTCATAAATGGCTTCAATAGATCCTTTAAGTCTTGTTGAATCATAATCTACTCTTATGATTGGTGTTTTTTTGAAGGTATTTTTTAAGACCTCTTCAACTCTTTCTGTACCATTTCCGAAAATATTCAAATTGTCTGAATTACATTCGGGGCAATGCTTATTAACCTGAAAAGCAGATTCACATTTATGGCATATCAATCTATTTTTTGATTTATGATAGACAAGCTTAGAATCACACGAATTACATTTCGCTACCCATCCACAGTTATCACATTCATATAGAGGCGCAAAACCTCTTCTATTAATAAATACTAATACTTGCTCACCTCTATTAAGAACAGACTCAATAATCTCCATGCTCTCATCTGCAATACCTCCTGTTAGAGGGGTATCAGTTATATCCAAAGAAATGAGCTTTGGTGGTTTATTACCGTCTACTCTTCGAAGCAGATCATATCTTTCATATTTCTTTTCTTTTACAAGCTTGAGAGTTTGAAGAGACGGAGTTGCTGATCCAAGAAAAATTGGCACGTTTTCAAGTTGAGCACGCTTAATAGATAAATCTCTTCCAGAAAACTTAAAACCTTTAGATTGTTTGTAAGATTGGTCATGTTCTTCATCAACAATTATTGCTCCAAGATTTTGAAGAGGCATTAATACGCTCGAGCGAGTTCCAATAACTACTTTAATGTCGCCAAATTTTGATTTTAGCCATACTTTTAATCTTTGATTTGGAGTTTGTTTAGAATGATAAATTCCTATATCTCCATCAAATCTATTTTGAAATCTTTTTGCAAGTTGAGGAATCAAATTAATTTCTGGAACTAAAACTAATATAGATTTATTTTCTAATAAAAATTTTTCTGCCAATTGAAGATAAATCTCAGTTTTGCCCGACCCAGTTACTCCATATATTAACGAAGGTTTAAATTTTCTGATTTTACTTAATTTTAATAAAATACTTTTTTGCTCATCCGTTAATTTAAATATTTTATCTTGTTCATTGATTTTATATTTTGAGGTCTCGCCTAATGCACTAATAGTTTTATCATTTACTTTTCGAAGAATTGGTGGGATGAAAGAGAAGAATACTTCTCCAATTGGATGATGATAATATTCTGAAGCCCATAAAATGGTATTAAAAATTGAGCTATTGAAGCATGTATGGTTGTCAATTATTGATATTACATCTTTAATAGATTCTGATTTTTCAATTAAGTGAGAATTTATATTTTTTTTTACCACTATTCCTACAAGTTTTTTATTTCCAAAAGGAACTAGTACTCTAATACCTTTTTTTAATTCAACATTAGACTTATATGTAAAACACTGTCTTAAAGGTAGTCCTATAGCAATATCGTAATAAAAAATATTCATTTTTTAATTGTAAAGGATTTAATTTTTGATATAGTTCTCATCCTAATTTGAATTTATTATGAAAAAAGACATACATCCTGAATACCGTGAAGTGTTGTTCCATGATACTGGAGCGGATAAATATTTTCTCATTCGTTCAACATTAGAAACTACTCAAACAAAAGAGTGGGATGATGGAAAAACCTATCCATATTATCCTGTTGAAATATCATCTGCTTCTCATCCTTTTTACACTGGTAAGCAAAAAATTATTGATACAGGTGGTAGAGTACAGAAATTTGAAGAAAGGTTTGGTAAGAAAAAATAAAGATCTCAATTTACACCTGAACTCCCAAATCCTTTATTACCCCTTTTTGATTCTATAAATTCTTCAACAATTTCAAAGTTCGCTTGTAATACAGGAACAATAATCATTTGTGCTATTCGATCACCTGAATGAATTGTAAACTCTTGGTCAGACCTATTCCAAGCTGGAACCATGAGCTCGCCTTGATAGTCAGAATCTATTAATCCAACTAAGTTTCCAAGCACTATTCCGTGCTTAGAACCAAGTCCAGATCTTGGAACAACAAGCGCCGCTAAACCTTCGTCTGCTAGATGCATTGCAAAACCCATTGGTATAAGTTCTGTTTTGCCTGGATTTAAAATTAACTTATCCTCAATACATGCTCGCAGATCAAGTCCTGCAGAACCTTTAGTTTCATATTTTGGTAGTGGTATTTTTTTTCCAATAAGCGGACTAATTATTTTTAATTTTATGTCTATCAATTTATCATTTCCTTAGGTTTTATAATTGATATTAAACTACATTTTGATGGCGCAAGAGTTTTCCATTTTCCTTCAAAGCTTATTTTCGCTAGATTGCATGTTGTAAACCTATTAATGTGCTCATTTGTGAGCATTTCTGTTAGCGTATGTAAGGTTGGATTATGTCCGATTATTAAGATCTTTTTTATATCATCACCTAATTCATTAATTGTATTTACAATATCCTCTACCTCACCAAAGTATAAATTATTTGTATAAGTTGCTTTTTCTATTTCAAAATTAAAGCCATCAGCTATTAAATAAAATGTTTCCAAAGCTCTTTTTGCATTTGAACAAATCACTTTATCAATATTAAAACTATTTTTTTTTATAAAGCCACATAATTTTTTGGCTTCTCTTATACCTCTATCAGCAAGGGGTCTATCAAAATCTGAGAGATAAGAGTCCTTCCACGAAGATTTTGCATGCCTTAGAATAAATATTTCTTTCATAATATTCATTATAGTATTGATAAGTAAGCTTCTGTTCTATAAAATCGCGATTCTATGAGTAAAAAATGCCAAGTAACAGGAAAAATGCCACAAGCAGGAAACAATGTTTCCCATGCTAATAATAGAACTAAAAGAAAATTCTTTCCAAATCTCCACACACACAAATTTTGGGTAGAATCTGAAAATAAATTTGTTAATCTAAAAGTTTCAGCCAAAGGCATGAGGATTATAGATAAAAAAGGCATTACCCAAGTTTTAAAAGAGATTAGAGCTAAAGGCGAAAAAGTATAAACCTAAATCTTATTAAAACCGGATGCGTGTTTCATAAAAAAAGTTTTTAAAAACTTATTTTTATTTACCGAACTTAATCCCCAATTCCTAATCAATTTTAAGTATAAGTTCTCATTACCAAATAAGTGAACAAAGAAATCCATAGATTTAAGCATTACTAAATTTAAAGACTTTCTTCTAATTTCATACCTTTTCAGAGCAATCTTTTCGCTGAGATTAGAACCCTTCTTATAATTATCTATAATCTCTTCACAGAATATGTCTGCATCTGCAAATCCTAAATTAATGCCCTGTCCTGCTAGAGGGTGAATAGAATGTGCTGAATCTCCAAGCAATACAATTGTCTTATTAACATAATTCTTATAATAATGTTTTGATAAATTAAAATTGAGTATTGATGATGTTATTTCTAACTTTGTATTTAATTTTTTTTCAAAATAACTTAAATTCTCGTTAACGTAATCGGTGTAGTCTTTTTTTTCTAAATCCCTATTTTTTACGGACCAAACAACAGTCATGTTGTTATCTTTTGGAGAAGGCATAAGGGCAAATATTCCTCTTTCAGAAAAAATTTGTTTTGCAATGCTTTCGTCATAATTTTCAGCTTTGACTAAAAACGTGAATGCAACTTGTTCATAATTACTATTAAAACTTTTGAGCAATGATAATTTAGCAACTCTAGAAGATCTTCCATCACAAGCAGCAACAATGTTAGTAGTAAATTTTTTTCCATCAATTAATATAACCTCAGTTGAATTATTATCTTCTTGAAAATTAATTTCGTTTATTTCTGCATTAAAAAAAGTATTCTCCTTGTTATGACAAGAAAGTTTATTTTTTAGCTCATCAAACATCACAACATACGACAGATTTTTTTCGTTTATATCTTTTGCATCAAAATCAATTGCACCAGAACCCTCTCCATCTCTAACACTTATTTTTGTAACGGGTTGGTTTTTTACCTCAATATTCATATCTTTTAATAACGCCATAGAGTAGCTATTGAGGGTTACAGTTCTGATACTCTGCACTTGATTTGAGGAGTTTGATAGTTTTTCGATAATTATGGATGAGATATTATTTTTTTTAAGTCTTAATGAAATGTAATTCCCAATGACACCTGATCCTGAAATAATTATTGGTACATGCATTTGTTTATGCCATTAATGCTTCTATTTCTTTGGGA
This sequence comes from SAR86 cluster bacterium, assembly GCA_023703615.1. Taxonomy (NCBI): domain Bacteria; kingdom Pseudomonadati; phylum Pseudomonadota; class Gammaproteobacteria; species SAR86 cluster bacterium. The sequence continues at coordinate 69,361 of CP097971.1, read as the reverse complement.
TCTGTTGGAACTTTTTTTGTTAAGTTAATATTTCCAGATTCTGTTACAAGAATATCGTCTTCAATCCTAATACCAATTCCTTTCCATCTCTCCTCAACATCCAAGCTGCTACTGATATAAATACCGGGTTCTATAGTTGTAATCATGCCTGGCTTATATGTCATGTGTTCACCATTTTCCATATAGTCACCAGAATCGTGAACATCCAAACCTAGCCAATGACCAACTTTATGCATATAAAAATCTTTAAAAGAATCTTTTTCAATTAGTTCATTTTTCTCACCTTTTAAAATTCCAAGAGCTATCAAACCTTCTGTGATCACAGACTCTGAAACTTTTTGTGGTTGCATAATATTATTGCCACTCTTCACAGCATCGGTAGCAGCTTTGTGGGCATCTAAAACCACTTTGTATATAGCTAGTTGCTCCTCAGAAAATTTTCCATTAATTGGATAGGTCCTAGTTATATCTGAAGCATACATTTCGTACTCACAACCGGCATCAACTAAAAGCAAATCAGAGTCATTTAATTTTTGATTGTTTTTAACATAGTGAAGAATGCATGCATTTTCACCACCAGCAACTATAGGAGTATAGGCAGGATATCTCCCACCCTTTTTACTAAACTCGTATAAATATAATGCTTCTATGCTTTGCTCATTTAAACCAGGTTTAACAGATTTCATTGCTGTAATATGTGCATCAGCAGATATTTCACAAGCTTTTTTAATTATATTAATTTCATGATCATCTTTTATTAATCTCATATTACCTATAATTGATGTGCTATCTGCTAGCTCTATTGACTGACTATGTCTATCTTTTTTATTCGCTTTAAGTGTCCAATCAATAACGTCTTCATCAAAACCCTCTTTTTTGCCAAAAGCATAAAAAACTTTATGTTTACCATGCAAAAGGTCTGGAATAATTTCATGTATCTCATCAACATTGAAAGCACTATCAAATTTATAATTACTGACAGCTCCTTCAGGGCCTTCTCTAAAACCATCCCAAATTTCTTTTAACTTATCTTTTTTTGGTACAAAAATTATTGACTCTATTTGATTATCTTTTTTTATAATTAAAATTAATGACGAAGGTTCTTCAAATCCTGAAAAATAATAAAAAGTACTATCTTGTCTAAATGCATATGATGAGTCGGAGTTTCTTAATTTTAGATCTGCACCAGGAATTAAAATAGCAGTATTATCTGGTAGAAGATTATTTAGTTTCTCTCTTCTTTTGGAATATATTGAATTAATCATGATCTATTTTACTATTTTATTTATAAATTTTTCCAATTCAATCGAGTACAATTAATAAATGACAAAAAAAAATGATTTCTCTAGTGATTCTCTAGAACAGAAAGTTGATCTACTAATCAAACGTTTTGAAGAACAAAAAGGGATTATTGATTCTTATATAGAAAGAGAAAGAGATTGGAAGAAATCAAAAGTGCTTCATAATAAAGAAATCAAAGATTTAAAAAAAACTATAAAAAAGCTAAGGTCTGTAAAGTAATTAAATGCCGAAATTAGAGACAGTTTCATTAAGAATATTTGGAAGAGATCTAACTCTGTCATGTCCTGCCAATGAGAAAGATAATCTCTTAGAAGCATCTAAACTCTTCAATGAAGAACTCGATTCAATTAATGATAAAAATAATGCATTAATAATTGCAGGTTTATCTTTAGCAAATAAATTACTCTCAGATAAAAATGTTTCTGATAAAGTCGATAATAAAGAAATTGAAAGTCTGATAAAAAAAATAGACTCTGTTTTATAACTAATTTATACTTTTTTATACATTCTGGTTCATTCGCTTATGTGTTAATAAATTTGAACCGATACAATTAAATAGGTGATATTCCCCTACCATTGTTGAGCAATACCTATTAAGGGAAGCCTGATTTGGTATGAAATTCACCACCTGACCTTTCGGTTCAGGTACGACACATGGCGGTGATTTGGTTTGTTAGCCTCGGCACAATATATGGTGAAAAATAAAATAAGAAAATCACTCTTTGAGCAGGGGCAATTTTTATCTAATGAATACATAAAAAAAGCTAGCCAAAGTATTCAAATGTCAGCAATAGAAAAGATTGATTTAAAGTCATCATTTAATACACTTTTATATTTTCCCTTTAGAAACGAAATCTGTATTGATATTATTCTGGATAAACTTGATAGATATTCATGCAGTGTCTACATGCCGAGAATTTTCACTAAATCAAAAATGAAATTTAATCTTTATAATAAAAATGAATCTCTTACAAAAAATGTTTATGGAATTGACGAGTTAAGAAATAAAAATTATTTGGATCCATCTTTATTTCATACAATGTTTGTGCCATTTGTTGGAGTTGACATCAATGGAAAAAGACTTGGATATGGTGGTGGTTATTTCGATAGAGCATTAAGCAATCTCAAAAAAAATAATAATAAGCCTACTATCATTGGTCTTGGATATGAATATCAGATTCTTAAACAAAATATTGGTGAAGATCATGATATTAAATATGATATTGTTATAACAGAAACAGATATACATTTTTTTAGCTGATATATACAATGCTTTTCATATATTCAATATAATGAAAAAATTCCCATATCTAGTTTTTCTTCTTGTGTTAACTATTCACAGTAAGGAGATAGTTGTAGATGGAGACCTGAATGAATCTGAGTGGAAAAATGCTGTAGTTATAAATGATTACTTTGAGGTTTCACCTTATACTCGAGAGCCAGCAAAAGAAAAAACAGCTGCCTTAATATTTTCTAACAAGGATGGAATATATATAGGCTTCAAAAACTATCAAGAAAATTCATCAATGCTTGCTCAAAAGTCTATGCGAGATGAAACACCTAATACAAGTGATCAAAATGGAGTTGCTATAGATTTTGATGGAGATAGATCGAAAGCATACATGTTTCAAGTTACTTTAGCTGATATTAAAGCAGATGGTATAAGAGCTTTAGGAAGTTTTCCAAAATATGATTGGGACGGTGACTGGGAAGTAAAAACAAAAAAATATAATGGTTATTGGGTATCTGAGTACTATATTCCTTGGAATGTGGTACTAATGAAAAATGTTGATACTGAAAAAAGAGAAATTAATATTACAACATTTAGATATATCGCAAGAGATCAAACTTGGCTTAATGATTCAAAAACGAATGGATTTCGATCAAATTTTTTATCAAATATGAAAACAATCAAAGTGGATAATTATACAAAAAGCAAGCTTAATTTTTTTCCATACATATCTAAAACATATAACTCAGTTACAGATTTTGATGAAGATAAAATCGGAACTGAGGTGTTTTATAATACAGGTACAGGGAAACAAGTTAACTTAACTATTAATCCTGATTTTGGGCAAGCTGAAAGTGATGAAGTGATAATTAATTTTTCTGCACAAGAAACTTTTTATTCAGAAAAAAGAGCCTTTTTTAATGAGAATCAATCCTTATTTAATCTCTCACATTATGATAGATATAGAATCATTAATACTAGAAGGATTGGTTCAGCATCATCATATGATTGCTCTTCCTCAATTAATGAAGAGGCGTGCAATAGATCTAGAAAAACATATACCGATATTGATTTTGCATTAAGATTTACGCAAAAAGTTAACAACAAAGATTTTGGAATTTTTGTTGCAAAAGAAGCAGACGAATCATTTACAAAAGGTCGTGACTATATTGCACTAAGATCGAAAACAAAAGTTGGAACAAAAACTTTTGGTCACTTCTTGACGCATGTTGAAGATAATTTTTTGAATGAAGGTTCAACAGTGGGAGTCTTTGATTATAGCAATGTTAAATCAAATAAACTTACACTTTATAACGACGTTCTTGCCTCTGAGAAAGATGGGCAAACAGGTGTAGGATTGCGATCGCAATTTGTCTATAAACCAACTATTTTAAGCAAGGCCACTGGAAGTTTACTCTTCTTTGAAGATAATTTTAAACTTAATGATTTTGGATATTTAAAAAGAGGTGACTGGTTTCATTTAGGAGTTGGTGGTGATAATACATTAAACAAATTTTCTCCAGAAAGTCCTTTGAATGAATTTGAATTTGGTATGGACATAAATTATGATGCTGATACTTCAGGTAATTCTAATCCAATAAGAATAAGCCAAAAAAATGAATTTACATTCAAAGATACTTCAAAATTTCAATTTTCATGGGATTTTAAAACGTCTGGAAAAAATACAACAATTACAAGAAAGAATGAGACCTACCCTTTCGTTAAAAAAACTGGAAGTGTGAGTTTTAATCTAGATTACGAAGCTCCGTATTTTAAAAAATGGACCTATGATTGGCGTATAGGATACGAAAACGGCGATAAATATAGTACCTGGGATTCTGAAGGCTATGAAAGAAAATTTGCAAAAATAGCAGGTTCATTTTTCCCAACTGAAAACATTTTAATAAAATCACAGTTCAGAATAAGAACTGAAGATGAATGGCTGAACTGGATACAAGGAAATGAACTTGCAGTATATAGCTTAAGTCAAAAAATTATTTCAATTGATATGAATTGGTTTAGAGGAAATAAACATGAAATAAGACTCAAAAGCCAATTTGTTGCTCTTGAGGCAAGAAATCCTAAAAGTCTAATTGTTGATTCCTTGGGATATCTATCAAGTGGTTCAAATGATGTTGCTTCTTTTTCTGATGGAATTACCTCATTTCAAGTTAGATATAAGTATGAAATAGCTCCTCTTTCTTATTTATACCTAGTTTACTCAAAAGGCGGGAATGTATATGAGGATAATAATGAAAGAGATACGAAACAAATATTTAAAGATCCATGGGAAGATGCTGCTAACGAAGTTCTTTCGGTAAAAATTAGATTAAAATTCTGAATCTATTTTAAGAAGTTTTTATAGGCCTTATTTGAAGTTTCTTCAATAAAAATTGTCCCAGATTTTCCTAGATGTTTGATCAATAAATTTTTATCTTTGCTTTGATCCTCTATACCAACTAAAATTTTTGCAAAAGCTGAGCCCAAATTTCTGTAGTGAAATAACGAAATATTCCACTTAGTACCAAACTTCTCTAAAAAAGCTAGAAGCGCACCTGGTTTTTCCGGAAATTCTCCTCTAAATATTCTTTCCTTGTTATGGACATCGCTTTCATTTGAATTTCTTCCACCAACCATATGTCTTAAATGATCATTAGCAATTTCATTGTCTGAAAGATCACTGAATTTAAAGTTTTTTCGGTTTAGCTTATTTTTTAATATTTCAAATGACTTATCAGTTTTTGTTCTAATGCCAACTAGAACAAAAGCATCTTTGTTATTAGACTTTCTGTAATTAAATTCAGTTATTTGTGAGTTTCCAAATATTTTACATAGGTTTAGGAAGCTTCCTGGAATTTCAGGTATTTTAATGCTTAATATTTTTTCTCTTTTTTCACCTAATTCGGATCTTTCAACAATGTAAGGGAGTCTTTGAAAATTTAAGTTTGCGCCAGAACTTATCGCAAGCAACTTTTTATTTTTAAGATTTTTAGAATATTTTTTAAGACCAGCAAGAGCAACAGCTCCAGCTGGTTCTGAAAGAACTCTTGTATCTTCAAATATATCTTTTACCGCAGAGCAAACCTCATCTACTGAGACTGTCATTACTTCATCAACGCATTCTTTGATGACATCAAGATTGTTTTTTCCAACTTGAGCGACCGCAACTCCATCTGCAAAAAGACCTACTTCTTTTAAAAGTGTTCTTTTATTAGCTTTAATAGCATCATACAAGCAGGCAGAATCTTCTACTTCAACACCAATAATCTTAACTTTTTTAACATGTTGCTTTATCCATGCAGAGATACCTGCAAGAATACCACCTCCTCCAACAGGAGCAAATATCACATCAAAGTCATTGTTGTCTTCAAGAATTTCTTTTCCAATTGTTCCCTGGCCAGCTATTGTGAACTTATCATCAAAAGGGTGTATAAAAGTCATTTTATTTTTTGTTGACATCTTAACGGCATGATTAATAGCTTCACTGACATTATCACCAGCCATAGTAACTTTGGCACCCATATTTTTTACTGCTTTAATCTTTATTTCTGGAGATGTTACTGGCATAACTATCAAACATTTTAATTTTAGTTTTTTACAAGCGTTTGCAACGCCTTGTGCATGGTTTCCAGCAGAAGCAGCAATAATGCCACATTTTTTAAGTTCGCTTGGGAGATTGAAAATTTTGTTATATGCGCCTCTATTTTTAAAAGAAAATATTGGCTGTAAGTCTTCTCGCTTTAAGAAAATTTTATTGCCATCTTTCATTGAAAGATTTGATGCAAAAGTTATAGGCGAATTAATTGCTACGTCATACACAGATGCATTTTCAATCATGTTAAGGTACTTTTTTGAATTTTTAAAAGAACCTGTTTTTTTAATTTTTAGTCTCAACTTAACTATCTCTATGTAATTTTCTTGTATTATAACTGCATGAATACTCCAAAGATAAATGTTGCAAAGCAAGCAGTCAAATTAATTGAAAAAAAAATAACGCCAGAAACCATTATTGGAATTGGTACTGGATCAACTGTTAATTTTTTTATAGACGAGCTTAAGAAATATAAAAATCTTTTTAAGGGTGCGGTTTCCTCTTCAAACGCTTCAACAAAACTGCTTAATGATTCTGGAATTCAAACATACAATCTTAATGAAGTATTAGAAATTGAGTTCTATATTGATGGGGCTGACGAAGTATCTAAAGACAATTATTTAATTAAAGGTGGAGGTGGTGCTCATACAAGAGAAAAAATTGTCGCCTCAGCTGCCAATTATTTTATATGTATCGTTGATTCATCAAAATTAGTGAATCAACTTGGGGCTTTCCCCTTGCCAATAGAAGTTATTCCTGAGAGCAGAAGCCTTGTATCAAGAAAGATAGTCTCTATGGGGGGCATTCCACTTTATAGAAGTGGATTCTTAACAGATCAAGGTAACGAAATTATTGATGTAAAAAATTTAGATATTTCTGATCCAATGAATCTTGAAATGGAATTAAATAATATACCTGGTGTTGTTGAAAATGGAATATTTGCTGTTAATAAACCTAGTGAAATATTGGTTGGAAAATAATCTAGAGAAGGTTCTCTATATCATTTAATAGTTCTTCAGAATCTGGTTTCACACCCGAATTATATGATTTAATAACTTTACCCTCTCTCGATATTAAATATTTATAAAAATTCCAACCTGGGCTTACGCCAGATTCTGCAAATAATTTTTTATAAAATGGATGTGCTTTTTTTCCTCGAACTTTTGTAGTTGAATACATAGGAAAATCAACTCCGTATTCGGTAGAACAAAATTCTGCAACATCTTTTTCAACAGAAAATTCTTGCATGAAGTCTCTGGATGGAATTCCTACAACTACTAAACCATTGTCTTTATATTTGTCATACAAATTTTGTAAGCCTTCATATTGATAAGTATAGCCACATCGACTTGCTACATTTACCACAAGCATTACTTTATCTTCGTATTTACAAAAATTTTCATATTGAGATGAATCCAATATTTTCATATCAGTGTTCAATAGACTAGAACATGCATACGAAAATGATGAAAAAAATACAAATAAAAAATATATATATTTCATGATACCTATTATATATTAAATGCTATATAGGGGTAATTGCAGAGATAGAAGTTACAAACAAACAAGTTAAAAATAATATTTCAAAAATGTCTCTATAATTATGTTTCATAATATGCCTAAAAAGGAGGGTTAAAAAACCCTCCACAATTTCAGATTTGTCAGCAAAATAATAGGGGGAGAGGAGTGCTGACAACATTATTATAATTATTTATATTTAATTATCAATAGAAATGATAAATTAATTGTAATTTTTATTAAAAAAGACGGATTTGCAGCAAAATTTTGATATTTTTTTAGGTATAATGCCCCTCTTAGCGATAAAAAGGAGAATAAATTGAAAGGCACAGTTTTATATGAAGTAAATGATGATGTAGCTATCTTAACCATTGATAATCCACCAGTAAATCCCTTAAGTGAGGGTGTCAGAAAAGGATTACATGATGGAATTATTAAAGCTGAGAATGATGATAATGTTGTAGGTATTGTTCTGACAGGACAAGGAAAGGCTTTTATTGCTGGTGCTGATATATCTGAATTTGGTGCACAAGATATTGGTACGGATCTCCATACAGTATTTTCTAAAATAGAATTTTGTTCAAAACCTGTTATTGCAGCAATTAATGGTGTTGCCCTTGGCGGAGGTTTAGAAACAGCACTGTGCTGTAATTATAGAATTGGCTCTCCAGCAGCCTTAGTAGGCCTTCCTGAAGTAAATTTGGGGCTTTTACCAGGTGGTGGTGGTACTCAAAGACTGCCTAGAGTTGTTGGACCAGAAGAAGCTTTAAAAATGATGTTAACGGGTAGGCATATTAATGCTAAAAAGGCATTATCAATGGGAATTTTGGATTCATTATCCGAAAATGTTGTCCAAGAATCTATAGATTTTGCAAAAAAAATAGCAAAAGATACAAATGAGCACCCTCTTGTTCGTCATTTAAACGATAAAATAATAGATTCTAGAGGCGATGATAACGTTTTAACAGAAGCAAGATCACTTGTTGCAAAAACTAGAAAGGGACAATTTGCCCCTGGACAAATAATAAAGTGTGTTGAATCCGCTATAAATTGTGATAATTTTGATGAGGGGCTTAAGAAAGAACAAGAGTATTTTATTGAATGTCTACTTCATCCTCAAAGAGAAGCAATGATAAATATCTTTTTTGGTGAAAGGTCTGCATCTAAAGTATCGGATATACCAAAAGATACCAAACTAATTGATATAAAAAAAGCAGGCATTATTGGATCGGGAACAATGGGTGGTGGTATTGCAATGTGTTTTGCAAATGCAGGCATACCTGTACACATAATCGATCAAGATGAAGATAATTTAAAAAGAGGTATTTCAGTAATAGAAAAAAATTATGATTTTATGGTTAAAAGAGGAAGATTAACAAGTGATCAAAAAGATGCTGTTTTTGGTTTAGTTGATTCAAGTTTAGACTATTCTGATCTAAAAGATTGCGACATTGTTATTGAAGCTGTTTATGAAAATCTAGACCTTAAAGAAAAAATATTTAAGTCTCTAGACGAGCAAGTTAAGCCTGGCGCAATACTTGCAAGTAATACATCAGGTTTAGATATTGATTCTATTGCATCAGTAACTAATAGACCTGAGCTAGTAGTAGGTACTCACTTTTTTAGTCCTGCAAACATTATGAGACTATTAGAAGTTGTTCGAGGTGATAAAACCTCTAATGAAACTTTAGCAACAGTAATGTCGATTGGGAAAATGTTAAAAAAATCTGCAGTAGTATCCTTAAACGCTCCAGGTTTCATTGGAAATAGAATGCTATTTAAATATACGGCGCAAGCAAATATGCTCTTATTAGAAGGTGCACTTCCTCATCAAATAGATCAAGCTTTAGAGAACTTTGGTTTAAATATGGGTCCATTTAGAATGATGGATTTAGTTGGTTTGGATTTAGGATGGAGAGCAAGAAAGCTTGGCGGTAAAGAATCACCACTTCATGCAAAAATTGGAGATGAGTTGTGTGAGAATGATAGATTTGGTCAAAAAAGTTCAAAGGGCTATTACAATTACAATGAGGGATCGCGAGCACCAAGCCCTGCTCCTGAAAATGAAGAAGTTTATAAAAGAATATCTGAAGAGAATGGTTTCGAAAGAAAAGATATAACTGATGAAGAAATCGTTGATAGATGTATTTTAGCCTTAATAAATGAAGGGGCAGATATTTTATCTGAAGGAGTCGCTCAAAGAGCATCAGATATAGATGTTGTATACATAAATGGCTATGGATTCCCAATATGGAGAGGCGGGCCAATGCATCACGCAAATGCAATGGGATTACAACAAGTGATAGAAAAACTTGATAAATATTACAAAGAAACTGGGTATGATACATACAAAGCTAGTGATTTATTGATAAAACTTGCTAAAGACGGTAAAAAACTAGGTGAAGCACCACAGATGGAAGATAGAAAGGAAAAATTAGACTTTGAGATGTCTTCAGTTGCTAATAATTTCTAATTAATAGACTTATTAAGTATTAACTTTATGCCCTAATAATGACTTTTGTCCCATTATATATACGATCATACAAATCAATCACATCAACATTAAACATTCTTATGCATCCATGAGATGCTTTGACGCCAATTAAGCCCTCCTCATGAGTACCATGAATATAGATGTATCTTTCATAAGAATCAATACCAGGGCCTTTATTAACTCCATTCTCTTCTCCTTCAAGCCACATAATCCTTGAAGTTACATAATCATTTTCTGTATTTTTTGGTTTATTCTCAATTGATGCAATATTTTTAGTATTTATTCTAGAAATAAATATTGTATTAATAGGGGCATTTTCTCCTATTTTTTCTTTAATAATATGATTGCCTAAGGGGGTTTTAAATGAATTTTCTTTACTGCCTTCACCATACTTAGACGTAGAAATTGGATAGCTCACCAGGGTTTGTTCACCACTTTTCAGATAGAGCCTTTGTTCTGATATGTCAACTAAGATTTTTATTTTTAATTCCGGCTTTTCAATTTGATCATTTGCATTAGTATAATCACGTGGTGATACGAGAATAAGCAGTAAAATCGTAGTTTTTAATAAAGATTTTTGCATATTCTCATTATAAATAAGATTAATATAAAAATAAATGAGACTACTCCTACAATCATATAACCAAACTTATTGTATATACTTTGATGATCAACCAAATTAACATTACCGTTAAGTAATCCTTTTTTACCTTTATCTAAAATATCGACAATAGTTCCTTTATTGTCAATTATTCCTGAAATGCCATTATTAGTTGCTCTAATAACCCATCTATTATTTTCAAGAGCTCTTATTCTTGTAATGCTTAAATGCTGATGTGGGCCAATAGAATCGCCAAACCATGTATCATTGCTGATATTAATCATAATTTTAGAACTTTTGTTTATTTTTCTAACAGTTTTTGCAAAAGCTATATCAAAACATATAGGTGTTGCAACTTCTATATTATCTAAAATGGAAAATTTTTCCTGATTAATGCCTCCATGACTCACATTTGACATGGGTAATTCAAAAAATTGAATTAAACCACGCAACTTCGGTAAAAAAGGAATATATTCACCAAATGGCACTAAATGCTGTTTTTTGTACAAATTTTTATTATCTAAGTTATAAATAGCATTATAGAGTTTATTTTTATCAAAAAGCCATACACCCATTATAAGTCCCTTAGACTTAGATAGTTTATCTAGAAAAAGATCAAATTTAACGCTATTTATCGCATATGGTAATTCAGCCTCGGGAAGTATAACTAGATCCGTATTTTTTGGTACCTTTGATAATAATTCAATTATATTATTTTCAATTAATCTAAAATAATTTTCTTCGTATTTAAGAAAAGGATCAGATGCTGGTTGAACAATAGATATCTGATAATCATAACTATCGTCTTCGTTAATTTTATTTTCAGGAAAGATTGTTAAAGCTGATAATAAAATTAGAACGATAAGAGTTTGCGTGTTTTTGTTATAAAAAACAAAAGATGATGAAAATAAATAAATTATTAATGAGCCAAAAAATACCCCAAGAATCGGATAACTATTTTGTATGTAAGTGTCTAAAAAAATGTTGCCAGGTATTAGCCATGGAACACCATTTAAAAAATAATATCTCGACCATTCGCTAATAAGGAATGCAATTGAAACAAATACAACATCGTATACTTTTCTTGAGTTATTTAACCATTTTAAAATCTTATTAATAATTAACAATGGTAAGGTAAATACTAATGTTAATAACAAAATTAATAAAATATAAATTATTAAAGAAGTTGCTATGGTTGTTTCTCCATAGTAGTAAATACTTACTATTAACCAAGACATTCCAAAACTCCAATGGCCTATACCCCAGCTTAAAATTTGAGAAAAATTTTTTTTTGTTGTGATTAGGCTGTTGATTAAATAGAAGTAGGAAACAAAAATTAAAGGTTTGATTGAAAAGGGCGCAAATGCAAAGATGCCTACTAAACCAAAGAAGAATGGGTATAGATAATTTTTAAAAAACATTACTCTTTTGAGACTAAAAATGTCTTGATTCTTCTTGCGTCTGTATCAGAGACTTTGATTTTTAAATTACTTAGCTTTATTTGATCGCCTTTTTTTGGCAGAACTCCAAATTTCGAAATAAATAGACCGCCTAATGTTTCTGCATCTATGCTTAGAGGATCAATTTCAATATTAAAATAGGTGATAAATTCTTCTAGTTCTACTTTTGAATCAACACTATATTTATTTTTGCTAATCTGAATAATTTCCTCTTCTTCTATATCGTGCTCATCTTCAATCTCTCCAACAAGTTCTTCTAATATATCTTCAATAGTCACAAGACCAGAGATTGATCCGTATTCATCAATCACAATTGCTAAATGGGATCTATCTTGTTTAAATTCTTCTAAAAGGGAGTCAGCTTTTTTTGTTTCAGGTACAACATTAGGATCGCGTAACATATTTACTATATCAAAGTCAGTCGACCCAGAAAAAAGTTTTGGTAGCAAGTCTTTTGCTAGCAGGATTCCATTTACCTCATCCCTTTCTTTTCCAAGAACAGGATATCTGGAATGACCTGATTCAATAATCTTTTTAATAATAACATCTGTATCTTCGTCGATTTCAACAGTTACCATATCTACTTTTGGTACCATTATTTCTTTAACAGTAATATCCTTTAATCTTATTGCTTTATTAGCTATAGATTCAGCTTCTTTATCGATTATATTTTGATCAACAGCATCTTTTAAAAAATCTGTAACTTCAGACAAAGACTGAGTCTTTATAAAGAAAGGATTTCTAAAATATTTTTTTAACTTATCTAATAGTCCCGAAGGAGGGTGACTATCATCTGTTTTCTGATGATCTTTCATTTATGTGTAAGGATTGGATATTCCAATACTTTTTAATACCAATGTTTCTTTTTCTTCCATAATTATAGCTTTATCATCCATTTCATGATCATATCCTAATATATGATATATGCCATGAACTAACATGTGAATCATATGACTTTCAAAAGATTTATTAATTTCTTTTGATTCACGTCTTACAAATTCAATATTAATTGCAATATCACCTAAATTATTTGTGTGAGTTTTTGAAATATCATCATTTGTAAATGACAAAACATCTGTGGGCTTTTTCTTATTTCTGTATTTGCTATTAAGAGCAGTAATCTCTTTGTCTCCTAATATCATAAGGTTTATAGATGACTCATGTATACCTTCTTCTGCACAGATAAATTCGTAAGCTTTAATTAGTTTTTTAGCTAATGAATTCTCAATGGAATAATTTTTTTCAAATGCAATTGATAGACTCACTTTCTAATTAAATTATCTTCAAATTTTTTATATGCATCTATTATTTTTCGAACTATTGGATGTCTAATCACATCTTTTGATGAAAACATTGTAAATCCTATGCCTTTTGTATTTTTTAAAACTTTAGCAACATGACTTAAACCTGATGATATATTTTTAGGTAAATCTATTTGTGTTAAATCTCCATTTACCACAAGATGAGATCCGTATCCTATTCTTGTAAGGACCATTTTCATTTGTTCTTCAGTAGTGTTTTGGCTTTCATCCATAATTATAAAGGCATCGTTTAGTGTTCTCCCTCTCATATATGCTAAAGGTGCAATTTCTATAATTCCTTTAAGCAAAAGTTTTTCTGTTTTATCAATACCAAGCATGGCATAGAGTGCATCATATAAAGGACGCAAATAAGGATCAACTTTTTGAGATAAATCTCCAGGAAGAAAACCGAGTTTTTCACCAGCCTCTACTGCAGGCCTAATTAAAATTATTCTCTTAACACTTTCATTAATAAGCGCATCAATTGCAGCCGCTACAGCAAGATATGTTTTACCTGTTCCAGCTGGACCAATTCCAAAATTTACTTCAAAATTTTTAATGTTTTTAATATAACTGCTCTGATTGCTCCCTCTAGGAATAATTCTTTTTTTTGGCGTTTCAATGATAAATGATTCATCTTTGATTGAATCTTCTGAATCATAAATATAAAGATACAAAGACTCTTTTGTTATTTCAACTCCTTGTCCGGCTGCCTCATAAAGTCTTTTAAGCGCATCGGCAGATAGTTGAACATCTTTTTCTTTGCCTTTAATTTTTAAATTATTACCGTTTTGAAATATTTTTACGTCAAAAGTTTTTTCAACAAATTTTAGATTTTGGTTTAATTCACCCACAAACCTAACCAATGCATCTGCATTTGAAGGTTTAAGTTCTATTTTTTTTAAAGATGAATCTTTTGGCATTAATTACTTAATGTGCCTCTAAGACTATTTGGTAATGCTTCATTAATTTGAATATTAACCATTTGGCCAATTAAATCAATATCACATGATGAAAAATTAACAATTCTGTTACAAATTGTTCTAGCCTGAAGTTGGCCAGGGTCCCTTTTTGATTGGCCATACACTAGACAAGTTTGAAGTGTGTCCACTTTTTTTCTGCTATACCCAAAAGAAAGTTGATTTAATCTATTTTGTAAAATATCTAATCTTTCTTTTTTTTCATCTTTTGTTACATCATCGTCCATATCAGAGGCAGTTGTGTTTGGGCGTGGGCTATATATAAAACTATATGATTCATCAAACTGGACTTCATTGATTAAATTCATTGTTAACTCGAAATCATTTGCTGTTTCTCCTGGAAATCCAACAATAAAATCAGATGAAAAGCTCATGTCAGATCTAACTTTCTTAATTTTATCAACTAAACTTAAATAGCTGTCTATCGTATATCTTCTTCTCATTAATTTTAATATTCTATCTGAGCCGCTTTGAACAGGTAAATGAACATGGCTTACTAATTCAGGAACTTTATCGTAAATATCTACGAGATCATCTTTAAATTCATATGGATGGCTAGTCGTATATCTTATTCTCTCAATATTTTCAATTTTTGAAGTTAGTTCAATAAGTTTCGCTAGTGATGATTTTTCATTTTTATATGTGCCCTTAAAATTATTTACATTTTGGCCTAAAAGATGGATTTCTCTTGTTCCGTTGTCTGCAAGCTTTGAAATTTCATTGAGAATATCCTCTACACTTCTTGAAACTTCATGACCTCTAGTTTTTGGAACAACACAGAATGAACAATACTTATTGCATCCCTCTATAATTGAAACAAATGCAGATGGTTCACCAATGCCTTTTATAGGTAGATAATTGAATTTTTCTAACTTAGGAAAAGATATATCAATCTGTTTTTCATCATTTTTAATTCTATTGTTGTATAGCTCAGGAAGTTTATGTAATGTTTGAGGGCCAAATACAATATCAACTGCAGGCGCTCTTTTAATAATTTCTTTGCCTTCTTGTGAGGCAACACAACCTCCAATAGCAATTTTAATATTTGGATTTTTTTCTTTTAATTTCCTCCATCTTCCAACTTGATGAAATACTTTTTCTTGAGCTTTCTCTCTAATCGAACAGGTATTTAGTATTAAAAGATCAGCTTTGTCTTCTGATTCAGCAATTTCAAATTTTTCATTTTCTTGCAAAAGATCAATCATTTTTGCTGAATCATACTCATTCATTTGGCAGCCATGAGTTTTTACAAATAATTTTTTTGACATAATTTACTTTTTATCTTTTGTTATAAAAAAATATACCCATATAATTAATTATGAAATCCAACAATATATATAAAATTATATTCATTCAACTTGGCGAAATCTATGAAGTATTTGCTAAACAGATTTACCAAAGTGATATGTATGGTTTCATAGAGGTTGAAGAGTATATATTTAATAAAGATAAACAGCTAGTTGTCGATCCATCTTCTGAAAAATTAAAGAATGAGTTTGTAAATGTTGAGAGAAGTTATATCCCCATCAATGCAATTATAAGAATAGATGAAGTTTCTGAATCTGGAGAAGCAAAAATTAAAAAAAATAGCAGTCAGGTAAGTCCTTTTCCTTTAAATATTCAACCTGCAAATAAAAAAGAGTAAAATTTAATCCTCAGGCAAAAACAATTTTTTGTAAAATTTTAATTCTTCAACGGATTCCTTTATATCTCCTAAAGCTCTATGAGATCCATTCTTTTCATAGGTTTGTGCTTCATTCATCCACCTAACGGCGACCTCTTTAAATGAAGACACATCAATATGCCTATAATTAAAATATGATTCTAGCCGAGGCATGTACTTTATTAAAAAGCGCCTGTCATGGGAAACAGTATTTCCACACATTGGAGATTGTTTTTCAGAAACATATTTAGATACAAATTCTAGTGTCTCTATTTCTGCTGCTTGCTCAGTAATTATACTTTTTTTGACCTCTTCGATTAGACCAGATGAACTGTGCTGGGATTTATTCCAATCATCCATGTTATCAATTAAGCTTCCGGGCTGGGAAATAACTAAATTAGGGCCTTCTGCAACAAGATTTAGATTAGAATCCGTAATTAATGTCGCTATTTCGATAATTCTTTCAGATTCTGGATCTAATCCTGTCATTTCAAGGTCAATCCAAATAAGATTTTGTTTTGATTGCATGGTTTTCATAGCTTTTTATATTACTCTGTTTAGTGTATTTTGTGCTTTATATGAAAAAAGTTCAAACAGGATTAGTTATTGAGTTCTATTCAAATAGTTGTTTGGTTAAGGTTGGTGATACAAATTTAAAATGTATTGCGATTAAAGGAGTGGTTGTTGGTGATATGGTTGAGATTGAAGTTATTCAAGACAGCAATGAAATTAAAGGAAAAATCATTAATTTGCTTCCTAGAATATCATCTATTAAAAAAAAAGATGGGTATAGATCAAAAATTTTTGCTGCTAACATTTCCAAAGTTGGGATTATAGTTTCACCAAAACCAATAACAAATGAGAAATTTATTGATAAATGGATAATTACAGCCAAACTTTCAAATATAGAACCATTTATAATAAATAACAAAATTGATCTTAATCAGGATAAAGAATATAGATCTAAAATTAACATATACAAAGAAATTAATATTAAAGTTATCGATATATCCTCTAAAGAAGAAATAAATTTAGCTAAATTAAAAGATTTTCTCAGGAACGAGAGCGTTTTATTTGTTGGTAAGTCTGGGGCTGGTAAGTCAACTCTCACCAAATCTATTACTGGTAAGGATATTAAGACTAATTTTCTTTCAAATGATAGGGGTGTTCATACAACTTCTTTATCTACTCTCTATGAAATTCCTGGTAATACTAAAATAATAGATAGTCCAGGAGTGAGAGATGTAACCATAGCAGGATGGGGAAGAGAAAAAATTATTATAGGATTTTCAGAAATATTTGAACACGCAAAAAATTGTAAATTTAAAAATTGCAGTCATACTTCAGAAGAAGGTTGTGGAGTACTTCAAGCTTTAAAAAATGGAGAAATTCATGAAACTAGATACAATAATTTCATAAAATTTAGGGACTTTCTTGATGAATAAAAAAACACATTTTGGTTTTAAAGATGTAGATATTAAGGATAAAGAAGAACATGTTGGAAATGTTTTTACTTCGGTAGCAACTAATTATGACTTGATGAATGATGCAATGTCGATGGGCATGCATAGATTGTGGAAAAAAGTGCTTGTTGAGCTTTGTGGCATTTCAAAAAATGATGTTATTTTGGATATTGCAAGTGGTACTGGAGATATTCCAAAAATCATAAATTCAAACTACAAAGATACTGAAATATTTATGACTGATATAAATATTGATATGCTCCTAGAGGGAAGAAATAGAGCTATAAATGAAAATTTTTCCTCTAATTGTCATTTTTGTCAGCTAAGTGGTGAATTAATACCATTCAAAAATAAAACATTTGATTTGATAACAGTTGGCTTTGGATTAAGAAATTTTACAGATAAAGAAAAAGGCCTTAAGGAAATGAGAAGATGCCTAAAGCAGAATGGTAAATTACTTATCTTAGAATTCTCAAAACCTAAAAACCATGTTTTCTCAAAAATTTATGATTGGTACTCCTTTAATATTTTGCCAAGACTTGGTTCAATCATTGCAAATGATTCAGATAGTTATAGATATTTAGCAGAATCGATAAGAATGCATCCTGATCAAGAAAAACTTAAAGAAATGATTTTATCTACAGGCTTTAAAAAGTGTCAATTTTATAATCTTCTAAACGGTATAGTTTCCATACATATTGCTTATGAAAAATAAATTAGAAAAATATTTAAACAGCTTCATTAAAGATATTGAGAACTCTGCTCCTAATGCTAAAGAAAAGTTGAAAGAAATATATCCAGTAAAATTTAAATTAAATTTGAATAATTATGGAAATATATATGTTAATTTGGAAAAAAATTCAAAAAAAATATCGCTAGACAAACTAAATCATATTGATTTCGAAATTAAAGCTAGTATTGAAGATTTAGTTTTAGCTATCTCTTCAAGAAAAATTAAAAAAGAGCTAATAAAAGGGGATATTGAATTAGCTTTTGTTTTAATAAACACCGTGTTGAAATCTGATATTGATTTAACATATCTAATTGATAAATATTTTGGGAGCTCAACAGCGTTAATTTTATATTTTGCTAAGAAAAAGATTTCTCAATCAAGACAAACTAAAATAAATACTAATAACAATAAAATTCATAAAAAAATAAGAGAGCTTTCTATAAAAGTTGACAGGATGGAGGCTTCAAAAAATTTATGAATGCTATTATTTTGATAGTTGAGTTATTAAGAATGATTCTATTAGGAATCAGATTTAACATATTCATAAAACCTAATGGAAAGAAAGCATCAAAATATTTAGAAGCATTAGGGCCAATTTTTATAAAATTTGGTCAGCTTCTTTCCACTAGAACCGATGTTCTTGATGTTGAAACAGCAAAAGAACTAGAAAGCTTAACTGATAACTGTAATCCTTTTGATGTTAATACACTAAAAAATATTGTTGAATCAGAGCTTGGTGATTCGATTAATAATATTTTTAAATCGTTTGATGAAAAGCCTCTCGCAGCAGCATCGCTTGCTCAAGTTCATTCAGCAATTCTTAAAAATGGTGATCATGTTGTAATAAAAGTTCTTAGGCCAAACATAAAGAAGAAAGTTAAAAAAAATCTTCGTCTTCTTAAATCAGCTGCAAAAATTTTTTCTTATATATATAAGGAAAGTTATAGGTTAAAACCAAATGAGGTTGTTCAAGATTATGAATCTACAATAATGAAAGAACTAGATTTGAAGCTTGAGGCATCTAATACAAATCTCACTAGAAAAAATTTTTTGAATTCAAATGAACTATACATACCAAAAGTTTATTGGGATTTCACAACTTCTAATATTATGGTTCTTGAGAAAATAGATGGAATTCCTTGTACCAATATCGAGGAAATTGAAAAGCATGGGATAAACAAAAAATTACTTGCTGAGAATGGAGTAATGATATTTCTCAATCAAGTGTTTAGAGATAATTTCTTTCATGCTGATATGCATCCTGGAAATATATTTGTTTCAAAAAAGAATACTGAAAATCCAGGATATATAGCAGTAGATTGCGCTATAACGGGTTCGCTGTCTAATGAAGAAAGATACATCCTCGCAAGAATGTTGCAATCTGTTCTTAAACAAAATTACAAAAATTTAGCAAATTTATTTATAAGTTCAGGATGGGTTAATGCTAAAACAAATAATATTGAACTTGAGAATACATTAAGAGCATGTTGCGAACCTATATTTGAAAAACCATTATCCGAGATCGAATTTGGTAAATTGCTTTTATATCTCTTTCAAAGTACAAGACAATATGGTTTGTCTCTTCAAACCTCACTAGTATTGTTACAAAAAACATTAATTCATATTGAAGGAATGGGTAGGCAGATATATCCTGATTTAGATTTTTGGGGAATCGCTGAACCTTATCTTGATAGTTGGTTAAATGAACAATTTAGTCCATTAAAATTAAAGGACTATATTTTAGAAAATAAAGAGGATATATTTCTTAAAGCGTCAGAGATTCCATCAATTATTTTTGAAACTTTAGATGAAATAAGAAGCTTTTCTAATAGCAAAAAAAAGGACGATGACAGGGTTAAAGAATTAGAAAGAAAATTATATAAACAAAATATAATTAATAAAGCGTTTGGTATTGGTATAATAGTAGTTATATCTATTATATTGATAGTTAGTTAGGAGAATTTATGGGTTTTGGTGGAATAAGTATATGGCAATTGTTAATAATTTTACTTGTTGTTGTTCTTATATTTGGTAGTGGAAAGCTTAAATCACTCGGCTCAGATTTAGGCTCAAGCATAAAAGGCTTTAAGAAATCAGTAAAAGACGAAGATTCTAAAGAAAAAGAAGATTAAAATTGTTTCAAATTGGTTTTTTAGAAATTCTAATCATTTTAATATTTGGCCTTTTAATTATCGGTCCAAGAAGACTTCCTGTTGTAATTAAAACAACTATAAAAATCTATAAAAAGATTGAAAATAAATTTAATGCTTTTAAAAAAGACATTGAAGAAGATATTGGAGCAGATGAAATTAAGAAAGATGTGTTTAATGAGCTTAGAATGGAAGAGCTAGAAGAAACGAAAGAATCTAATAATGACTAACGATTCAATCTCAAGTCATTTGCTTGAATTAAGATCAAGACTACTAAAGGTAATTATTTTATTTAGTGTACTATCGATTATTGGAATTCCTTTTGCTGCTGAAATTTATAGCTTTGTTGCAGATCCACTAGTTGCAACTCTGCCTGCAGGCACTTCCATGATTGCAACTGGAGTTGCATCACCGTTCATGGCTCCCATAAAGCTAGTTTTATATGTAGCTTTGTTGTTTACAATGCCGTGGTTATTTATTCAAATATGGATGTTTATATCTCCTGGATTGTATGAAAACGAAAAGAGCTTTACTGCTCCACTTATGGCCTCAACAATCATCTTATTTTTTTGTGGAGTAAGCTTTGCGTTTTTTATAGTTTGTCCAATTATCTTTAAGTTCTTTATTGGAATGGCGCCAAGCTCGATACAAGTTATGACTGACATAAACGAATACCTTGGTTTTATATTTAAGCTAGTTTTTGCTTTTGGTATAGCTTTTGAGATACCAGTAGCAACTGTTCTTTTAGTAAATAGTAAAATTGTAACCAAAAGATCATTAACAAAAGCAAGGCCTTATTTAATAGTAGTGTTTCTTATTATAGGAATGTTACTGACGCCACCCGATATATTCTCACAATTATTTTTGGCATTTCCTATGTGGCTTCTATTTGAGATTGGCATACTGCTATCTAAAAATAAATAGTTACAAAATCAGTTGTTAAAGACCAAGTCTTTTAGTCCAATTATCATCTGTTGGTTTTTTATGATTAACTACCATCTCAACAAGCTTACAAGGATCATCAGAAACTATTAGCTCTTTTAGATTTGCTGATGATATAAATCCTTCATCAACGGCCTTATCAAACCATTTTAAAAGATGATTATAGTATCCATCTGTATTTAGAATACCAATAGGTTTATTAATTATCCCTAATTGATTGCTTGCCATAATTTCTGCTAGCTCATCTAGTGATCCAACGCCACCTGGAAGAACAATAAATGCATCTGATCTTGATATAAATTCATGTTTTCGATTAAGCAGAGTATCTGAAACAACTATCTCTTTTAGCCTTGGGTTAGCTAATTCTAAAGCATGTAGAGACTTTAAAGAAATTCCTAGAACCTCAACTCCATTATCTATGGCGGTGTTAGAGATGATTTTCATTAGTCCAACATTGCCTCCACCAAAAACTATATTAATGTTTTTTTTAGCTATATATTTTGCAATAGTCTTGGCTGATTCAGCATATTTAGGATTTTTACCTTTATGAGCTCCACAAAAAATAGAAATATTTTTCATATCTTAAAATTAAATGTCATAGGACCTTTATTTACCAAACTTATTTGCATGTATGATCCAAACTTTCCTTCTTTAACTTTTGGCAATAAATTCTTAAATTCACTAACAAATTTATCATACATCAATTTAGCATCCTCTGGTTTTGCAGCTTTATGAAAACTAGGCTTGTTCCCTTTATTTGTAATGGCGGCTAGAGTAAATTGACTAACTATTAGAACTTCTTCATTGGAACTTTGAAGTGCCAGAGATGTTAACCCCTTTGGTCCATCAAGCATTCTAAAATTTATAATCTTTTTCACCATTTTAATTATGTTTTGAGAGAGATCATTTTTTTCAAAACAAATAAATACTAAACATCCTTCATCTATAGATGAAAAAACTTGATCATCAATAATTATTTTTGCACTTAAAACCCTTTGAACAGTTGCTAACAAATTCTATCTATCTTCTAATTTTTCTTCCCATTGACCAAGAGAAGCTAATTTATTCATTTCTGCTCTATGTGATAGTTCATCTTGAGAAATAAATATATTTTCTAACTTTCCTCCCCAAGCTTTTAGAGCAGGTGCTTGAAGTGCTCTTCCGTAAGAAAAACTTAATTTCCATGAAAAGCCACCAATTTTGTTCATTGCATCTAAATGGGCAGTGGCTAAGACATCAGACTGACCACCAGATAAAAATGTTATTCCAGGAAGACTCGACGGAACATTTGTTATTAAACAGTCTAATGTTTTTTCTGCAACATCATTAATTCCAGCTTGCTCTTCAGCGTCTTTTCCAGAAGTTACCATGTTTGGCTTTAATAGCGTGCCCTTGATGTTGACACCTTTTTTTTTAAGGTAAGAAAATAGAGATTTCAATGAGCGCTCAGTTGCGTCATAACATTCATCAATAGAATGATTGCCATCCATGAGCACTTCGGGCTCTACAATAGGCACCATACCATTATCTTGAGCGCATTTTGCGTAATCTGCTAAAGCTTCCATGTTCGCATCGATGCATTTATTAGTTGGAATTCCATCCCCAATATTTATTACAGCTCTCCATTTAGTAAATTTTGCACCCATAGTTGAATATTCTTTCAGCCTTTCGTCAAGTCCTTCGAGACCTACTGTTACCGTTTCTCCTGGGCAGTCTTCAATAGGCTGAAGGCCTTTATCAACTTTAATTCCAGGAAGGGCGCCTTGATCTGATATTAAATCTCTCAACAAAGTTCCATCATCAGCTGACTGTCTAATAGTCTCGTCAAATAATATAACTCCACCTATATTTCCTTTCATTCCTTTAGATCTAAAAAGCATTTCTCTGTAATCTCTTCTGTTAACTTCAGTTGATTCGACTCCTATAGAGTCAAATCTTTTTCCACAGGTTGGATTACTTTCATCTGCAGCTAGTATTCCTTTACCATCTGCAACTATATAAGTTGCAATATCTTCTATACTGTTTAGTGACATAGTTTAACTCCCAGTTTGTTTTGCGTTTAATGCTTTAATTGACGGCAAAATTTTGCCTTCCATAAATTCTAAAAAGGCTCCTCCACCTGTTGAACAGTATGATACATCATCTAATTTAATATATTTATTAATTGCGGATAATGTTTCGCCACCTCCAGCCAAAGAGAAAGCGTCAGACTTTGCTATTTCTTTAGAAAGCTCTTTAGTACCCTTTTCAAAATAAATATTTTCAAATACTCCCATAGGACCATTCCAAAGTATAGTCTTGGCATTTTTAATTAAAGCTTTTGATTCCTGTTCTAGAAATAAATCTAAGATCATTGCATCATTATTCACTTCGTTAATCGTAGCCTCTTTTATGTTTTCTCCTTCAAATGTTTTTGATGTAACTACTTTTTTTGGAAGCACAATCTTACCTTTTTCAAGAATTGTCTTAGCTGTTTCTAGCATTGAGTCCTCAACAAGTGAATTACCAACATTTAAACCTGAAGATTTTAAGAAAGTATTTGCAATGCCGCCGCCCACAATAATATAGTCAGCAACTTCATTGATTTGTTTTAATAGCGCAAGCTTAGTTGAGACTTTTGCTCCACCAATAATTGCTAGATAAGGCCTGTCATATTTTTTTAGAGCTTGTGATAAAAATTTTTCTTCTTTTTCTAACAATAGGCCAGCGCAGGCAATATAAGCATTTTCAATTGCTGAGTGTGTTGAAGCCTGTTCTCGATGTGCTGTTCCGAATGCATCAAAGACATATATGTCTCCAAGACAGCCTAATTTCTTTCCTAATTTCTCGCAGTTTCTTTTTTCTCCATCAAAGAATCTTACGTTTTCTAAGATTTGAATATTTGATGAAGATTTAAAAAAATCTACCGAGTCCAATTTATCAATTACATCTATAGAACTTTTAATTACTTCACCCAAAAAATTTGCTACAGGTTTTAAAGAAAAGCTTTCTTCAAAATTACCTTCCAATGGTCTACCTAAATGACTTACTAATAAAACTTTTGCATTATTTTTCAGCGCATAATTAATTGTGGGTATACAAGCTTCTATCCTGGTTGAATCAAGAATCCTGCCATCTTTTATTGGCACATTCATATCAACCCGAATAACAAGGTTTTTATTTGCTATATTTAAAGATGATAAATTAATCATTAAGCAATGATTTAGCCGTGTTAACAACATTTGCTTTATTAAAGCCAAAATGTTCAAGCAACTCGCTGCCTGGAGCAGATTCTCCAAAACCTTCGACTCCAATTACCTTATCATCTCTATTTAAAATCCTATACCAAGAATTTGGATGGCTACATTCAACAACAAGTATAGGTTTATCCTGCTTGATAACATCGTTTTGAAATTCTTTCGATTGTTGCAAGAAAATATCTAGTGAAGGCATTGATACAACATTAGCCAAAACTGAATCATTTTTTAAATCTTTTGCTGCATCAAGAGCTAATTGTACTTCGCTGCCAGAAGCAATGATAGTGATATCAGGATTGTCATTTTCTTCAAGCAAGTAACCACCCATACTAATCATAGATATTTTTTTCGGGGTTCGCGATATTGGGGATGTGCTTTGTCTACTAAATATTAAACATGTTGGAGTTTCTTTTGAAGTAATTGCTTCTTTCCAAGCTACGGCAGCCTCAACTAAATCAGCAGGCCTCCAATTATTTAAATTTGGAGTTGCTCTCAATGTAACCATGTGCTCTATTGGTTGATGGGTAGGTCCGTCTTCACCAAGCGCTACTGAGTCATGTGTATAAACAAATATATTTGGTAGTCCCATTAATGCGGATAATCTGACTGCATTTCTTGCATAGTCAGTAAAGACAAGAAATGTTGCTCCATATGGTTTAATACCGCCATGAAGCACCATTCCATTCATAATGCCAGACATTCCAAATTCTCTTACCCCATAATTAATATGATTACCTGCAGGATTTTCATTTGAAAATGTAGAACTTGACGAAGAAAAAGTATTATTAGATGGTGTTAAATCTGCAGAGCCGCCAACCAGTTCAGGCAATTCTTGAACAAAGAAATCTAAACATGATTTAGAAGCTTTCCTTGTTGCCATTGAAGAATTATTTGAGTTACAGCTGGATAAAAAATCTTCGAAATTTTTATTAAAATTTTTAGGGAGTAATCCTTTAATTCTTCTTTGAAGTTCATTTGATTTTTCAGGATATTTTTCTTCATATTTTTTCAAAAGTGAATCCCAATCTGAATTCAATGCACTTCCTTTTTCAGTTGCATTCCAAAAATTATAAATATCTTGTGGTATCTCAAAAGCCTCATATTTCCAGTTAAGAGATTCTCGCGTTTTTATTATTTCTTCTTCTCCTAAGGGTGCTCCATGAACATCTGCTGTTCCATGTTTGTTTGGTGAACCAAAACCAATTGTTGTTTTACAAAAAATCATCGATGGCTTATTTAATTCAATTTTTGCCTCAGAAATAGCTTTATCAATTTCTTCGATGTTGTGACCGTCTACACAAATGGTTTGCCATCCATAGCTTTCAAATCTCTTTACAGAGTCATCTGTGAACCAATGTTTAATTTCTCCATCTATTGAAATTCCGTTTTGATCATAAAAACATATTAGCTTTCCAAGATTATGAGTTCCAGCAAATGAGCATGCCTCATGAGAAATACCTTCCATTAAACAGCCATCGCCAAGAAATACATATGTAAAATGATCAACAGGTTTTATATCTTCTTCATTGAATTCTGCAGCTAGTATTTTTTCTGAAATTGCCATTCCAACTCCATTTGCAATACCTTGACCTAATGGACCTGTTGTAGTTTCAACTCCAATTTCAATGTCATACTCCGGATGTCCAGGAGTTTTTGATTTTAGCTGTCTAAAATCTTTTATATCCTCTATTGTCAAATTGTAACCTGTTAGGTGAAGCAGGCTATATAAAAGCATTGAGCCATGTCCGTTAGATAACACAAATCTATCTCTATTAAACCAGCGAGGATTTGATGGGTTATGCCTTAAATGATTACTCCATAAGGCTGTTGCTATTTCAGCCATACCCATTGGCATTCCTGGATGACCGGAATTTGCTTTTTGAACTGCGTCGATAGATAAAAATCTTAGCGCATTTACTGATTCTGACAACTAGATACTTCCTATTAGATTTTTGACTATTAATATTTTACATACAAAGCATAGCTTAGTGTTACCTTTTTATTATAAAATGTAGAACTGTTTATTTTAGGGGTATTTTATGAGTTATATTTTTACATCCGAGTCTGTCTCAGGTGGACATCCAGACAAAGTCTGTGATCAAATTTCAGATGCTGTTTTAGATGCTTATCTTGCTGAAGATCCAAACAGTAGAGTAGCTTGCGAAACGATGATAAAAAATAACATGGTCTATATAGCTGGTGAAATCACATCACTTGGTAGTCCAGATCTTGAGCCAATTGTTAGAAAAACGATTAATGATATCGGTTACAACTCTGATGAATATGGCTTTAATGGTGACACTTGCGAATTTACAAATCTTGTTTTTGAGCAATCGCCTGATATCTCTCAAGGAGTAACTGAAGGTGAGGGGGAAAATCTAGAACAAGGTGCTGGTGATCAAGGATTAATGTTTGGCTATGCTTGTAAAGAGACTGAATCATTAATGCCTCTTCCAATAGATCTATCTCATAGACTAGTTAAAAAACAAGCTGATGTTATGAAAAGTGGAGAAATTAAATGGCTGAGACCAGATGCTAAAAGTCAAGTAAGCGTAATTTACTCAGATGATGGTAAATCAATAGAGGGATTATCAGCTGTTGTTCTATCTACTCAACATGATGAAGATGTTTCACAAGAAGAAATCAAATCAGAAGTAATGGATAAAATTATCAAACCAATTGTTCCTCAAGAATGGATTCTTGACTCTACAAATATTTATATCAACCCTACTGGTAAATTTGTTATCGGTGGTCCCGTTGGTGATTGTGGGCTAACTGGAAGAAAAATAATTGTAGACACATATGGAGGAATGGCAAGGCATGGAGGTGGAGCTTTTTCTGGCAAAGACCCGTCAAAAGTAGACAGATCTGCAGCTTACGCTTCAAGGTATGTTGCTAAGAATATCGTTGCTGCTGGACTTGCAGATTATTGTGAAATTCAAGTCTCATATGCTATTGGTGTAGCAAAACCGACATCTATTCACGTAGAAACTTTCAATAGTGAAAAGATATCTAAAGAAGCTATAGTAAAAATTGTTGAAGAAGAATTTGATCTAAGGCCAAAAAGCTTAATTAATATGCTTGATCTAAAAAGACCTATATACTTGCAGACTGCAGCTTATGGTCATTTTGGTAGATCTGACATTGATCTTTCATGGGAAAGAACTGATAAAGCTTCAGATATTTCACAATAATAAAAAAATTAAGGAAAAAAAATGGAAAACGATTATAAAGTAGCTGATATTAATCTTGCAGAATTTGGAAGAAGAGAAATTTCACTTGCAGAAAATGAAATGCCTGCATTAATGGCTTTAAGAGACAAATATAGATCTGAGCAACCGCTTGCTGGTGCTAAAATCATGGGCTGCATACACATGACGATCCAAACAGCTGTATTAATGGAAACACTGATTGATCTTGGTGCTGAGCTGAGATGGTCATCATGCAATATCTTTTCAACCCAAGATCATGCTGCCGCTGCTATGGCTGCAAAAGGAATTCCAACTTTTGCATGGAAAGGCGAAACAGAAGAAGAATTTGAATGGTGTATTGAGCAAACAATTTGTAAGGATGGGAAACCTTGGGATGCAAATATGATTCTTGATGATGGAAGTGATCTAACAGCTATGGTTCATGAAAAATTTCCTGACATGTTAGATACTATTCATGGTGTTTCAGAAGAAACAACGACTGGGGTTCATAGACTTAAAGAAATGCTTGAAAAAGGAGAGCTGAAGGTTCCAGCAATCAATGTAAACGATTCAGTTACTAAAGCCAAAAACGACAATAAATATGGCTGCAGACACAGTCTTAATGATGCTCTTAAAAGAGGAACAGATATGCTTCTCATGGGTAAAAGAGGTCTTGTAATAGGCTATGGAGATGTTGGAAAAGGATCTGCAGCTAGTCTTGCTCAAGAAGGAATGATAGTAAGCGTTGTTGAGTCTGATCCTATATGTGCTATGCAAGCCTGTATGGATGGCTTCACAGTAGTATCCTGTTATAAAGATGGCGTCGTTTCAAGAAATGTAGAGGATATTGATATGCAGGTTATGGGCAATACTGATTTAATAGTTACAACAACTGGTAACGTAAATGTTTGTGATTCAGCAATGCTAAGTACATTAAAAAATACAGCGGTAGTATGTAATATCGGTCATTTCGATAATGAAATTGATACTGCTTTTATGAGGGATAATTACTACTGGGATGAAATCAAACCTCAAGTTCATAGAATCTTCAGAGATACTAAACCTGATGGAACGCCTGACTTGTCAAGCAAAAACTATCTTATTCTTTTGGCTGAAGGTCGATTAGTAAATCTTGGAAATGCTACAGGGCATCCAAGTAGAATTATGGATGGTTCTTTTGCAAACCAAGTTTTGGCTCAAATTCATTTGTACAAACAAGGTTTTGCAAATATTAATGATGCTGAAACAAAAGCAGAGATGATAACAGTTGAAGTTCTTCCAAAGAAACTTGATGAAGAAGTTGCTTCATTAATGGTTGCTGGGTTCGGTGGAGTAATGACAAAGCTTACAAAAGATCAAGCTGATTATATTAACGTTCCTCAAGACGGTCCATTTAAAGAAGAAAGCTACAAATATTAATTTAATTTTGTGCAATTATGGGCATAATTGCCCATAATACGCACTATGAAAACATGTAACGTTATAATTTCTATCTTAATACTAATGTCATTAGTATCATGCGGTGTTAAAGGTCCTGTCGTATCGGAAGACAATACAAGGATAATTTAAATGGATTTTTTTGAATACAAAAAGGATGAGCTTTTTTGTGAAGAAGTAAATCTTATTGAAATTGCAGAAAATTTTGGAACACCTACTTATGTTTATTCTTCAAAAACGTTAAATCTTCATATAGATGCCTATATGGATTCATTTACAAGCAAAGATTATCAAATATGTTTTTCAGTAAAATCTTTAAGCAATATTGCCATTTTAAATATTCTTAAGAATAAAGGATGCGGGTTTGATATTGTTTCTGGCGGCGAGCTTCATAGAGCTATTTCAGTTGGCGCAGATCCTAAA
Source organism: SAR86 cluster bacterium (assembly GCA_023703615.1). Taxonomy (NCBI): domain Bacteria; kingdom Pseudomonadati; phylum Pseudomonadota; class Gammaproteobacteria; species SAR86 cluster bacterium. The sequence goes on along the minus strand of CP097971.1, from coordinate 39,644 downwards.
TCAATAATCTTTTCTGGAGTAGGAAAATCAAAAAATGAAATAGAAGATGGAATCTTAAATGAGATTTTATCTTTTAATATTGAATCAAAAGCTGAATTAAAAAAAATAGAGACCGTAGCTAGTAATTTAAAGAAAATTGCACCAGTTTCAATAAGATTCAATCCAGATATAGACTCAGGAGGTCATGACTATATTACAACTGGAAGAAAAGGTGATAAGTTTGGGATTAATAATTTAGATGAAACTATTGAATTAGCAAAATACATAAGAGATTCAAAAAACCTTGAAATGGTTGGATTAGCTTGTCATATCGGCTCACAAATTTTAAATCTAAAAAGCTATGAAATAGCTTCAAAAAAAACTATAGATCTTGCTACTAAAATAAATAAGCTTGGAATTGATCTCCAGTTTTTTGACATGGGTGGCGGTCTTGGTGTTCCTTATTTAGATGAATCGCCGCCTCACCCTAAAGAACTAATATCAATGCTAGAAGAGGTTTTCGTTAATAGAAATGAAAAGTTAATATTGGAGCCTGGCAGAAGTATATCAGCCAATGCAGGTGTCTTATTAACCAAAGTTGAATATATCAAAGATAACTTTGCGATAGTTGATGCCGCTATGAATGATTTAATAAGACCTGCTCTTTATGGTGCTAAACATGATATCTGGAACCTTAAAAATAAAACCAATGCTATGAAAAAGTATAATGTAGTTGGTCCAATATGTGAGTCCTCAGATTTTTTAGGAAAAGATATTTTACTTGATATCGCTGAAGATGATCTTTTATGTATAAAAACTGCAGGAGCATATGGATTTGTAATGTCGTCAAATTACAATTCTAGATTAAGATCTGCTGAAGTGCTTGTGGATGGTAAAACTTTTAATTTGATTCGAAGAAGAGAAAATATTCAAGATCTAATTGGAATGGAGACAATTCCAAATGATTAAGTACCAAAAAATGCATGGAAACGGCAATGATTTTTTAATGATTAATTCTTTGGAAACAGGTTTCCAACCAAAAAAATCATTTATAAAAAAATATGGCGAAAGGAAACTTGGAATAGGTTTCGATCAACTTATTTTAATATCACCTCCAAAAAATGAAAATCATTCATTTGATATAGCATTTTATAATGCAGATGGTGGTCAAGCAGACATGTGTCTTAATGGAATAAGATGTGCTGCTCGTTATGTTTGGGAGGAAAAGTTTCATCCAAAAACAGTTCTTAATCTTAATACCAAAAAAGGTGTCCTTCGATGTGAAAGTCATAACAAGAACATTAAGGTATTATTTGATGAACCTTTAGAACTTAAAAAATTAGATATAAAAAAAGCAATAAAAAAAATATGTAAAGATAGTTTCACTTTTGTTAATGCAGGCAACCTTCATCTTTGTATTAAAAAGGAATCAATTCAGAAATTTGATCTTGAAAATTTATATTTCTCATTAGAAACTTTAATTAAACCACATAACGTCAACTTATCGATATATAACAAATTAGACAGTAATAATTTTGAAATTAGAACCTATGAAAATGGTGTTGGTGAGACTTTATCATGCGGTTCTGCGTCAGCATCAGTTGCTATGCTAGCTCTTAAAAATAAAAATAACTATGTAACTATAAGCTCAAAAGGCGGTAAACTAAAATTTAAGAAAGTTAATGGGCAAATGATTATGATAGGACCTGCGAAAAACGTTTGCTCTGGAATAATTAATGACTAAAGAAATTAATGAAAAAGAAGTCGAGCTTTATCTGTTAGATAATTTGGACTTTTTTGAAAAGAAAGAGGCCCTGGTTTCTGAGCTTAAATTTAAACATTCATCAAGTTCAGCATCATCCTTGCTTGAAAGACAAATAAAAAAACTAAGAGAAGAACAAAAAGATTTAATTGCTTTACTTGAATCATTTGTTAAAACTGCAAATCTTAATGAAGATCTTTTTAATAAATCAAAAAAACTGACATTGTCGATTTTAGAGGCGAATTCTAAGGAAGAAATTATGCAAAAAGTTGAAGAATGCTTCATTAAAGATTTTAACGTAGATGAGTGTTTTATGAATTTTTATTCTAAAAACGATCTTGAGCAAATTGAAGAGATAACAAGCATGTCAGTTCACAAAGGTGCTATATATTGTGGGTCTTATTCAAAAGAAAAAATGAAATTTTTGTTTAAAACATCAAAAATACAATCGATGGTGCTTGCTGTTGTAGCAGCAAAAGAAGGTATAGGCCTTCTCAAACTTGGAAGCTATGATCGCCAGAGATATCTTGGTGATGAAGATACTACATTTATAAAATATGTTAGGGATATATTAGAAAAGAGATTTGACTCATTTTAGATAAATGCTAATTAAATACTTTGTTCGAAACGATATTGATAACTATATAAAATATATTGCTGAAATAAAAAATCTATCCTCTAATACTTCTAATTCATATAAAAGAGATTTAAAAAAGCTATCAAGTTATCTTGAAGATATTGGAGTAAAGAGCTACAAAGTTATTAATGATGATACCTGTATGGGTTGGATTGGCAGTTTGTTTTCAAATAATAATAATCCTAGAACTATTCAAAGGCATATTTCTTCTGCTAAAGGCTTTTTTAGATTTTTAAAAAAAAATGGTGTCATCTCTAGCTCTCCATTTGAACTGATTGAATCTCCAAAAACACCAAGTTACTTGCCTGAAGTCCTTTCGCCTGAAGATATAGAGCAACTTCTTAATTTTAAACCAAAAGATTCTTTAGAAATAAGAGATTTGGCGATAGTTGAATTGATGTACTCTTCTGGATTAAGGGTATCTGAAACAATTAATATTAATATAGATCATTTTGAAGAAAATAAAGCTTTTTTGCGTGTTTTTGGAAAAGGATCGAAGACAAGACTTGTGCCTATTGGAAGATATGCCATAAATGCTATTAATAATTGGGTAGATGAAAGAGACAAATATTCTAATGATGATAATGCTTTATTTATAAATAAAAAAGGTTCGAGATTAAGTGTTAGAAGTATTCAATTAAGATTAAAAAGATTAGCAACAAAACAAGGTTTACCACCTGTAAATCCGCATATGCTTAGACACAGTTTTGCAACGCATATGCTTGAATCTAGTGGAGATCTTAGAACTATTCAGGAACTTCTTGGGCATAGCTCTTTATCAACAACTCAAATATATACTAAGTTAGATTATCAGCATTTAGTTAAAATATATGATAAATCTCATCCAAGAGCTAAAAAATGAACAAAATTAAAATAATAACATTTGATCTTGACGACACTTTTTGGGATATAGAATCAGTAATTTTTAAAGCAGAATACGAAACAAGGAATTGGATTGAAAAAAAAATTAATAAAAAGATTGAATGGGGTGATCTCGAAGATTTTTTAAGCTATAGAAAAGAGTTAATTTTCAAAAATCCAAATCTTGAATGGGATATTAGTTCTCTTAGAAAAGAAATATATAGATATAAATTAAGTCCCATTTTGGATAAAAAACATGAATGTGAAGAAATAGTTACAAAGGCGTACGATTTTTTTATCGATAAAAGACATGATATAAGTTTTTATGATGGAGTATTAGAGTGTCTTGAGAAACTTAATAAAGAATATATTTTGGGAGTTTTAACAAATGGTAATGCTAATATTAAAAAGTTAAACATAGACAATTTTTTTAAGTTCCATGTTAGTTCTTTCGATGTGAAAAGCAATAAACCAGATAGCGGACATTTTCTTAGAATATTTGAATTGAACGCTGGAGTTAAAAAAGAGGAGGTACTTCACATTGGAGATCATCAAAAAAATGACATGTTGGGTGCGTATGAGCTGGGCATTAAGCATTTATGGTTCAACAAAAAAAATGATACATGGAAACAAAATTTTAAGAAGCCTAATGAATTTAAAAACTGGAATGATTGCTATAAATTAATTAAGGATTTAAATGAAAAATAATGATCTTACAAAAATAATCTTAAAGATTATTGAAAAAGAAACTTCTCGATTTGTAAAAATTTTTCCAAATGATTTATTAAAAAGAATTGAAAATCAATTAGGTCCAGAAATAGATAAAATTATTGAGAAAGGCGGGTATATAAAAAAAGAAAAATATGATTTTTTAAATAAGTTAGTAAAGGATCTTGAAAAGAGAATATCTGATTTAGAAAAAAAATTATAGAGTAATTATGTATTCAGATAATTCTTGTATATCACTATCTGATAAAGCTGCTGCTTGAGCATACATTAAAACACTCTGCGGGCCTCTTTCTTCTTTATTTTTATATTGTATTAATGCTGCAGAAATATAATCAACGCTTCTTCCAGTAAATGATGGACCTATTCCACCTTCTCCACCAGTTCCATGACATGCGATGCACCCTGCGTATAACTTAGTACCCTTTGAGTCTACTAACATGTCAGATGCAGAAATGAGAGGGGCTCCACAATCTTCACCTTGAATACAAACTCTTACAGGTATATTAATTCTATCTATGACAGCAGCATCGTATTTTTTTCCATTAAAAACAAAGAGTACTATTAATGGCAACACTAGCAAATATATTCTTGAATTTATAAGTTTTCTATTCATATCCAATCCTAAGAGTTTGATTTTTGAATTTCAATTACATGCTCAACTACATTTAACATCTCTTCAAAAGATCTTTTAGATTCAATAATATATGTACCGTCAACAATCATCATGGGGACAGCTGAAATTTTTAATTGCTTAGCAACTTTAATTCCTCTGTTAACTTTCTGTCTAACAGAAAAAGAATTTAGATATTGTTTTGTTATTTCTGGAGCAATGCCAAACTTTTTCAAAAAATTTTCTATAGCTTTTGGATTTTGTAAAAAATCACCTTCTTTATGAATTCTAACAAATACAGCTTTATGTGTTGTTTGATCTAAATTTAATGCATCTATTGTATAAAATAATCCTGCATGAAGTTGATGAACTGCTCCCCATGTAATTGGCATTTTAGTAAATTTTACATCGTCACCAAGATTTGATTTCCATTGATTGATAGCAGGCTCAAGAGAATAACAATGGCCACAGCCATACCAAAATGCTTCAGTCACTTCAACAATTCCATCCTGTTTTACAGGCAGAGGATTATCAACAAGTCTATAATCAACTCCTAGTTTATAGTCTGACATAATATTAATAGAGAATATTATTAGAAAAGTAAAAAGATGTTTTTGAAAAAAATTATTCATAAAGTCCATGCATATAGTTTGAAAGAGCATCAATTTCTTGATCGTTTAAATTTTTAGCAATAGATTGCATTACCAAAGCTTGTTCGCCTGCGTTTCTTTCCTCGGATCTATATGCTTTTAAAGTAGATATTAAGTAGCCAACTTGTTGTCCAGCAATGGCTGGGAAGCCAGCTTGACTATTACCATCTCCATATACTGAATGACATGAAGTGCATGCAGGAATGCCTTTTTCTAAATTTCCATTTCTATATAGAGCTTGTCCTAATTTCAATAAATCTGGATCGTCTTTAGCTTGACCTATGTTTGATTTTTGTGAAGCATAATATGCTGCAATGTCTAATATTTCTTCATCTGAGATGCTATTCAAATATGGCGTAACACTCATCATGAGAACGTTATTTCTATCTCCTGACTTGAAATAAAGTAGTTGTTCATACAAATATTTTTGATTTTGTCCGGCTAAGTTTGGCCACTCTGTATTAATGCTATTTCCATCTTGACCGTGACATGCAGCACATGTTTGGACAAGCTGTGATCCGTTATCAGGGTCTCCTGATTTGAGATCGGTTGGCATTTCTTTCAAAGAATTGTCAGCCGACATTGCATAAAAAGATATACAAAAGGATATAATTAATACTTGCGATATTCTCATGTCAAAAAAGTGTTACTACAGGTGAATGTATTATAAACGTAGCTTGATATGATATAAACAATAAAATGAAAAACCTTTTTAAAAATACAGAATTTGTTTTTGGTGTTACAAAATATAAAGATCTTCCGGATGACCAAGGATTTGAAATATTGCTTGCTGGTAGATCAAATGCAGGTAAATCAAGTGCGTTAAATGTATTAACTGATAACTCAAAATTAGCAAGAATAAGCAAAACACCTGGAAGAACAACAGAAATAAATTTTTTTAAAGTTAATGATGATCTTATGTTGCTTGATTTGCCTGGATACGGGTATGCAAAGTCTAGTAAAGCAAAAAAGAAAGATTGGAGTCCGTTAATTGGAGAATATTTTCAAAAACGAAAAGCATTAGGTGCTGTGGTGATATTTATGGATATTCGTCATCCACTCAAAGAAAGCGACTGGGAGATGATTCATTTGTGCAGGAACTATAATGTTCCTTTCATTCCAGCTCTTGCTAAAAGTGATAAATTATCAAATAACAATATTGCTAAAGCAGTATCATTTATAAAAGAAAAGATCCCTGAATCAAAGCCTGTCGCTATATCATCAAAAGATAAGATAGGCTTTGAAAAACTCTCAAAACAAATACTAAGTTATACTTAATTAATGTTGGAATATCAAAATCAGAATTGTGATTTAACCCTCCAAGAAGGTTTGGAGTGTTATTACAAAGCTTTTCCTAACACTACCAAAATATTTGAAGATGACGAAGAGTCTGGAACTTTGTTAAGAGATCATGACTGTACGCATGTAATTTTTGGACTTGATACCTCTATTGAACAAGAGGCTATTTTAGATACTTGGGTTATTTGGGGTAGTAAATGGAAATTGAAATACATATGGGGTTATCGAAGTCTTCCTCAAATAAAGCAACTTTTTAAAGATCTCTTTAAAGAGTTTGGTATTTTTGGTTTTCTAAAAATATATTGGAAACTTGGAGGAATCAAAAGAAAAACTATGTTTAGGGCTTTTAAGATGAAAAAGAAATGGCCCTTTAAAATGCCTGAGGAATATCTAGGTGCAAAAATATCAGATTTAAGAAGTGAGCATGGCATTAAAATTCTTCTTCCTGAAGAATTAAATTATACGCATATAGAAAGATAAGATGAAGGTAGATGTTTTGAATATGATTAGTAAGTCATTTGAAGAAATATATTTATGAAAAAAATTCTCTATCTTTTTTTAATATTTATTGTTATTCCAGCTTTTTTATATTTCGCTCTTGATAGGGAAAATATTGATATTGATGAATTTAGATTAAATTCTGGTTATCAAGAGGTTAAATTAAGTGCGGGCATTACTTCGTACAAAGATATTGGAGATAAAAATAACAAAGTTATTGTTTTAGTTCATGGTGCTACTTTTGGATCACTTGCATATGAAGAATATGTAAATGTCTTTCTTAATAATAACTATAGAGTCATAACCTATGATCAATATGGAAGAGGCTATTCAGATAGAGTTCGAAACAATGTAAGCATTGAACTTATGGAACAACAACTTAGAGAGCTGATTGAGCATTGTGAGGTTGAAGATGTAATATTGTATGGGGTCTCTTTTGGTGCTGCAGTTGTAGCCAAATATGCCTCAAATAACCTAAAAAACATTAGCTTTATTGGTTACCAAGTTCCACTTATTAATTCTGCAAATGTCCCTTTGTTATCAATAGTAAAAATTCCTTTATATGGTGACTTATTAGTTAGAGGATTTTTAGTTCCTGGTGTTTTAGAAAGAATAGATGAATATGAGGATTTAATGGATAAAAAGTTATTAGATCATTACATTGGACAATTTGATGTTAAAGGAACAGAGAATTTTTTTAAAGAGTTCTTTTTAGGTAATGCTATGGGGAATAGGCTCTACGATCATAATATTATTGGGAGTAATTTTATCCCTAGCTATTTTGCCTATGCAGAAGACGATATGGAAATAGATTCGAAACTAATTGAAGAAGCTATTAAAAACTACAGTAATCCAATAGTTAAAAAATATTCTGGTGGTCATTTTTTTTCTACTGGTATTGAAAGAAAGATAGCTCAAGAATTCATAGACAGTATTAAAAAATAATAAGCGTAATAATAAAAAGAGCTTTAATGAGCTTCATTCCAATTCAAACCAATTGCTGCATCAGCTATTAAAGGAATTTTCAGTTCTACTGTATCTTCCATAGTGTCTTTCATCTTTTTCATAACTGCATCTGCTTTGTTTTTTGGACACTCAAAAACTAATTCATCGTGAACCTGCATTATCATTTGTACATCTTGCAATTCATTTAATAAAAGTTCATCTATATCTAACATTGCTTTTTTGATGATGTCAGCCGCTGATCCTTGAAGTGGTGCGTTAATAGCTGCTCTCTCTGCAGCTTGTCTCCTAAGACCATTAGCTGCATTTATTTCGTTTAGATAAAGGCGACGACCCATGATGGTTTCAACATATTTATCTTCTTTTGCTTGAGCTTTTATATTGTCCATGTAGTCCCTAACCCCTGTATATCTGGCAAAATAAGTATCAAGATATTCTTGAGCTTCTCCTCTTGGTATTCCTAATTGCCTCGTGAGACCAAAAGCTGACATGCCATACATCAATCCAAAATTAATTGCTTTGGCACTTCTTCTTTGGTCTGGACTAACATCATCAATTGATACGCCAAATACTTCTGCAGCAGTTGATGAATGAACATCTATATTATTATTAAAAGAATGCGTAAGATTTTTGTCTTCAGATAAGTGTGCCATTATTCTTAATTCAATTTGAGAATAGTCAGCAGAAATTAAAACATTTCCATTTTCAGGCACAAAAGCCTCTCTAATTCTCCTTCCTTCAGCTGTTTTGATTGGAATGTTTTGTAAATTTGGTTCTGTTGACGAAAGTCTTCCTGTTGATGTTATTGCTTGTTGATAAGACGTATGAATTCTTTTTGTTTTTGGATTTTCTATGTTAATTAAACTATCAGTATAAGTAGATTTTAATTTTGCCAATGTTCTGTATTGCAAAATAATCTTAGGGAGTTCATAGTCCTCAGATAATCTTTGAAGTGTATCTTCATTTGTTGAGGGCTGACCCTTCGGCGTTTTTTTTAAAACGGGTAGTCCTTGTTTTTCATATAAGATCTCTAGTAGCTGTTTTGGAGAGTCTAAATTAAATTCTTCTCCAGAAATTTTGAATGCTTGTGATGTTAAATCAGAAATTTTTTCACTTAATTCTTTTGAATGATTGGATAGCTTTTTTTTATCAATTTTTGCTCCGTTTTGTTCGACTCTTGAAAGAACGTGTACAAGAGGATATTCAAGATCATTTAACAACTTTTGCTGTGTTGGTTTTTCTTTTAACAACTTATTAAGAACCTTATAAAGTCTTAGAGTAATATCAGCATCTTCAGCAGCATAATCAGTAGCTACATCTAGCTTAACTTCAGCAAAACTTATTTGCTTTGAGGCTGTTCCAGTAACATCAGTATATTTTGTTGTTTTGTAATTTAAATAAAAATCAGCCAGCCTATCCATTCCATGTCTAGTAGCGGTGCTATTTAATACATATGACATAAGCATTGTATCTGCTAGAAATTTTGTAATCTTAATTCCATGTCTTGCAAGTATGGGAATATCAAATTTAAGATTTTGTCCTATTGCTTTTTCTTGATTATCTTCTATCGCGGAGCCAAGGCTTTTTATCACATAATCCATTTCCAATTGTTTGGGACAATCATCGTATTGATGACCTAAGGGTATATAACATCCTTCATTTTCAGAAACTGATAAAGAAATACCAAGAAGATTTGCTGACACAGTTTGAACAGAATCTGTTTCTGTATCAATTGCGAATGAATTACATTCATTAATTTTTAAAATCCAATTATTTAGCTCTTTTTCAGTTAAAACTGTCTCGTATTTATTATCTTTCTTTGTAGCAGGAGCTTCTTTAACTGAATTAGGATTCGTAAATTCTAACTCTTTAAAAATTCGTTCAAGTTCGTCTTCATTTGGATTTGCAATCAAGAGATCTTCAAACTTAACTTTTAAGTCAACATCTCTTTTTAAGGACACCAATTCAATATTTCTATCTAAATCAGTTATAAATCCTCTTAAATTATCTCCAACAACGCCTTTTATGGAATCTGCATTGGACTTAATATTTTTAATGTTTTCGAATTCATTTAGCCATTTGGCAGCAGTTTTCTGACCTACTTTTGGTATGCCTGGAATATTATCAGAAGAGTCGCCAGTTAATGCTAACAAGTCCCTAATTTGTGTGGGTTTTACCCCAAACTTATCTAAAACTTTTTCTTCATCAAAAATTTGATGAGTCATGGTATTCATCATTGATACCTTGGGATCTTCTACTAATTGCATTAAATCTTTATCAAGTGAAGAAATAACACATTTTAAATTTCTATTCTTTGCCTTTTCTGCAACAGTTGCGATTACATCATCTGCCTCAACTCCATCTATAATTAGTAATGGAAATCCTATTGCCTTACAAATTAGTTTGACTGGTTCTATTTGTGATCGAAGATCGTCTGGCATAGGTGGTCTATTTGCTTTATATGAAGAAAAAATATCATTCCTAAATGTTTTACCTTTTGCGTCAAATACAACAATGATAGGCGACCCTTCAGAATCCTTTTTAAGTGTCATCAACATATTTGTGACGCCTTTTATTGCTCCAGTGGGAATACCTGTAGATGTAGAAAGTGGTGGCATAGCATGAAAAGCCCTATACAAATATGAAGACCCATCAATTACAAATATTCTATCTTTCATAATAAAAATTTATATGTATACTCCCGAATAATGATAACGAAACTTTTAAAGTTAATTAAAATAGTTTACCAAAACTATTTTGAAATAGCGTCTTGTTTATGTGCAACATTAATAATTTTGATAGCACTTTTGTTAGACAATCTTCTAAATTTAAATGCATGTCCATTGTGTATTTTAATAAGATATATTTTTGGGTTGATAGCTTTGATTTCATTAGTAGGCTTTTTTGTAAAGAAATTGAATTATGTAGTTAGATTTTTGATATTAAGCTTATCTATTTACGGTATAGTTATTTCATCTAAATTAATCTATCTGCAAAACCTCAGCTCTGAGGAAATAGCGTTGTTAACTCCAGGATGCGATATGCCCCTCGCAACACAGATTGAATATTTTGGACTCTTTGAAGGTCTTGCAAATGTTTATAAAGGTGGTCCATCATGCGCTTTGGAAGTATGGCGATTCATATTTAATTTTGCTGAATGGGGTTTAATATTCTTTTGCGTTTATTTTATTGCTAATCTATTTAAGACCATGACACATTTTAAATAATGCAGCTCATCTATATTTGTATTTAAACTACATAAATTACATAGATATATCCTATTTCTAGGCTATTAATTAGAAATATTGACTTTTTTTAGTTAATAATCTTTACTTCACTACATTAATTAATAAAATTTATTGAAATACAAGCATATTTAGACTTACTTGCTTATAATTACTCACCCCTTAAGGATTAAAAACATAATAAATGACTGATGATAATAGCTCGACCTCAATAGTGTATGAGCTTACAAATGACGAACTAATTCAAAAAGCTGTTGATAACAATGAGGGTGTTATAGCAGATAACGGAGCTTTCTCAACAGCAACAGGTGCTCGAACTGGTAGAAGTCCAAATGATAGATTTATTGTAAAAGAAAGTACGACATCTGATTTAATTGATTGGGGTGAAGTAAATAAACCTTTCGATGAAGTTAAATTTGACGTTTTGTGGGATAAAGTTGAGAGATACATGGCAGAAAAAGATCGCTATACGTCAAAAGTGCATGTAGGCTCTCATGAAGATCATTATTTGCCAGTTAATGTTAAAACTGAAACTGCATGGCATAGTCTATTTTCTAGATTGATCTTTGTGGTACCTGAACAATACAATTCTTCTAATAAGAAGGAATGGCAAATTTTAAGTGCCTCAAACTTTGTATGTAATCCTGAAATAGACGGTACTAATTCAGAGGGATGTGTAATATTAAATTTTGCAAAAAGAAAGGTTTTAATTGCTGGAATGAAATATGCAGGTGAAATGAAAAAATCTATGTTTTCTGCACAAAATTTCTTATTGCCGGAGAAAGATGTTCTGCCAATGCATTGTTCCGCAAACGTAAATGCAGATTCAAAAGTTTGTTTATTTTTTGGTCTATCTGGCACGGGTAAAACTACATTGTCTGCAGATCCATCCTGTTCTTTAATTGGCGATGATGAACATGGTTGGAGTGAAGGTTCTGTATTTAATTTTGAAGGCGGTTGCTATGCCAAAACAATAAACTTATCAGAAAAAAATGAACCAGTTATTTATAAGGCCATTAAGCATGGCAGTATTATTGAAAACGTTGTTTTAAGTGACGATTTAAATCCTGATTACGATGATACATCTCTCTCAGAAAATGGTAGATGTTGTTATCCAAGAACACATATCCAAGATGCCATAAAAGAAAATGCAGCAGGCGAGCCAGAAACAGTGATATTTTTGACATGTGATCTAACAGGATTAATTCCTCCTGTGTCCATACTTTCAAAAGAAGCAGCAGCATATCATTTTCTAAGTGGTTATACAGCTAAAGTAGGTTCTACAGAAATTGGTTCAAGTAGTGCAATTGAGTCAACATTTTCAACATGTTTTGGTGCGCCTTTCTTTCCAAGACCCGCTGGAATTTATGCGAAATTGTTAATGAAAAGAATTGAAAAGTTTGGTTCAAAAGTTTACTTAGTTAATACAGGCTGGACTGGTGGTCCTTATGGAATTGGATCGAGGTTTGATATTCCTACAACAAGAAGAATAATCAATGCTGTTCAAAATGGAGAACTTAAAGGAGTTGAAACAAAATTTATAAAAGGTTTAAACCTAGAAGTACCTGTTGCTATAGACGGTGTGGAATCATCTCTTTTAAATCCAGCCGAAACATGGGAAGATCAAGAAAAGTATAATGAATATCTCAGCAAACTAGTTGCTAAATTCCAAGAAAATTTTAAAAAGTTCGAAGTTGGGACAGAGATAGTATCTGCTGGTCCTGGCTTTGATGTCTAGTGAACTTAAAAAAAAACTACTCTACTTAAAGAGTATTGACTTCTTTAGTACTTTAGAGATTCAAAGGGGAATTGAAAAAGAATCTTTGCGTGTTGACAAAGATGGTGCTATTTCTGAAAAGACTCATCCGATCGGGCTTGGTTCTTCCTTAACAAATCCATATATAACAACTGATTTTGCCGAAGCTTTAATAGAATTTGTTACGCCAGTTTTTAGTGACATTAATGAGTTATATGAATTCTTACTTTCACTGCATTCTTATACAGTTAAAAATTTAAAAGATGGAGAACTGTTATGGGCATTTTCTATGCCACCTAAAATTTCTGATGAAAGCTCAATAAGAATAGCTGAATATGGAACCAGTAACATTGGAAAGTTAAAAAATATTTACAGAAAAGGTCTAGAGGTTCGGTATGGAGCTACCATGCAATGCGTTGCAGGTATTCACTATAATTTTTCAATAAGTGAGCAATCAATGGTTAAGTTAATTAATAGTAACAAACAAGATGATATTGATAGTGCTTATTTAAGCTTAATAAGAAATTTTAAAAGAGTTTATTGGTTTATTTTAAGTGAATTTGGTGATTCTAGTATTGCTGACGGATCGTTTGTAAAAAATCGAAACCATAATTTAGACATAAACAAATTTGGAGATGTTTTTAGTGAAGGTGCTACCTCTCTACGAATGAGTGAAATTGGCTATCAAAGTGAAGCTCAAAAAAATTTAAATATAAAATATAATTCTCTTGATGAATTTTTAATAAAGATTAAAGAAGCTATTCTCGCGCCATACAAAAAATTTTATGATTTAAAATTAAGAGATAAAAATATGGAATTTCAACAAATTTCATCGGGTATTTTACAAATTGAGAATGAATTTTATGATTCCATTAGGCCAAAAAGATCTGGCGAAAGTGGGCAAAGACCCTATGAGCTTTTGAAAGAAAAAGGTATTGGATACGTTGAAGTTCGTGGGATTGATTTATCTTCAGAAAGTATTATTGGTATTTCAAAAGATCAAATTAGAATACTAGATTTAATTCTTCTTCATTGTCTTTTATTGCCTAGTCCTTCAATTTCAAATGAAGAAATGCAAAAAATAAAAGAAAGTGATGAAAAAATTATTAATTCTGGGAGATTGCAAAATATAAAAACTTTTTATAAAGGTAAAAATATAGAGTTAAGTAGTGCGCGAGAAGATTATATAAATGAGCTAAGTATTATTGCTAATAATTTAGATGAAAAATATATTCAAGCCGTAGCAAAACTTTCAATAAATAAATTCAATTTAAAAATAAGAACTAGCTTCCATGATCACGCATTGAAAAAATCAAAAGAGCATTTCAATGAATTAAAAAAAATATCTAATATTAATGATGATATCAAGATTAAGGTTAATGAATCCCTTAAAAAATTTGATAAGATAAATAATTCAAATGAAATTAGTATCGATAAATTTATAGAAACATACAATTCAAAATTGTAGGGGGTTGGTATGAAAGCATTACAATGTACAGAATTAGGTGGGCCTGAAAAGCTAGAAGTTAATGACGTTCCAGAACCTAAAGCTATTCAAGATCATGTTGTAATAGATAACAAAGCTGCAAGTGTAAATTTTCCTGATGTTTTAATGATTCAAGGGTTATATCAGTTTCAACCAGAACTTCCCTTCTGCCCGGGTGGCGAGTCTTCAGGAATTGTTTCTGCTATTGGCGAAGGGGTAAAGAATATAGAGATTGGTGACCGAGTATTTGCAATGACTGGTCTTGGAGCTTTTGCAGAGAAAATTGTTGTTCACAAAAGTTCAGTGGTAAGGATTCCGGAAACAATGAATTATGAAACTGCTGCAGCTCTTCCTATGACCTATGGAACTTCTTTATATGCTCTAAAACAAAGGGCAGAATTAAAGGAAGGAGAAACGTTACTTGTTCTTGGTGCTGCTGGAGGCGTTGGGCTTGCAACAGTTGAGCTCGGAAAAGCTATGGGTGCTAAGGTTATAGCTGCAGCATCTACTCAAGAAAAAATAGACTTATGCATAAAGCATGGTGCTGATGAGGGTTTTATCTACCCAAGTGGAAATCTTGATAGAGATCAACAAAAAAAACTTTCTTCAAAGATTAAAGAATTAACCGGAGGTATTGGTGTGAATGTTGTTTATGATCCAATTGGTGACGCATATTCTGAGCCATGCATAAGAGCAACGGCTTGGGATGGAAGATATTTAGTAATTGGATTTGCAGCTGGGGAAATTCCAAAGATCCCGATTAATCTTGCTCTTTTAAAAGGTATGAAGATTGTTGGAGTATTTTGGGGTGCATGGGTTGGAATGTTCCCAGAAGAAAATAAACAGAATTTTCAAGAGCTTTTTGAACTGCATTCACAAGGAAAAATTAATCCAGAAGTTTCAGATTCATTTTTATTAGAGGATGGTGCAAGTGCAATTGCTCATTTAAAAGATAGGAAAGCAAAAGGCAAAGTCATAATAAAAATTTAATTTGTTATTGATTGGTATGTTAGGGAAAGTCTTGGAGTGCTGAATGGTGGTCGAAATATACCAACATATTCACCATTGGGATTGAATAAAATAATATTATTAACGTGATTATCTAAATGAGAATGATCTGTACTATTTTTTGATGGATTAATATTATTAACAGAAAGTTGAGTAGCTAAACTTAGCAACATAGCTCTTGAGCTGCTTGCTCCAATAAAACTGCTATCAAATCCTTTGGCATAAGTATCTATCTCGTTAGGCGAATCTCTCTCTGGATCTATGCTAATTAAAATCCATTGTTTGTCGTCAAGTTTAGAGCCTTTTTCTCTTAAGATTTTTATTAGTTTCGATAGTTCGTACATTGTAGTTGGGCATTCGTCTGGACATCTGGAAAAACCAAAATACATTAATGTCCACTTACCGATTAAGTCCTCTTTTGTAAAAGATTTATTGTTTGAAGTAAAAAATTCAAAATTAGAGATTTGTTTAGGTTCATCAAAAATATAAAGCCCATTTATTAACAAGTCATTTGTACTTAAAGTTCTAGGTGTTGTTAATTTATTTATGAATAAAGCAAGAACCACAAATATAAAAAGAATTATTATTATTATATTTTTTTTTATAGCGTTCATTTATGAGACAAAATGATCAACCAAAAGACTTAAGAATATTAAGAAAATATAATAAATTGAAAAATTAAATGTTTGCATAGCAATTTCAATATCATCACTTAAATATAATTTTATACTATAGAAAAGAAAAATTAATCCAAGAATGATCGCTGAGATTAAATATATAAAACCTGACATTAAAACTACATATGGTAAAAGGCTTACTATAAATAAAATTAATGTATATAAAACTATTTGAAGTTTTGTAAAAGCAACTCCATGAGTTACTGGCAACATGGGAATTGATTCTTTTGCATATTCATCTTTTCTATAAATTGCTAAAGCCCAAAAGTGTGGAGGCGTCCATACAAATATTATTAAGACAAGCAGTAAAGCGTATGGATCAATTGTATTTGACACAGCTGACCAACCAAGTAAAGGAGGAGCAGCACCCGCCAGACCTCCTATGACAATATTTTGTGGCGTTGCTCTTTTTAAATAAATGGTATAAACAAATGCATAGCCAATTAAAGAAGCTATTGTTAGTACCATTGTTAAAGTATTAACAAACATAAATAAAATGAGAGATCCTAAAGATCCAATAAAAAATGCAAAACATGAAGCATGAAATGGGCTTAATTCCCCTTGAGGAATAGGTCTTTGGTCAGTTCTTGTCATTGCAGCATCTGCTTTTCTATCTATAACTTGATTTATTGCTGCTGCCGATCCTGAGCAAAGAGCTATGCCAATCAATGAAACTAATAAGTAAGAGTATGATGCCACTGAATCTTCTGCTAATAACATACCGACAAGAGCACAAATGAGCATCATGTATACTACGTTTGGTTTGCACAAATCGTAGTAACTTTTAATAACTTTCATTTTTTCCAAGCTAAATGATTTACTGAAAATACTGCAAGCAATAATAAAGCGGCCACAAGATTATGTCCTATTGCAACATATAGAGGCAACACATAAACTACATTGATAATACCCAGTGTTATTTGAGTTAAAAGGAGTATACCGAGTGTGGAAGCCATTGGAGCTGCAACACTAAACCACAGCTTAGACATCAAAATTAAAAAGATTATTGTTAATAAAATAGCAGAAACCCTATGGGAATAATGAATTGCCACTCTTGCAGGATTATCAAGGAGGCCATATAAATAATTAGGTCCAACCTCTTGATTAAGATTGAATCCATTTTTGAAATCCATTTCTGGAATATAAGTACCTTGACACGTAGGAAAATCCGCACACGCCAATGAAGCATAATTTGTGCTGGTCCATACTCCTAAAAATATTTGAATTAGTAAAGCAACAAAGGCAACTGCTGAAATTACTTTAAGGTGTGGTATCTTCATAACATCCACGCTTTTGAAATTTCCAGATCTTAAAAAAATATAAAAAAATAAAGTTAATGTAGTAAACCCTCCAAATAAATGAAGAGTAACAATTATAGGTAGTAATTTTAAGCTAACTGTTAAATAACCAAATAGTCCTTGGCAACATATGAAAATTAGAAGCCCAAGAGACCACCATTTTATGTTGTTTTTCTCTTTTAACTTAAACGAAAAATAAGTTAAAAAAATTGCAAGTAAGCCTAAAGATGCCGCAAAGTATCTGTGAACAACTTCTGGTATTGCTTTATTTATGTCATAAGGAAAGGACGGATATCTTGACTCTGCAAGCGCTATCTCAGCATCATTTGTTGGAAATACAACAAAACCATAACATCCTGGCCAATCTGGACAACCTAATCCTGCATCAACAAGCCTAGTCCATGCACCAAGTGCAATAACTACAAAAGCCAAACAAACACCAAAAAAAGATAAATTTTGTATATTTTTCATTAAATTAATACCTTTAGATCCTTTAATATTTTTTTTGGATCTATGTTTGGATCAAAATACATCACTGCCCTTCCATATGGATCAATTATGAATATTGGATTCTCAATATTCATATCTATTTTAGAATTCTTTTGAAGCACTGATAATAAAACTCCATTCGCGTCATTTACTAATTCTGTTCTAGGAAATTCTGTTATTAACATTTCAATATCACTAGATATAGATGCATTTGAATAAAATGCAACCCTCTTAAGTTTATTAATATCTCTATTTAGCGCAATATTTAATTGCCTCATTAAATACAATGACTTAGCAGATTTTTCTGTATCTGTAATGTATACAGCAGCTATCCATTTTCCATCTTCAAAAGACAATATAGGATTCTCTGAGCTAATATTATTAAACTGATCAAAATTAAAATAACTCTTAAAAAAAATACCATTGTTTTTTGTATTTTCTGGGGCATATCCATATGAAAAAAATAGTGTTGATAAAGAAACAACAATGATGGGTGTTAACAAAATCAATGCTAAGAATATTTTATTTTTCATTCTTAAATCCCCACCATAAATACATCGCAGCAAGTGCAATTAACATAGTAAACCACTGCGCTGAATATCCATAATGCTTTGAAGGAAGCATGTTAGTTGGCACTGGCTTAATGTATTCAAGACTATCTTTTAAAATAGGTTCTGCCAATAATACGTATGGAACTAAATCTACTTCATAAGCTTTATTTATAACACCTAAATTTTTCGTTTGAGATATTTTTGGCCAATCTCCGTAAACAAGATCATCAGATAGAACAAAACCTAATTCATGATTTTCAAGCAATCCTGTAACAACTACTTCTTCGTTTTTTATACTAATATTTGGTTTTATATTTCTATTTTTATTCTGAGGCACCCACCCTCTATCAACTAAAATAAATTGGTTGGAACTAGCAATTTGCAATGGTGTCAAAACCTTATATCCAGCGAGTCCTTTATTTATAACATTATCAATAATAATCTGTTTTTCCTTTTGCCAAGTGCCTTTGACTCTCACTCTGTCCCATTTTTGTGATTTGTCTGATATTACTGAAGGTGCTTTAGAAGTATTATTCTCAAATTGATCTAAGATACTTTGTTTGTCTTGACCTCTTTCGATTTGCCATAAACCCAATGAAAAAAATACACAGGAAAAAAATACAAAAAATATTGTGACTTTTATTCCAGGATTAAATTTATTTTTTTTCATATCTATTAAAGTATATATGCTTTAAAATTTTATTATGATTACCATTCTTATCTATATTGTTTTAACACTTTTACTGCTATCTCTCGCTGGAGGTTTATTTTTTTTACTCGTCGATAAAGGTGATACTGGTAGAAAAAGGACAGTATATTTGCTCGGTCTAAGAGTATTTTTTGCAGCTTTATTAGTAACATTGGTGGCAATTGGTCTTTACACTGGAGAGCTTGGAAATAGTGTTCCTTGGGAAGATTCTTAATTAGAGAATATAAACAAATAAAAATAACATAACCCATACCACATCTACGAAATGCCAATACCACGAGGCAGCTTCAAACCCAAAATGATCATGCTCTTCAAAATGACCAGCAAAAACAGATCTACCAAGCATAATTGCTAACATAAAACCACCCATCATTACATGAAATCCATGGAAACCAGTAAGCATAAAGAAGGTTGAACCGTATATACCAGAATTTAAAGTTAATCCATAGTGAGCATAAGCTTCATAGTATTCAGCTGCCTGCAAACCTACAAAAATAAGCGCTAGAGTAACTGTTACACCTAAAAATCTATTAAATTTTTTTCTGTCTCCATTCTTAAGTCCTAAATGAGCAAAATGTACAGTTACGCTTGAGCTCAACAAAACTATTGTATTCCAAAGAGGTAACCATTCGAGAGCATGATTCCATCCTGGCCAAGCCATACTTTTTTCAGCGAGAACAAACCCATCACCTTGGTCTGGTGTAACTATTACAGGCCATGTTGATTCAAAACCCTGCCATAGTTCTATTGCAGAAATGCCAATTCCTTTTTCACCTTCACCAGCTAGCCATGGAACTGCAAGCGTTCTTACATAAAATAATGCACCAAAAAAGGCTGCAAAAAACATGACTTCCGAAAAAATAAACCAAGCCATGCCATAGACATATGATTGTTTAAGTTGATTTGAATCTAGTCCAGCAAGATGTTCTTTTATGACCTGTCTAAACCAAAAAAACATAGTCAAAAATAAGCATCCTAAACCTGAATAAAGTATATAAACTGAATTACTAGAGGGATTATCTAAATTATTAATTGTGCTTGAGGCACCCATAACAAGTATAAATAGTGATACTGCCATGAAGATTGGAAACCTACTTTGGTCAGGCACATAATAACTTCCTCCACTCATAACTTTTGGTCCATATCTGATTTGTGATGAGCTAAAGTCTCATCATTGTAATTAGTAATGTCGAAAATAGTATATGAGAGTATTACATTTTTAATATTCTTAGGAAGTTCATCAGAAATTAAAAGTCTTACAGGTAGAAGAGCCTCTTCACCAGGCATTAGTTCTTGCTGTTCAAAACAGAAACACTCAAGTTTTTTCATATGTGCAGCAGCATTTGATGGAGCAACACTTGGAACTGCTTGAGCAATCATAGGCTTATCAGTTGGGTTTTTGACATAGAAGGAGGCAGTATAATATTGACCGGTTTTAATCTTCATTACTTCTTCTGATGGTTTAAATACCCATGGCATCATTTCATTATTAGTTGAAATAAATTGCAAGGAAAGGTCTCTGCCGTTTGTGATAACTAATTTATCGTTTTCTTCTGATTGAAAAACTTTTCCATTAATCCCAGTAACTTCACAAAAAACGTCATATAAAGGTACAAGTGCAAAAGCAAATGCAAACATTAAGGGCACTGCAATTAAAAGATTCCTTAAAGTTTTTTTTCCTTTATTATTCATTAATCAATTTTTGGCGGTGTTGAAAAAGTATGGTACGGCGCAGGCGAAGCAACAGTCCACTCTAAACCTTGTGCGCCTTCCCAAACCTGATCAGTAGCTTTTTTACCACCCATAACAGTTTTAAGCACTATAAATAAGAACAATAATTGAGAGAATCCAAATAAGAAGGCACCCACTGTAGAAACCATATTCCAATCAGCAAATTGTAGTGAATAGTCAGGGTATCTTCTTGGCATGCCAGCAAGACCTATAAAATGTTGAGGAAAAAAAGTAACATTTACGCCAATAAATGATAACCAAAAATGCAGTTTACCTAATCTTTCGTCATACATATTCCCTGACCATTTAGGAATCCAATAATATACAGCAGCCATAATAGAAAAAATTGCTCCTGGCACTAAAACATAATGAAAATGTGCTACAACAAAATAAGTGTCATGGTATTGAAAGTCTGCAGGAACTATTGCTAACATCAAGCCTGAAAAGCCACCAATTGTGAAAAGAACAACAAAGGCACAAGCAAAAAGCATAGGCGTTTCAAATGTAATTGACCCTCTAAACATAGTAGCGACCCAATTAAATACTTTAACTCCTGTGGGGACTGCAATAAGCATAGTAGCCCACATAAAAAATAATTCAGCTGCTAATGGCATCCCAACTGTAAACATGTGGTGAGCCCAAACTACGAAGGACAGAATAGCAATTGATAGCATAGCCCATACCATTGAGGAGTACCCAAATAACTGTTTTCTAGAAAATGTTTCAATTATGTGAGAAACAATACCAAATGCTGGCAATATCATTATGTAAACTTCCGGATGTCCAAAAAACCAAAATATATGCTGAAATAAAACTGGATCTCCACCTCCGGCAGCATTAAAGAAGCTTGTGCCAAAATGAATATCCATAAGCATCATTGTCACTGCTCCAGCTAGAACTGGCATTACAGCTATAAGAAGATAAGCAGTTATTAACCATGACCATACAAATAATGGCATTTTCATTAAAGTAACTCCAGGTGCTCGCATATTCATAATTGTTACAACAACATTAATGGCTCCCATTATTGAAGATGCTCCCATAATATGGACTGAAAATATAAAGAAAGTAACACTTGGTGGAGCATACGTTGTTGATAACGGTGCATAGAATGTCCATCCAAAGTTAGGCGCACCTCCTTCCATAAATAGTGAAGACAACAAAATAAAAAATGCAAAAGGTAAAATCCAGAAACTAAGGTTATTCATTCTCGGTAAAGCCATATCTGGTGCACCAATCATCATTGGTACTAACCAATTTGCTAAACCAACAAATGCAGGCATAACACCTCCAAAGATCATAATTAAGCCATGGAGCGTAATCATTTGATTATAGAACTCGGGCTCAACAATTTGCATTCCTGGTTGGAAAAGTTCTGCTCTAATAACCATGGCCATGGCTCCACCAATCAGGAACATTGCGAAACTAAACCACAAATATAGGGTTCCTATATCTTTATGATTTGTTGTATAAAGCCATCGTGTAAGACCTTTAGCTGGTCCATGATGATCATCGTGATGATTTTCTATTACTGCACTCATAATATAATTCCTTTATCTAAATTTTTGGTTCTTTATATGTCACAATGTCTTGAGGTAAAACAACAGTTCCATCTCCTTTAGCGTCATTTCCCCAACTCTGTCTGGTGTAAGTTATGACTGATGCCAATTCTACCTCTGATAAATAATCAAAAGAATTCATAGCTGCGCCCTGAACTCCTTCCATTAGTATTTCAATGTTTCTTGGTTTATTGTTTAATACAATATCACTGCCTGCTAAGGCGGGGAAGATTCCTGTTATGCCCTCTCCATTGGTTTGGTGACAGGCAACACAATTAACAGCGTACACATCTTGCCCTTTTGCTATTAGTTCTTCGGTAGTCCAATTTTTGGTAGTTTGTTCTGCAAGTTTCATTGCAGCTTGCTTTTTGTCATTTATCCATTGATCATATTCTTCTTGCTCAACGGCCTTTACAACGATTGGCATAAAGCCATGATTTTTTCCACATAACTCAGTACATTTACCTCTATATGTGCCAGGCTCATCAACAATAGTCCAAGCTGTATTGACGAATCCAGGTATTGCATCTTGTTTAATTGCAAAAGCTGGCATCCACCATGAATGAATAACATCATTTGCTGTAATCAAAAACCTTATTTTTTTTCCAACAGGTATGACAACCATCTCATCAACTTCTTGAAGATAATTTTCACCTTTAGGAACTAAGTTATATATCTCATCAAGGTCAGTAGAAAGGTTTGCAAAAAAACTTACATCATCTTCTAAATACCTGTATTGCCACTTCCACTGATAACCGGTTACCTGAATATTTATGTCGCCAGCCTCATCATCGTATATCTTAACCAGGGTTTTAGATGCTGGTATTGCCATAGCAATTAATATTAAAAATGGAATTATTGTCCAAGCAATTTCAACTTTCGTACTTTCGTGAAATGTTGACGCAACTGGATTTTTTTTCTTTGTATGCGCATACATCGAATAGAACATTACTCCAAATACAACAACACCAATTGCAACGCATATCCAGAATATAAGCATATGAAGTTCAAAAACTTCGTTACTTACACCTGTGACGCCTCTTGTCATGTTTAGAGCAGACCAATCAGCATTAATATCTGTTGTGTAAGATAATAGAACAACAAATATTTTTACAATATGATTGTTTATCGATTTAGTTATATAACTCATGTTTCTCAATATAAAGTGCTATAAAAATAAAGTTTAATGATAATGTATTATAAACTATCTATATATAATAACCAAAGTTTTCTGTTAAATAATTTGGTGCTTATAATATCTTTTTGTCGATTATATTACTAGCGTTTAGTTTTTTTGTAATCTTCAAGATTAATAACATTGATGTTTGCTTGTTTGGAATTTTTTTCTTTTGGGCGATCTTCTTTATAATCACACTTAACACAATAAATCTGATCATTTTCTCTATTAATTGCGATGCTATCCATGGCTTTACATGATGGACATATAGCTCCAGCAATGAATTGAATGAATTTAGTCATTTTTTAGATTGTTCATATCGTTCAATACTTTATCAATAGAAGGCATTATGCCAAACCATATTTTAAATGAGTACGCTGCTTGGTTAACAAGCATTCCTGTTCCGTCAAATACAAATTCTGATTTTTCCTTTGCCCACTGACAAAATGGTGTTGATGTTAATGAGTAATTTAGATCATAAAAACTTGGTTTATTACTAACTTTTAATTTAGGTGGCTTAAATTCACCAGTCAAACCAGCAGAACTTCCATTTATAATTACATCAAATAAATTTTCATGATCGTCAAAAATATTTAAGCCAAAGCTTTTCTCATATTTTTTTATGAGCTTAGCAGCCTTTGATTTTGTTCTATTCATAAGAAATATAGTTTTTGGTTTTTTTTGGATAATATTAAAAAGTATGCTTTCTACTGCAGCACCTGCACCAATAATAAGCACATTTTTATTTTCTAATAAAATCTTCTTTCTGTTCAAATCCTCAACAAAACCGATACCATCTGTTGAATCAAGATAAATTTTTCTGTCTTTCTTGTTAATAGTATTTACCGCTTGTATTTGCGAAGCTTCTTTAGAAAGAGTTCCTTTCAAATTATATGCTAATGATTTTAATGGCAAAGTAACATTTAGTCCTTTTGATGAACTATCTGCAAAAAAATCTTTTACAAAATATTCAAAATCATCTGGTTCAACCTTGAAAGGTCTGTAGTCAATATAAATATTTTCTTGTCTTGCAAATCTTGATTGTATAAAAGGCGATAAGGAATGTTCGATCGGTGATCCTATAACCCCCAACTTATATTTCTTAGTCATTCCAATTCTTATTAAAAAATTTTAAGAGCTTTCGTTCATTTTTAGTAACATACTCATTTTTACTGTAATTCCATTTTGCTTCAATTGGCAATGATGCGAGTATTGATTCAGTCCTTCCTTTTGACTGAAGTCCAAAAGCAGTTCCTCTATCATTAAGCAAATTGAACTCTACGTACCTTCCTCTTCTAATCTTTTGGAATTCTTTTTCATTTTTACCATATTTTAATTTGTTTCTATTATTTACAATTTTTAAATAAGACTCTTTATATTGATTAGCGACAGACATAAGCATGTCAGATGTTTCACTAAGTGTTTTTCTTTTAAAGTTGTCAAAAAAAATGCCGCCTATTCCTCTTCTTTCGTTTCTATGTGGTAAAAAGAAATATTCATTACAATTTTTAGAGAACTTTTTATATAAACGCTTATCATACTTATCCAAAGTTTTTTTTGCAGAGCTATGCCATTTGACGCAATCATCTTTAAAGCCAAAATATGGTGTTAAATCATAACCTCCTCCACTCCACCAGTCTTTAATTTGTTTATTTTTAGTTAAAGTACAAAATAAACGAATATTCATGTGACTTGAAGGTACATATGGATTTCTTGGATGTGCAATTACAGATATTCCTATTGCATGAAAACCATATTTTGAAGATTGAATCATTTTATTGCCTAAAGCTGAGTTTGGTAGTGATCTACCTTTGATTGAAGAAAAATTTACTGCACAATTATCAAAGAACTTCCCATCCTGAATAACAAATGTTACTCCGCCGCCGCCTTCTGATCTTTTCCATCTATCTTTTGTAATAATAGCTTTTGATTTACCTTCTATAGATAAAAAAGTATCAATAATAGACTGATGATTTTGCCTAAAAAGCAATTCAACATTTTTATTCATATTTACCTAATAATTTTTCTTGTTTCTAAATCAATAATGTTAGATGGTTTTAAGTTTCCACCCAAGGGTGCATCATAATATGCAATGGTAGGATCATCAAAAGTTTTTAAAATATCAATTGGATTTGCGATAGCTTTTTTACCCGAAATATTAGCTGACGTTGAAATCATAAAATTTTTGTAACCTTTACCAAGTGCATTTAAATGATAGTAATCGCTTACTCTTATTGCTATTTTTCCTGTTTCATTTTTTAAATGACTAGGTAATTTGTTGTTAAACTTGATTAGTAATGTATTTGGCCCCGGCCATTTAGATGAAATAAAATTCAATTTGTCATCATTAATATTATCGGCAAAAAATAGTGCTTTTTCGATTGAATAAGTTAATAAAATAAAGTTTTTATTTTTTGACCTTTTCTTTAATTTATATATTTTATCAATTGATTTTTCATTCTCTGCATCACAGCCTATACCCCAAATAGATTCTGATGGATGTATAAGGATATTGGATTGCTTCAACCAAGCGATGGATTGATCTAAATTAAATAATTTTTGTTTCAATTATGAATTTAGTGCTTTGTCTTTTTTAAGAACTTCCTCTTTCATATTATTTCTATAATCTAGTAACTTATTTGAAAGAGTTTCGTTATAAGTTGCAAGTATTTGAACCGCTAGAATTGCGCTATTTTTGGCTCCACTTTTGCCTACTGCAACTGTTGCAACTGGAACACCTGGCGGCATCATTGCAGTTGAGAGAAGTGAATCTATTCCTCCCATACCTCCAGACTCGATTGGTATACCAATAACTGGTCTAATTGAGTGAGCAGCTATGGCTCCAGCCAAATGTGCAGCCATTCCAGCAGCGGCAATGAAAACTTTACAACCATTTTGTTCTGATTTTTTAATCAGGTCCATTACCTCATGGGGAGTTCTATGGGCTGAAAGGACATTTTTTGTATAATTTATCTCAAATTCATCTAAAATCGGGAAAATAGCCTCTACAATTGGCAAATCTGAGTCTGAGCCCATTAAAATCGCAATATCTAAGCTGTTATCAGTCATTTTAAGTAAAAATGTTTAAAATATAGATTATAATCATCAAAATTATAATAGAAATACTACATTTATGATAGAAAAACTTAAGATTTTGACTTTTCCAGATCCTAGATTGAGAACTGTTGCAAAGAAAGTAACAAAATTCGACAAAAGTCTAAAAAAACTAGCAAATGATATGCTTAAACTTATGTACGAACAAAATGGAATAGGTTTAGCAGCCACACAAGTAAATCATCATATTAGACTAATTGTTATTGATATAAGTGAAAATAAAGATGATCCTTTATTTTTTGTAAATCCGGAGTTTAAGGTCATTAGCACTGATACTACACTATCGTTTGAAGAAGGTTGTCTTTCTGTTCCCGGATTCAATGAAGAAATAACCAGACCTGACAATATAATTCTTGAATGGCAAGATTTGGATGGAAAATCCCATAAGAACAAGCCTTCAGGCATTCTCACTGTATGTATTCAACATGAAATTGATCATCTTGAAGGTAAATTAATGGTAGATTACATAAGCCCTATAAAAAGAGACCGAATTAGAAAAAAACTTTCTAGGTAAATAGAAGATATTAAGATATTTTGATAGATTTTAACGTAAATTAATGATAAATATGAACATTTTGTTTGCAGGTTCGCCTCAAATTTCAGCCGAGATTCTTAAAAACATAATAAAAAATAACTCAATTAATGTTATTGGGGTAATAACTAAGCCCGATAAACCCCAAAAAAGGGGAAATAAAACTCTTGAATCTAATGTTTCGTTAATTGCTAAAGCTAATAATATTGATCTTTTTAAACCAACTGACCTAAATGATGATGAATTTACAAAGCGTATTATTAATATGGAGATTGATTGCTTAGTGGTTATTGCTTATGGTAAAAAAATTCCAGATTGGTTGCTTGAATGCTCAAAATTATTATCAATAAATCTTCATTTTTCTTTACTACCAAAATATAGAGGAGCTTCTCCAATACAGAGTGCATTAATTAATAATGATAAAAAAACTGGTGTTACTTTCATTAAGTTAAATTCAGAATTAGACTCTGGAGAAATAATTAAATCCTATAAATGTGCAATAGATTTCCTAGATAAAAAGTCTACTCTAGAAAAAAAATTGTGCGATCTATCTATTGAAAAATTTCCTGAAGTATTTGATTTAATTAAATCAAACAAATACAAGCTCAAAAAACAAAATAATAACAAATCATCCTACTGCAAAAAAATTGTAAAAGATGATTCAATGATTGATTTTAGTAAAGGTTCTATTGAAATTTATAACAGGTATAGAGCGTTTGAAGGATGGCCTGGAACAAATTTTTTGTTTAGTGATATATTAATTAAAATACATAAATTACATATATCTGATACTAAATCAAGTGATAAGCCCGGTACGATTCATAAGTTTTCAACAGATGGAATATACGTAAATACAATAGATAAAGTAATAGTAATTACTTACTTACAATTCCCAAATAAAAATATAATTTCATCCTCAGACGCATATAATTCACATAGAGATTTTTTTATTTAAAAAAAATTTTGAGAGTAAGTCTTTTAATTACCTCAAAAGAGGTTTAATTTAGCATATATGAAAATTGTTATTTTGGGGGCTGGGCGTGTTGGTAGCAGTTTAGCTAAAAATTTATCATCAAGTGATTATGAAATTGTCATTATTGATAGTGAAAAAACAGTACTTCAAGAACTTGGCGATAAGCATGACTTAATGACCGTTGAAGGTTATGCGTCTCATCCAAAAACGCTCAAAAAGTCTGGCATTAATGAAGAATCTATTGTGATTGCAGTTACTTCAAATGATGAAGTGAACATTGTTGCATGTCAAATTGCCAAAAAAATCTTCAATGTTAAAAAAACCATTTGTAGATTTAGTGATTCATCATATTTAGATAACTTATCTACATTTGGTGAAAATACTCTTGACGTTGCAATTAATCCTGAAAATGAAGTAACTAATCATCTAAAAGAGTTAATAGTTCATCCTGGTGCAGAACAAATAGAAGAATTTGCAGCCGGAAAAATTAAATTAGTTTCTGTTAAAGCAAAAAAGAAGGGTAAACTTGTTGGAAGAGAGCTCAAGGGTATTAGAGAAGATATGCCAGATATTGATTCTTTCATACCATCCATATATAGAAAAAATAAGCCTTTTATACCAAACGGGAATACTGTCATCAAAGAAAATGATGAGGTATATTTTATTTCATCATCAGAAAATATAAATAAAATTGTTGATGAATTCAGACATCATGAAGATGCACATTCAAGAATAATGATAATTGGTGGGGGCAAGATTGGCTCATCCTTAGCAGAGCAGATTGAAGAAAACTATAAAGTAAAACTTATTGAATCTGACATTGAAATATGTAAAAAATTATCTAAAAAACTAAATAAAACAATTGTTTTAAATGGTTCTGCAACTGATGAAGATCTTTTGAAAAGTGAAAATATTTCAAATATTGATGTCTTTTGCGCATTAACAAATGACGATGAAACAAATCTTATGTCATCTTTGCTTGCAAAAAAAATGGGTGCAAAAAAAACTATGATTATTCTCAACAATCCCTCCTATCTTGGTTTGGTGCCAGGATTTATAGATATATATGTAGCGCCATATAGATTAACTGTTTCTTCTGTTCTTCAAGACCTTAGAGAATCGGATGTTACACAGGACGTTATGTTGAAGATAGACACCGGAGCTGAAGCGCTTGAAGGCATTGTTCATGCAAATACCCTTACATCAGACTTGTTTGGCAAATCTATAGAAAATATCCCATTACCCGAAGGTGCTTCTATCGGAGCCTTATTAAGACATGGCGAAGTCATAATGCCTAGCTCAAATGTAGACTTAGCTCTAAATGATCATTTAATTATTTTTCTATCTGACAAAACCAAACTAAAAGAGGTTGAGGCTTTATTTAAATAAGAATAATGAATTTAAAATCTGTTATTAATTTATTTAGCATACTTATTTTAGTATTCAGTTTTTCCTTTATATTTCCAATATTAATAGCTTATTTTTATTCAGAAACAAATATATATATGTTTATCAAAACATTTTTAATTGTTTCGTTTACAGGCGGGATTGGATGGATTCTTACAAGAAAAAATACCAAAGAACTTAATACAAAAGATGGCTTTATAGTAATTACATTTTTCTGGTTAGTATTGTCTTTAATAGGAGCCATACCTTTTATTTTTAGTGGCATGAATGTTGTTGATTCGATATTTGAATCAATGTCAGGAATAACAACCACAGGTGCGACTACTCTTGTTAATTTAGAAAATTTGCCAAAATCAATACTTTTTTACAGACAAATGCTTCAATGGATGGGCGGAATGGGCTTAATTGTTCTTGCTATTGCAATAATGCCTTTACTAGGTATAGGAGGTGGTCAGCTATATAAGACCGAAATACCTGGTGCGATGAAAGATCAAAAATTAACTCCCCGAATTAAAGAAACTGCTCAAGCATTATGGTTGATTTATTTATCACTTACCGTTTTATGCGCAATTTTATATTATCTTGCAGGAATGCCCTTATTTGATGCTATTTCACATAGCTTTAGCACTGTATCTATTGGTGGATTTTCAACACACGACGAAAGCATTGGGTATTTTAATAGTGCTAGCATTGAAATTATATGTATGATTTTTATGCTCGTGTCTGCCTTAAGTTTTACTTTGCATTATTTTGCAATATATTTAAATAAACCTCTAAAATATTTAAAAGATGCGGAATTAAGGTTTTTTATAACAGTATTACTAATAATTATTGCTATAACTTTGTTGATCTCTATATTTGGTAGCCAAAATATTATAAATATAGGTGATATTCTATTTCATTCAGTTTCTATTGTTACAACAACTGGTTTTACATCTACAGATTCAGCGTCATGGCCAGTCTCAATTGGATTTATTCTTCTTATAGGTGCATTTATAGGTGCCTGCTCGGGCTCTGTTGGAGGAGGTATAAAGTCTTGGCGAGTATTAATAATGATCAACTATGCATATGTCAACGTGATGCGCTTAATTCATCCTAATTCAGTAATATCACTAAAAATAGGATCAAAAA
Source organism: SAR86 cluster bacterium (assembly GCA_023703615.1). Classification (NCBI taxonomy): domain Bacteria; kingdom Pseudomonadati; phylum Pseudomonadota; class Gammaproteobacteria; species SAR86 cluster bacterium. The sequence goes on along the minus strand of CP097971.1, from coordinate 8,813 downwards.
CTGTTGAAGACGACGTTGCTAATTCTGTATGGGGATTTTTTTCTATTTATGTAATTTTATTTGTATGTTTACTTGGAGCATTGCTGGTAACTGGACTAGATTTTGAATCTGCGTTTTCTGCAATTGGAGCTTGTTTAAATAATTTAGGTCCAGGACTTGGTGAGGTCTCACAAAACTATAATAGCGTTTCTTCTGTCGGAAAAATTATATTATCTTTTGCTATGATATTAGGGAGGTTAGAAATATTTACTCTTTTGATTTTATTAACACCAATGTTTTGGCAAAAATAATTATAAATCTTTATATGGATCTTTAAATCCATTTGGTGGCCTTTTATATCTTTTATATTCCCAACAATAATCAGAAGGATTATTATTAATAAGTTCTTCAAGAGTCAGATTCATAGATAGTGTGCACTTACTACTGTCAAATAAACCTTTATTATTATCTTTTATTACTACATGGAGTCTATTATTTGAAAGTTTATTTAGACTGCAATATACTGCATCTTTATTTGTTTTTACAGCCAACGAACTCATTAGTGTATTTGTATAAGCGGGTCTGTTAAAAAAGTTTTCATATTCGCCCATACCCTTTTGTGGAACTTGATCAACAGCCATGCAAATAACTTTATTTTTTAGCAAGGCTTTGTAAAGCTGTCTCACACCATTAATATTAGTTTCATAGACTTGACTATTATTGTGCTGTCTTTGTTTTTTTATGAAAGAGTCTAAGAAGTTAATTTTTACTTTTTTATAAAGTGTTATTGTTGGTTGAAAAGAGCAGATCCATTTTAAAAGCGTATCTACACTTCTGTTATGAAGGGATAAAATCATTAATCCTTTGTTCGATTTTTTTTTATTTTGCAATATAAAATTGTTATCAATTCTAAATAATAATTTATTAGACTCTCGTGACCATGAATACATCGACTCAAATCCGCTTATGATTGATTCCTTTACACTTTTAATTGCAAGCTTGTCTAATTCGATACTATTTAAGCTTGGATAAGCAATCTTTAAATTAACTTTTGAAACTTTAAAGGCTTCAGTAGATTTAACAAAATTTAAACTAAATATTATATTTAAAATAAAATTGATAAATTCTATCGGTGGAACTGTTAGAATATAAAATAGTAACTTCATGTAATATTATAATTTAAACATGATTTTACTTAATATTGATTAATAAACCTATTTATAAATAAATAATATCAATATAATTAATTAGCAACATTTGTTGCTTTAATATGAGGAATGCGAATTGTGACTGCTAAATCAATGGAAGAACTTGTTTCTTTATGTAAAAGAAGGGGCTTTATTTATCAATCTAGTGAGATATATGGCGGTTTTCAAGGAATTTATGACTTTGGTCCTTTAGGGGTTGAGCTCAAGAATAATATAAAAAATGCGTGGTGGAGCTCAATGGTCTATGAAAATGACAATATTGAAGGTCTTGACGCTTCAATTCTTACAAACCCACTAATTTTAAAATACTCAGGACATGAAGAAACTTTCTCTGATCCAATGATTGACTGTAAATCATGTAATTTGAGATTTAGAGCTGATCAGGTACCTGAAAAATGTAAAAAAGATGATCTAACAGAGCCTAGACAATTTAATTTAATGTTTAAGACAAATGTTGGTCCTATTGAGGATGATACAAGTTATGGATACTTACGACCTGAAACAGCCCAAAGTATATTCTCAAATTTTAAAAATGTTATTGATTCGTCTTCAAAATCTTTACCATTTGGCATAGCTCAAATTGGAAAAGCATTCAGAAACGAAATAACACCAAGAAACTTCATATTTCGAGTAAGAGAATTTGAACAAATGGAGCTAGAGTATTTTGTTAAGCCTGGAGATGATGAAAATGCTCATGATGATTGGGTAAATAAACGACTTGATTGGTGGGAAAATCAAGGTATATCACGAAAATCTATAGAGTTATATGATGTACCATCAAATGAACTTGCGCATTATTCAAAAAAAACTATAGACTTAATGTATAAATTTCCACATGGATTAGAAGAGCTTGAAGGTATAGCAAATAGGACTGACTTTGATCTTGGGTCACATTCAAAAAATCAAGAAGATCTGAATTTAACTGCTTCTGTGACTGAAAATAAACATTCCAATAGTAAATTAGCAATACAAGACGAGTCTGGTAAATGGCTTGTGCCATATGTCATAGAGCCATCGGCTGGTGTCGAAAGAGGGTTCTTAGCAATTCTTAATGAATCATATACGATTGAGGATTTAGAGGATGGAAAAAAAAGAACTCTATTAAAACTTATGCCTCATTTGTCGCCTATAAAAGCAGCTGTAATACCTTTAAAAAAGAATAATAAGGAGATTGTTAAACTTTCAAAAAAAGTAAAAAATAGTCTACAAAAATTATCTTTAGGCCGTGTAATACTTGAAAATACTGGAAATATTGGAAAGAGCTATCGGAAACATGATGAAATAGGCACTCCTTTATGCATTACTATTGATTTTGATAGTCTAGAGGACAGCTCCATAACAATCAGATCGAGAGATACAATGGAACAGGAAAGGGTTCAAATAGAAGAAATTAGTGATATTTTTAAAAAATTAATTATTGGATAAAATGTGCAAGTTATTAGAAGCCTTCTCTTTAATCTAATTTTCTATTCAACATTAGTATTAACTTCTATTTGTATTCTATTCTTGTATCCTTTATTTTCGACAAAACAACTTCAAATAGTGACCTCAAAATGGATTTATTTTATCTTACAATCATTAAAAAAAATTTGTGGTGTTAGATGGAGAATAAAAGGAATAGAAAATATACCTTCAACTCCATGTATTTTGGTTTCTAATCATCAAGGGCCATGGGAGTCTCTTTTCTTGCAAACACTTTTTATACCGTGCTCTAGCATAATTAAAAGAGAACTATTGCTAATACCTTTTTTTGGATGGGCTTTATTATGCTTGAAACCCATATCGCTTACTAGATCAAATAAAATTAAAAGTATTAAAAAAGTCTTATCTGAAGGAAAAAAAAGATTATCTTCTGGTTTTTCAATAATAATATTTCCTGAAGGCACTAGAGCTAGGCCGGAAAAGGGTATAAAAAGTTTCTCATCAAGTTGCTCGGTGCTTTCTTTAAGAAATAATGTGCCGTTAATACCAATATGTCACAATTCAGGCAAATATTGGAAAAATAGAAAATTTAGTAAAGTTCCTGGCATTATCGATATTGTTATTGGCAAACCAATTGAATCAAATGATATAAAAAAAATGACAGCTCTTACTGAAGAATGGGTTAAAAGCCAGTATAGTGCTTTAAAGTAGTAGTCTAAATATCTAAGTCAGTGACAGACAATGCATTTGCATCTATAAACTCTCTTCTTGGCTCAACATCGTCACCCATCAAAATTTCAAATGATTCATTTGCGTCAACAACATCTTTGATGTCAACTCTCATCATTCGTCTATTATTAGGATCCATTGTAGTTGTCCATAGCTGCTCTGGATTCATTTCACCCAGACCTTTATATCTTTGAACTTCTAGGCCTCTTGTCCCATTTTTTGAAAGCTCTTTTACAGCTTTTTCTTTTTCCTCTTCATTAGAAGCATAAAAAAAATCCTTTCCTTTTGAAAGTTTATATAGTGGAGGTAAGGCTATGTAAATATGGCCTTTATCTACTATTTCATACATTTGTCTATAGAAAAAAGTCAAGAGAAGGGTCCGTATGTGAGAACCATCAACATCGGCATCCGTCATTATTATAATTCGATGGTATCTTAGTTTCTCAATGTCAAAATCTTCTTTACCAATTCCGCACCCAAGAGCCTTAATTAATGTTCCAACTTCTTGGGAGCCTAGCACCTTATCAATTCTAGCTTTTTCAACATTAATAATTTTTCCTTTTAGTGGAAGGATTGCTTGATTCTTTCTATTTCTTCCTTGTTTTGCAGATCCGCCAGCTGAATCTCCCTCAACAATATATATTTCTGATAAAGCTGGGTCTTTTTCTTGACAATCTGCAAGCTTTCCAGGAAGGCCGGCAATTTCAAGAACACCTTTTCTTCTAGTCATTTCTCTTGCTTTTCTTGCAGCTTCTCTTGCTAAGGCCGCTTCTGCAACTTTGCCTAAAATTGCTGCGGCATCTTTAGGATTTTCAAGAAGGAATTCATTAAAGTATTTACTAAATATTGTACTTACAACACTTTCAACTTCAGAAGAAACAAGTTTTTCTTTTGTTTGAGATGAAAACTTTGGGTCCGGTACTTTTACTGAAACTATTGCTGTGAGACCTTCTCTAGCGTCTTCTCCAAGAAGATCTAAGGGGACTTTCTTTGCATTTTCTTTTTTTATGAAAGCCTTTAGTACTCTTGTTAAGCTACCCCTAAAACCAGCAAGATGAGTACCGCCATCTTTTTGTGGAATATTATTTGTATAACATAATACGTTTTCAGAATAAGAATCTGTCCATTGCAAAGCGATTTCTACTCCAACGTCATTTTCCTTTGCTGAACATTCAAAAATTTCTGAAACAATTTGCTTCCTTCCTTTTAAATGAGTTACATAACTAGAAAGGCCGCCATTGTTTTTAAACTTTTTGCTTTTACCGCTTCGAATATCCTCGACATTGATTGATACTCCAGCATTTAAAAAAGATAATTCTTGAATTCGTTTGTAGATTCTATCTATTTCAAAATTAATTGAGGTAAAAATTTTACTTGATGGATAAAAAGTTATTTCTGTACCTGATAATTTTGATGTTTTAATTTTTTTTAGTTTGGCCTTAGGTTTGCCATTCTGATATTCTTGAAAAAATTCACCGCCATCACGATGCACTTTAAGAATTAGTTTATCTGATAATGCATTTACGACTGATACTCCAACTCCATGCAAACCTCCAGAAACTTTATAACTATTATCATCGAATTTACCACCTGAATGAAGTGTGGTTAATATTAATTCTGCGGCTGAAACCCCTTCTTTTTTATGTTTATCAACAGGAATGCCTCTTCCATTGTCTTTTATAGTTACTGACCCATTTTTATTTACTATCACATAAATTTCTGAGCAATGTCCTGCCATTGCTTCATCAATAGAATTATCAAGCACTTCAAAAACCATATGATGAAGACCTGAACCATCATCCGTGTCTCCTATATACATTCCTGGTCTTTTTTTTACTGCTTCAAGGCCTTTGAGTACTTGTATATTGGTTGAGTCGTATTTGTTATCAGCAGATTTTTTAGACATTTTTACTTGAATTGTTCTACGTGGAACTTTTTAATATTTGTTCTTATTTTACTACTAAAAAGGTCATCAATACAGGAAAAGATAATTTGATTATTTAGCTCATTTAATACTGATAAAAAGCTATCAAATGAAAGACTATCAAGCTCAGATTTAATATCATCAATTAAAAGAGTGGGGCTAAGATTATATTTTTTTTTGAGTACTTCATTTTGAGCACAGCACCACATTATGGATAAGAGCTTTTGTTCGCCCCTTGAAAGAATTTGCCTGGCATCAAGGCCTTCAATTAATAATCTTATATCAGCTTTATGTGGTCCAACGGCCGAGGTGCGTCTTACCAAATCTTTTCTGTAAACCGCATCTAAAGAATCCTCCAAAGATTTATCAATAGGCCATCCTTGATAAAAATCAAAAGAAATCTTATTTAAAATATTATTATTAGTTAATTCATATATTTTTTCTAAAAGAATTTTTAACTCTGAAAGTGTTGAACGGAAAAAAACATTACGAAGATTCGTAAGGTTTTTTCCAAGAGTACAAAACTTTTCGTTCCAAGCCTCGAGCTCCTGTAACATGTTTGATTTAAGTAAAGCATTTCTTTGTTTTAAAGCTCTATAAAAAGAAAACCACGCTTCATAAAATTCATGTTCGCAAATAAATAAAGATCTATCTAACAGCTTTCTTCTAAAATCTGGTGAAGCGGATGCAAAAGAATAGGTATTGTTATGAATTGCCATACAAGGAAATTCTTTGGTTAGATCGGCACGGGTTGCCTTTGAATTATTTAACGAAATGCTTATAGGTTGAATTCTGTTTTTGGTAATATTTAATATGTATCCTGAGCTTTCATCATAGCCAGCAATATCGAAAGCGTTTTTAGAATGTGATATTAATGATTGAATATTGCTACTCTTAAAGGAGCTACCACTTGAGCAAAGATATATAGCTTCTAGGATTGATGTTTTACCTGAACCATTTTTTCCATAAAAAAAGTTAGTTCCAGGAGACAGATCAATACTTAAAGAAGAAAAACACCTAAAATTCTTAAGTGATATTTTTGATAAAGCCACTATATCAGAAGAGGCATTACAACATATTTATAAGTTTCAGAATTTGGACAAGTCAATAAACAGCTTTTATCTGAACCAAAAAAATGCACCTCTATTTCATCATCATCAACATTAGAAAGAATTTCTTGCAAATAATTTACATTAAAAGCTATATCTATTGATTCGCCAGCATAATTACATACCAAAGATTCCTCAGCCTGCTCTTTGTCTGGATTGTTTGCTGATAAATTAATTTCATCGCTTTTTGTAACTATTCGAACACCTCTATATTTCTCACTAGATAAAACGCTTACTCTGCTTAAGCTTTCTGAAAATAGTTTTCTGCCTATTTTAAGAGTAGAGCTTTCACCAGAGGGAATAACTTGTTCATAATCTGGAAATTTTCCTTCAATTAACTTACTTATAAATGTGGTGCCGCCTGAAACTACTTTAATAGAGTTGCTTCCTAGGCTTAGAATTATATTATCGCCCTCCTCACTAACTAGTTTTGCTATTTCGTTAATAGCCTTTCTTGGAACTATTCCTGATATGCTCTCTGAGACAGACTCATTTAAACTTAATGAAGCTGTTGCAAGTCTATGTGCATCTGTTGCAACGCTTGTAATATAAGTGTCTTCAACAGATAGATACAGACCATTTAAATAATGCCTCCAATCTTGATTGCCCATCGCAAAAGAAGTCTTTGTTATAAGGCGTTTAAGGTTTTTAGAAGTTATATTTATAGGCGATGAGGCCTCTTCTTGGTCAAAAACGGGAAAATCTTCGCTTGGCAATGTTGCTAAATTATATTTTCCTGAAGCTGTTTCAATTTTAAGACTTTCTCCATCTAGATATATATGTATTTCAGAATTTTCTGGCAAAAGTCTACATAATTCACTTATTTTTTTTGCTGGTACAGTAGTTTTGCCACCACTTTTAAAATTAGAAATTGTAGAAACTGTTAGAATTTCTGATTCTAAATCAGTTGCTGTTAGTTTTAAAGATAATTCATCGACTTCAAATAATACATTAGAAAGTATTGGAAGAGTCTGTCTTTTTTCGACCACACCCAGAGTAGTATTAAGAGAATTAACTATTTCTTCTTTTGCAATAAAGAAATCCATTTTAATTAGTAAGAGCCCTATGAAGGTTTCTATAATCCTCTTCATGAGATGGGCTTTCTTTTCTTAGCTCTAATATTTTTTTGCACGCATGAAGTACTGTTGTATGATCTCTGCCATTAAAGGCCTCCCCTATCTCAGGTAGACTATGGTTGGTTAGCTCTTTAGTTAAAGCCATAGCGAGCTGTCTTGGTCTTGTTATAGAGCGACTCCTTCTTTTAGATAAAAGGTCTGAGAGTTTAATATTATAATACTCCGAAACAGTTTTTTGGATATTCTCAATACTTATCATTTTTGCTGATATAACAAACAAATCCTTTAACGCTGACTTAACTAGTGTTAAATCAATTTCTTGATTGGTGAATCTAGCATTGGCTACAACTCTTTTTAGCGCCCCCTCGAGCTCTCTGATGTTTGATCTTATTCTTTGAGCAATAAAAATTGCACAGTCATTTGGAAGAACAACACCCATCGACGATGCTTTGCTTAACAAAACAGCGGCTCTTGTTTCAAGCTCTGGAGGGTCAATAACAACAGGAAGACCCCAGCCAAGCCTTGACTTAAGTCTTTCTTCAAGACCTTCAATTTCTTTGGGATATTTATCACAGGTTAAAATCATTTGGTTGTTTCTATCTAACAATGCATTAAAAGTGTGGAAAAACTCTTCCTGTGATTGTTCTTTACCAGCAAAAAATTGAATGTCGTCGATTAACAATGCATCGGCGTTTCTATAAAATGTCTTAAATTCATTCATTGCGCCAAGTTGTAGGGCTTTTACCATATCTGAAACAAATTTTTCTGAATGCACATAAACAATTCTTTTGTTTGGTTCGTTTATTAAGATTTCATTGCCAACCGCATGCATCAAGTGAGTTTTACCCAAACCAACGCCACCGTAAATAAAAAGCGGGTTATAATCACCCTTTGGGTTTAATGCAACTTGTCTTGCAGCTGCAAGGGCTAAATGGTTAGATTTACCTTCCACAAAGGTTTCAAAGACATATTTATCAACAAGCTGCGAGTTTGAAGATTTAGAATCTTTATATTTGTCAACAAATGTTTCTTTTGTAAGAGTTTTAAAAACCAGACTTATGTCTTTTTTTGATTGTTTGTTTAATATAAATTTAATATCATCTGCAAAATTTTTCTCTACATAATTTAATATAAAATCATTGGGGGCTAAAACTTCAAGTATATTTTTATCAAAATTGGCTTTTAGAGGCCTTACCCATGTGTTAAATTCTTCCTGAGAAAGTTTGTTTTCTAAGTTTTCTGAACATTTATTCCAAAGTTTCAATCTGTTTCCCCTGCTTGGATTAATGATTTAGTTTGAAGTAACTAGTCTATAAAAAAATCCACAAGATATCTACAGTATAAGTTTATGAATTTTCTGTGGATA